>NZ_JBIWPL010000005.1:224063-283061 GCF_044768255.1 Kitasatospora sp. NPDC101157 | reverse complement strand
CCACCGGGCCCCCGCGGGCCCGACCCCCCACACCCCCTACCCCCGCCACCCCCTTACACGGGCGGGGGCGGGTTGGGCGTTAAACCAACCCGCTCACCCCCCCCCCCGGCCACAGTCCTTTCCCCTTCCTTTGCCCGACCACAACTCGGCCGTGCGGCATGATCGGTAGGAATCGCCCGCCGACCGAGGAGCCCGGATGAACCGCACCGCGCGCACCGCCGTCCTGGCCGCACTGGCCCTGCTCGCCACCGCCGGCTGCGCGGCCACCCCGGCCCGGGCCACGGACCACCCGACCGCCGGTTCCGCCGCCGCGCCCGTACCGGGCCGAGCGGCGGCCTGGACCGGCGGATTCCGGGACTACGGCACTCCGCAGTGGCGCCGGGCCTGGGGCGTGGCCGACCAGGGCGCCTGGGGCGCGGCCGACTTCGGCGCCGTCGCCAACCCGGCCGCCCCCGGCGGCGGCCCGGCGCTGCGGGTGACGTACGGCGCGGGCTCCTCCGCCAACTCCTGCACGGACTGCCCCAACCCGGGCGGCGGGCAGTTCTACACCGACCTGAACTCCCTCGGCCTGTCCGCGCTCGCCCAGGGCCGCACCCTGGACCTCAAGTACTCCGTCCGGTTCCCCGCCGGCCGCGACTGGGGCAAGGCCGGCAAGCTGCCCGGCCTGTACGGCGGGAAGATCGGCGAGGAGTCCGGCGGCAACCACGGCGCCGGCTGGTCCACCCGCTACATGTGGCGGGGCGCCAAGGGCAGCCCCGACAACGGCGAGGTCTACCTCTACACCCCGAGCAACTCCGGCCCCACCGGCTACGGCGTGGACGAGGGCTTGGGCGACTGGCACTTCCAGGCCGACGACCGCTGGCACACCGTCGAACAGCTGGTGGACCGCGGCACCGGCGACATCACCGTCTGGTACGACGGCCGCCAGGTGCACGCCGCCAAGGGCACCGCCTCCGGCATCGGCTCCATCCCCTTCGGCGGGGTGCTGTTCTCCACCTTCTACGGCGGCCACGACACCGGTTGGGGCCCGGCGAGCACCCAGCAGGCGTACTTCGCCGACTTCTCGCTCTCCGCCGGCGTCCAGCACTGATGAGCGGCTGGAGCGGCGAACTGCTGCTGGGACTGGTGGTCCTGCTCGGCGCCACCGTCCAGCGGCTGGCCGGGCTCGGCTTCGCGCTGGTCGCGGCGCCCGTCCTGGTGCTGCTGCTCGGTCCGAACAGCGGGGTGACGCTGGCGAACTTCGCCGCGCTGGCGATCAGTGCGGTCGGGCTGGCCGGGAGCTGGCGGCAGGTCCGGCCCGGAGCGATGCTGCCGCTGATGGCCGCGGCCGTGTGCACGGTACCCGCGGGGGCTTGGGTGGCGGCGACGGTGCCCACGCCGGAACTGCTGGTCGGCATCGGCGTGCTGGTGACCGCGGCCGCCCTGCTGGTGATCCGCGGGGTGCGGGCGGCCGCTCTGCGCGGGGTCGGCGGGGCGGTCGTCGCGGGTGTCACCAGCGGGTTGATGAACTCCGCGGCCGGGGTCGGCGGCCCGGCGGTCTCGCTCTACGCGGTGAACTCCGGCTGGACGGCCCGGGAGTTCGTGCCGAACGCCCAGCTGTACGGTGTGGTCGTGAACGCCTTCTCGCTGGCGGTCAAGGGCGTTCCCCAACTGGAACCTCCCGCCTGGGGGTTGGTGACCATGGCGCTGGCCGGCGGGGCGGTGGCCGGCCGGCTGCTGACCACCCGGGTGCCGGAGCCGCGGGCCCGGACGGTGGTGCTGGGGCTGGCCCTCGCGGGCGGAGTGAGCACCCTCGTCAAGGGGGTTTCCGGACTCTGAGACTTCCGGCTGGGAATGGTCTGTGAAGGGGCGGCCAAATCTGTAGCGGTCATGCCATACTGCGTCGGTGACCTCAGCCAGCCTAGCGACACCCCCGCACCGCACCAGGCCCCAACTGGGCCGGAAATTCGCCATGCTGTGGTCGGCTTCGTCGATATCAGCGGTCGGCGACGGCATGCGGGACTCGTCGTTGCCGCTGCTCGCACTGGCCATCTCGGACTCCCCGTCCGCGGTGTCCGTGGTCGCGGTGGCCGGATCACTGCCCTGGCTGCTGATGGCCCTGTTCGGCGGGGTCATCGCCGACCGCTTCGACCGCCGCCGGCTCATGTGGACGATCGACTTCGGACGCGCCGCCATCGTGCTGGGCTTCGCCGCCTGCGTCTTCTCCACCACCCCGCCGCTCGCCCTGCTCGCCGCCCTGGCCTTCGTCCTGGGCTGCGGCGAGACGGTGTTCGTCAACGCCGCCACCTCCACCATCCCGGACGTGGTCAGCTCCGACCGGTTGGACGTCGCCAACGGCCGCCTCCAGGGCGGCCAGCTGGTCGGCCGGATGGTCGGCCCGCTGGTCGGCACCACGCTGTTCGCCGTCGCCGCCGGCTACCCGTTCACCGTGGACGGCGCCTCCTTCGCGGTGGCCGCCGCCCTGGTCGCCGCGACCGGCCGCTCCGGTGCCCCCCGGGCGAAGTCCGACCGCCGGGTCATGGCCGAGGTCCGCGAGGGCGTCCGCTGGCTGTACCGGCACAAGCAGCTGCGCCTGGTCGCCTCGCTCTCCGCCCTGGCGGGCGGCGCCTCCGCACTCGGCATCACCATGATGGCGCTGCTGGTCACCCGGACCCTGAACGAACCCACCTGGGCGTACGGCGCCGTCCTCGCCAGCGGCGTGGCCGGCGGCACCGCCGCCAGCATGCTGGCCGGCCGGATCAGCGAGCGGATGGGCCGTCGGGCCCGCATCTCCCTCTCCTTCGTCCTGATGGGCTCGGCGCTGCTGCTGATGGGCCTGAGCCCCTCGGTGTTCGCGGTGGCACCGCTGTTCGCCCTCGGCAACTTCGGGGTGGTGACCTGGAACGTCCAGGCGATCTCGCTGCGCCAGCAGACCGTGCCGAAGGAACTGCTCGGCCGGGTCAACAGCTGCTACCTGATGCTGACCCGGATCGGGATGCTGATCGGCGCCGGCCTCAGCGGGTGGATCGGAGCCACCGTCAGCGTCCGCGCTCCGATCGTCATCGCCGGCGCCCTGATCCTCGCCGCGCTGATCGTGATCCCGCGACTGGGCGACCTCGAACCCGCCCCGGCGCCGGCCACCGAGGAGCAGCTGGCGGTCTGAGCGTTCCGACGTCGGCCGAAGGGCCCCTCCCCCGGCGGGGGGAGGCGGTTCCTCCCGCCGGGGGAGGTCCACCTCCCGGTCCGGCTGCGAGCGTTCGGGGCACAGCCCCCGCCGGACCGGAGAACCGCGCATGACCGCCGCTCACCCGCACCCCGCCGCAGGCCGCCTGCGCACCGCATGGGCCGCCGCCCACACCCCCGTCTCCGGCGTGCCGCGCTGGGCCCGGATCGCCGCCCGGGCGGTGCCGTTCACCGTGCTGCCGTCCAGCGCCTGGCGGATCGCCACCTGCACCTTCCACGTCCCGCTGGACGGCGACGCCGTGCAGGACTCCGGCACCCTGCCGTGGTGGCTGCCGCTGGAGCTGTACGTGGTGCTGCTGTCGGCCGTCTCCGAGCTGTTCGCCTTCGCCGCGCTCGGTCTGGTCGCCCGCTGGGGCGAGGTGTTCCCGCGCCGGCTCCCGCTGCTGGGGGGACGGCCCGTCCCGGTCGCCGCGGCCGTCGTCCCGGCCGCCCTCGGCGCCACCGTGCTCACCGCCGGCAGTCTGCTGTTCACGGTCCTGCTCTCCACCGGCCGCATGCTCCAGGGCCGTCCGCTGCGGGACGGCACCCCCGTGTTCGCAGGTGACTGGCACACCGTCGTCCTGGTCGCCTGCTACGCCCCGCTGCTGCTCTGGGGACCGCTGCTGGCGGCCGTCACCCTCGCCTACCGGCACCGGCGCCGCGGGCGGTCGTCATGAACGCACCTGCGCACGGGCCCTACCATGGCGCCATGAGCTCCGGCACCGATCTGGCAGATGCACACCGCTCGCAGCAGCGGGCCGAGGCGCGGCTGGACGTGGCCGCGTCCGTGCTGGCCCTGCTGGCCGACCGCACCCGACTGGCGCTGCTGGAGCGGCTCGGCCGGGGTGAGGCGGACGTGACCACGCTGACCGAGGCGACCGGCGCCGCCCGCCCTTCGGTCAGCCAGCACCTGGCCAAGCTGCGCCTCGCCGGGCTGGTCGCCACCCGCAAGGACGGCCGACGGGTGGTCTACTCGCTGCGGCACGGCCACCTGCGCCGGCTGGTGGACGAGGCACTGAACGTCGCCGACCACCAGATCGCCCACCTGCCGCCGCACGACTGACGACCCGGCCGCCCCCGCCCCCGGGACCGTCCGGCCCGCCCAACAGGTGCACAGGTACGCACGCGTTAACTATGATGAGCCCGTACCCCCTCCTCGTCGCCCCGGGACGGGCCCATGCTGACCGTGCTGCGCAACCGCACCTACCGCCACCTGTTCACCGCCCAGGTCGTGGCCCTGACCGGCACCGGCCTCGCCACCGTGGCGCTCTCGCTGCTGGCGTACTCGATCGCCGGGAGCAACGCCTCGGCCGTGCTCGGCACCGCCCTGGCGATCAAGATGGTCGCCTACGTGACCATCGCACCGATCGCCGGAGCCCTCGCCGGGCGCATCCCCCGGCGCACCCTGATGGTCGGCACGGACCTCACCCGGGCGGGCGTCGCCCTCGCCCTGCCGTTCGTCGACCAGGTGTGGCAGATCTACGTCCTGATCTTCCTGCTCCAGGCCGCCTCCGCCGCCTTCACCCCGACCTTCCAGGCCACCGTCCCGGACGTGCTGCCCGCCGAACGCGACTACACCCAGGCGCTGTCGATGTCCCGGCTGGCCTACGACTTCGAGTCCCTGTTCAGCCCGGCCCTGGCCGCACTGCTGCTCTCGGTGGTCCCCTACAACTGGCTGTTCGTCGGCACGACGGCCGGCTTCCTCGCCTCCGCCGCCCTGGTCGTCTCGGCCGTCCTCCCCGCGGGGCCGCCGTCGGACTCCCGCCCGCGGGCCGACGACAGGCCCGCACCCGAGCCGGTCGTACGCCGCGGCGGCCTCTACCGCAGGGCCGCCTTCGGTACCCGGCTGTTCCGGGCCACCCCGCGGCTGCGGGCCCTGCTCGCGCTGGACCTCGCGGTCGCCGCCGCGGGGGCGATCGTCTTCGTCGACACCGTCAACGTCGTCCGCGACCACTTCCACCGCCCGGCCGGAGCCGTGTCGCTGGCCCTCGGCGCGTACGGCGTCGGCTCGATGCTCGCCGCGGTGCTGCTGCCCCGGCTGCTGGCCCGGGTCAGCGACCGGTCCGTCATGCTGCCCGCCGCCTTCGCCCTGCCCTGCGTGCTCGCCGCCGTCACCGCGATCACCGCCGCCCCGGCCGGCACCGGCAGCTGGTTCGCCCTGCTCGCCGCCTGGGCCCTGGTCGGCGCCGCCGGTTCCGCCGTCCTCACCCCCGGCGGCCGGGTCATCCGGCGCTCCGCCGCCGACCCCGACCTGCCCGCCGCCTTCGCCGCCCAGTTCTCGCTGTCGCACGGCTGCTGGCTGCTCACCTACCCGCTGGCCGGCTGGCTCGCCGCCGGCGCCGGCCTCCCGGCCACCGCCGCCGTCCTCGGCGCACTCGCCCTCGCCGCCGCCGTCACCGCCACCACCATCTGGCCCACCAGCGACCCGGACGCCCTCAGCCACCTCCACACCGACCTGCCCGCCGGCCATCCCCACCTCGCCGACGCCCGCCCCGCCGGCGGCGGCTCCTGGCAGCACGGCCACCACTACGTCATCGACCAGCACCACCCCACCTGGCCCCGCCACCGCCCGGCCCTCGGCTGACGCCGCCCCGGGGCCGCGCCGGGCCCCTCGCAGCCCCGGGGGGACTGAACTACCCCCTGGTCACCGGGATCCGGTGCTCGGCCAGCGCCGCGAGCAGCCGCTCCGGGTCGTCGGGGGTGATGACCGGCTTCACCCGCGCCCCGAGGTCGAGGACGAAGGCGACGCTCTTGTCCACCCGCCCCGGGTCGAGGTTGAAGTAGTGCACGAAGTCCCCGGACCCCCAGATCCGCCACCGCCCGCCGACCCTGCTCAGCGGCACCTGCTGAAGCCCGCGGATCCGCCCGTAGGGGATCCGCTTGGCGGAGGCCAGCGGGAAGTAGTACCGGCGAATCACGAGCTCACGTGCGGTGCACGTCACCAGACCGTCGTTGTACATGCGGGCCAGGCTAACCGCGGGCCCTGCCCGACGCCCGGCCATCGGACGTCCGTCCGGACAGGTCCCCCCGTACGCCGCAACGGGCGCCCGCCGCGCGCCCGGCGTGCCGTCCCGTCCGGTCCCTTCCCCCGGTCCCGTCCGGTTCCTTCCCCCGGTCCCGTCCCGTCCCTTCCCCCGGTCCCGTCCCGTCCCTTCCTCCGGTCCCGTCCCGTCCCTTCCTCCGGTCCCGTCCCGTCCGGCCCCCTCCCCTCCCGTCCGGTCAGCCACCGGCCCGCAGGTAGTGCCCCCAGTAGCCCTGCCAGGGCCCGTAGTGGTCGGCCAGCCGACGGAACTCCGCCTCGTCGACCGGGCGCCGGTAGACCCGTTGGAGGGCCCGGCCCATCTCCTTGTCCAGCTCGATCCGCTCCATCCGCCCGAGCCCGCGGATCAGCAGGAAGGAGGCCGACCAGTCACCGATCCCGGGCAGCGTCAGCAACTGTTCGCGCACCTCCTGGTACGGACCGGTGCGCAGGAAGTGCTCGTCCAGCCCGGCCCACAGCCGCACCGAGCGGTACAGGTGGCCCGCCTTGCGCGGGTTGCCGATCAGGGCGAGGAGCTCGCCCTCGTCGAACCGGGCCAGCTGTTCGACGTCCGGGAACGCCCACAGCCGCTCGGTACCCACGTCGATCCGGTTGCCGACCGCCTCGACCAGCGCCCGTTTCATCTCCCGGGCCACCGGCATCGGCGTGCGCTGGCACAGGATCGCCCAGCAGAGCAGCTCGAACGGCGAGGGGAACTTGACCTGGTGGTAGCCGTGCAGCCGCTCCACCACCCGGGCGAAGGGCTCGTCCTGCCCGGCCAGCCGGTAGAACTCGGTCAGGTCGTCGGACAGCCCCAGGTAGCAGTCGAGGCGCTCGGTGACGGCCCGCAGCACCTCCTCGCCGACCGGCCGCTCCGCGGCGACGCGGCCGACCAGCCCGGGCGCCCCCGGTGCGGCGGTGAGCCGCACGCCCACGGTCGCCCCCGCCTCCCGGACGGCCAGGGTGAGCGCGGCCTGCGCGGTGCCCTGCTGCCCGGCCATCGCCGGGAAGGAGCCGATGAACCCGAGCGAGGCGCGGAAGTCGAACGGCTCCCGGGCGGGCAGCCGGATGTCCGTCAGGTACAGGCGCGGTGTCTCCGTGGTCATCACTCGGTCCCCCTCACGGTCGCGCCGGACAGCGCGTCCAGCACGGCGAGCACCTCGCCGCGCGGCACGGGCGCGAAGAACCCGGCATCGGCCTCCTCCACCGCGTACATCGCCCGCTCCCGCAGCGCCTCCCCGGCCTCCGTCACCCGCACCCTCTTCGCCCGGCTGTCCGCCGGATCCGGCACCCGCTCCACCAGCCCCTTCGCCTCCAGCGTGCGCAGTACCTGGCTGGTCATCATCGGGTCCGTCCCGGAGTGCTCCGCCAGCCGCCGCTGGGTCGGCGCCCCCTCCTCCGCCCCGAGCCACCACGCCCCGGCCAGCAGCACGAACTGCACGTGCGTCAGCTCGTACGGCCTGAGCGCGGCCGCCAGCGACCGCTGCCACGCCAAGGTCACCCGCCACAACAGGAACCCCGGACTCTGCCCCGGACTCGCCGCCCGCTCGAACCCGGCCGCCGACACGGACTCCCTCACGAGCCACCCCCGCCCTCCGATTTACTATGCGCATTTACTATATCGGCGGCAAGGCCCCTCGGCACCTCCGTTTCCGGCCCTCGGCCGGCCGGGCAGGGCTTCCGGGGCAGGGTGGCCGAACGGGAGAACCGCTCGGGCCCGGTCCGCACCGCGCGCCGGGCCCGAGCGGTGCTACGCGAGCCGGGCGGGGCGGCCGGGCGGCCGACGGTGGCCGGCGGAGCCCTGGTCATCGCGGCCGGCGGCGGCCCGGGTGTCACCGACGGTGTGGGCGGGGCGGCCGCGGCGGTCGCGGCCCGCGAACGAGCCGCGGCGCGGCCGCTCGACGACGGGGTCCGGGATCACGGTGGGGATGCCGCTGGGCACGCGGGCGCCGGTGATGCGGGCCAGGTCCTCGTCACCGGCGGTCACCCTGATGGCGACGGGTGTGATGCCGGCCGTCGTCATCATGCGGGCCGTCGCACGGCGCTGGTTGGGCAGCACCAGCGTGACGACGGTGCCGGACTCCCCGGCCCTGGCGGTGCGCCCGCCCCGGTGGAGGTAGTCCTTGTGGTCGACCGGCGGGTCCACGTTGACGACCAGGTCGAGCCCGTCGACGTGGATGCCGCGGGCGGCGACGTTGGTCGCGATCAAGGCGGTCACCTCGCCGGTGCGGAACTGCTCCATGGTGCGGGTGCGCTGCGGCTGGGACTTGCCGCCGTGCAGGGCCGCGGCCTTCACACCGTTCGCGAGCAGGTCCTCCACCAGGCGGTCCGCGCCGTGCTTCGTGTCGACGAACATGATCACCCTGCCGTCGCGGGAGGCGATGTGGGCGACCGTGGCGCCCTTGTCGAAGCTCTGCACATGCAGTACGTGATGCTCCATGGCGCCGACCGCTGCCGTGGACGGGTCCACCGAATGGGTGACCGGGTCCTTGAGGAAGCGTCGCACCAGGAGGTCGACGTTGCGGTCCAGGGTGGCGGAGAACAGCATGGTCTGGCCGCCCTCGGCGACCTGGTCGAGCAGCTCGGTGACCTGCGGCAGGAAGCCCATGTCGGCCATCTGGTCCGCCTCGTCGAGCACCGTGACGCCGACCCGCTCCAGCCGGCAGTCACCACGCTGCACCAGGTCCTTCAGCCGGCCCGGCGTGGCCACCACGACCTCCGCCCCGCGGTTCAGCAGCCATGCCTGACGGCTCATCGACGTCCCACCCACCACGGTCGCCATCCGCAGGCGCACGGCGCGGGCGTAGGGGGTGAGTGCCTCGGTGACCTGCTGCGCGAGTTCGCGGGTGGGGACCAGCACCACGGCCAGCGGGCAGCGCGGCTCCGCCCTCCGCCCGGCGGTGCGGGCCAGCACGGCGAGGCCGAACGCGATGGTCTTGCCGGAGCCTGTCCGGCCCCGCCCGAGGAGATCGCGGCCCGCCAGCGAGTTCGGCAGCGTTGCGGCCTGGATCGGGAACGGCTCCGTGACGCCCTGGCCGGTCAGCGCCGACAGCAGCGCCTTCGGCAGGTCCAGCTCGTCGAAGGACCCGACGGCCGGCAGTGCCGGGGTGGTGCTCACCGGCATCGCGAACTCCCCCCGCACCGAGGCGCCTTGAGAGGCACCGCGCCGGGAGGAGGGACGGCCTTCGGCAGGCCGGTCGCCGTACGAGGAGCCGCCACCGGAGCGGAAGCCGGTCGCGGAGCGGGAGTCGGCGTCGTGGTGAGCGGAGCGACTGGAGCGGACCATGCGGAAGACCTTCCTCGGAGCGGCACGTCGCGAGGAAGGCTCCGTGGCACGGGGCGCCGGGCGGAGACCGCGAGGAAACGGGCCGGAAGTGTGACGGGCGGAGCGTGGACGGTGAAATCGTTCGGCACGTCACCCGCGGTCGGCGCTCTCCGCGGCGGGGCGGGAGCGGAGAACCGGGAACCGTGAGCTGTCACGGCAGGGCGCCGATCCGGACGCGGCGCCGGGCGTCTCGCGTGGGGATGGCCGCCGGTGGCGGGGCCAGGGGGCCTGAACGGCCGGAGGGAGGTGCCGTGGCGCGATGACCGAGGGGCCCGCACCGGGCACTTGTGCGCGGTGCGGGCCCCTCGGTGCCGGACAGGACCTCGGCAGGTCCCACGGCAGAAGAACTACAGCGGGCGAATGTTCTCGGCCTGCGGGCCCTTCTGGCCCTGCGTGACGTCGAACTCGACCTTCTGGCCCTCAAGCAGCTCACGGAAGCCGTTGGCGTTGATGTTCGAGTAGTGGGCGAAGACGTCCGGGCCGCCACCCTCCTGCTCGATGAAGCCGAAGCCCTTTTCCGAGTTGAACCACTTCACAGTGCCATTAGCCATCAAAAATCTCCTTCAAGGGACTGTCCGAAACACGCACGGCGCGGGCTTCGAGTCACCGCATGGAGCGCCCGCCGGAAAAAGCCGGAGAACAGAAAGTGCGCCTGCGATACATCAGCAGGCGCACACAAAGTTCATGGGAACCACTACTGCAACTATCACGACTGTAGCAGGCCGCGGCCCTCCGCGGCGGGATGTTCCACCCCGAGTCTGCCGGAGCAGGCGGCCGGCCGAACCGGCGCCGTCGTCGACCCCCGGCCTCAGCGTGCGCGGCCGCGCGGCTTCAGCGGCACCGCGGGGAGTGCCGGGGCGGGGAGGCGGGGGCCCGCGTAGCCGTGGACCTCGCCGAAGCGGTCGCCCGTCGTCCAGGCGGCGCGGGCCTCGGCGATCTCCTCGGTGGTGCGGCCGATGAAGTTCCACCACATGTCACGCCTCTTCTAGCTTCTCCCAGGTCAGAGGCCTGGGGGATCACCTGCGGTCAGCAAAGTGCAAGCACGGGACGGGAGAGAACACCGACCGCGGCCGCTCGCCATCACACTCCCGGCACCGCGCGATGGATGGCGGTGATCGTCGCCGCAGTGTCGAAGCCGAGCACCGGATCGGGCCGACCGGAGAGCAGGCTGGCGTAGAGCGGACGGTAGTGGGCGATCTTCCGTGCGGTCCGGCCGTCGTTGCCGAAGGAACCCAGCAAGTCGCCCTGCCGTGCGGCGAATCCGGTCATGGCAGTGTGGTCGATCCAGACTTCCACGCCGGAGCGGCCGAACACCAAGCTGCTCTCCTTGCTGCTGGAACCGGTCAGCCAGCTACTGCGCAGCCGGGCTGTTCCCACCTCCCCATGAGACCGGAAGTCCACAGTGCACCAGGCACTTGCACCGCCGTCCGTCTGCCGGGCGGACGTGAGTTCGGTGAGGTCGACGAACCGGGTGAGCATGCTGAGCTGGTTCACCCCTGAATCCGTCCAGCTGGAGACGTACGAAGCGAAGGCTTCAGGCCCCCGCAGGACGTAGGGGTCGTAAAAGGCCGAAGTCACGGCTGTGATCGGCCCCCAGCCCGAGTTCACGCCGATCAGCTGCGACGCCCAGTCGACCTCAGGGGAGAAGGCAAAGTGATGGGCAGTGAACACGCGGCCCCGTACATCGACCTTGCCGTCCAACTCGCACAGCTCCATGAGGGAGGCGAGGTCGTGTACGAGCGGCTTCTCCACGAGCACCCGCGCCGTGGAACGGAGAAGGGCCAGGACCGCCAGCTCGGCGTGGGTCTCCGTCGGTGTTGCGAGGACCACCAGGTCCGGCTGGTGCGCGTCGAGCGCCTGGGCGAGCCTGCTGTAGTGGGGCGGTCTGGAACCCCGGAACTCCACCGGTCCGACCGGCCGTGAGTCGACCGTGAACTCCATGACCACGTCGTCTCGTTCGGCCAGGACGGCAAGGTGGGTCTCGGCGATGATGCCGACCCCGACCAGACCGACACGTACCGGCTCGACATGTGCAGGACCGGTCATGAGCTCTCTTCCTCCTGTCCGGCCTCGGGTCCAGTGCCTTCGCGCCTCATCGTCGCGTGGCCACCTCCGCCCACCGGCCCAACGCCACGGCCGCGCCGTCGATCCATTCGACCCGCGGATCGTGCTCCGTGGCCTGCGGAACGCCCTCGATCCAGCTGGTCACGATCGGAACCCAGTAGGTGTTGCCGCCCGACCTGCGGGTTCGCGCGTCGAGCTCGGCCCGCGTGCGGCGGACGCCGTCGTGGTCGCCCCCGAGGACACCGGTCAGGATCTGGGCCACATCGGCCAGGTTGTGGCCGCCGCGGTAGCCGATGCCGTCCGCCAACCGACGGGTTCCGCCAACCGCCTCCACGGCGGCCCCGGCGTCGCCCGCCACCGCGTGCGCGACCGCCTCGGCGGAGCGGATCTTGACCAGCTCCACCGGGTTGGGCACCAGATCGAGCAGGTCCCTCGCGCGGGTCGCCGCATCCGCCACCGCATCGACTTCGCCGGCCCAGCAGGCGGTCTGCGCCAGGTTCGCCAGTGCCTTCGCCTCCGCAGCGGCGAGGCCCTCGCGCCGGGCCAGGTCGATCGCCTCCGCGTACGCGGCCCTCGCCTCGTCGAAACGGGCGTTGACCCGCCAGACGTGTCCGATCAGCCTCAACCGCTCGCCCTCGTCCTCCGGTCCCCGGCTGCGCTGCTTCCGGAGCGAATCCAGCGCCGCGCCGAAACGTCCGTTGAGGTAGTCGTAGTCGCAGAGCCAGTACCTGGCCACCGCGTCGAACTCACCGCCCAGCAGCGCCCGGTAGATCTCCGCCGCCTTGGTGTAGTCACCGTGGTTGCGCAGTGCGTGGGCAAGGTGGATCTGCACCAGCTGCGCCGTCGGACTACCCTGCGGCAGGCCCTCCCCGACCCCGTGGAGCAACCCGACCGCCTCGGCGGCGTGACCGGTCCGACGCAGTTGGACACCCCGCACGGCGGCGAGGACCGCCCGGTACTCCGGCGTCCCCGCCCGTTCGGCGGGAAGTACAGCGCCCAGTTCGGACCACTGTCCGGCCTCGACCAGGCGCTGCGTTGCCCGGGCGATCCAGTCCGCGAAGACGCCGTGTTCTGCTGAGAGTTTGAGCCCCGACTCCAGGACCTGGGCAATGGTCACCCGGTCGGCGGACGATCCGAGCCGTTCGCCCAGCCAGGCGAGCAACCGAGCCGCGACCTCGCTGCGGTCGCGGTCGGACCAACCGTCCGGCAGGCTGCGGTCCGCCTCGCGAATGGCGTGGCGCAGCGCCGCGTGCAGCGCGTACGGCAGGGCATAGGCGTCGTCGTGCGTCAGGAACGGCCGGCGAAGGAATCGGGCCACGCTGCCGTCGGAGACGTTGGGCTGTCCGGCCCGAAGGAGATCAGCACCGACCCGGTCGGTGAGCGCCGCTGTACGGACGAGGTCGCGCTCCTCCCGGGGCAGGTCCCGGATCGACCGGGTGGCCACTGCCGTGAACGTGCCACCGAAGTCGGCCGCCGACGGCTGCCCTCCGCGGGCGAGCAGCGCCACGAAGTGGGACACCGACAGGTCCAGGTACAGTGGCAGGCCCTGGCCGCCCGCGATGATGCGTCGGCGGACTTCGACAGGCATCACGGGCTCGCCGTCCCGGGTGAGTGCATCGCTGAGGTAGCTGTCGGCGTCGGAATCCGAGAGGTAGCCGACGAGGTGCTGGCGGGGTTCGACCGTGTCGTTGCTGAAGTGCAGGTTCGGCCAGCACTCGGGCCGGTGAAGTCCAGTTCGCCGCCTGCGCCCGAGTCGGCCCAGTCGATCCGGTTGCGGCCGGTGATCACGAACAGCACGTTGGGCATCAGGTAGACGCAACGCTGGACCAGTCGCTCCACCATGCGGTCGGCGCCACCGTTGAGCACCTCGAAGGTGTCGAGGAACACGCACACCGTGGGCCGCCGGTCCGACCGGCCCCGGTGGGAAATACGGTCCAGGTCCCAGGCCAGCAGGTACGGGAAGTACGACAGCGTCTCGTAGTCGGCGTCGGCCTCGATCAGTTCGGCGAACAGCTCGCAGTCCGCCAGCAGCCGTCCTTCGCGCACCCGGTCCCGGACGGCACGGTACGTGGCCAGGGCCGCGCGGTGCGCCAGCCCGGTCAGCCCGCCGAGACCCGCGGGGTCGATCTCCCGCACGGTCTCCGCGATCTGCTCGCCCAGACCGATGCTGCGGGAGGCCCTACGGAGGGCCGGTGAGGCGTCGAGGAAGTCCTGGAGGGCCTCCCCGGGGTGGGCGCGGGCCCAGTACGAGGCGAGCGCCAGGTCGAAGGCCGGCCAGCGACTGCCCAACTGCCCCAACCCGGCGCGCAGACGCAGCAGCAAGCCCTCCAGGTCCCGGGCGCCGTCCTCGGAGAGGTCCACCCGGACGGCGACGACGTCGCCCCGTGCCTCGGCCGCAGCCCCGGCGAGCAGTTGGCGCTCCAGCTCGTGCGACAGCGTCGTCTTCCCTATACCGCCGACCCCGTAGAGCGTCAGGACATTGCGGCGCCCCTGCGCCCGGTCCACGACCGGCGAGACATCGGCCTCGTCCAGGGTTCGGCTCAGCCCCTCGACCGACCGGTTGAAGGCAGCCACCTCGTTGACCCGGTCGGTGAAGACCTGTTGTGCCGTGACAGTGGACGACAGCCCGCTCATGAACGCGGCCCGCAGGTTCACCCGTGCCATCTCGTCCCCTCTCCGCGCCTCCCCGACGACGTCCTGTCCGCGATGCGGGGATGCATATCTGAGATCGTGTCAGCTCTCGACAACGTGCCACAAGTCGCCCCGGCAGGACAGGAACGCCCAGTTGCGCATGCCTCGTCCTCACGGCAGCCAGCGGGCTGCCTGCTCCCGGGTGACCCGCGCGGCGTCGACGTGCCAGAGCTTGTTCGGCCCGTCCCACTGGGCCTTGAGGAGCGACTTGGCCTCGTCCTTCTCCCCGAAAGGGACCACGAGGTAGAGCCGTCCGTTGACGGTGTCACCGGGCCTGATGCCCGCCGCACCGGTCGCGCCGAGCGGAGTGGGCGCGGACGAAGCCGGATCTCAACGGTGGTGAGGAGACCCTGGCCGGTTTCCGGTCCGTCCTCAACGGTGCCGCTCCGCGGCTGCACCCCTACGCCGACTGGAATGCGGAGCGGGTGGGCATCGCCGAGCACATCGCGGCCTGGAGCGCCCGCCCTGACGAACGGATCCCCCTCGAACAGATCGCCGTCTGCGTCCCCACCAACCAAATGGCGGGAGAGGTCGCCTACACCCTGGCGCAGCACGGAATTGCCGCTGTGGAGATCGGCCCCGACGGCCCTAGGAACGGCAGCGGTGTCCACATCGGCACTATGTTCAGGTTCAAGGGCCTGGAGTACCAGCGGATGATCATCGCCGGCGTCCGCGACGGGTTGGTGCCGCGCGACAACGTGAACCGCCTCAAGGGGACGGACCTCGCCAGGTACCGTCGGGAGATGCAGCGTGCCCGCTCGCTGCTCTTCGTCGCGGTGACCCGTGCCAGGGACAGCGTCGACATCTTCTGGCACGGCGAGCCGAGTCCCTTCCTGAAGCCCGTTCTCACCTCCTGAGCCGCCTCACGACGCCGGGCGTCCTCGGCATCCAGGGAGCGCTTCTTCCTGCCGGCTGTCCAGTCGGCCAGGTTCATACGCTCCTCCGGCTGCCGGCCGGGAACCGGCAGCCGGAGGAGGCGGCCAGGTGACTAGAGGATCGGCTCGCAGCCGATCGCCTTACCTCCGGCCTTGAGGAACTGCCGTACCAGATCGTCGTTGTCGGGGAACAGGGCAGGTCCTTCGTAGCCGCCGCTGAGACTGAAGAAGACGTCCTTGCCCTGGCAGGTGACGACGAGCGTTCCGCCGGCGACCCAACGGGCCCGCCCGGGCCCGGCCGGGTCCTTGCCGTCCTTCACGGTCAGGGCGGTGATCCGCGGATCGGTCGTGATCGCGAAGCGCTTCGACCAGCCGTCCGGCGTCGGGCCGTTGCCGACGGTGCAGGACCAGATCGGGGCGGACCCGGTGGTGACCTGCTGCCGGTTGCCCGACGGCGCCTCGGGGTTCCTTGCCGGTGCGAACCCGGGCAGGCCGCAGAGGTTGGCCCAGTCCGGTCCCGTCTCGGCCCCCTTCGCCGACAACCCCTTCGGAACCGGCAGTACCCGGTCCCCGCACGAGCGCGCCCTGGCCACCCCGTTGGCGAAGGCCACGGCCAGGCCGGCCCTGACCTCGTCCTTCCCCTCCTCGTTGGTGCGTACTTCGGCACGCACACCCTTCTGGCACCCGGCGGGGAGCACGGCCCACGCGGCGTCAGGAGTCACCGAGCCGGCCGAGTCTCCGGAGAACAGCCGGGCGTCCGACGCAGCCAGGGTACCCGGGCCGTCCTTGGAGTTCAGCACGACGGTGAACTGCACTGTCTTCTCGGAGGTATCGAACAGGCCGGAGCTGACCTTGACGGAACAGCTGTTCCCGGCGGAGTCCTCCGTCGGCGAGTAACCCCTCTTGTCCTCGGAGATCCTCCCTGGCCCCAGCAGATCGTGCACCTGGTCTGCCGTGACAGTCCCATCGCACACGCTGTCCGGCCCCCCGAGGTTCGTCAGCCGGTACAGCGCGAAGCCCGCTCCCCCGACCGGGACGAGGGAGAACGCCAACAGCACCGCCGCCAGCCGCATCCGCAGCCGCCGCGTGGTGAACCCGCGCCGATTCAGTGCCTCACCGACCTTTTCGGCTGACCCGACGTCGTCGGGAGACCCGCTCCTAGATTCAGTCCCCACTGTGCTCACGACCTGCCGAAGACGGTGCGGTAGGTGTTGTCGATCCCGACGTTGTATGCGATACCCGCAGTCGCCTGCAGTTGCTGGGGCACGCCGCCGTCGATGTCCAGTGTCTTGCCGTCGTATCCGGACATGACCATCTTGTAGTTGATCATCGCATCCAGCTGCTGCCGTCCCGCCGAGAAGTGGGAACTCAGATTGTCCTTGAGCCCGGTGTCGATCTTCGACTTGACGCCGTCCGCGTACGCGGCGGTCCCGATGTCGACGTAGCGCTGCGCGACGTCACCCACTCCCGGAATCAGGTTCGCCGGTGTACCGAGCAGGTGGTAGTTCATCTTCGCCTGCCAGTCCGCGGTCGACTTCTCGGCGTCCGCGTGGTCGACGGCGGCGTCGGCGTACACCGCGTCGAGTGCACCGAGGGTCACGGCGGAGTTGTGGGTGAGGGCCTCCAGCTGGGGCTTCGCATGGCCCGTCGCATCGGGCATCATGGCATCCCGGTCCAGACCCTCCAGGCGGCGGGCGATCTCCTGGGTCTCCGCATGCTGGATGACTGCGAAGGACGCCGGGTCCTCGGCGGAGCCCCGGATGAGACGCAGGAGTTGGTCCTGCGTGACGGTGAGACCGCTGGGTTCGGAAGGCCCGTGCAGCGGCTTGCCGAGGATCTCGTGCATGTCCGCCGCGTAGTCGGCGATCATGTCGGCCATCGGCCGGCGAAGTCCGGCCGGAAGGGACGTCTTGTCACCCTGACCACTGCCGGCGAAGGACTTCATCGTCTCGTCCATGATCTGCGACATGACCTTGTCGTGTGGGCGGACGACCGGTTGGTCGCTGTGTGGGTCCCGACCGGTCGTGGCCGCCTCCAGCGCGTAGCCGAAGGCCGTGCGGGAGGGCGTGAAGTCGGCGACGGCGTTCTGCTCGCTGCCCTGGGCCGGCCACTTCCGGTCATGCAGCAGGTAGTCCAGGTTCTTGCCCTTCCCGGGGTCGAAGAAGTCCTTCGACGCCTCGGGGTTGTGGCTGAACGCGTTCATCAGACCGCCCATCGGGTCGGACTGGTTGGCCCCGCCGTTCCACTTCGGGCCCCAGAGGTCTTCACCCTTGGTCTTGCTGGTGCGCTCGAAGTCGACCAGGTCATTGCCGACCTTGAGCAGGAACGCCTTGTCGTAGTTCCCCCCCGCTCCCATCAGCGAGGTGAGCGCCGGGTAGTTGTCGTTCCAGCCCGCCGCCGAACCGCCCGGACGGTGGGCGGCCGCGAGCAGGCGGTCCTCCCAGTCCTTGCCCATGCCGCCGTCGCGGGTGGCCGTGGCGAGGGCCGTCGACAGGCTGCCGTAGACGTCCTGGTAGCCCTTGGCGTTGTGGTTGCCGTGAGCGAGGTCACCGTAGATCTTCGAGTACTCCAGCAGGGCGTCCGGGCCGGTCTTGCCGCCGTAGTTGAGACCGTTGATGAGGGTGGTCGCGAAGTCCTTGTTGCCCGCGTTGGCGGCCATGATGTCCTGCAACTGCTTCAGCTCCGGATCGCTGAGGCTGCCGCCCTTGGACATCAAGTCCTTGGCCCGGTTGGCATCGGCGACCGGGCCGCCCCCGTACGGGGTGGGGTTGAAAGACGTGGTGCTGGTGCCGATGTCGCCCTGGAGCGCGGTGGTGGCTCGCTGGTCCGCTGCCGCGGCCTTCTCGACAGCCTTCGTCAGGCGGGACGCATAGGCATCGGCCTTGGCCTGCAGCCCCTGCGCCAGCTTGCCGCTGTCGGGATCGTTCCTCGCCTCCTTCGGCAGGCTCCAGTTGACGGTGCCGTCGGCGGAGACGGTCATGCCGTCGGCCTGCGCGTCGTGGATCGCCGTGTCGAGGTCGCGGCGGGCGGCGGCGAAGTCCTCGGCGGCGGCCTTCATGATCGCGGCGAGGGCCGTGGCGACGGCAGAGGCCTGCTTGAAGTCGCCGTCGATGCCCTGCAACACCTTGGTCGCGTCGTCGGCGGCCGCACCCTTCCAACCGGCCCGCTGTGCGGTACCGGTGAGGTCCTTGGCGACCCGACCGTCCAGGGATGTGAGGGCCTTGGCGACGCCGGACCATGCCTCGGCGGCATCGTTGATCGCGGCGAAGTCGGCCTCGTGCAGTTCCTTGAAGGACACCATCTGTCTGCTTCCCCCTGTTACCGGCCCGCGCGGAGATCGGCCGCTGTCCTGGCTTCGTTGGTGTGATAGGTCTGCTGGGTCTGGTCGAGATTCCCGGCGGCGTTGTCGAGCCGGTTGTGCAGGGCCTGGCATTGCTGCATCCACCGCTCGGTGCTGCCGGTGAGGGCGCCGCCGAAGGAGAACCCGCGGATCTTGGTCGACGCGGTGCTCGCGTACTCCGTGAGGCTGTGCGCGCCAGGGCCGGCCTTGCCGTTGGCGCTGTCGAGGTCGGTGGCGATCTGCCGGGCTATCCCGGCCGAGGCTGCGAGCTCATGTGGCGTGTCGAGCTGGGTGGTCACCGGCCCGGACGAGGGCGGGTTTCCGGTGCCTGCCAGGACGAGCCTGGCGTGCGGCGACGTCTCGGCTGTGTTCGGCATCGGATCCGGCGCCGGCGCGACCGGCCCCGTAGTGAAGTACGGGCTACCACCCATGTGTGTGCGACTCCTCCCCATGTGGCAAAGGGGCGCTCCCCTCTGCGGCGTTATGACCGTACAGGTTGCCCTGTCAGTACACCGACGCACCCTCTGTGATGCCGGTAGCGCGGGGTGTGCACGGTGTCCGGGGGCGGACGGGGAGGGACAGACGGGTTGTACGGGCCGGTGGGTGGCACGAACACTCCGGCAGGCGCGGCTGCCCGGGGTCGGGCTGCCGACTCACGGCGCCAACTCCGCGCCTCAGCGTGCGCGGCCGCGCGGCTTCAGCGGCACCGCGGGGAGTGCCGGGGCGGGGAGGCGGGGGCCCGCGTAGCCGTGGACCTCGCCGAAGCGGTCGCCCGTCGTCCAGGCGGCGCGGGCCTCGGCGATCTCCTCGGTGGTGCGGCCGATGAAGTTCCACCACATGACGATCTTCTCCTCGAAGGGCTCGCCGCCGAGGAGCAGGACGGCGGCCTCGGAGCGGGCGAGGAGGGGGATTTCGCGGCGGCCGCAGCCGAGGTAGAGCATCGAACCGGGTTCGACCGGGACGCCGTCGACGTCGATCCGGCCGGTCATGGCGAGGACGGCGTACTCGAACTCGGGGACCAGCGGGAGGGCGAGGTTCGTGCCCTCGGCGAGGGCGAGGTCGGCGCCGACCAGCGGGGTGTGGGTGGTGCCGGGCGAGGTGGCGGTGTCCAGGGTGCCGAGGATGACGGTGGCGCGCAGGCCGCGGGCGGTGACCACGGGCAGGTCGGGGTGGTGCTCGAAGGCCGGGTCGGTGTGCCGGTGGGCGTCCGGGAGGGCGACCCAGAGCTGGGCGCCGTGCAGGGAGCGGGCATGCGGGCGGGGGGACTCCTCGGAGTGGGAGATCGCCCGGCCCGAGGTCATCAGCCCCAGTTCGTACGGCCGGACGGTCTGGAGGCTGCCGAGGCTGTCACGGTGCAGCACCTCGCCCTGGTGGAGCCAGCTGACCGTCTGCAGGCCCATGTGGGGGTGCGGCGGGACCTGCATGCCCGGCCCGTCGGCGATGTCGTCCGGGCCGTAGTGGTCCACGAAGCACCAGGCCCCGACCATCCGGCGGCCCAGGCCGGGGAGCAGTCGACGCACCACCGTGCTTTCACCGAGCGGCACTTGACGTCCCGTCAGCAGATCCTTCGCCGGGCCGCCGCTGGCCTCGCGGCCGCAGCTGGTCGGGGTGGGCCTGAGGTCGAGGTTGCTCATCGCGGTTCCACCACCGTACGCAGGGGCCGGGCCGGGCGGGGCCCGGAGGGCGTCGTCACCGATCATCCGCCACGGTGCGGCGTTCCTCCACCCGTGCCCGGCCATCCGGCCGCAGCCCGACGCGCGGGGCCCCGAGGGGCCCTCGGTGTGCGCCTCAGTGCTCGCAGGCCCACCAGGCCTCTGCCGACGCCTTGTCGGCGAGCTCGCGCAGGTCGCGGACGGCCTGGGCCGGGTCCTCGGCGCCGTACACGGCCGAACCGGCCACGAACACGTCCGCGCCGGCCTCGGCGCAGCGCTCGATGGTGCTCGCGGAGACGCCGCCGTCGACCTGCAGCCAGAGCTCCAGGTCGTGCTTGGCGATCAGCTCCCTGGTGCGGCGGATCTTCGGCAGCATGATGTCCAGGAAGGCCTGGCCGCCGAAGCCGGGCTCGACCGTCATGATCAGCAGCATGTCGAGCTCGGGCAGCAGGTCCTCGTAGGGCTCGATCGGGGTGCCCGGCTTGAGCGCCATCGACGCGCGGGCGCCCTTGGCCCGGATCTCGCGGGCCAGTCGGACGGGCGCGGCGGCGGCCTCGACGTGGAAGGTGATGGAGCCGGCCCCGGCCTCGACGTACTGCGGGGCCCAGCGGTCCGGGTCCTCGATCATCAGGTGGCAGTCGAGCGGGATGTCGGTGGCGCGGGCCAGCGACTCGACCACCGGGATGCCCAGGGTCAGGTTCGGCACGAAGTGGTTGTCCATGACGTCCACGTGCAGCCAGTCGGAACCCCGGACGGCCTCGGCCTCGTCGGCGAGCCGGGCGAAGTCCGCGGACAGGATGCTGGGGTTGATCTGGGCCATGACCGACTACCTTCGTACGAGGGCTTGCGAGGGCTGGGCGCCCGGGGGCGGGCACCTCGTCCCATCATCTCGCGCCGCACCACCGCCGGTCGCACCCGGCGAGCTCCGCGTGACCGTGATCACACCCCGGCCGGGGTTGCCGGGGCCTGCGCCGTGGCCATCAGCAGGTGAGCGGCCCGCACTGCCCGTCGGGCCGTCCCCGCCCGGCCGCCCGGCCGCCCGACCGGCCGCCGGCTGCCGACTGCCCCGAGGAGGGTCTCCCGCATGTCCGTTCCCGGCCCCGACGCGTCCGATCCCGGCACCGTCCACCCGGTCCACCCCGTCCACCCCGTCCACCCCGCCCCTCCCGTCCACCCCGCCCGAGCGCTGTGGCGGCTCTTCGAGCCGGTGTACGCGGTCACCTTCCTCCAGCCCGAGAGCCGGGCGGCCTTCGAGGCGGCCGGGCTGGACGGCGGCTGGCGCGGCTACTTCGCCGGGCGCGCGGCCCCGCTGGGCGCGGTGGACGCCCCACAGGTGATCGCCGCGTTCTTCAGCTTCGCCCCCGCACTGGTCGGGAGCGCCCTGCCGCAGGCGTGGACGCGGGCCAGCCCCGAGCGGGTCCTGGCCGCCCGGACCGAGGGCTCGGCGGCCGCGCTGGCCCGGCTGCTGGCGCCGGTGGAGCCGGGGCTGGTCGCGTCGGCGGCGGCCGCGCTGGAGGGGGCGGTGGCCAGGCTGGACTGCGCCGGACGGGTGCTGGCCGCCGCCAACGCCGCGCTCCCCCGGCCCGCGGACGCGCACGGGCGGCTGTGGCAGGCCGCGTCCGTGCTGCGCGAGCACCGCGGGGACGGCCACGTGGCCGCGCTGGTCGCGGCCGGACTGGACGGCTGCGAGGCGCCGGTGCTGCACTGCGCGCTGGACGCCGACCGGGAAGTGCTCCAGCCGATGCGAGGGTGGACGGATGAGGAGTGGGAGGGCGCCGCGGCGCGGCTGGTCGAGCGGGGCTGGCTGACGGCGCGGGGCGCGGTGACCGAGCTCGGCCGGAGCCGGCACCGGTCGGTCGAGGCCGCCACCGACCTGGCCGCGGGCCGCGTCTGGGAGGGGCTGCCGGACGGCGAACTCGACCGCCTGGCGGCCACCCTGAGGCCGATCGCGGCGATCTGCCGCGATCGGATGCCGGTCAACCCGCTCGCGATGCCGCCGGTGGACCACTGACGCCCGGCAGCGTGTGACCTCCGCCACACCGCACCGAGGATTACCGGGGCCTCCTCCGTGGTCATCAGCACGTGAACGGCCCGCGCGCCCGCCCGGGTGGCCCCGGTACCCCGCCGCCCGCGCGACCGTCGTGTGCCGTGCCGACCAGTCGAGCTCCCCGCGCCCGCCCGGAGCCCCGTCCGAGGAAGGTCTCCCAATGGCCGATCTCGTCCATCCCGCCCGCGCGCTCTGGTGGCTCTTCGAGCCGGTGCACGCCGTCACCTACTTCCAGCCCGAGTGTCGCGGCGCCTTCGAGGAGGCCGGGCTGCGCGGCTTCTGGCGCGGCTACTTCGGCGGCCGCTCCGCCCCGCTGGGCGCGGTGGACGCCCCTCCGGTGATCGCCGCCTTCTTCAACTTCGCCCCGGCGATGGTCGAACGCGCCCTGCCGGCGATCTGGTCGCTGGCCGGCCCGGAGGAGGCGCTGGCCGCCCGCGGCAAGGGGGCCGGCGCGGCGCTGGCCCGGCTGCTGGAGCACGTGGACCGGGAGCAGGTCGAGCAGGCGGTCGAGACGCTGGAGCAGGCCACCGCCCGGCTGGACTGCGCCGGCCGGGTGCTCGCCGCCGCCAACGCCGCGCTCCCGGCGCCGACCGGACTGTACGAGCGGCTCTGGCGTGCCGCCACCGTGATGCGCGAACACCGCGGGGACGGCCACGTGGCCGCGCTGGTGGCCGCCGGGCTGGACGGCTGCGAGGCGCTGGTGATCCGCTGCGCGATGGACATGCGGCGCGAGCAGCTCCAGCCGGTGCGCGGCTGGACGGACGCGGAGTGGGACGCGGCCGCGGGACGCCTGCTCGAACGCGGCTGGCTGACGGCGGCCGGCACGGTGACCGAGCTCGGGCGGATCCGCCACCAGTCCCTGGAGGCGGCCACCGACCTGGCCGCGGCCCGGGTCTGGGAGGACTACCCGCGGGCCGAACTCGACCGGCTGGCCGCCGCGTTGAAGCCGATCTCGGCGCTGTGCCGCAGCAGCCTGCCGTTCTACCCGGCGGGGCTGCCGGACAACACCTGACCGCCGCTCCGGCGAGCCGGGCCGCCGTTCGGCGCCGCTCCGGCCGGTCGCGCTAGCTCTCGACGCCGGGCGGCGGGCCCAGCACGATCCCCCGCCCGGCGTAGAACGGCCCGAACGAGCGCCACGGAACGCGCGCGAAGGCCTGCGACTCCCCCGGGAAGCCCGAGGGGTTGTGGATCAGCAGCGCCGTCTCCGTGACGCCGACCGCCAGCACCAGGTGCCCGCCCCGCCGGACCGGCTCCGGCCCGTTCGGCTCCCGGATCGACGGGTGCACCGACAGCATCACCAGCCGGCCGTCCGCCACCTCGGCCGCCACCTCCGCGGGCGCCAACTCCGCGGCGCGGGCGGCGAGCCCCCAGCGCCGCCGGACGTACTCCGCGAACGGCGTGTGGACCAGCCCGCGCAGGCTCTCACCGTCCCGGACGTACGCGCCGGCCGCCACGCACTCGCCCGCCAGTGCCATCGCCGTCGGGGTCACGCCCCACCAGTGCTCCAGCGCCATCCGCAGGCAGGCCACCCCGCACAGGCGCCAGGACCACCATGCGTACTCCTCCGGGGTGGCCGCCCCCGACTGGCCCCAGCGCGGGTCCCGGGCCGCGTCCAGCCGCCCGTCCACGATGTCCCGCACCAGCTCCGCGGACTCCCACTGCGCCCGGTACGGCACCTCGTGCACCACCCGCGCCGGCCGCGCGGCGCCGCCCTGATCGACCATCCCCCGACGCTCCCACACCGGGGGCCGTCCGGTGCCTCACGACACTCCTGGGGCGTCCGCCCGGGCGTCGGCCCCGTCCCCCGCACTCCCCGCCGCGCCCGCGGTCTCCCCTGCGCCCGGGCCCTTCCCCGGGCCCTTCCCCGAGCCCTTCCCCGACTCCGCCTCCGCCTCCGCCTCCGCCCCCGAGCGGAAGGCCAGCCGCTGGGCGGCGTGCCGGCCCCGTTCCTCCACCGGCACCTGCCCGGTCGCACCGGCCAGCCCGAAGGCCGGCATGTCGAAGTAGATCGACTCGTAGCCGCCCTCGGGGACGATGTACGTCTCGTGCCAGAGCCCGACGTGCCCCCGGGTCCGGCCCTCCCGCACCTTCCGGTTGGCGATGCCCCAGACGGTGTGGTGGAACCCGTCCGGTGCGGTGGAGTAGCGGTACAGCGCCTCCTTCGACTCCCAGTACTGGACGACGTAGTAGGTACGCGGCGAGGCGGTGAGCAGGATGCGCCCGCGCAGGCCGCGTTCGGGGCTGCGGCGCAGCTCGCGCAGCATCCGGAACATCGCGAACATCACCGGGCCCCAGTGGTGGACGGCCCAGAAGCGGTTGACCCGCATGCCGATCAGCAGCACCACGGTGTCGCCGGTGGCGGCGGCGGTGGTGTAGCCCCGCCGTGGCCTGGCGAACATCGAGTGGACGAACGTGTTCCCCTTGGACATTCCCGGCCTCCCCGGCACCGACCCGCACCCCCATGTAATCGGCGATTACATCAAGGCCCGGCAGGGCGGTCAAGGCTCGCCGCAGCCACAATTCGACTGGTGCTCAAGCCCGTTGGCGATCCCCCGGCGGAAGGTGTCCAGCACCTGGAGGGCCAGCTGCTCCGCCCGGTCGGCGGGCAGGTAACCGTCCACGATCATCTGCGCCAGCCCGTAGACCAGCGCCTGCCCGGCCAGCAGTACCTGCCCCGGCTCACCGGGCCCCAGCCGCCCCGCCCGCTGGTCCGCCAGGATCAGTTCGGTGAACGCCCGGTCCATGCAGTCCAGTTGTTCCCGCAGCTCCGGATCCCGGGCGGCCGTGAACACCCGCGAGCGCACCAGCTCGTACCGCCGCGGATGGCGCAGCGCGTACCGGACGAACCCCAGCCCCAGCGCCCGCATCGCCGACCCGCCGACCGCCTCCGCGGCCGCCACCTCCGCCTCCTGCCAGTGGTAGAAGTCCGTCAGCACCCGGTCCGCCACGGCCGTCAACAACGCCTGCCGGTCGGCGAAGTGTCGGAACGGTGCCCCCGCCGACACCCCCGCCCGGCGCGCCACCTCCCGCACGCTCACCTTCTCCTGGCCCTGCTCGTCCAGCACCTCGAACGCCGCCGCCACCAGCGCCTCCGGCAACGCCCCGTGGTGGTACGCCCCCCGCTCCCCGATCCGCTCCGTCATGCCTGCCTTGCTACCACAACGCCCCGGCCCGCCGGGGAAGGCCCGCTCGGCCCCGGTCCGGTGGCCGGGGCCGAAGGGTGGTGGGCCTACCAGGCGTAGTCCTCCGGGGCGGGACGGTGGCCCGGGAAGAGTTCGTCGAGGCGGTCCAGGGTCTTCCGGTCGAGTGTGAGGTCGAGCGCCCGGAGGGCGGCGTCGAGGTGGGCGGGGGTGCGGGGGCCGATGATGGGGGCGGTGACGGCCGGGCGGGAGAGCAGCCAGGCGAGGGCGAGGTCGGCGGGGTCGGTGCCGAGTTCGGCGGCGAAGTCCTCGTAGGCCTGGAGGCGTTCGCGGTGCTTCTCCAGCAGTTCGCCCGCGTAGCCCAGGGCGCCGCGCACCCGGGTGCCCTCGCGTTCCTTGCGCAGGACGCCGCCGAGCAGGCCGCTGCGCAGCGGGGACCACGGCAGCAGGCCGAGGCCGTAGTGCTGGAGGGCGGGGATCACCTCCAGTTCGACGGCGCGGTCGAGGAGGTTGTAGAGGGACTGCTCGCTGACCAGGCCGAGGAAGTGCCGGGAGCGGGCGGACTCCTGGGCCTGGGCGATGTGCCAGCCGGCGAAGTTGCTGGATCCCACGTAGATGATCTTGCCCTGGGCGACCAGGACCTCCATCGCCTGCCAGATCTCCTCCCAGGGGGTGTCCCGGTCGATGTGGTGCATCTGGTACAGGTCGATGTGGTCGGTCTGCAGCCGCCGCAGGCTGGCCTCGACGGCCTTGCGGACGGCGAGCGCGGAGAGCCGCCCCTCGTTGGGCCAGTCGCTCATCTCGGCGTAGGCCTTGGTGGCGAGCACGGTCCGCTCGCGGCGGCCACCGCCCCGGGCGAACCACCGGCCGATGATCTCCTCGGTGCGGCCCTTGAGCCTGCCCTCGGGGTCGCGGCCGTAGGAGTTGGCAGTGTCGAAGAAGTTGATGCCGCGCTCGTGGGCGGTGTCCATGAGCCGGTGGGCCTCGTCCTCCTCGGTGTGGGGGCCGAAGTTCATGGTGCCGAGGCAGAGGCGGGAGACGGTCAGGCCGGTGCGGCCGAGGTGGGTGTACTCCATGGCGCCCCACCTAAAGCCACACCGGCCACCGTGTCCAGCACATTCGCCGGACCGGCCGGGTCACCGCCCGTGGGTGGCGAACTTCCGTACGGCCAGCGGCCCGCAGAGCAGGAGCAGCGCGGCGCTCCACAGCAGCGTGGCCAGGACGGCGTGCTGCATCGGCCAGGCGGTGCCGGGCGCGGCCGGGTTGCCGAAGAGCTCGCGGGCGGCCTCGACCGCCGAGCTGATCGGGTTCCAGTCGGCGACCGTCCGCAGCCAGCCGGGCATCCCGCCGGTGGGCACGTACGCGTTGGTCACCATCGCCAACGGGAAGACCACCACGGAGAGTTGACCGGCAGCCTCCTCCTTGCCGACGGCCAGGCCGAGCAGGGTGCCGACCCAGGTCATCACGAACCGGAAGAGCAGCAGCAGCGCGAACGCCTCCAGCGCGTCGGCCGCGCCGTGCCGGGCACGCCAGCCGGCGGCCAGCCCGACCAGGGCCAGCAGCCCCAGCACGACGAGGCTGACCAGCAGGTCGGCGAGGGTCTGCCCGAGCAGCAGTCCGGTGCGGGAGACCGGCATCGAGCGCAGCCGGTCGGTGACCCCGCGGCCGACGTCGCGGGCGGCGCCGACCATGGTCGGCATGATGCCGTTGGTGGCGACCATCGCGAACAGGCCGGGCATCAGGAACTCCCGGTAGTCCCCGCCGCCGGGCACCTGGATGGCGCTGCCGAAGACGTACCCGAAGACCACCACCATGATCACCGGCACGCCCAGGGAGGCGGCCAGCAGGCCGGGCGAGTGGCGGTAGTTGAGCAGGACGCGGAGCATCGAGGTACCGGTGTCGGAGACCAGCCGGACCCCGGCCGACGGACGCGGAGCGGTGTGGAGGACGGCGGACATCAGGCAGCCCTCCCCGGAGCGGCGGACTCACCGGTGAGCGCGAGGAACACGTCGTCGAGCGAGGGCGCCCGGACGGCGACGTCCTCGGCGACGACGCCGACGGCGTCCAACTCCCTTACCAGCGAGGGGAGCAGGATGTTCGACCCGGGCCGGGTGAGCACCGTGACCGCCCGTTCGGCCACGTCCACCTGGGCGTCGCCGCCGGACAGGCTCGACAACACCACGGCGGCCGCGCCGAGTTGGCCCGGATCGGACAGGGTCACGGAGACCTGGCTGCCGATCGCGGCCTTGAGCCGGGCCGGCGGGCCGGTGGCGATCGCGGCGCCGTGGTCGATCACCACGATGTCGTCGGCGAGGCGGTCGGCCTCCTCCAGGTACTGGGTGGTGAGCAGCACCGTGGTGCCACCGTCGGCCAACTCCTTGACGGTGTCCCAGATCTCCTGGCGGCTGCGCGGGTCGAGCCCGGTGGTGGGCTCGTCCAGGAAGAGCACCGGCGGACTGGTGACCAGGCTGGCGATCAGGTCCAGGCGCCGGCGCATGCCGCCGGAGTAGGTGCGGACCAGCCGGTCACCGGCCTCGGCGAGGCCGAAGCGGGTCAGCAGTTCGTCGGCGCGCGCCCGGGCCCGGCGGGCGCCGAGGCGGTGCAGCCGGCCGAACAGGTGGAGGTTGTCGCGGCCGGTGATGCCCTCGTCCAGCGCGGCGTGCTGCCCGGCGAGGCCGATCGCCCGGCGGACCTCCTCGGCGTCGCGGACGGCGTCGTGCCCGGCGACCCGGACGGTGCCCCGGTCGGGGGCGACCAGGGTGGCGAGAACGCGGACGGCGGTGGTCTTGCCGGCGCCGTTCGGGCCGAGCAGGCCGCAGACGGTGCCGGCCTGGACGGTCAGGTCGAGGCCGCGCAGGGCCTCGGTGGTCCCGAATCGTTTCTCCACGCCCGCCATCTCGACGGCGGGCCGGGTGGTACCGGACATGGCTCTGCCCCTTCTCTAGGTACAGCGTACGTAGAAGTGCGTGCGGGCGCCATCGTACTACGTACGCCGTACGTATCTAAGATGGGTGAGCGAGGTGATCTCCCAGTGCCGTCCAGCAACACCCCCAGCAGTCCAGCGGGCCCCACGGAGCCCGAGAGCGCGGAGCCGCCCGGCAAACCGGCGCCGCCCGAGGCCCCCGAACTGATCTGGCTGCGCCCCGAGCGCACCGGGCGCGGCCCCCGGCCGGCCCACAGCCGCGACTCGATCGCCGCGGCCGCCATCGCCATCGCCGACGCCGAGGGCCTGGAAGCCGTCTCGATGCGGCGGGTCGCGGCCGCGCTCGGCGCGGGCACCATGTCGCTCTACAACTACGTGCCGAAGAAGGAGCACCTGCTCGACCTGATGCTCGACGCCGCCTGCGCCGAGTACCGGCTACCGCCCGGGCCGAGCGGCGACGTACGGGCGGACCTCGCGCGCCTCGGGCACGAGCAGCTCACCATCTTCCGCCGCCACCCGTGGCTGCCCGCCCTGGTCGTCGCGCGCCCGGGCATCGGTCCCAACGCGCTGCGCTACACCGACCACTTCCTCGCCGTCACCGCCCCCACCGGCCTGCCCGGCGGCGCGCGGATGGAGGCGATGGCGATGTTCAACGGCTTCATCTGCCAGTTCGCCCAGTACGAGCAGACGGCGGCCGCGGGCGCCAAGTGGCAGGCGGAGCTTGTCGGTTACCTCACCCGGGCGGCGATGAGCGGCGACTACCCCAACCTGGCCCAGGCCTTCGCCACCTCGGGGCCGCCCGCCGACCCGGACCGGGCCTTCGACCGCTCCCTGGACCGGGTCATCCTCGCCGTGCTGGCGCCCACGACCGAGCGTTAGTTCAGGACGTCACACGGCAGCACCCCGGCCGCCCGGCCGTCCACCAGCACGAGCACGGCCGGGTGCCCGCCCGTCAGCGCCGCGCGCGCCTCGGCGACGGGCTGCCCGACTCCCACCCCCGGCAGGGCCGGCCCGAGCAGCGGGCGCACCGGGTCGTCCGGCTTGGCAGCGCCCTCGGCCAGCGCCGCCGCCAGCACCTCCCGGGACACCGAACCGACCACCTCGGAGGCGGCCACCCCGTACGGGCGCGCCGTCCGCGGCAGTACGGCCGGGGCGATCCCGCCCGGCGCGGACCGCAGCAGCTCCAGCGCCTCGCCGACGGTCGCGTCGGCGGCCACCGACACCAGCGGGCCGGCGGCCTCCAGCAACGGCCGCAGGCCCTCCGCGCCTTCCTCCAGGAAGCCCCACTCCCGCATCCACACGTCGCTGTGCACCTTGGACAGGTAGGAGCGCCCGGAGTCCGGCAGCAGCACCACGACCAGGTCCTCCGGCCCCAGCCGGCGCGCCACCCGCAGTGCCGCCGCCACCGCGGTGCCGGAAGACGGTCCGGCCAGGATGCCCTCCTCCCGGGCGAGCCGGCGGGCCGTCAGCAGCGACTCGCGGTCCGGGATCCGCTCGAAGGAGTCGACCACCTCCGAGCGGTAGGCCTGCGGCCAGCGATCCTCGACGGTCTCCGGGTGGAGGAAGTGGCCGATGCTCTCGACGAACCAGGGGCTGCCGTCCCCGCCGCCGTAGGAGGAGGACTCCGGGTCCGCGCCGACCACCGTCACCGCCCCGCCGGACACCTGCTTGAGGTACCCGCCGGTGCCGGTGACGGTGCCGCCGGTACCGACGCCCGCCACGAAGTGGGTCACCCGGCCGCCGGTCTGCTCCCAGACCTCCGGGCCGGTGGTCCGGACATGGGCGTCAGGATTGGCCAGGTTGTCGTACTGATTGGCCAGCCAGGCCCCGGGGATCTCCTCCGTCAGCCGCCGGACCACGTTGAACAGGTGTCGCGGGTCCTCCTGCGGCACCGAGGTCGTCGCGAGCACCACCTCGGCGCCGTACGCGCGCAGGATGTCCGCCTTCTCGGCCGAGGCCTTGTCCGACACCCCGGCGATCACCCGGTACCCGCGCTGCCGCCCGACGATGGCCAGCCCGATCCCGGTGTTCCCGGAGGTCGCCTCCACGATCGTCCCGCCCGGTGCCAGCAGCCCCTCCCGCTCGGCGGCGAGGATCATCGACAGCGCGGCGCGGTCCTTGACGCTGCCGCCGATGTTGAGGAACTCCGCCTTGGCGTAGATCGGCGCGGCGATCCCGGCGCCGAGCCGGGCGAGGCGGAACAGCGGCGTCCCGCCGATCGCGTCGAGTACGGATTCGTGCACCGCGGTCATATCAGCAGCTCCCTGCGTACGTATGTGTCTGACCGAGCCTGCCCAGACCAACCGGCCGCCAGACTCCCCCGGCGGGCGTGGACCGAAGACCCCCGCGCCCGCTGTCGAGGTTGCGGCGCGAGAAGGGGCGCGTGGCGATCCGTATGCGCCCCTCAGTTTGGGCGCACCCCAAGGTGCGCAACGGCACGGCTCGCGCCCGCCCCACCGTTGGAGCTGCGCACGGAGAGTGACCGATTTCTCAGATCAGCGGGCCGAAGAGCCCGCGCTCCCAGTACCCGAGCCAGGAGGCCGTGGCCGACGGAAGCACCTGCCCCTCGGTGGACTCGTCGTACGGGAGCACGGCGGTCGGCGCGAACCAGCCCTCGCCCGGAGAGATCCGGATGCGCAGGACGCTCAACTGCTTCCGCTCACCGAGGTAGAGGCGGAGGTCGTCGGTGTGCGGGCGGTGGATCTCGTAGCGGTCGCGCACCGAGCGGCAGATGGACGTGATGTCGCGGGTCGCGAGCAGGAGGTGGCGGTCGCCGGGGCCGAGGTTGACGCAGAGTCGGCGGCGCGCCAGGTCGCGTTCGGCGCAGGGCAGGTTCTGGTGGTCGTCGATGTGCAGGCCGGGGCGCGGGCCGTGCTCGGCCAAACGGTGGGTGACGGGCTCGCCCGGCGGGTCGTCGGTCACGGGGAGCCGGACGGGGTCGGGGTCGCCCAGGTCGCCGACCAGGGCGGCGAGCAGGTGGCGGCTGGTGACGGTGGCGGGAAGGCGGAAGAACTCGACCAGGCCGCTGTCCTTGGTGAAGATGCTCGGCGCGTACCGCGCGGGGATCTCCTCCGACAGCGGGGCCCAGTCACCGGCCGGGAGCACGGCCCCGTTCTCGTAGCCGGGCTCGTGGTAGAGGCGCCGGACACCGCCGATCTCACAGCGGGCCAGGAGGGCGGCCGGGTCGCGGAAGGCGATCGCGGCGGGGTGCAGGTCGGGCATGGGAGGAATCCCCTCGGATCAATCGTCGTCATCGGTGGGGCCGTTGTGGCGGCTGAAGCCGGTCATCAGGGCGGCGGCCAGGGTGCTCCACCAGACGACATCGGCGGTGGCCGGCTCGCGCGGGGGGACGAGACCCGAGGCGAACCAGGCGAATGCGAGGCCGGCGACGGTGATCGCAGCCGTGGGGGCGAGCTTGATGGGGATCAACTCCCGGGCGGGAAAAGGTCGTCGGCGGGTTCGAGCAGGACGCGGGCCCAGACTCGCTTTCCCGCGCCACGACGGGCGATGACGCCGAAGTCGAAGGCGAGTCGGCGGACGAGTTCGATGCCCCGGCCGCCCTCGCCGAACCGGCGCGGGCGGGGCCGGCCGACCCGGAGGTCACCGCGCGGGTCCCAGACTTCGAGGCGGCAGTCGCCGTCGAACTCCTGGAGAAAGACGCGGATTTCGCCGTTCCCCTGGCAGGCGTGCACGACGGCGTTGGTGACGAGCTCGGAGGCGATGAGTTCGAGGTCGTCGACGGGGTCGCCGGTCCAGCCCCAGGAGGTCAGCTGCTCGCGGATCAGGCGGCGGGCGGTACGGACCGAGGTCGAGTGCTCGGTGAGGGCGGTCTCCCAGGTTCGGAGGACCGGGTTACGCAAGGTGGACATGAGTCACCCCACACCTTCAGTGGCGTGTTCGTGCGGTCACGTTGAGTGTGGGGGATCAAAAATCGAATTTGCAACCCGAACGACGACAAGCAGAAAATAAATTAGTTGATCTTGAGGACCGGCTTGAGCCTCCGCAGCGCGAGCAGGGAGACTGAACGCGGACCATTGGGAGGGACGTGTTGAGCAAGGACCCGTCAGCGATCAGGCAGATCCGCCTCGGAGACGAGCTACGAGCGTGGCGAACGGAGAACAACAAGACGCTTGCCGAGGTGACCGCCGGCCTGAAGGGCTGGAACCCGGCTCGGCTCAGCAAGATCGAGCGCGCGCTGCTACCGGTGACCGCCGCCGAACTGGCCATATTCCTGGACCACTGCGGGGTCACGGGGCCGGAGAGAGCCGAGATCGAGGCCTTCGCCACTGACAGCCCTTCACGGCACTGGTGGCAGGATCACGAGTTCGCCGACACGATCAGCTCTGCGTTCGCCGAGTACCTGAGCCTGGAATCCGACGCGACTCAGATGCTCGACTACTACTTGGCAGCCTTCCCTGGCCTCTTGCAGACCGAGGACTACGCCCGCGAGATCATTGCCACTGGTCTCGACGGTCTCAGCGAAGACCAGACCGAGGCTGCTGCCGAGATCCGTATCCTGCGCCAACACCGCCTCACTCATGCCCCGCTTCTCCAGCTCGACGCCTACTTCGGCGAGGTCACCCTGCTGGTCGGCGGCGACGAAGAAGTCCTCGCTGGTCAGCTCCGGCACGTCATCAAGGTGGCCCAGTACCCGAACGTCACGGTTCGCATGGTTCCGCTGAGCGCCGGACGGCCTGGGATTCTGGCGTCTGGCCTGACACTTCTCCGGTTCCCAGGAGAGCCGGGTGAGGGCTTCTCATTCGTCGAAGCGGTCGGCGGTATGCTCCCGCGTAAATCGGGACGCGAGGTCCGGCGCGCCGAGCGCGCCTTCGCCCGACTGAAGCGGTGCGCCCTTTCACCGGACGCCACCCTTGCCGCCCTTGAACGCAAGTTGGAAGAGATCACGTGAGCGAGCAGCACGACCCCTACGACCACGACCCCACCGTCGCCGCCTGGGTCAAGTCCCCCTTCTCGGGCGAGTCCAATGGCAACTGCGTGATCGTCGCTCGCTTCGACAACGGTGACGTCTGGGTGGGCGACGACAAGGACCCCAACCGCCCCCACCTCGCCTTCGACCAGGCCGAATGGACCGCCTTCGTCCGGGCCATCGAAGCCCGCGACCCCCGCTTCACCGCCTGACCAACACCGCCACCACACCGGAGGGGGGGGGGGGGCCCGCCCCCCCCCCCCCCCGCGGCGCCCCCCCCCCCGGGTGGCCCCCCCCCCCCCCAAACCCCCGCCCCCCCCCCCCCCCCGCCCCGCGCCCCGCCCGGTGGATCACCACCGACCGAAGGAGCGGACATGACCACCCACCCCCGCGCCGTCGCCCTGGCCGCCGGTCTCGCCCTGCCCTACATCGCGCTGAAGTCCTACTGGGCGGCAGGCGGCCGGGCGGGGATGGCCGACGGCTTCGACATGGCGGACGAGTTCCGGCACAACGGCGCGCCCACCGCCCTCATCTGGCTGGAGCGGCACGGCATCGACTTCACCGCCGTCCTGGCCGTGACCGGCGTGGCGCTGGCCCTGTTCCTCGCCCACCGCCCGCCGGCCCGCCCCCTCCCCCGTCGCCTGCTGCTCACCCCCGCCCGGGCGGGCATTCTGCTGATCCCCTACGGCCTGCTCACCGCCCTGTTCGGGGCGCTCGGCAGCGGTTCCGACCCCGCCCCGTTGACCGGTTGGGTGGCCCCGGCCGGTGCGGCGGCCTTCGTCGGCATCGGCAGCGCCCTCGCGCTCGCCGCCTGGCCGCACCGCCGTGTCCCCGTGTCCGCCGTGTCCGCGGAACCGTGACGGCCGGTTAGCGTGCCGGCGCGACGCTGCGGCCGTCACACCGGCCCCACCTGTCCCGGACCAGCCAAAACCCTTCGTCAGGGCCGCCCGGACCCCGTACCGTGGTCCGGTCGATGATCTTGGCGGACGCCGTGCGCGGACGCCGTGCGAGCAGAACGGGGCAGCACCCATGCAGCAGTACCAGGGCTGGGCCGACGACCGCTACGGCGCCGTCGCGGACGCCTTCGCCGGCAACTTCGCCGACTTCCCCGAACTCGGCGCCGCCGTCACGGTGTTCGTCGACGGCCGCAAGGTGGTCGAGCTGTGGGGCGGCACCGCCGACCAGCGCACCGGCCGGGCCTGGACCCAGGACACCCTGGTGCCGGTGTTCTCCTGCGCCAAGGGCGCGGTCAGCATCAGCGCCCTGCTGCTCGCCCAGCGCGGCCTGCTCGACCTGGACGCCCCGATCGCCCGCTACTGGCCCGAGTTCGCCCGCAACGGCAAGCAGGCCGTCACCACCCGGATGATCCTCGGCCACCGGGCCGGTCTCCCGGCCCTGGACGCGGTGCTCTCCTTCGAGGAGATCGCCGCCTGGCAGCCGGTGGTCCGCGCGATCGAGGAGCAGCAGCCGCTCTGGGAGCCCGGGACGACCTACGAGTACCACGGCCATGTGCTCGGCTTCGCGGTCGGCGAGGTGATCCGCCGGATCACCGGCCTGACTCCGGGCGCGTTCCTGCGCAAGGAGATCGCCGAGCCGCTCGGCCTGCCGCTGTGGATCGGCCTGCCGGAGAGCGAACTCCCGCAGCTGGCCCGGCTGGTGGAGGCCGAGGGCCGCCGCCCGATGCCCGGGCCGGAGCACCTGCTCACCCGGATCGTCACCATGAACGGCGCCCTGGTCTTCCCCGGCCTGGACGTGCCGCACGGCTGGAACGACCCGGCCCTGCACGCGATCGAGCTGCCCGGCGCGGGCGCCGTCGCCTCCGCCACCGGACTGGCCGGCCTCTACGCGGCCGCGGCCACCGGCCTGGACGGCAGGCCCAGCCTGCTCTCGCACGACACCGTGACCGACGCGGTACGCGAACTCTCCGCCGGCCAGGGCTTCCTGGGCTTCGACATGGGCGCCCGCTGGGGTTCCGGCCTGCTGCTGGACTCCCCCCGGTTCCGCCCGCTGCTCGGCGCGCGCAGCTTCGGCAACGACGGCGCCGGGGGCCAGTTCGCCTTCGGGGACGACGAGTTCGGCGTCGGGTTCGCGTACGTGGGGAACCGGATGATCGGGCACGGCGACGCCCGCGCCAACCGGCTGATCGAGGCGGTGCGCGGGTGCCTGGGGTGACGGACCCGACGGACTTCCTGGCCCGGCTCACCGAGTTCTTCGCCACCGGCTCCCTCGGTGAACTGCGCTACGGCGCCGCCCTGCCGGAACTCGCCGCCCACTACGGCGATCCGTGGGACGGCGGCCGCATCCACCGCCAGAACCGCTGGCCGCACGCCTTCGGCTTCGGCGACGTGCTGACGGTGTTCTGCCGCTGCCGACAGCTCCGTTCGGTGTCCCTGCCGACCTGGCAGGGCGAACTCGAACTTCCCGCTCCGGACGGCGGGTTGAGGACGTACCGGACCAGGGTCGCCGAGTCCGAGCTGACCGCCGCGCTCCTCGCGGCCGGCTGCACCTGGCAGACGGTGACGTACGAGAACCTCCCCGGCCAACGGACCCTGGAGTTCTCGCCCGCCGAGGACGTCTGGGTGGCTCTGATCCTCACCGACCGCGAGGACAGGGACGATCCGCAGCTGGCGGACTGGATGCTGTACAAGGCGATGATGTGGGGCTACGACCACGTCGACTGCCCGGGGCCGGACCCGGCTCTGCCCGACGACGGCTGGGGGGCCGCCGAATCGTGAGGAGGCGGTGGGCCGTTCCGTCCCCTGTGCGGAACGGCCCACCACCTCCTCCGCATCACTTGAGCAGGAAGTCGTAGACCGCCTGCCGCCCGGCCGGGTCGGCCGCCCGGGTCTGCACGGAGTGCGCCGCGCCCGGGACGATCACGATCTGCGGGTCGTGGGTGAGCGCCGCCTGCTGGTACAGCCACTCGTACGGGGTGGAAAGGTCCCGGTCCCCGCCGAGCAGCAGCACCGGCACGTTGGGCAGCTTGCGGTGCGCCGGCGGCAGCGGCGGCACCTGCTCGCGCGGCCAGTCCTGGCAGACCAGCAGACTGCCCAGCCCGGTCGCGGTCGCCGCGTCGTACGGCCAGGTCTGCTCGGCGGTCAGGTCCTGCCGGGTGCGCTCCAGCGCGTCCGCCCGGCCCTCGACCGGAGTGTCCGAGGAGCCCCACGGGTAGCGCCCGTCGGCGCACAGGGTGGCGGCGTGCAGGCCCTGGCTGAGCGCCTCGGCCGGGGCCGCGTCGTCCTTGTGCACCTGGTCGATGAAGGCCTGGAGCTTCTCCGGGTGTCCGCCGGCGGCTTCGTGCAGGGCTTCCGGCACCCCGCCGTAGTTGGGGTCGGCGAACTCGTAGCTGGTGAGCGCGTCCAGGATCTGCGCCCCGTTGCCGTACGTGCGGACGGTCGCGGCCAGGTCCTCGGCCGGGTCGGTGGTGCAGCCGGTGGCCCGGCAGGCGGTGCGCAGCACCCGGGCGGTGGCGGGCAGTGCGACCAGGTCCATCGGGTCGTAACCACCCTGCGGCACCACGGAGTCGAGCACCAGCCGGGCCACGTGCGCGGGCCGGGCGAGGGCGTAGCGCTCGGCGACGAAGGTGCCGTACGAGACGCCGTCGAGGGTCAGCCGGTGGTCGCCGAGGGCCTGGCGCAGCAGGTCGATGTCGGCGACGGTGTCCGCGGTGCTGTAGAAGCGGGCGTTCGGGCCGAGCGCGGCGGCGCAGTCGGCGATCGACTGCTTGCGCGGCACGGCGAGGTCGGAGGAGCCCATGTCCTCCTGGAGGCCGGGGCACTGCAGGGCGCGCTCGCCGGTGCCGCGCTGGTCGTACATCACCAGCCGGTAGTCCTTCAGGAGCGGTTCGATCTTGCTCGCGATCCGGCGCATCAGCGGCACGCCGGGCTGACCGGGGCCGCCGGTGAGGAACAGCAGGTCGCCCTTGGGGGCGTCGGCGTTGCCGGTCATCGCCACGTCGAGCTGGAGGTTGCCGGGGGTGCGGCCGCTGTGGTCGAGCGGCACGGTGATGGTTCCGCAGGTGAATTCGGGCGCTCCCTGGCAGGGGGCCTGGCCGGTGATCCCGCCGCCCTGCCGGTGCGCGTCGGCCGTCCGGTCCGTCGCCGCGGCGGCGGGGGTGGCCAGGGTGGTGCCGGCGACCACCGCGACGGCGCCCAGCAGGGCGGCGATGCGGCCGCGCGTGCTCGTCATGTTCGTCCTTCCGCTCGCGCCGCGTCCGTGCTGACGCGGTCACGGGAATCAGCTTGGGCGGGGGCGACTTCGAACGCGAGCATTCGTGTCAGGATTCGACCAGGGTCGAAGGGTCACGGTCCGAAAGGCCGACAAAACCGACTCGTTCGAACGGTCCGGGAGGGGACGACGGCATGATCCGGCTCACCATCGATTCGGCCGGGCTCGCCCGCACCCGCTTCGCGGTGTCACCACTGCACGAGGCGGTCAACACCCTGATGGCCTCCGGGCTCAACTCCCGTACCGGCCCGTACGCCTGGGTGAGCCGCACCCGCCGGGTGCTGCGCCGGGAGAAGCTGGAGCTGCTGTCGGGGCTGGCGCTGGAGCAGGACGGCGGCTACATCCCCGACTTCCTCTCCCCCCACCCCACCGGCCCCGAGCCGACGGTGGCGGAGCAGTTGGAGGCCGTCCGCCGCACCGACCCGGACCGGGTCCGGGCGGAGCTGGAGACTGTCCGGCGCGGGATCGCCGCCGCCAACCTGGTGGGCCGTCCGGTGCCGGACGCGGTACTGCGCGGCCTGGAGCGCGGCCCGCGCCACTTCGCCGAGCGGATCGCCGACGAGCTCGGCCGGTACTGGGAGCTGGCGCTCGCGCCGTACTGGCCGGACGCCCGGGCGGTGCTGGACGCCGAGATCGACCAGCGGGGCCGCTTCCTCGCCCGGCACGGTTCCGGCGCGCTGTTCAACTCCCTCGCGCCACAGCTCTCCTGGTCGGACGGGCTGATCCGGCTGGAGAGCCGCTTCGAGGTGGCGCTGCCCGCCCGGATGGTTCTGCTGATGCCGACGCTGGTGAGCCGCCGGATCCACGTCATCCTGGATCCGGTCGACGGCTGCCACCGCCCGCCGACACTGATGTACCCGATCGCGCCGCCAGCGGCCGTCCCGCAGACGCCCGCTCCCGCGCTGGCCCAGCTGCTCGGACCGACCCGGGCGGACCTGCTGGCCGCACTGGTCGATCCGGCGACGACCGCCGCGCTGGCCGCCCGGCACTACCTGAGTGCGGGGACGGTCTCGTACCACCTGGGGGTGTTGCACCGCTCGGGCCTGGTGAGCCGGGTGCGCAACGGGCGGGAGGTGCTGTACCGGCGGACGCCGCGCGGGGAGGAGCTGCTGGCGGGTCGATAGGGGTGGCGTGGCGGCAGGCGCGTGCACCGGAGGATGCCCCCCGAACCGGCGCGTGCCCCCGTTCTCGCAACCCTCAGACTCGCCCCTCAGGCTCGGTTCACCTTAAGGCGCGCGGGAGGACCACCCGCACCCACTCCTCCGGCTGCGACAGGTGCGGAGCGTGACCGGCACCCCTGTACACGTGCCGCTCCGCCTTCGGCAGGGCCAGGTCGATCAGGTCCAGCACCGCACCGAACATCGGCACGCTGTCGTCGCTCTGGGTCAGCAGCGCGGGCTCGGTGAACCGGGTCAGCCCGGTGAGGTCGAGGTCCAGCGCGTCGGGGTCGCGGAGCTCGTCCAGGTAGGTGGGCGCGTTGCGGATGTAGGTGTGCCGGACCGGCGCCGGCAGCTGTTCCCAGGCGCCCGGGCCGAAGGCCAGGCTGTCCACGTACAGTTCGGCGGCCGCGGCGGACTCGGCCTGCTCCAGCAGCTCCCGGACGGCGGCGATCCGGTCGGCGAAAGCGGTGCCGACCGGCCGCAGGTCCGGGTCGGTGAGCAGGACGCCGCTGCCCGGAGGCTCGTGCACCGCGATGCCGCGCAGCAGGTCGGGCCGGGCAGCGGCGAGCCGGAGGGTGATCAGGCCGCCGTAGGAGTCCCCGTAGACGAAGGCCGGTGCGAGTCCGAGCCCCTGGATCAGACCGGCCAGGTCGGCCGCGTCCTCGTACACGGAACCCTGGGTGAGCAGGTCCTCACTGCGGCTGTGGCCCCGGCGGTCGTACGCGACGGCGGTGGTGGACTCGGCCAGGCCGGGCAGCACCCGGGCCCAGGAGTCCGCGTCGCTCCACGAACCGTGCACCAGGACGACACCGGGGCCCTCACCTCGGGCCTCGTAGTGCAGTGAGACCCCGTTCACCCTGATTTCGGCCATCACGAGCCTCCCGGCCTCGGCGGTGCTCCCCCACCAGCCTGACACACCCGCCTGGAACGCTCAGCCCGCGCCGTACGCCGCCCGCGGCGGCCCGCTCAGCTCATCCCCCGGACCGGCGGCTCGTCCCTGGTCCCGTCCTCCGCGACCACCGTGAACCGCTCCCGGCCCGCCACCGCGAGATCCACCGGATACAGCGAGGCCGTGTCGTTGACGTCCAGCTCGCGGCTGCGGCGGCCGGTCGCCGCGTCGACCCGGGTCAGCTTGTCGCGGGTCATCGCCCACACCGAGCCGCCGTCCACCAGCACGCCCGTCACCTGGTCGTCCAGGCCGGCCGTCCACTGCTTGCTGCCGTCCGCCAGGGAGTACGCGACCAGCCGTCCGGTGGCCGTGCGGCCCGGGTGGGTGCCGCCGCCGATGCTGACGTCGCCGGGCTTCTCGCCCGGGACGATGAACAGGTCGTCGACCACCACGCCGCCGAACAGCGGCCGGGCGGTGAACTCGTCGAAGGCGTGCACCCCGCCGAGCATCACGTCCAGGTCGTACTCGTCGCCGGAGACCGGGATCGCGGCGCGCTGCTTCCCGGCCCGGTCGTAGCTGAGCACCGCGTGGGTGCCGTGCTCGGCCTGGGCGTCGACCCAGACCGCGAGCGGGTCGACCGACACCACCATGAGGTTCTTGATCCCGCCCTCCACCGGCAGGTCGACCCGCGCCCGGCTCTTTCCGTCCACCGGTGCCAGCGACCGCAGGACCGCCGCGCCGTCACCGCACTGCGCGGCCGTCACCACGTCCTGCTCCCCGCCCGCTACCTCCAGCGGCGTGCACCCGGCGTCGGGCGCGCTGCGCCACAGCTCCCGGCCGTCCGTCAGGCGTACCGCCCGCCAGCCGTCGGTGCCCTGCAGCACGGCCTGGGTGCCCACCGCCGCGACGAGGTCCGAGTCCGCGGAGTCCCCGTCCCGGGCCGGGGCCTGCACGGTGTCGGTCCAACCCTCCTTGCCGTCGGCGAGGTCGAGCGCCGTCACCGCCGTGCAGGGCCTGCCGTGCGGCGAGTGGCCGACCAGTCCGACGCCACCCGCCCCGATCCCCCGGCTCATCGTGCACACGGAGTCCTCGCCCGGCGGCTTCCACTGCCAGGCCACCGACCCGCCGCCGCTGCGGTAGGCCACCACCTGGTCGGGGCGGACCCGCACCACCAGGCCCCCGCTGGTCCAGCTGCCGACCGCGCGGACGCTGGAGGGGTGGTCCAGCGGGGCCTTCCAGGAGTCGTTGAGGCCGTCGCCCGCGAAGCACAGGAAGATCCCCAGCCCCAGGACGGTACCGACGGCCGCCGCGGGGAGCCCGCGCCGTGGGTGGATCAGCGCCCAGACGAAGCCCGCGCCGCAGGGCAGCAGCCCGAGGATGCTGATGGCGCCCAGGTAGCCGAGGCTGTCGCCGCCGAACCCGTTCGCCGGCCCGAGCACCACCGCCATTCCCATGCTCGCGAACATGGCCCCCAGCACGCCGCCGGAGACCACCATCCAGGCTCCCCTGTTCCTGGCGAGCCTGGCGCGCCACTTCATCCGTGCCCGGACGACACTGTCCTCGGGCCGCTCGGCCATGCCGGTCTCTCCCCTGCGAAGCGTCGCCCCCGCAGTAGGGCGACGATCATCGGATCGTCGCAGAGCAGAGCAAGATCCTAAACAAAGAGCAGGGAAAACCCCGCCGCACCCTGGACATGGGAGGCCTTGACCGGCCCGTTCATTAGGAATCGCGGCCCCGACCATCGGTCACCGATCGCGGTCCTGCCCGTTCGTCACGAATCCCGGCCCTGCCGGCCGCGCAGCCGGCGCGGGGCGACCGTACGGGCGAACAGCCCGTCCACGACCACCACCCGGGCCCCGCCGAGCGCGGCATCGACGTCGTCCGTGAGCCGACCGGCGTCCATCGATCGCGGATCGCCCACGTCCAGGCGCGGCACCCCGGCCTCGTCCGGCACCCACACGCCGCCCAGCTCGGGCTCGGCGTAGTAGTAGTCGTCGCCGTGCAGCACCCGCACCCGGCCGCCCGGTCCGGCGGCTGCGGCCAGGGCGGCGGCCAGTGTCGTCTTGCCCGCACCGGCGCCTCCGGTGAGCGTCAGCAGCATGTGCGCCCCCTCGCCTCCGCCGGTCAGCCGGTCGGAGTTCCGGCGGCCGGAGTTCCGGCGGCCGGAGTTCCGCCGGTCGCCGCTCCGCCCGCCCAGCCCTGCAGGCCCGGCAGCACCGCTTCGGCCACCCGGTAGAGGGTCGCGTCGTCGATCGACCCGGAGTCCTTGCGCCAGATGCTGACCTCGAAGGTGCCCCCGGTCCCGTCCGGGTTCTTCGCCACGGCGAGGCAGTGGGCGGCGGAGCCGGTGCCGGAGGTGGACTTCCCGCCGCCGAGCGGGATCGAGAACAACATCGTGGGTGACCGGTGGACCAGCGCCTGGTGGCCGAGCACGGGCGTGCGCGCGATCGTCGGGTCGCCGGGCGTGGCGAAGCCCTCCACGTCGACGTCCCCATGGTCGGCGAGCTCGACGTACAGCTCCCTGAACTGCACCTCCGCCGAACCGTAGTTCTCCTTGGTCAGGCCCGGTCCGAGGGCCGCCGACAGCCCGGGCTGTGCCACCAGCACCCGCTCCTCCGGCACCCCCACGAGCACCGGCAGGTCGGGCCGGTTGAGCGCGGCGCACAGCGTCGGGTACTTCGGCGAGTCCTTCTCCGTCGCGGCGGTGCACTTCGCCGGCTCGACGCCGTCGCGCTCCCTCTTGGCCAGGACCCAGAGCCCGGCGAACAGCACCCCCACCAGCGCGACCGCCGCCGCCACCTGGAGCCCCACCCGCGGCCCGGCTCCGCCACCGCCGGACTCGGCGACCGGCTCCGCACCCTCGGTGTTCCCGGACCCCTCGGTGATTCCGGACCCCTCGGTGATTCCGGGCCCCTCGGCGCCGGTCTCCACCGTTCCCCCACGATCATCAGTCACCGGCGGACCCTACCCCGGCCCGCGCCCCACCCGCAGCCCCATTTCCCGGGCATCCGAGGCCGGTTCCGACCTCCCGCCCCGATTCACCTCATGGCCGGTCAATTCGCGGCGACTGCCCGGTCCTTGCCGAACTCGACGTACTCGAACACCGCCCCGCCCGGGTGCCGGGCGGTGGCATTGCGCCCGGTCGGCACCTGGTTGGGGCCGTCCAGCAACTCTCCGCCCTGCTCCCGAAGCAGCTCCCCGAGGCCGTCCAGGTTCTCGACCAGCAGGGTGGCCTGCACCCGGCGGAAGGGTGCCAGCGTCTCCTCCGTGCCCGCCACGACCAGCAGGCCGCCGATCCGGGCGACCTCCACGCCGGCGTACGGGAAGCGCAACCCCGGCTCCTCACCGGTGAGTTCGCGCAGTGTGGGCAGGGCGGCGTCCAGGTCGTCCACGTACACCCGGGCCAGCGCCGTCAGCACCTTCATCGTTCCCATCGCCCCATCGCCCCATCGCCCCCTAGCCTCGATCGCCTCGATCGCTCGGCAATCAAGATCATTTCGACTTTCCCGAACTGTCGAAACGAGATACTAGACTGCCGCAGGGCCCCCCACCAGAGCCCGCCAGCGCCCGACCGAGGAACCCGATGCGGACCCTGCCCCAGCCCCACCCCGAGGACTTCGACCTCGCCGCCGTCCTGCACGCCCTCGGCGACCCGGTCCGCCTCGAACTCGTGCGCCGCCTCGCCAAGGAGGGCGAAACCACCTGCAGTCCCGAGGGCATCACCGTCCCGCGCTCGACCCTCTCGAACCACTGGCGGATCCTCCGCGAGGCGGGCGTCGTCGCCGTCCGCACCAGCGGCAAGGCCCGCCTGGTCACCCTCCGCCGGAACGACCTCGACGCCCGTCTCCCCGGCCTGCTCACCGCCGTCCTGGACGAGCTGTCCGCCGAGCGCAACGGGCGTCCAACTCCCCTGCCCACGGCGTAGGTTGACACGAGCCGGGCTACGGGCACGAGTCCCGGCACCGCCGAATCCCCCAAGGGCGCGGCCCGGTTCGCCGGCACCTGGCCGACGGACCACCTCCGCCTCCCAGGGTCATCGACCGGTCCGACCGGTCCGACCGGTCCGACCGGACAGCCGGGACACTGACCACCGCGCACTGGAACGCAGTCGTCCACCGGGACGTCGAACCCGCCCACGTGCTGGTCCAGTCCCGCGGAACCGTCGCGGTAGTCGATTTCCGCATCGCGCGCACCGGCGACGACGACGGCGTCCCCACCAACGTGATCGTCTCGGCACTCACGCCTGCCCGGCCCCGAACGCTTCGAAGGCCGCACCCTGGACACCCGCTCCGATCTCTACGCCTTCGGCCGCCGCCTGCTGCATGAGCTGATCACCGGCCAAGCGCGTTCCGTCGCAGGCCGTTCGAGCCGATCCTCCGGGACGGCGAAGTCCGGTCGGTCGGCCAGAGGACCAGCGTCCTCGACGCTGCCACCGAGGACGGCTCGTAGGTCCTGGTCCGCCGCCAGGAGGCGGACGAGCCGTATTGACATTGCCGCCGAGACGGGCATCTCCCGGGCCACCGCCCACAAGTGTGCGCGGCGCTGGCGGACCGAGGGCGAAACAGACCTGCTGCACCGCCCCAGCCGCCCGCGCACAACCCCGCACCGCACCGCGGCCGCCGTCGAGGCCCGGGTCTGCGAGCTACGGCGGCACCGCGAGCTCGGACCCGCGCGGATCGGCCCGATCCCTCGACATCCCGGCCTCGACGGTGCACCGGATCCTGACCAGGCACGGCCTGAACCGCCTGGCCTGGCTCGACCGGCCCACCGGCGAACCGATAGGCCGTTACGAGCGGCAACGCCCGGGCGAACTCGTTCACGTCGACATCAAGAAGCTCGGCAGCCTCCCCACCGGCGGCGACTGGCGCACGGTCGGCCGGGAGGCCGGCGACCGCAACCGCGCCCGCGCCCGCGCCCGTGACCGTGACCGCCACCACAACCGCAACCACACCCACCAAGCCACCACCACCACCGAATGACGCAGGAGCTGCAAGCCGGTGACCGGCTACAGCTAGGTCCACTCGGCCGTCGACGACCACTCCCGCCTGGCCTGCAGCGAGGTCCTCGCCACCGAGCGCCAGGACATCGCGGCCGCGTTCTGACAGCCGGCCCAGGTGTTCTCCGCCGACCACGGCATCACCGTCGAAGGCGGCTCGACGCGACTGGCCCAAAGCCGCGCGCGACGATGGTGCAACTGGTGCCGGTGCATGCCGAATTGACATGCACCGCAGGTGACCGCCGCTGTACCACCGGGCGTGCGCTCGCCCGACCGGGTGAGCAGCGGCGCGCGACGGTACGTGCACGACGGGCGGCTCGTTCTGCTGTACGTGATCCCCGCACTCCCCACGGCTTCCGCACGCCCCGAGCACAACACTGCCCCGAGGCCGCCGTGGCGGTGATCGGCCGGGCGACGGCGGGGGTGGTCTCGCTCGCCATCCTGCTGGTCCCGGCGGCCGTCACCCCCGGCGAGCCGCGGGCGCCCCGGGTCGGGACGGGGTGGTGGGAGGTCTCCGCGAGCGCCGCCAACGTCCGGGTCGACCACTCCGGCGGCGACACCGCGATCGGTCTGGCGCAGTCCGGGGACCGGGTCGAGGTCGTGGACACCTGGACCTCGCCGCTCGGCTCCCGGTGGGCGAAGGTCCTGGTCACCCGTACCGGGGTCACCGGTTGGGTCCTGTGGACGCTCCTGACGCACCGTGAGCCGCACCCGGAACCGTAGAATCCGCCTGTCCACCCCAGGCACCACCGTCCCCAGGAAGGACCGGCGTGTTCCGAGCGCAGCGTCCGCGCACCGCACAACTCACCCCGTGGGAGGGCGACGGCCCGGTCTCCGGCGTCGCCCTGCTGCTGCCCGGCGGTTTCATCCGAAGCCGGCGCGGGCCGCTGCGGATCGCCGAACTCGGCCTGCAGGGCCTCACCACCGAGCTCACCGACCGCGGACGCCCGCACGGCCTCGCGGTGCACCTGCTGCGCTACCGCTACAGCGGCTGGAACGGCGCCGACGCCGACACCGCCGTCGACACCCGCTGGGCGCTCGACGAACTCGAACGCCGTTACCCCGGCGCACCGGTGGTCCTCATCGGCAACTCGCTCGGCGGGCGGGCCGCGTTCTGGTGCTCGGGACACCCGAACGTCGCCGGGGTCGCCGGGATCGCCCCCTGGCTGCCCAGCGGCGACCGGGTCGAACAGCTCGCCGGGCGCCGGGTGCTGATCGTGCACGGCACGGCCGACCGCAGCGCGGCGAGCGCCGCCCAGTCCCTGGAGTACGCGCTGCGCGCCCGGCAGGTCACGCCAGAGCTCGCCCGGTACGAGGTGCCCGGCGGCAGCCACTACCTGGTCCGGCAGAGCGCCGCCGTCAACGCGCTGACCACGGATTTCACGCTCGCCACGCTGGGCGCCGGGACGGCGCCCCTGGCAACGGGCGCGGTCTGCACGCGCCTCCCGGCCCGGGCGTAGCGCCCTAAGGTGACGGCGGGGGGGCGGAACGGAGGCCCGTCCCGCCCCCGGCCCCGCCGGGGTCACTCCACCGGCACCGCGCCCACCAGGGCGATCTCCGGCTGCTCACCGTCCGCCAGCAGGAAGTACCCGAGGAAGGTCGCGCCCTCCGGCCCGGCGTCGAAGCGCACCGGCACACCGACCGGCTCGTGGAACACCTCACCGGCCGTCAGCACGGTCTCCGGGCGGCCCTCGACCTGGAAGTGCACCGACCCGGCGACCACGCTGCCCAGCACCGGCCCGTTGTGCACGTGCCACCCGGCGGCGAACCCGGGCGGCATGGTGATCCTCCGCACCTCGACCCGGGAGGTCGGCTTCACCGGCAACACCGGCTCGTCCAAAAGCACTTCACGCCCGACGGGCAACTGATCAGGTGTCACGTTCACGGTCTCCATGGCGGCCCATTCTGCCCGGCGCGGCTCACCCACGCGTTTCCGGGAACCGACCCTGCCGATCGGCAGGGCCACCCCGCGAACCCGGTGATCGCTCTATGCCGATCGGCACATGTGCGGAGGGGGTGCCTGCGATCAGTCTTGGAGTCACCGAGACGACGGCCTCCGGGGCCGCCGCAGAAGGGAGTCTCCACCGTGTTCCGCATCGCCCACACCGCCCGCGCCGCCCGTACAGCCCGTACCAGCCGCACCAGCCGTGGTACCCGCACCGCCGCGGCCGCCGTCCTCGCGACCCTCGCCCTCACGGCAACCACCGCCGCCGCCCCGGCCGGCGCGACCTCCTCCGGTGCGGCCACCGGGTCCATCGGCTCGACCGCGACCACCGCGACCGCCCGGGTCAGCGGATCCGCCCGGATCCACTACGCCCTCAGTCCCGACGACGAGATCCGGTTCACCGTCAACGCCGAGAGCGCGCCCTACACCCACCCCGTCCCCGGCGTCCCCACGGGGCTTCCCACCGATGCCCGGGGCACCGTCCACTTCTCCCACCGGACAGGTTCCGGGGACTTCCGCCAGTCCGACGCCACGGTCGACTGCCTCTCCACCGGTGGGCCCGTGGCCACTCTGTCCGCCGTGATCACCAAGTCCGACGCCATGCCCGTCGGCCAGCGAATAGGCCTGAGCGTCTACGACGCCCACGGCCAGGGCAAGGACCGCCTGGGCTTCTCCTGGGGCGTGGGAAACATGGACCTCGACAAGGACGGCAATCCCTACCAGCCCGTCGTCGGCACCTGCATGGCGATAGCCCCCTTCGCTCCCGTCACCGCCGGTGGGTTCACCGTCCAGTCCGTCGAGCTGTCGTCCCCGCCGACCCCCTGAGCGAACCCGAAACCGGTCATCGGACCGGAACCCCACGAGGTGAACCGTGCTCCGCACCAACCAACGCGCCCGAGCTCGCAGCGGAACTGATTCGGCGTCATACCTGTGTTCTCCACAGCGGACCACTCCGCACCCGCCCGACCCGCCCATCTCGGAGACCACATGGCCATCGCCAAGCCCGCCGCCCTCGCCCTCGCCGGACTGCTCCTCGCGGCCGCATCCACCCCCGCCCTGGCCGCCGGCAGCGGCAGGCCGACCAGCGGCCCCGACAAGGCCGCCCTGGGCGCCGCCATAGCCTTCCGACCAGGCGACCCCACCGCGGGCGTCATCGCCCGGGTGACGGTCGACGGCCAGACCTGGCGAGGGTCCGACGACGACCCGGTCAGCGGGCAGCCGGTAGCGCCGAACGCCGCCTTCCGGATCGGCAGCATCAACAAGACCTTCGTGGCTGCCGTGCTGCTGCAACTCGCCGCCGAGCAGCGGGTCGATCTGGACGGGACCGTCCAGCAGTACCTGCCGGGCGTCCTGCCCGACGGCAGCGGCGGCAGCCCGGCCTACCAGTCGATCACCGTCCGCCAACTCCTCGACCACACCAGCGGACTGCCGCCGGTGGTGGAAGGTCCGGGGACCGTCTCCAACAGCGAGATGATCGCCCAGCGATTCGGCGTCGAGACCTTCGAGGAGGTCGTCCAGCGCACTCTTCGCCCCACCGGCAGCAGTCCGGACTCCTGGCCCAGGCCGGTCTTCGCACCCGGTACCGAGCAGCAGTACAACAACTTCAACTACCGTCTCGCCGGCCTGCTGATCGAACGCGTCACCGGCCACTCCCTCAAGCAGGAGGTGACAGCCCGCATCCTCGGGCCGCTCCACCTCCGGCACACCGAACTGACCGACGGCGCACCGAAGATGCCCGAACCGCACCTGACCGGCTACTTCCCCGACGACTTCGACACCCCGACCGACGTCTCCGAACAGGGCGGCAACCCCGAGTCGATGGTCTCCACCCCGGCCGACCTGGACCGGTTCCTGCGCGCCCTGCTCGACGGTGAACTCCTTCCCCCGCAGCAGCTGCACGACCTGCTCACCCTCCCGCGCGACACCTCAGGACAGCTGCTGCCCTACCACGGCTCCGGCGACTGCCAGTTGGGGCCCAACAAGGGCAAGGCCTGCTACAGCGTCGGACTGCTGGCCATCCCGCTGCAGGACGGCACGACGCTCTGGGGCAAGACCGGGCACGACCTCGGCTACTCCGACGGAATCTTCGCCACTGCGGACGGGCGCAAGCGCCTGGTCTACTCCGTCGGCGTCGGCGCCGGAGCTCCGGCCCCAGCCCTCCGCCTGGCCGCGGCCACCTTCGGGCCCTTCGCCCGCTGAGGCCGGCCCCTCACCCCGCTCGCCCGGCGTCCGACGCCCGGCGCCCGGCGCCCGGCGCCCGGCCGTCGAGCCAGGGCGGGTCTTTCGGATCACGGCCGCCCGGCGTGACCCGAAAGACCCGCCCCACCCCCGTCCACCGGGCGCGTCCCGTCCGCGAAATCGCATTGGCGGTCCACCATCCCTCCTGCCTATCGTCTGAGCATGACCACCCGAACCTTCCGCATCATGGTGCGCGGCGTCTTCGACGGCCTCAACGACGAGCAGCGCGCGGAACTCCTCGCGGCCGCACCCGAACACGAGGTACTGCGCGCCGCCTTCACCCGCGAGGGCCACCTCAGCTACGACCTCAACGCCCGCGCCGCGTTCACCTTCCGCTTCCTCGACGAGGGCGAGGCGGAAGAGGACATCCTGGAGGCCACCGAGCGGGCCGAGCGGACCGCGCAGTCCTGGCTGGCCGACCGTGGCTACGGCTACAAGAACCTCCGCTCCCAGGCCCAGGACCTCTCCCAGGCGCCCCTCGGCAAGCGGCAGCGCCGCGCCGCCAACGGCTCCGCCACCAACTGACCGACCCCCTCCCCCCGCCACCTCCTTGACGGCTCCGCCCGTGCATATACTTGAGCAGTCAAGGAGGTGGCAATGACAATCCCGGCGAACAGCCCCACGAGCGACTCCCGCCCCGACCCGCTCGACACCGCCCTACGCCTGGTCCGAGCCCAGACGGCCGTGGTCAAGCGCTTCGACGCGGCCCTCGGCGGCCTGCACGGCGTGAGCCTCTCCGACTTCACCCTGCTGCTGCACCTCTCCCAGGCCCCCGGAGGCCGGATGCGCCGGGTCGACCTCGCCGAGGCCCTCGGCCTCACCGCCTCCGGCGTCACCCGAGGCCTCGCCCCGCTGGAGCGGATCGGCCTGGTGACCCGCGAGGCCGCCGCCCGCGATGCCCGGGTCGCCTACGCCGCCCTCACCCCGACCGGTCGCGACCGACTGGCCGAGATGCTGCACACCGCCCGGCAGGTCGCCGCCGACCACTTCGCCCCCGAGCAGTGGAGCAACGAGGACCTCACCCAGCTGTCCGCCCTGCTCACCCGCCTCGGCGGCACCGCCCCCGAACACCGCCACATCCCGAGGCCGTGACCGCACCCCCACCCAACTCCTCGCCCCGTCCCACCCCTAGGCTGAACCCGCACCAGCGCACCACCGCACCACCGGCACCCCCAGCATCATCCGCACCACGGCCACACCCCGCGAAGGCAGCACCATGACCCGTACCCCCGGCCCGACGCCCGCCGCGCCGCGTCGCCGGGAGCCCGCCCTCGCTGACGTCCCACACGCGCACTGGCAGCAGACCTGCCGCGCCAACCCGGGCCTGTACGGCGAGCAGCCGTCCGGCCCCGCGCGCTACCCCGCTCGGGCCTTCGCCACCAGCGACGCCACCGCCTTCGCCACCGCCGGCACCGACGCCGACGCCACCGCCGACGAGCTGCTCGAACTCGGCACCGGCAACGCCCGCTACGGCGTCGGCACCGGCCACGGGGACGACATCCGCGCCCACCCCTTCGAGGAGGGCGAACTGCCCCGCCGCCTCCGGCGCATCACCCAGGAGACTCCCCGATGACCACCCCCGACAGCACAACCCCTGGCAGCACCGCTCCCGAGCGCACCGCCCCCGACCTCGCCGTCGACGGCACCGGCCTGCTCTGCGTCCAACTCCTGCTCCGCCTGCGCGCGCAGATAGCCCACCTCCCGGCCGGCGCGGTGGTCCACATCCACACCACCGACCCCGCCGCCCCGCTCGACCTGCCCGCCTGGTGCCACCTGACCGGCCACGAGTACCTCGGCCCGGTCCCCTCCCCGGCTCCGGACCGCGAGGTCTACGCCCTGCGCCTCACGTCCGCCCCCGTCCGGACCCGCCCCGGCCGCCCGTGGCACCCCGCCCCCGCCGAGAGCACCCCCGAAAGCACGCCCGAGGGCACCCCCGAACGCACCGGCTGACCGAGCCCGCCCGCCCGGGAATCCCCGCGCGTCCGCCACCTCCCCCAATGGTTTCCCCGGAGGCCCGCCGTCTGCTCACCGGGCACAACCTCACCGTGCTCGGCCACCGTCCGCTGCAGGAAGCCTGGCAAGCCGGCCGGGGACGGGGCACGCCGGGCTCCCTGCGGCCACCGGGTGTGCCACGATGAGGAGAAAGCGTAACGGCCGGACTCCACAGGGAGGTTGACCACCATGGATCCGATCCTCAGTTGCCGCTGGCGCGATCAGGACGGCGCGTGGGAACTGACCGTCCGCCACAACGGTTCCGACTGGGAGCTGCTCGCCGCCGCACCGCTCTGGTCGGAGTCGCTCCCCTTCGCCGGCCCGGACGAGGTCCGCAGGCTGGCCCAGGCCCTGCTCGACCTGCCCTCCGACCCCGAGCCGTACGAGTGCGAATGGGAGCTCTCCCGGACGGAGTTCGCCCGCACCGAGAAGGAGCGCACCCACTTCGCGACCTTCGCCGTCGGGCTGGACCCCACCGACGACCACCGCCCGTACCTGGCCTACCAGTCGTACCACCACCTGGGCCAGGCCACCGGGCTCGGCCTGGAGGTGATCTGCGAGGACCCTCCGGTCGACCAGCTCCGCGCCCAGGCCCACGCCTTCCTCACCAACTGCCCCGGCCCGCCGCCCTTCTGGCCGTAGACGCCCGACAGCAGGCCGCTGAGCCGCCTCAGCCCACGGCCCTCACCGCCCACTCCAGCACCTCGGCCGAACTCTCCGGTGCCGCCCAGCCGTTGACCACCGCAAGCAGCGCGAGGTACCGCTCCCGCCGGGGGTCCGCCATGGCCCTCAGCCGCCCCGCCAACCGACCGCGCAGCGCCGCCCCGTCCACCCCGACCCGGGCCCCGGCCCCGTCCACCCCGACCCCGGCCACCCCGACCCCGGCCACCCCGGCCCCGGCCACCCCGGCCCCGGCCACCCCGGCCCCGGCCGCACCCAGCAGCCGGGCGTACCGCTCCAGCAGCACATCGCCCACCCGTGCCGCCTCCGCCGATTCCGGCGCCACCCCGGACGCAACCGCCGGACCGGCCAACTCCCGCACCAGTACGGCCAGTCCGGGCCGGGGAACGGAGCTCGCGCCGGCCGCTTCCCCGGCCTCGTCCTCCGCCAGACCCCGGAGCAACTCACGGAAGCCGGTGTCCTCGGCCAGAAGCGCCAACTCCACCCAGGCCTCGACCTGTTCGGCCGACGGCTCCTCCGGCAGCTCCGGCGTCAGCGACCGGGCCACCCCTCCGAACCGACCGCCCCCTCCCAAGCGGGCGCCTCCGAACCGACCGCCCCCTCCCAAGCGGGCGCCTCCGAACCGACCGCCCCCGGGAGCATCCGAGCCGAACACCTCCGCCAGGAACTCCCCGATCAGGCGCCCCCGTTCGTCCTCCGTCAAGCGGGCCAGTCGGTGCACGAGCGTCAGCTCCTCTGCGGTAGCCCCACGCGCGGCCACCGTCCGCAGCACCGCCTGCCGCAGCCGCAGCACCCGGATCCGGACGTCCAGCGCCGCGGCGTGCGCCGCCGCGACCTCGGACAGCCCGCTTTCGCGCTCCAGCACCTGCCGGACCTCGGGCAGTCCGAAGCCGAGCTCGCGCAGGGTGCGCACCAGTTCCAGGCGTGCGACGGCGTCCACGCCGTACTGCCGGTGGCCGGCCGGGTTGCGGTCGGCCGGCGACACGATCCCCTGGTCCGAGTAGAACCGGACGGTCTTCACCGTCAGCCCGGTCCGCCGGGCCAGCTCACCGATGGTGAGGAGCGGACCGGTCGTGGGGAACGCATCGCCGTTCATGCCCACCACCCTGCCGCCTCCCCCTACGGGAGGCGCAAGCCCGTCCTCAGGCGGTGCGCCGCAGCAGCGCCAGGTACATCGCGTCCGTCCTGTGCAGGTGCGGCCACAGCTGCACGTCCGGGCCGTCCCCGAGCGCGGGCACGCCGGGCAGCAGCGGCCGCGCGTCGATCCACTCGACCCGGCCGCCCTCACCGCGCAGCACGTCGTCGACGACCGCCCGGGTCTCGGCGAGGTGCGGCGAGCAGGTCGCGTAGCCGACCACCCCGCCGACCCGGGTGGCCTCGATCGCCGAACGCAGCAGGTCCCGCTGGAGCGGCCCGAAGGCGGCGACATCGGCCGGCCGGCGCCGCCAGCGCGCCTCCGGACGGCGCCGCAGCGCGCCCAGACCGGAGCACGGCACGTCCACCAGCACCCGGTCGAAGCCCCCGGAGCGCCAGGCCGGGCGCGTCCCGTCGGCCGCGATCACCGTGTAAGGGCCGGGGTTGCCCTCCAGCGCCCGCGCCACCAGCCGGGCCCGGTGCGGCTGCTTCTCGCTCGCGACCAGCCCCGCGCCGCGCTCGGCGGCCAGCGCGCCGAGCAGCGCGGCCTTGCCGCCCGGTCCGGCGCAGCCGTCCAGCCAGAGCCGGTCCGGGCCCTCCAGCGGCGCCGCGGCCAGGGCCAGCGCGACCAGCTGGCTGCCCTCGTCCTGCACGCCCGCCCGGTTCTCCCGTACCGCGGTCAGCGCGCCCGGGTCGCCGCCCTCGGCGAGCCGCAGCGCGAACGGGGACCAGCGCCCGGGCGCGGCCTCCGGCAGGGCGTCGGCCAGTTCGCCGACGGTGGCCCGGCCGGGCCGGGCGACCAGGGTGACCTCGGGCCGCTCGTTGTCGGCCCGCAGCAGCTCCTCCATCGCGGTGCGCCCCGAGGCGTCCGGCTGCCAGCGGCCGAGCGAGTCCCAGAGTGCGGAGACCACCCAGCGCGGGTGGGAGTGCACGACGGCCAGGTGGTCCTCGGCGTCCTTGTCGTACGGCGGGGCGACCTGCTCGATCCAGCCGTCCAGGTCGTGGGCGCTGATCCGGCGCAGCACGGCGTTGACGAACTTGGCCTTGCCGTCGCCGAGCACCACCCGGGCCAGCTCGACGGTCGCCGAGACGGCCGCGTGGCTGGGGATGCGGGTGGTGAGCAGCTGGTGGGCGCCGAGCGAGAGGACGTCCAGCACCGGCGGGTCGACCTTGCTCAGCGGCCGGTCGATGCAGGCCGCGATGATCGCGTCGTACGTGCCCTGCAGGCGCAGGGTGCCGTAGACGAGCTCGGTGGCGAGGGCGGCGTCGCGCCGGTCCATGCCCTTCTGCTCGGCCTCGCGCAGCAGGGACGGCAGGATCAGGTTGGCGTACGCGTCCCGCTCGTCGACGGCGCGGAGGGCGCGGAACGCCACGATCCGCGCCGGGTCCTTCTTCGGCCGCCGGTGCGGACGCGGCGCACGCTTGCCGCCGGACGCGCCGGAGTTACCGGACGCGCCGGAGTTGCCACGGGTACTGGGGGTGCTCACAAGTGCCTCAAAGTGCTGCGATGGTTATCAGAAGATCTCGAACGAACAGTAACGCCAAATCCGACGGTCAGCCCCATGGGGCAGTCCCGGACCTCCGCCCGGCGGCGCTCACGCCCCGAAGCGCTCCCCCGCCTCCAGCCGCGCCCCACGTGCCCAGTCGGCCGCCCGCATCTCCTTCTTCCCCTGCGGACGCACCTCGCCCAGCTCGATGTCGTGGCTCCCGGTGCCGACCCGCACACTGTTCTTGCCGACCATCGCCACCTCGCCCGGTGCCAGCTCGGCGGTGTCCGGCAGCAGCTTGACCGGCCCGGTGACCTTCAGCCGCTCGCCCCGGAACTCCGTCCACGCGCCCGGTGCCGGCGCGCAGCCGCGCACCACCCGGTCGATCCGCAGCGCCGGGTGGTTCCACTCGATCCGCGCGTCCTCGACGCTGATCTTCGGCGCGAGGGTGACGCCCTCGGCCGGCTGCGGCACGGCGTGCAGCGAGCCGTCCTCGATGCCGTCCATGGTGGCCACGAGCAGCCGGGCGCCCGAGAGCGAGAGCCGGGTGAGCAGTTCGCCGCTGGTGTCGCTCGGGCGGATCTCCTCGGTGATCACGCCGTAGACCGGGCCGGAGTCCAGGCCCTGCTCGATCAGGAAGGTGGACGCGCCGGTGACCTCGTCGCCGGCCAGCACCGAGTGCTGGACCGGGGCCGCGCCGCGCCAGGCGGGCAGCAGCGAGAAGTGCAGGTTGACCCAGCCGTGCACCGGGATCTCCAGGGTGCCGGGGCGCAGCAGCGCGCCGTAGGCGACCACCGGGCAGCAGTCGGGGGCGAGTTCGGTGAGCCGGGCGACGAAGTCGGGGTCGCTGGGCTTCGCCGGCTTGAGGACCTCGATCCCGGCCTCCTCGGCGCGCTGGGCGACGGGGCTGGCGACCAGCTTGCGCCCGCGCCCGGCGGGGGCGTCGGGGCGGGTGACCACCGCGACCACCTCGTGCCGGTCGGAGGCGATCAGCGCGTCCAGGGCGGGAACGGCGACCTCGGGGGTGCCGGCGAAGACGAGACGCATCAAGTGCCTTTCTGCAAACGAATCTGCAAACAACTCCGCGAACGAATCCGCGAACGAAGAACGGAGGAGCGGAGAACGGGGAAACGAGGACCGGAGGACGAACTCAGCGCGCCGAGCCGAAGGTGCTGTGCGGCGATATCTTGACGACCGGCGCCGGACCGGCCCCCCAGTCGCTCTCCCGGATCGCCTTCAGCGCGGCCTTGCGCTGCTCCCCGTCGAGCCGGTCGATGAAGATGATGCCGTCCAGGTGGTCGGTCTCGTGCTGGATGCACCGGGCGAGCAGCTGGGTGCCCTCCACCGTGACCGGATCGCCGTACATGTTGAAGCCCTTGGCCACCACGCCGTAGGCGCGCCTGGTGTCGTACCGGAGCCCGGGCAGCGAGAGGCAGCCCTCCGGGCCCTCCTGCTCGTCCTCGCTGAGCGAGAGGTCCGGGTTGATCAGGTGCCCGGTGACGCCGTCCACGTGGTACGTGAACACCCTTAGCGAAACGCCGAGTTGGGGCGCGGCGAGGCCGGCGCCGGGGGCGTCCAGCATGGTGTCGGTGAGATCGCTGACCAGGTTGCGCAGTTCCTTGTCGAAGGTGGTCACCGGCTGGGCGGTGGCCCGAAGGACGGGGTCTCCGAAGAGACGGATCGGCTGGATCGCCACGGGGTACGGGCTCCTGTCCGCGAGGGCACTGGCTTTCGGGCAACGGCTGGTTCCCCGCAAGTCTATGCAACTCCCCCGGGCGCTCCGACGGGTCGTCCCCACACGCCCGCACCGCCTCCCCGCACCGCCTCCCCGTGACGGCGGCACCCCCTCCCCGCACCGCCTCCCCGTGACGGCGGCACCCCCTCCCCGCACCGCCTCCCCGCGACGACGGCACCGCCCTCCACGGCAGCGGCACCCGCTTCTGGCATATCCCGAGTCGCCGGGCCGCGTTACCCCGGCCCCCGCTTCGGCGTTGGTCAAGAGAGATTGACCGGGGCCGGGCGCACGGGACACCGAGCCCCGGCCGAGCTGAACCGTACGGAAGGTGGCACGTAGGCCATGGCCGAGCAGATCAACCACGACGCCCGTGCGCGGGCGAGCCTGCACCTGCTGGTGCGGGACATCGAGCGGGTGAGGCGCCAGGTCGACGCGCTGCGGACGCTCACCGCCCAGTTGGGCAACGTGTACCGACCGCGCCGCCCGAGCACCTCGGCCGGCTTCGTGGTGTACGGCCGGGCGCCCGCGCCGACCGTGCGCCTGGCCCAGGAGCTGCGGGAGAGCGTGGAGACCCTGGTGGCGGCGGCGGTCGAGTTCGACCGCGCGCTGGGCTTCTCCTGGGACTCGGTGGGCTCCGCCCTCGGGGTCACCAAGCAGGCCGTGCACCGCCGTTACGGCATGCGCCGCCCGACCAGCGAACTCCTGGCCGCCAGCGGCGCCGTCCCGGGCCCCAGCCGCCCGGACCGCTCCGAGGAGATCCCCGCCCCCGCCGAACGCGGCGGCCTGGCCGCCACCGTACCCGCCGCCCGCCAGGGCGGCCTGGACCGCGCCGCCCTGGAGCGCAACTCCCTCGACCGCACCCCGATCGACCGCAGCACCATCGACCGAACCCCGATCGACCGAACCGGCATCGACCACGGCACCGTCGACCGAACCGCCCTCGACCGCCCGCAGCCGGACCGCACCAACATCCCCCTCCGCGGCTGACCGACCCCGCCACGACCGGGCCGTCCCGGGGGCGGGGTGGCCCACTCACCCCGCCCCCGGCGACCTCACCCGATGTCCGTCGGATCCACCCGCACCCGCACCGCCTCCGGCGTCCGCAGCGCGATCCGCGCGATCTGCGCCGCCTTGAGCGCCGCCGCCAGCGCGGCCCCCTGACCGGGCGCCACCCGCAGCAGCGCCCGCTCCTGTTCCTCCCCCCGCAGCGCGGGCACCGGCACCGGCCCGAGCACGTCCGCACCCTCCGGCAGCCGGATCAGGTTCAGCAGATCGGCGACGGCCGCCGGGCTGCCGCTCACCGAGGCCATCCGCGACACCGGCGGGAAGTGCAGCTGCGCCCGCTCGTCGCGTTCCAGTCCGGCGTGCCCCAACGGGTCCCAGCGCACCAGCGCCTGCACCGGCCGGGCCGACGGCTCGGCGACCACCACCACCGTCCCGCCCTCCCCGGACGGCCGGGCGAGTGCGGCCGCCGCCAGCCAGAGCCGCAGCGTCTCCTCCCCGGCCCGCAGGTCGGGCCGGCTGAGCAGTGCCCAGCCGTCCAGCAGCAGTACGGCCCCGTACCCACCGCCGCCCTCGACCACCGGCTCGGCGCCGGGGGTGGAGATCACCAGCGAGGGCTCGTCCGGCACAGTGTCCAGAACCGCGTCCCGTCCCGAGGTCCGCACCGGGATCCGCGGGAAGGCCTTGCCGAGTTCCTCCGCCGTGCGCCGGGCGCCGACCACCTGCGCCCGCAGCCGGAAGGAGCCGCACTCGGGGCAGTGCCAGTCGTTCTCCGCCTCACCGCACCAGCCGCACCGCAGCGAGGCGTCCGCCGAGGGCGCCTCCAGCGGCCCCTCGCAGCGTCGGCAGCGGGCCGGGGTGCGACAGCGCCCGCAGGCCAGCCGGGGTACGTAGCCGCGCCGGGGCACCTGGATGAGCACCGGGTGCCCGGCCGCCAGCGACTCCCTGGCGGCCTCCCAGGCCACCGAGGGCAGCCGGGCGGCCTGGGCGGCGGCGTCCCGGTGCTGGTCCTGGTCGGTGACGGTGCGCACCCTGGGGGCGACCTGCCGGACGGTCTCCCGGTCGGCGACCAGCGGCCGCGCCCAGCCGGTGCTGACCAGTTGCGCGCCCTCCACCGTCACCGCGTGCCCGCCGAGCAGCACCGCCGCGCCCTCCTCGGCGGCGCGCAGCAGCGCGACCTCCCGAACGTGCGGGTGCGGGGCGCGCGGGTCGCTGTGGCTGCTGTCGCCGTCGGACCAGACCACGACCAGCCCGAGGTCGCGCACCGGAGCGAACATGGTGGCCCTGGTCCCGATGGCGGCGTGCACCGAGCCGCGGCTGACCGCGAGCCAGCGCCGGTAGCGCTCGCGCGGGCCGAGCTCGGCCTCCAGCGCCACGTGCATGCCCGGTCCGAGCAGTTCGGTCAGCGCCTGGTCGACCCGGGCCACCGACCGCCGGTCGGGCAGCACGACCAGCGCGCCGCGCCCGCCCGCGAGCGTCGCCGCGACGGCCCGGGCGATCTCGTACGGCCAGCCGGGCCCGGGCAGCGCCGCCCACACCGCGCGCGGCGAGCCGCCGCCCGCCAGGGCGGTGAGGAAGTCGGGTCCGGCCGGGTAGCGCTGCCACCCGCCGGGCGCCGGGGGCTGGGGGCGCGGCAGCGGTGGCGGCGAGGGCTCGGCCTCGGCCTTGGCGTGCCGGGGCGGGACGGCCAGTTGCAGCACGTCGGCCAGGGTCCCGGCGTACCGGTCGGCGACGGTGCGGCACAGCCGCAGCAGCTGCGGGGAGAGCACCGGCTCGGGCGAGAGCACCTGGGCGAGCGGGGCGAGCGGGCCCGCGAAGTCGCTCTTCTCCAGCCGGGCGACGATGAATCCGTCGTGCAGTTCCCCGCCCTCGCGCTGGCCCTTGACCACCCGCGCCCCGAAGCGCACCCGCACCCGCGCCCCGGGCCGGGCCTCCTCGGCCATGGCGGCCGGCACCTCGTAGTCGAAGAACTTGTCGATGGTGAGCACGCCCTTGTCCACCACGACCCGGGCGACCGGCAGGTGCTCCGCCCGCTTGGCACCCTTCCACGTCCGGGGTTTGGCCCGCTTGACCGTCTCCCGGATGAACGCCAGCTGCTCCGGCTCGGCGGCCCCGTTCTCCCCTGTGCTGCTCATCGCTCCCAAGTACTACCAGGTCAAACCGACACCGCGCACAAAGCGGAGCGGGGGGGCCCCCCCCCCCCCCGCGGGGGGGGGGGGGCCCCCCCCCCCGGGGGGGGGGGGCCCCCGGCGCCCCGCCCGGCCCCCGCCGCGGGGGATCCGGGCCGCGCCCCCCCCCCCCCCCACAA
>NZ_JBIWPL010000005.1:10424-224053 GCF_044768255.1 Kitasatospora sp. NPDC101157 | reverse complement strand
CCCCGTCCCCCCCGGTGCGCAACTCCCCCCCCACCAACCCCCCGTAAACCCCCCCCCCCCCACAAAGGCGGGGCGCCCCCCCCCCCCCCAGGGGGGGGGGGCCGCCGCTCCGTACACCAGGTCAGTCCTGGACGGCAGCCTTCAGCTGCTCGACCCGGTCGGTGCGCTCCCAGGTGAAGTCCGGCAGCTCACGGCCGAAGTGGCCGTACGCGGCGGTCTGGGAGTAGATGGGCCGCAGCAGGTCCAGGTCGCGGATGATCGCGGCCGGACGCAGGTCGAAGACCTCGGAGACGGCCTTCTGGATGGTGAGGACCGGCACGGTCTCGGTGCCGAAGGTCTCCACGAACAGGCCGACCGGCTCGGCCTTGCCGATCGCGTACGCGACCTGCACCTCGGCGCGGGCGGCGAGGCCGGCGGCGACGATGTTCTTCGCCACCCAGCGCATCGCGTACGCGGCCGAGCGGTCCACCTTGGACGGGTCCTTGCCCGAGAAGGCACCGCCACCGTGACGGGCCATGCCGCCGTAGGTGTCGATGATGATCTTGCGGCCGGTGAGGCCGGCGTCGCCCATGGGGCCGCCGATCTCGAAGCGGCCGGTCGGGTTGACCAGCAGGCGGTAGCCGTCGGTGGTCAGCTTGATGCCCTGCTCGGCCAGTGCCTTCAGCTCCGGCTCCACGACGAACTCGCGGATGTCCGGGGTGAGCAGCGACTCCAGGTCGATGTCGCTGGCGTGCTGGGTGGAGACGACCACCGTGTCGAGGCGGACGGCCTTGTCGCCGTCGTACTCGATGGTGACCTGGGTCTTGCCGTCGGGGCGCAGGTACGGGATGGTCCCGTTCTTGCGGACCTCGGTGAGGCGGCGGGAGAGGCGGTGCGCCAGGGTGATCGGCAGCGGCATCAGCTCGGGCGTCTCGTCGGACGCGTAGCCGAACATCAGGCCCTGGTCGCCGGCACCCTGCTTGTCCAGGTCGTCCTCATCACCCTCGACCCGGGCCTCGTACGCGGTGTCGACACCCTGCGCGATGTCGGGCGACTGGGCACCGATGGACACCGAGACGCCGCAGGAGGCGCCGTCGAAGCCCTTCTTGGAGCTGTCGTAACCGATCTCCAGGATCTTGTCCCGGACGAGCTGGGCGATCGGCGCGTACGCCTTGGTGGTCACCTCGCCGGCCACGTGCACCTGGCCGGTCGTGATGAGCGTCTCCACGGCGACCCGGGACGTCGGGTCCTCCCGCAGGAGAGCGTCAAGGATGGTGTCGCTGATCTGGTCAGCGATCTTGTCGGGGTGTCCCTCGGTCACGGACTCCGAGGTGAACAGGCGGCGAGACACAGCGCTCCCTGGGGTTGCAGCGGCTGCTGACTGAAGGCCCCCGGCGAACCGGGGACATCCGGAAAGACTTGATTCCTGGAGTCTAACCGGCTGGTTCTGTCGAACGTCACCCGCTTCAGGAAATCAAGAACGTTCTCGATCGGAACTCGATCAGTTCCGCCCCGGTTCCAGCCGCTTTGCGACCAGATCCCAGACGACGTCCGCGAGCGCCTCCTTCGGGCCCACCGGTACGGCGGTCTCGCTGCCGTCCGAGCCAAGCACCACGGCCTCGTTGACGTCCTGGCCGAAGGCCTTGCCGTTGCCGACCTCGTTGACCACCAGCAGGTCGCAGCCCTTGCGCGCGAGCTTGGCGCGACCGTTGGCGAGCACGTCGTCGGTCTCCGCCGCGAAACCCACCACGAGTTGACCCGAACGGGGGCGGTGCGCCGACAGCTCGGCCAGCACGTCCGGGTTGCGGACCAGCGCGACGGGCGACGGCTCGACGCCATCGACCTTCTTGATCTTGCCGGTCGCGTACTCGGCGGGCCGGAAGTCCGCCACCGCCGCGGCCATCACCACGGCGTCCGCGTCCTCGGCCGCCTTCAGCGCCGCCTCGCGCAGCTCCAGCGCGGTCGAGACGTGCACCACGTCCACCCCGGCCGGGTCGGGCAGCTCGGCGTTGGCCGAGACCAGGGTCACCCTCGCCCCGCGCGCCGCGGCGGTCACGGCGAGCGCGTAACCCTGCTTGCCGGAGGAGCGGTTGCCGAGGAAGCGCACCGGGTCCAGCGGCTCCCGGGTGCCGCCGGCCGAGACCACCACGTGCCGGCCGGCCAGGTCGGTCGGCACCGCACCGCCACGGCGCAGCACGGCCCGGCAGGCGTCGAAGATCGCGGCGGGGTCCGGCAGCCGGCCCTTGCCGGTGTCCTTGCCGGTGAGCCGCCCGACGGCCGGCTCCAGGACGATCACGCCCCGGCGGCGCAGCGTGGCCACGTTCTCCCGGGTGGCCGGGTGCTCCCACATCTCGGTGTGCATCGCGGGCGCCAGGACGACCGGGCAGCCGGCCGTGAGCAGGGTGTTGGTCAGCAGGTCGTCGGCGAGCCCGTGGGCGGCCTTGGCCATCAGGTCCGCGGTGGCGGGGGCGACCACCACCAGGTCGGCGTGCCGACCGATCCGCACGTGCGGGACCTCGTGCACGTCCTCCCAGGTCTCGGTCGCGGCCGGGCGGCCGGACAGCGCCGCCCAGGTGGCCTCGCCGACGAAGTGCAGCGCCGCCGCGGTCGGCACCACGGTGACCTGGTGGCCGGACTCGGTGAACCGGCGCAACAGCTCGCACGCCTTGTAGGCGGCGATCCCGCCGCTGACGCCGAGGACCACGCGGGGGGCGTCCGCACTCGCGCTCATGTACCGGCCTCTCTCCGCATCGGAAACCTGATCACCGCCGGGAACCTGGCCATCCCGGGGAACCCGCCCACCCTACGGCCCCTCAGCCACCGCCCGCACGGTGCCCCACCTCACAAGCGAACACCCTCGCCGGGCACCCTCGCCGGACACCCGCGGGCAGGTGCCCGCAACAGCAAACACCGGAGGGCCCGGCGGAATCGTTTCCGCCGGGCCCTCCGGTGAAGGTACGGGTCTGCCTCAGGCAGCCTCGACCGCCTCGGCGGTCAGCATGCCCGCGTTGATCTCGCGCAGCGCGATCGACAGCGGCTTCTCGTGCACGTGGGTGTCGACCAGCGGGCCGACGTACTCCAGCAGGCCCTCGCCGAGCTGGGAGTAGTACGCGTTGATCTGGCGCGCGCGCTTGGCGGCGTAGATCACGAGGCTGTACTTCGAGTCGGTGGCCTCAAGCAGCTCGTCGATCGGCGGGTTGATGATGCCCTCGGGCGCGGTCATGGAAGAGGACACGCGAAAACCTTCCGAAAGGGTGGAAAAGACTGACAGGTCAGGCTACACCGAGCAAGGCTAGCAGTTCGGCCGCTACCTGCTCGACGGAGGTGTTGACAAGGGTCGTGTCGAACTCGGTCTCGGCCGCGAGCTCGACCTTGGCCGCCTCCAGCCGCCGCTCGATCACGTCCTGCGGCTCGGTGCCCCGGCCGGTCAGCCGGCGGACCAGCTCGTCCCAGCTCGGCGGGGCGAGGAAGACCAGCTGGGCCTCCGGCATCGACGCGCGCACCTGACGGGCGCCCTGCAGATCGATCTCCAGCAGGACGGGCTCGCCGCGCTCCAGCTTCTCCAGCACGGCCGCGCGCGGGGTGCCGTAGCGGTTCCCGGCGAACTCGGCCCATTCCAGCAGCTCGCCGTTGGCGACCAGCTTGTCGAACTCGTCGTTGTCGACGAAGTGGTACTGGACCCCGTTCTTCTCGCCGGGCCTCGGGTGCCGGGTCGTGGCCGACACCGAGAGCCAGACCTCGGGGTACATCTTCCTCATATGAGCGACGACCGTGCTCTTGCCGACCCCCGAGGGGCCGGAGAGCACGGTCAGCCGCGGACGCTCACTCATGCACCGATTATCCCGGATCGCGGACGATCCCGGGACCACGGGGGCACGGTCAGGCGGCGCCACCGCCGAACTCCCTCTCCAGGGAGGCGATCTGGTTCGTGCCGAGACCGCGGACGCGGCGGCTCTCGCTGATGCCGAGGCGCTCCATGATCTGCTTGGCACGGACCTTGCCGACGCCCGGAAGGGACTCCAGCAGGGCCGACACCTTCATCTTGCCGATGACGTCGTTGTCGTTCTTGCCGGCCTTGATCACCTCGTGCAGGGAGGCGCCGGAGTGCTTGAGCCGGTTCTTGACCTCGGCGCGCTCCCGGCGAGCCTCGGCGGCCTTGGCGAGCGCGGCGGTGCGCTGTTCAGGGGTAAGGGGCGGAAGAGCCACGCCGTTCACCTCAGGGTGTGGAAGGAAGGGATTGAGCTATGACTGGTTCGGTACCTAGGACACCGTCCGCAAGAGGAGCCCAATGGAGAACCACAGGGCCCTGACCTGCGGGAGCTACGGGTTCGCGGCTCGCCGATGACCTATCGCCGGACACTACCCGCATTGCGGCGCCACGTCAGGAAAAGAACACGAAAAGTCCTGGTCAGCCAAGGCCGACCAGGACTTTCCAGGGCAAAATGACCACGATTGCGAAACTTTGGCGGGGTCGATGTGACGGCGCTCACGTCAACTCCGGTGCCGCGCCGCCGTCCTGCGGACACTGCGCACGGTCACCGGACGGCTACCGGCCGGATGCCTTCCGCTACTTGACGGCGTCCGCGAACTCCCCGACGAAGCGCTCCGCCGCCTCCCGCAGGGCCGGGACCGACGGACCGTGCTTGAGCACGTCGCGGCTGACGCTCGGCACCACGTTGACCACCGAGGCCCCGAACACCCGCGGCAGGTCCGCCATGGTCGCGCCCTGGGCGCCGATCCCGGGGGCCAGCAGCGGGCCGTTGATGGCCAGGTCCACGCCCGCGTCGGCCAGCGTCGCGCCGACCACCGCGCCGAAGGAGCCCAGCGGCGCCGCGTCCGCGTTCTCGGCCGCCAACTGCCGCAGCACCGACGCCGCGACCGGCTCACCGTCCGCGCCGACGGCCCGCTGCACCTCGGCGCCCTCCGGGTTGGAGGTGAGCGCCAGCGCGAACACCCCGCAGCCCTGCTCGCGGGCCAGGTCCAGCGCCGGGCGCAGCGAGCCGAAGCCCAGGTACGGGCTGACCGTGACGGCGTCCGAGAACAGCGGGCTGCCGGGCGACAGGAAGGCCTCGGCGTAGGCGGCCATGGTGGAGCCGATGTCGCCGCGCTTGGCGTCCATCAGGACGAGCGCGCCGGCCGCCCGGGCCTCCTCGACGCTCTTCTCCAGCACCGCGACGCCCTTGCTGCCGAAGCGCTCGAAGAAGGCGGCCTGCGGCTTCAGCACGGCGACCCGGTCGGCCAGCGCCTCCACCACGGTCCGGCTGAAGGTCTCCAGCCCGGCGAGGTCGTCGCCGAGGCCCCAGGCGGAGAGCAGGGAGGCGTGCGGGTCGATGCCGACGCAGAGCTGGCCACGGGTGTCGAGGGCCTGGCGAAGCCGGGTGCCGAACGGGGCGAGGGTCATGTCGTCCTTTCCGAGGGTCATGCGGGCGATCCGAGGGTCATGCAAGCGATCCGGGGGCCGGGGGGCGGCCCGCCGGCGTGCGGGCGTTCAGGGGGTACGCGCGGCGCTCAGGCGCCGCGGACGGCGCTGCCGACGGCCGCCGCGAGGTCGCGGAAGCCGGCGGCGCGGATCCGGGCCGACAGGCCCTTGTGGATCCGGCGGCACCAGAACGGCCCCTCGTAGATGAAGGCGCTGTAGCCCTGCACGAGGTCGGCACCGTGGATGATCCGCTGCCAGGCGTCCTCGGCGGTCTCCACGCCGCCGACCGAGACCAGCGTCAGCCGGCCCCCGGTACGGGCGCGCAGCCGCTGCAGCACCTCCAGGGCCCGGGCCTTCAGCGGGGCGCCGGACAGGCCGCCCATACCGATCTCCTCGACCCGCTTCGCGTCGGCCCGCAGGCCCTCCCGCCCGATCGTGGTGTTGGTGGCGATGATGCCGTCCAGGCCCAGCTCCAGGGCGAGGTCGGCGACCGCGTCGACGTCCTCGTCGGCCAGGTCGGGGGCGATCTTGACCAGCAGCGGCACGCGGTGCGCGGTGGTGCGGTCGGCGGCCTCGCGCACCGCGGCGAGCAGCGGGCGCAGGTGGTCGACGGCCTGGAGGTTGCGCAGCCCGGGGGTGTTCGGCGAACTGACGTTGACCACCAGGTAGTCGGCGTACTTGGCCAGCCGCTCGGTCGACTTGACGTAGTCGGCGACGGCGTCGGCCTCCTCGACCACCTTGGTCTTGCCGATGTTGACGCCGATCACCGGGGTGGAGCTGGTGTGCGGACGGGCGGCCAGCCGGGCGGCGACCCGGGCCGAGCCCTGGTTGTTGAAGCCCATCCGGTTGATCAGCGCGCGGTCCTCGACCAGGCGGAACAGCCGGGGCGCCGGGTTGCCGGGCTGGGGCTCGCCGGTGACGGTGCCGATCTCGACGTAGTCGAAGCCGAGCATCGCCAGGCCGTCGATGCCGACGCCGTTCTTGTCGAAGCCGGCCGCGAGGCCGAACGGGCCGGGCAGGTCCAGGCCGAGGGCCCGGGTCCGCAGCGCCCGGTCGCGCGGGGCGAGGACCAGCCGCACCAGGGTGCGCAGGCCGGGGACGGAGGAGGCGAGGCGGATCCAGAAGAAGGCCAGGTGGTGGGCCTTCTCGGGGTCCATCTTCTTGAAGAGGAGGTCGAACAGAAGCTTGTACAAAGGGGGGTCAACTCCCGCAGCGAGAACCGTACTCGGGCATACGAGTGGGGGGCACCAATTCGACTCCGGTGCCCCCCACTGCGGTGGTGCTACTTGCGGCCGGCGTTGATCAGCTCGGCGTGCTCCTGGAGCGACATCACTCCGACCTCGTCGCGCAGCAGCGCGTCCATGCCCTGGACCGCCGCGCCCATCGCCTGGACGGTGGTCAGGCACGGCACCCCGCGGGAGACCGCGGCGGTGCGGATCTCGTAGCCGTCGAGGCGGCCACCGGTGCCGTACGGCGTGTTGATGATCAGGTCGACCTCGCCGTCGTGGATCAGCTGGACGATGGTCTTCTCGCCGTTCGGGCCCTCCCCCTCGCTGTGCTTGCGCACCAGCGTGGACGGGATGCCGCCGCGGTGCAGCACCTCGGCGGTGCCGGCGGTGGCGAGCACCTCGAAGCCGAGGTTGACCAGCGCCCGGGCCGGGAAGAGCAGGTTGCGCTTGTCCCGGTTGGCGACCGAGACGAAGACCTTGCCCCGGGTCGGCAGCGCGCCGTACGCGCCGGCCTGCGCCTTGGCGTACGCCGTGCCGAAGACCTTGTCGATGCCCATGACCTCGCCGGTCGAGCGCATCTCCGGGCCGAGCACGGTGTCCACGCCGCGGCCGTGGATGTCGCGGAAGCGGCTCCACGGCATCACGGCCTCCTTGACCGCGATCGGGGCGTCGGCCGGCAGCGTGCCGCCGTCGCCCTCGGCCGGGAGCAGGCCCTCGGCGCGCAGCTCGGCGATGGTGGCGCCGAGCGAGATCCGGGCGGCGGCCTTGGCCAGCGGCACGGCCGTCGCCTTGGAGGTGAACGGGACGGTGCGGGAGGCGCGCGGGTTGGCCTCCAGCACGTAGAGGATGTCCCCGGCCAGCGCGAACTGGATGTTGATCAGGCCGCGGACGCCGACACCGCGCGCGATGGCCTCGGTGGAGGTGCGCAGGCGCTTGATGTCGTAGCCGCCGAGGGTGATCGGGGGCAGCGCGCAGGCGGAGTCGCCGGAGTGGATGCCGGCCTCCTCGATGTGCTCCATGACGCCGCCGAGGTAGAGCTCGGTGCCGTCGTAGAGCGCGTCGACGTCGATCTCCACCGCGTCGTCGAGGAAGCGGTCGATCAGCACCGGGTGCTCGGAGATCAGACCGGCGTGCCGCTCCAGGTAGGAGGCGAGCGAGGCCTCGTCGTAGACGATCTCCATGCCGCGGCCGCCGAGCACGTAGGACGGGCGGGCGAGGACCGGGTAGCCGATCTCGTCGGCGATCGCCTTGGCCTCCTCGAAGGAGAAGGCGGTGCCGTGCTTGGGGGCGGGCAGACCGGCGTCGCGCAGCACGCGGCCGAAGGCGCCGCGCTCCTCGGCGAGGTCGATCGCCTCGGGCTGGGTGCCGACGATCGGCACGCCGTTGTCCTTGAGCGCCTGGGCCAGGCCCAGCGGGGTCTGGCCGCCGAGCTGGACGATCACACCGGCCAGCGGACCGGCCTGCTGCTCGGCGTGGACGATCTCCAGCACGTCCTCCAGCGTGAGCGGCTCGAAGTAGAGCCGGTCGGAGGTGTCGTAGTCGGTGGAGACGGTCTCCGGGTTGCAGTTGACCATGACGGTCTCGTACCCGGCGTCGGCCAGCGCGAAGGAGGCGTGCACGCAGGAGTAGTCGAACTCGATGCCCTGGCCGATGCGGTTCGGACCCGAGCCGAGGATGATCACGGCCGGCTTGGTGCGCGGGGCGACCTCGCTCTCCTCGTCGTACGAGGAGTAGAAGTACGGGGTCTTGGCGGCGAACTCGGCGGCGCAGGTGTCCACGGTCTTGAACACCGGGCGGATGCCGAGCGCGTGGCGCACCTCGCGGACGACGTCCGGCTTCAGGCCGCGGATCTCGCCGATCTGCTGGTCGGAGAAGCCGTGCCGCTTGGCGTGGCGCAGCAGCTCGGGGGTGAGCTCGGCGGCCTCGGCCAGCTCGACGGCGATCTCGTCCAGCAGGAAGAGCTGGTCGACGAACCACGGGTCGATCCTGGTGGCCTCGAACACCTCCTCCGGGGTGGCGCCGGCCCGGATGGCGTCCATCACGGTGTTGATCCGGCCGTCGGTCGGCACGACCGCCTTGGCCAGCAGCTCGGACTTGTCGCCCAGCGGGCCGGTCCAGCTGAACTGGGAGCCCTTCTTCTCCAGCGAGCGCAGCGCCTTCTGCAGCGCCTCGGGGAAGTTGCGGCCGAGCGCCATGCCCTCGCCGACGGACTTCATGGTGGTGGTCAGCGTCGCGTCGGCGCTCGGGAACTTCTCGAACGCGAACCGCGGCACCTTGACCACGACGTAGTCGAGGGTCGGCTCGAAGGAGGCCGGGGTCTCCTCGGTGATGTCGTTGGGGATCTCGTCCAGGGTGTAGCCGACGGCCAGCTTGGCGGCGATCTTGGCGATCGGGAAGCCGGTGGCCTTGGAGGCGAGCGCCGAGGAGCGGGAGACGCGCGGGTTCATCTCGATGACGATGACCCGGCCGTCGTCGGGGTTGACGGCGAACTGGATGTTGCAGCCGCCGGTGTCGACGCCGACCTCGCGGATGACGGCGATGCCGATGTCGCGCAGGATCTGGTACTCGCGGTCGGTGAGCGTCATCGCCGGGGCGACGGTGATCGAGTCACCGGTGTGCACGCCCATCGGGTCGAAGTTCTCGATGGAGCAGACGACCACGACGTTGTCGTTCTTGTCGCGCATCAGCTCCAGCTCGTACTCCTTCCAGCCGAGGATGGACTCCTCCAGGAGCACCTCGGTGGTCGGCGAGAGGGCCAGGCCCTGGCCGGCGATGCGGCGCAGGTCCTCCTCGTTGTGGGCGAAGCCGGAGCCGGCGCCGCCCATGGTGAAGGAGGGGCGCACCACGACCGGGTAGCCGCCGAGCTCGTCGACGCCGGCCAGCACCTCGTCCATGGTGTGGCAGATGACCGAGCGGGCGGACTCGCCGTACCCGATCTTGGCCTTGACGGCCTCGACGACGCCCTTGAACAGGTCGCGGTCCTCGCCCTTGTTGATCGCCACGACGTCGGCGCCGATCAGCTCGACGCCGTACTTCTCCAGCGTGCCCGCCTCGTGCAGCGAGATCGCGGTGTTCAGCGCGGTCTGGCCGCCCAGGGTGGGCAGCAGCGCGTCGGGGCGCTCCTTGGCGATGATCCTCTCGACGAACTCGGGGGTGATCGGCTCGACGTAGGTGGCGTCGGCGATCTCCGGGTCGGTCATGATCGTGGCCGGGTTGGAGTTGACCAGCACGACCCGCAGGCCCTCGGCCTTGAGGACGCGGCAGGCCTGGGTGCCGGAGTAGTCGAACTCGGCGGCCTGGCCGATGACGATCGGGCCGGAGCCGATCACCAGGACGGACTTGATGTCAGTGCGCTTAGGCACGCTGGCCCTCCATGAGCTTCACGAAGCGGTCGAACAGGTAGGCGGCGTCGTGCGGGCCGGCGGCCGCTTCGGGGTGGTACTGCACGCTGAAGGCGGGCACGTCGAGCGCCTGGAGGCCCTCGACCACGTCGTCGTTGAGGCAGACGTGGGAGACCTCGACCCGCCCGTAGGGGGTGTCGCTCACCTGGTCCAGCGGTGCGTTCACGGCGAAGCCGTGGTTGTGGGCGGTCACCTCGACCTTGCCGGTGGTGCGGTCCTGCACCGGCTGGTTGATGCCGCGGTGGCCGTACTTGAGCTTGTAGGTGCCGAAGCCCAGGGCGCGGCCGAGGATCTGGTTGCCGAAGCAGATCCCGAAGAACGGGGTCTTCCGCTCCAGCACGCCCTGCGCGAGGGCGACCTGGTGGTCGGCGGTGGCCGGGTCGCCCGGGCCGTTGGAGAAGAAGACGCCGTCGGGGTTGACCGCGTAGACGTCCTCCAGGGTGGAGTTGGCCGGCAGCACGTGCACCTCGATGCCGCGCTCGGCCATCCGCTGCGGGGTCATCGCCTTGATGCCGAGGTCCAGCGCGGCGACGGTGAACCTCTTCTCACCGACGGCGGGGACGACGTACGGCTCGGTGGTGGCCACCTCGGCGCACAGGTCGGCGCCCTTCATCTCGGGCGACTGCTGCACCCGGGCGAGCAGGGCGGCCGGGTCGGCCAGCGCCTCGCCGGAGAAGATGCCGCAGCGCATCGCGCCGCGCTCGCGCAGGTGGCGGGTCAGCGCGCGGGTGTCGATGCCGCTGATGCCGACGATGCCCTGGCGGGCGAGTTCCTCGTCCAGCGAGCGGCGGGAGCGCCAGTTGGACGCCACCCGGGCGGGGTCGCGCACGACGTAGCCGGCGACCCAGATCTGCTTGGACTCGTCGTCCTCGTCGTTCCAGCCCGTGTTGCCGATCTGCGGGGCGGTCATCACGACCACCTGGCGGTGGTACGACGGGTCGGTCAGGGTCTCCTGGTAGCCGGACATGCCGGTGTTGAAGACCGCCTCGCCGAAGGTCTCGCCGGTCGCGCCGTAGGCCTGGCCGCCGAAGGTCCGGCCGTCCTCCAGGACGAGCACGGCCGGGATGCGCTCCCGCCGTTGGCGCTGCGTGGTGGGGGCAGGTGCGGTCATTGCGCGGCCTCTTCCGTCTTCTTCGTCTTCGTACGTGTTGCGAGCTGGGCGATCGCCTCGACCCAGGCGGTGTGCTCATCGGGGTGGTCGGCCCGGAAGCCGGAGTCCAGTTCGGTGCCCTCGTGCGTCCAGCTGACGACGAGCAGCCCGGAGGGGACGACCTTGCCGGCGATCCCGGAGTCCGTTCGGGCACCGGTCAGGTGCTCGGCGGGGATCCAGAAGTCGACGTCGCCGGGGCGCTGCACCAGCAGGCCGTCCTCGCCGAGGGTGAGGTCGGCCCGGCTGCGGGTGCCCAGGCCGTGCGCGACGACCCGGTCGAGCCAGTTCCCGGCGGTGGTGGTGCCGTGGTAGCGCCCGCTGGTCTCCAGGATGGTCCGGCCGGCGCGGGCCGGCACGGCGGGCAGCGGCGGGATCCCGGACTGCAGGGTGCGCCGCCAGTTCCAGCCCTGGCGCATCAGCCAGTAGACCAGGCCGATGACGATCAGCAGCCCGATCGACCAGCCGATGTAACCCGGCCAGTTGGTGACCTTCGCCTGCTCCCTGGCGAGTGCGGCGTGGTCCATCACTCCAGGCCGCCCTGCTCGGCCAGCTCGCCGGCCAGCACGGTGGCGCGGCCGCGCAGGAAGGTGGCGTGCACCCGTCCGGGCAGGTCCATGCCCTTGTAGGGGGTGTTGCGGCTGCGGGTGGCGAAGCTGTCGGGGTTCACGGCACCACGGTACGCGGGATCGAAGAGCACCAGGTTGGCAGGCTCACCCACCGAGATCGGCCGGCCGTGGCCGGTGAGACGGCCGATCCGGGCCGGGCGGTGGGACATCCGGTCCGCGACGCCCTCCCAGTTCAGCAGGCCGGTGTCGACCATGGTCTGCTGCACGACCGACAGCGCGGTCTCCAGGCCGACCATGCCCATCGCGGCCACGGCCCACTCGCAGTCCTTGTCCTCGTCCGGGTGCGGCGCGTGGTCGGTGGCGACGGCGTCGATGGTGCCGTCGGCGAGCGCCTTGCGCAGCGCCTGGACGTCCTCGGCGGTGCGCAGCGGCGGGTTCACCTTGTACACCGGGTCGTAGGAGCGGACCATCTCGTCGGTCAGCAGCAGGTGGTGCGGGGTGACCTCGGCGGTGACGTCCCAGCCCTTGGACTTGGCCCAGCGGACGATCTCGACCGAACCGGCGGTGGAGAGGTGGCAGACGTGCAGCCGGGAGCCGACGTGCGCGGCGAGCAGCACGTCGCGGGCGATGATCGACTCCTCGGCGACGGCCGGCCAGCCGCCGAGCCCGAGCTCGCCGGAGACCTGGCCCTCGTTCATCTGGGCGCCCTCGGTCAGCCGCGGCTCCTGGGCGTGCTGGGCGACGACGCCGTCGAAGGCCTTGACGTACTCCAGGGCGCGGCGCATCAGCACCGCGTCGTCCACGCACTTGCCGTCGTCGGAGAAGACCCGGACGTTCGCGGCGGACTCGTGCATCGCGCCGAGCTCGGCGAGCTTCTTGCCCTCCAGGCCGACGGTGACGGCGCCGACCGGCTGCACGTCGCAGTAGCCGGCCTCCTGGCCGAGCCGCCAGACCTGCTCGACCACGCCGGCGGTGTCGGCCACCGGAGTGGTGTTGGCCATCGCGTGCACGGCGGTGAAGCCGCCCATCGCGGCGGCCTGGGTGCCGGTGAGCACGGTCTCGGCGTCCTCGCGGCCGGGCTCGCGCAGGTGGGTGTGCAGGTCGACCAGACCGGGCAGCACGATCATGCCGGAGGCGTCGATCTCGATGTCGGCCTCGACCGCCAGGCCGGTGCCGATCGCCCGGATCACGCCGTCGGCGAGGTGGAGGTCCTGCGGGGCGCCGCCCAGGATCTTGGCGTTGCGGATCAGGTAGCTGACCATGTTGTCGGTTCGCTCGCTGCGCTCGTTCACTGGACGGTCTCCACGGAGTCGGTGCGGGGGGCGTCGGCGAGGGTGGCTCCGCCGAGCAGCAGGTACAGGACGGCCATCCGGACGGAGACGCCGTTGGCGACCTGCTCGACCACGGTGCAGCGCGGCGAGTCGGCGACCTCGGCGGTGATCTCCATGCCGCGGACCATCGGGCCGGGGTGCATCACGATGGCGTGCTCGGGCAGCTGGGCCATCCGGATGCCGTTCATCCCGTAGCGGCGGCTGTACTCGCGCTCGGTCGGGAAGAACGCGGCGTTCATCCGCTCGCGCTGCACCCGCAGCATCATCAGCGCGTCGGTCTTGGGCAGCACGCCGTCCAGGTCGTAACTGACCTCGCAGGGCCAGTTGTCGATGCCGATCGGCAGCAGGGTCGGCGGGGCGACGAAGGTCACCTGGGCGCCGAGGGTGGTCAGCAGGTGCACGTTGGAGCGGGCGACCCGGCTGTGCAGGACGTCCCCGACGATGGTCACCCGGCGGCCTGCCAGGTCGTTGCCGAGCCCGGCGTTGAGGTGGCGGCGCATGGTGAAGGCGTCGAGCAGCGCCTGGGTGGGGTGTTCGTGGGTGCCGTCACCGGCGTTGATCACGCTGCCGTGCAGCCAGTCGGACTGGGCCAGCCGGGCCGGCGCGCCCGAGGCGTGGTGGCGGATGACGACGGCGTCGGCCCCCATCGCCTGGAGGGTCAGCGCGGTGTCCTTGAGGCTCTCGCCCTTGGAGACCGACGAGCCCTTGGCGGAGAAGTTGATGACGTCCGCGGACAGCCGCTTCTCGGCGACCTCGAAGGAGGTCTTGGTGCGGGTGGAGTCCTCGAAGAACAGGTTGACGACGGTGCGGCCGCGCAGCGTGGGCAGCTTCTTGACGGCCCGGCCGGAGAGCTGGGCCAGCTCCTCGGCGGTGTCCAGGATCAGCAGCGCGTCGTCGCGGCTGAGATCGGCGGCGGAGACGAGGTGGCGCTTCACGCGGGTTACTCCGGGAGGTGCGGTTCGGTGGGCTGGGAGGCCAGGGCCTGCGAGCTGCGGGCGGTGTAGTCGCGGTCGCCGACCAGGACGGCGTCCACGCCGTCGGTGTCGGAGAGGCGGACCTGCACGGCCTCGCGCAGCGAGGTGGGGAGGTTCTTGCCCACGTAGTCGGCCCGGATCGGCAGCTCACGGTGGCCGCGGTCGACCAGGACGGCGAGCTGCACGGCGCGCGGTCGGCCGATGTCGTTCAGCGCGTCGAGCGCGGCGCGGATGGTGCGGCCGGAGAAGAGCACGTCGTCGACGAGGATGACGAGCTTGCCGTCGATGCCGCCGGGCGGGATCTCGGTGTGCTCCAGGGCCCGGGCGGGCTTCAGCCGCAGGTCGTCCCGGTACATGGTGATGTCCAGGGTGCCCAGCGGGATCTCGCTCCCGGTGATCTGGGCCAGCCTGTCGTGCAGGCGGCGGGAGAGGTGGACGCCCCTGGTGTGGATGCCGAGCAGCACGACGTCCTCGGCGCCCTTGGCGCGCTCGACGATCTCGTGCGCTATCCGGGTGATGACCCGGGTGATGTCCGTGCCGTCCAGCACCTGGTGCGGCGGCCGCGGCGTCGGTTCCTGGTGTGTGGTCATGCCGAAGCGGACCTCCTTCCCCGCCTCACGGGACGGGCCTTAAAGGATGTCTGGGAATCTGCCCCCGCCGACCGGGCGCGGGCTTCGGGTCATCCTACCAGCGCCCCGGAGTGGCAAACGGACGTCCATCATTCCGCTTCGCCCGGTTAACGCCCCGGACGCGCCGCCGATGCGGGCCATTCGCACGGCTGCCCCATTCGGCTTGACGCAACTACCTTACTCTACGTAACCTCACAGTGAGTTACGAGACTGGCGTCGAACCCACCGGTAGCGACGTCGGCAATCGCCCGTGACCCACCACTGAACGCGAAGCAATCTCGTCCGGGGAGATCAATGTCCAGCGACTACGCGAAGCAGCTCGGAGGCAAGCTCCGAGCGATCCGCACTCAGCAGGGGCTCTCCCTGCACGGTGTCGAGGAGAAGTCCCAGGGGCGCTGGAAGGCAGTCGTCGTCGGCTCGTACGAGCGCGGCGACCGTGCGGTCACCGTGCAGCGGCTGGCCGAGCTCGCCGAGTTCTACGGCGTTCCGGTGCAGGAGCTCCTGCCCGGCGGTACCCCGGGCGGCGCGGCCGAGCCGCCGCCGCGCCTGGTCCTCGACCTGGAGAGACTGACCCAGGTCCCGTCCGAGAAGGCCGGCCCGCTGCAGCGCTACGCGGCGACCATCCAGAGCCAGCGCGGCGACTACAACGGCAAGGTCCTCTCGATCCGCCAGGACGACCTGCGCACTTTGGCCGTGATCTACGACCAGTCGCCGTCGATCCTCACCGAGCAGCTGATCTCCTGGGGAGTGCTCAACCCCGACGCGCGCCGCGCGGTGCGCGAGGAGGACGCGAGCTGAGGCTCGCCGACCAGCAACAGCAGGCAGAAACGTCACGGCGCGGTCCCGGACTCCGGGGCCGCGCCGCGGCGTTTCCCGAACCGGGCGGGTTCAGCAGACCGTGCCCAGGCTGTAGCCCGGCTGCGCCGCCACGCCGTCCAGCCGCACCGGACGGGCGGCCGGCGCCCAGTCCGGACCGCCGCTCGACCAGGCCCAGGCGGCCGGCAGGTACTCCCCGCAGGAGGCCGCCGAGCCCTGGGAGCCGTGCAGCACCGCGACGGCCGGCAGCTCCAGCGCCAGCCCGGCGCACAGCACCGCGCAGACCAGCTCCAGCTCCTCGTCGTTGATCCGCACCACGCCGTCCTCCCACTGGAGCACCCGGGCCGCCGCGGTCAGCCGCCCGCCCGGCGCCTCCACCCGCAGCCGCAGCTCGTACACCCCGGCGCCCGCGCCGACCAGCATCCGGCGGAACACCTCGCTCCCGCGCTGGTGGGCGGCGCGCACCCAGCGCGCGTGCTCCTCGTCCGCCTCCGCCCGGTCCGCGCCGCCGAGCAGCGCGCCGTCCAGCAGCAGGTCGGCGTGGCGGAGCGTCAGCCCGTTCTCCCGGGCCCGGACCAGCCTCGGCACGAAGTCCCCGGCCAGCTCCTCGCCCTGATAGGCCAGCAGCTGCGTCTGCAGCGGCGGGTTGACCAGGTAGCGGTCGCGGGCGGCGGACTCGGCCGGGTCCAGTCCGTGCAGCACGCAGAACTCCTCGAAGTCCTGCGGGTGGAACATCCGGGCCCGGACGGTCTCGAAGCGCTCCAGCGCGTCGGCCAGCAGCTCGGCGGTGTCGGCGAGGTAGCGCTCGTAGTCGGGCGCGTCGCTGATCCCCCAGGCGCGGGCCCGCGTGAAGTCGGCCACGTTGGTGAGCACCCCGATGACGAACGCCTGCTCGGCCCCCTCGTCCCGTCGCGGCCGGTGCGGCGCCCGCAGCGCGGGGCGCAGGCCACCGGCGGTGCAGTCGGAGTTGCGGCGGGCGCGGCCCTTGCGGCTGGTCATCGGAGGCTCCTGGCGTCGGCGGACGGCCGTCGGCGGTGACGGTCAGCGGCGGGGCTCGCCGCTGACCGTGTTACTCCCCAGTTCCGCGCGTCGCACACGTACGGCGTGTCACAGGAATGTAACCACCGGTAATACCGTTGCGGTGCGGGTGAAGACGCCCTAGCGCGGCGCCCGGGCCAGCTGGCGGGACTGGGCGACCAGACGGCCGGCCTCGTCCCAGATCTCGGCGTCCTCCTCGAAGTAGCCGCCGGCCAGGTTGCGGGTGGAGTGCACGACCCGCAGCCAGCCCGGGGCGGGCTTGGCCCGCAGGTGGACGGTCAGCTCGATGGTCGGGGCCCAGCCGGGCAGGCCGAGGTCGAAGGTGACCGGCGGCAGCGCGTCGGCGACCAGCAGGAGCAGCAGCGGGTCGGGCTCGCGGCCGTCGGCGAGCCGGAACCAGCCCTGGATCCGGCCCTGGCCGGAGGGCTGCCCGAGCGCCCAGCCGACGGTGGCCGGGTCGAGCCGCAGGTCGAAGCGCTCCAGCAGGGCGGCCTGCTCGATCAGCTGCTTGGGCGCGTGCTCGACGCCGATGCACCGGTCCGGCGGCGGCAGCTGCGGCGGGGTGGCGCTGGTGCGCACCTCGCCCTCGACGGCGCCGAGGTCGCCGTGGCTGGCCACCACGCGCAGGCGTTCGACACCGTCCTGGCTGAGCGAGGCGGTGCCGGTGGACAGGCTGCGGCCGGTGCGCAGCACCTCGGTGCGGACGGTGGCCGGGCCGGGGGTGGAGGCGGACAGGTAGTAACCGCTGATCGACACCGGGTCCGGGTGCTGCCCGTGCTCCAGCGACAGCGCGTGTCCGGCCACGGCGAGCAGCAGTCCGCCGTTGACCCCGCCGCCGATCTGCCAGCCGGCGCCGAGCTCGGCCTCGTAGCGGCCGGCCTCCTCGGGATGTCCGGTCAGGGCGATGCCCAGGTCGAACTCGCTGCGGGTCGCGGTGGTCATGGGGGTGCCTGCCCTTCAAGTTACTGGCGAGTAGGCCCCCACCCTACGCCTGCCCCGTGGAACGCGGAATGGCCGTCGGATCCGAGATCTCGGATCCGACGGCCATTGCGCAGGGCGTCACCGTTACCGGCGGATGCTCGGCTTCAGCTCCAGGAAACGGGCGAGCATGCCGTTGACGAAGGCCGGGGAGTCGTCCGTGGAGAACTCCTTGGCGATCTCGACGGACTCGTCCAGGACGACCGCGTCCGGGACGCCGTCCTCCCAGATCAGCTCGTAGGCGCCGAGCCGCAGGACGTTGCGGTCCACGATCGGCATCCGGTCGAGGGTCCAGCCCACCGCGTACTGCTCGATGAGGTCGTCGATGCGACGGGCGTGCTGGACGTACCCCTCGATCAGCTCCATCGTGTACTCGCCGACCTGCGGGGTGCCCTCGTCGGGCTTCGGCTCGCGGGCGCGGGCCACCCAGTCGGCGAGGACCTGCTGCGGGTCGACCCCGCGGTGGTCGGCCTCGAAGAGGATCTGGAAGGCCCGGGTACGGGCCTTGCTACGTGCGGCCGACACGGACTTACTTCACCCGGCCGAGGTAGCTGCCGTCGCGGGTGTCGACCTTGACCTTCTCGCCAGTGACGACGAACAGCGGCACCTGGATCTCGGCACCGGTCTCCAGGGTGGCCGGCTTGGTGCCACCGGTGGAGCGGTCGCCCTGGACGCCCGGCTCGGTGTGCTCGATGGTCAGCTCGACGGCGGCCGGGAGCTCGATGTACAGGACGGCGCCCTCGTTGGTGGCGACCAGGGCCTCGAAGCCCTCCAGCAGGTACTTGGCGGCGTCGCCGACGACGGCCGGCTCGACCGTCAGCTGGTCGTAGGTGTCCATGTCCATGAACACGAAGTTCTCGCCGTCCTTGTACGAGAACTGCATGCCGCGCTTGTCGACGTTGGCGGTCTCGACCTTGGTGCCGGCGTTGAAGGTCTTGTCGACGACCTTGCCCGTCAGGACCTCCTTGAGCTTCGTACGCACGAAGGCCGGGCCCTTGCCGGGCTTGACGTGCTGGAACTCGACGACGGACCAGAGCTTGCCGCCCTCCAGCTTGAGGACCATGCCGTTCTTGAGATCGTTCGTGGAAGCCACGGGCGCACTTACTCCTGGATATAGCTGTCAAGGAACCAAGGTTTTCGCGTCCTGCCGTCGACGGCCTTCGGGGCCGCCGTCACAGGGCGAGGAGCTCCTTGGTGGTGATGGTGAGCAGCTCGGGCCCGCCCTCTTCGAGGGGGCGCACGACGAGCGTGTCCTCGATCCGGACCCCGCCCTTGCCCGGGAGGTGGACCCCCGGACCGACGGTGACCGGTACGCGGCTGTCCAGTTTACCCATGTCCGACGGACCGAGACGCGGCGCCTCCCGGATCTCCAGCCCGATGCCGTGGCCCACCGGGTGCGGCGAGGCCTCGGAGTGGCCGGCCGCCTCCAGGACCTGCCGGGCCACCCGGTCGGGCACGCACTGCTCGACGCCCGGGCCGAGCGCCTCCCGGCCGGCCCGCTGGGCGCGGAAGACCAGCCGGTGCAGCTCGACCTGCCAGGGCGCGGGAGCGGCGCCGATCACGAAGGTCCGGGCGGTCGAGACCCGGTAGCCCCGGTACTGGGCGCCCATCACCACGGTGAGGAAGTCACCCTCCTCCACCCGGCGGTCGGTCGGCTGGTGGGCGGGCTGGCCGGAGTGGCTGCCGGTGCCGACCGAGACCGGGAAGGCGGCCCGGTCGGCGCCGTGGTCGATCATCCGGCGTTCCAGCTCCATCGCCAGGTGCCGTTCGGTGCGGCCGACCAGGATCGACTCCAGCAGCTCGCCGAGCGCCTGGTCGGCGATCTCGGCGGCGATCCGCAGGTCGGCGATCTCGTGCTCGTCCTTCACCACCCGCAGCCGCTCCACCACCTGACCGAGGTCCCCCAGCCGGGCCCCCTCCGCCACCTCCGCGACCGCCCGGTGCCGGGTGACGGTCAGGTCGTGCTCCTCCACCACGAGGTTCCGCACCCCGAGCCGTGCGGACGCGGCAGCGGCCGCCAGCGCGGTGTCCGCCCCGGTCGGCACCGGCACCTGGGTGACCTCCGGATCGATCAGGTGCTCCCCCGAGTCGTCCGGCGGCAGGTCGTCCGGCAGCGACAGCAGCGCCCGCTCCCGGGTCAGCAGCAGCGTCGCCCCGCAGGGCGCGCAGCCCGTCAGGTACCGCACGTTCGCCGCCCGGGTGACCAGCGCCGCATCGGCCCCGGCCGCACTGCAGTGCGCCCTCACCCGCTCCCGCCGCCCCGCGTACGCATCCACCATGCGTCGAGCCTACGAACCCCCGGCCGGAACCGCCCGCCGAGCGCCCGCGAAGAGCGGCGTGACCGCTACTTCGGCTGTTCGGCGGGCGTCCAGCGCTTCTCGACGCCCGCCAGCTTCCAGTACGCGATGGCGATCGCCCACACCACCACGAACAGCCCCGCGATCGCGTAGCCGACGTTGTCCAGCGAGATGTCCGCGATGAACCCGGTCACCGGGTCGGTCAGGTCGAGCTTCTCGTGCAGCACGCCGACCAGCTCGATGGTGCCGATGATGAAGGCCACCGCGATCGACAGCCCGGTGATGGTCAGGTTGTAGTACACCTTGCGCACCGGGTTGGAGAAGGCCCACTGGTACGCGAAGTTCATGAACGTCCCGTCCAGGGTGTCGAACAGGCTCATCCCCGCCGCGAACAGCAGCGGCAGGCAGATGATCGCGTACCAGGGCAGCCCGGCCGCCGCGCCCGAACCGGCCATCACCATGAGCGTCACCTCGGTCGCGGTGTCGAAGCCCAGGCCCAGCACCATGCCGACCGGGAACATCTGCCCGGGCCGGGTGATCGAGCGGGTCGCCCGGTTGAGGATCCTGGCCATGAAGCCGCGCGAGTTGAGGTGCTCCTCCAGCTCGGCCTCGTCGTACCTCCCGGCCCGCATCGAGCGGAACACCTTGAGGATGCCGAGCAGCGCCGCCAGGTTGAGCGCGCCGATCAGGTAGAGGAAGGCGCCGGAGGCCGTGGTGCCGACCACCCCGAGCCACTTGTGGGTGGCCGAGTCGTCGTCCATCAGGGTGTTCGCCAGCTGGGCGCCGCCCGCCACCAGGGCGGCCATGACGACCACCATCGAGGAGTGGCCGAGCGCGAACCAGAAGCCCACCGAGACCGGCCGCTTGCCGTCCGCCATCAGCTTGCGGGTGGTGTTGTCGATCACCGCGATGTGGTCGGCGTCGAAGGCGTGCCGCATGCCCAGGGTGTACGCGGTGATGCCGAGGCCGACCCCGAAGACCTGGGTGCCGACGGCGTAGTCGTGCGGGGCGACCAGGAAGACGAGCGTCCCGAACGCCACCACGTGCATGGCCAGGATCACCCCCATCAGCCCGGCGGTACGGATGGTGTCCTCGCGCTTCCACCGGAAGGTGGGCAGCACGGAGGGGGCCGCCTCAGCGGGTGTGGCGGTTTCGGGCAGGGTCATCTTCGGATCACGCTCCAGCACCTCGTGGAATGACGTCGTGAGATGCCGTGGCCGGTCTCCTGGCTTACGGGACTTCCGGACCCGCCTTCCCAGGCGCACGAGGCGCCCAGTGGCACGTGGGTCCGGACAACTACCCCCCGATCACAGTGGCGAGGGCCGCTCCGGACTGGGACCTGTTGATGGTCCGTCACCGGTCTTCCCGAGCACCACGGCGGGGAACACCGTAGGGGCAGGACCTCACCCTCGCAAGGTTGCGCACCTGTGCAGGTGTCCAGGATCACAGGTCGTGAGCTGCCAGAATGTCCGCATGCATCTCGTACCGGCCGACCGCGCGGGCCACCGCACCATCGACGGCCACCGGGTCTGCGAAGCCATCGCAGCCATCGGTGACACCGAGCACGTCCGCTCCTGGGCCGAGCGGTTCTCCCTGCTCGCCGACCCCGGACGGCTCGCCCTGCTGCTCGCCCTCCACCGGGCCGGCCCGCTCGCCGTCAGCGACCTGGCCGTGGCCACCGGCATGCGCGACCCCGCCGTCTCCCAGGCCCTGCGCCTGCTCCGCACCGCGGGGGTGGTCACCGGTGACAAGGACGGACGCGTGGTGCGCTACCGGCTCGTGGACGACGGCCTGCACCCCCTCCTCGACGAGTGCGCCGCCGCCGAGCACGAGGAGCCGGCCGCGGCCGCGGGCTGACCGGGCCGACTCGGCCGCGAGCGCCGCGAGTTCACGCGACTCAGGCCGCCTGGCAGGTCGGGCACCAGAACAGGTTGCGCGCCGCGTGCGCCTCCGTCCGTACCTCGGTGCCGCAGACCAGGCAGGGCATCGCGGCGCGACGGTAGACGTACACCTCGCCGCCGTGGTCGTCCACCCGGGGCGGGCGGCCCATCGCCTCGGGGGTGTGCTCGGGACGGACGGTGTCGATCCGGCCGGCGGCGACGCCCTCGTGCATCAGGGCGACCAGGTCGGCCCAGATCGCGTCCCACTCGGCGCGGGTGAGGTCGCGGCCGGCCCGGTGCGGGTTGACGTGGTGACGGAACAGCACCTCGGCGCGGTAGACGTTGCCCACCCCGGCCAGCACCTTCTGGTCCATCAGCAGCGCGGCGACCGTCGTCCGGCTGCCGGATATCCGGCGCCAGGCGGCCTCCGGGTCGGCGTCGGCCCGCAGCGGGTCGGGGCCGAGGCGGGCGGCGACGGCGGCCTTCTCGGCGTCGGTGACCAGGGCGCAGGTGTTGGGGCCGCGCAGGTCGGCGTAGCCCTCGTCGTTGGCCAGCCGCAGCCGGACCAGACCGACGGGCTCGGGGGCGGCGCCGGTGCCGAAGCTGAAGCCGCCGTAGAGGCCGAGGTGGATGTGCACCCAGGCGCCCTCCTCGAAGCCGAGGAAGAGGTGCTTGCCGGTGGCCTCCGCGCCCGTGAGCAGCTGCCCGTCGATCGCCTTGGCCTCGTCGGCGAAGCGGCCCTGGGGGCTGGAGACCTGCACCGGGCGGCCGCCGAAGGCCTTCCGGTTCTGGCCGGCGAGGCGGTGGATGATGTGGCCTTCCGGCACGGGCGTCAACTCCCCGGGTGGTTCTGGCGGACCGTTCCATCATCGCAGCCGCCACCGACAGGGCCACGAATCCGCAGGTCAGCGGACCGGCATCCCCATCAGCCGGGCCAGGATGACGCGGTCCAGCTCGGCCGCCGTACCGGCGACGTCCAGATAGGAGTTGTCGATGATCGGCAGCCCGGAGTTGTACCAGCCGGCCATCCGGCCGTGGATGCGCGCCACCTCCTCGTCACCGAGCCGCCTGGTCCCGCTGCGGCGGGCGTTGCGGCGCAGCACCGAGTCCAGGCTGGGCAGCAGCACGACCGGGATCATGCCCGGGCCGATGTGCCGCTTCCAGCCGCCGAGACCGATCGCCGGGCGATCCGGGAAGACGGCGTCGTCGATGATGCAGGAGATGCCGTTGGCCAGGTAGTTGCGGCAGGCGAAGCCGCAGGTGCGACGGGCCAGCCGGTACTGGGCCTCGGAGGCGTTGTTCCAGCCGGACTGCGGGTTGGCGAAGCCCGACTGCACCCACTCCCGGACGTCGTCCAGGCTGATGTGCGCGGTCGGGGTCCCGCGGCGCTCGGCCCAGTACCGGGCGACGGTGGTCTTGCCCGCCCCGGCCGGTCCGATCAGCAGGACGGCGATCGGCCCGGCGGGGGCGTGCCGTTGCGGCGGGTGGGCGGGGAGCTGGACGGGCGTGCCGGCGGGCAGCACGAAGTGCCCGGTGCCACCGGCCGGTACGGGCGCGCTGGGCGCGGACGGCGGCGCTGCGGCCGGGGCCTGAGCCTGGGCGGGTGCCGCAGGCGGGGCGGGCGTCGGTGCCGGGGCCTGGGCGGGCGCCGCAGGCGGGACGGGCGCCGCAGGCGGAGCAGCAGCCGGCGCCGGCCCCGGGCCGGTGGCGGGAGCGACCGCGGGCCGAACCGTCGGCGGCGGCGGCGAGGGCGGCGGAACCGGCGCCCCCGAGGGGGACACCCCCGTACCGCCCCCCGGCGGCACCGGCGGAGCGGCGGGACGCGGCGGGACCTGCCCACCTCCGGCGTACTGCGTCACGGCACCTCCTCCCGACACCTCTCAGCGGGGACACTACACGGCGGCCCGGCGGCGGGCACAGTCCGCCGCCGGGCCACTGACCAGCAGTCAGCGCGAGGTCAGCTGCTCCGCCAGCGCCCGCAGCGCCAGCTCGTACGACCCGATCCCGAACCCCGCGATGGTGCCGGAGGCCACCGCCGCGATCACCGAGGTGTGCCGGAAGGTCTCCCGCGCGTACGGGTTGGAGATGTGCACCTCGATCAGCGGTGCGGTGCGCTGCGCCGCGGCGTCCCGCATCGCGTACGAGTAGTGGGTGAACGCGCCCGGGTTGATCACCACGGGCACCTTCCCGTCGGCCGCCTCGTGCAGCCACTCCACCATCTGCTGCTCGGAGTTGGTCTCGTGTACCTCGACCTCGAAGCCGAACTCCTTGCCCAGCGCGGTGCAGCGCTCGACCAGCCCGGCGTACGAGGTGGCGCCGTAGACGTCCGGCTCCCGGCTGCCCAGCCGGCCGAGGTTCGGGCCGTTGAGCACCATCACCCTGGTCACGCCGAGACCTCCGCGTACGCGGCGACCAGCAGCGACGGGTCGGGGCCCTCCAGCACGGAGGTCTTGCCGAGGCCGTCCAGCACGATGAAGCGGATGAGATCGCCGCGCGACTTCTTGTCGATCTTCATCGCGTCCAGCAGCTTCGGCCAGGCGTCCGCCCGATAGGTCAGCGGCAGGCCGACCGAGGCCAGCACCGTGCGGTGCCGGTCGGCCGTCTCGTCGTCCAACCGCCCGGCCAGGCGGCCGAGTTCGGCCGCGAAGACCATGCCGATGGAGATCGCCGCGCCGTGCCGCCACTTGTAGCGCTCGTTGCGCTCGATGGCGTGGCCCAGGGTGTGGCCGTAGTTGAGGATCTCGCGCCGGCCGGACTCCTTGAGGTCCCCGGAGACGACGTCGGCCTTGACCTGGATGGCCCGGCGGATCAGCTCGACGGTGTGCGGGCCGGCCGGCGACTTGGCGCCCTCCGGGTCCGCCTCGATCAGGTCGAGGATGACCGGGTCCGCGATGAAGCCGCACTTGATGACCTCGGCGAGGCCGGAGACGTAGTCGTGCCTGGGCACGGTCTCCAGGGTGCCGAGGTCGGCCAGCACGCCCACCGGCGGGTGGAAGGCGCCGACCATGTTCTTGCCCTCGGCGATGTTGATGCCGGTCTTGCCGCCGACGGCCGCGTCGACCATGCCGAGCAGCGTGGTGGGCATGGAGATCCAGCGCACCCCGCGCAGCCAGGTGGCCGCCACGAAGCCCGCCAGGTCGGTGGTCGCGCCGCCGCCGAGGCCGACCACGACGTCGCTGCGGGTGAACCCGGTCTGCCCGAGCACCGACCAGCAGTACGCGGCGACCTCGGCGCTCTTCGCCTCCTCGGCGTTGGGCACCTGGAGCGCGATCGCCTCGTACCCCTCGCCGGCCAGGTCCTCGCGGATGGCGTCGGCGGTGGCGGCCAGCGCCTCGGGGTGGATGATCGCGACCCGCTTGGCCCGCGTACCGATCAGCGGCGCCAGCTCACCGAGCAGCTGGTGCCCGATCAGCACGTCGTACGGGTCGTGGCCGGCGCTGCCGCCGACGTGGATCCTGACGGTGGTGTCAGTCATGGGGGGTCTTCAGCTCCAGTGCTTCCAGTACGGCGTCCGCGACCTGCTCGGGGGTGCGGTCGGCGGTGTCGACGACGGCGGTGGCCACCTCCAGGTAGAGGGGGCGGCGGGCGTCCATCAGCTCGCGCCAGCGGGCCCGCGGGTTGACGGCCAGCAGCGGGCGCGGGGCGTCCAGGCCGACCCGCTTGACCGCGTCGCCGAGCGGGACCTCCAGGAAGACCACCGGCAGCTCGCGCAACAGCTCACGGGTGGCCTCGGCCATCACCGCGCCACCGCCGAGCGCCAGCACCCCGCCGTGTCCCTCGGCGGCCGCGCGCACGGCGCGGACCTCCAGCTCGCGGAAGTGCGGCTCGCCCTCGTCGATGAAGATCTCCGGGATGGGCTTGCCGGCCAGCGCCTCGATGTCGGCGTCGGTGTCCCGGAACCCGACTCCCAGGCGCTCGGCCAGGACCCGCCCGACGGTGGACTTGCCACTGCCGGGCGGACCGACCAGCACCACGACGGGCGCAGTCATCGGATGATCAGGTTGTCGAGGTAGCCCTGCACGTTGCGACGGGTCTCGGAGACGTTGTCGCCACCGAACTTCTCGCTCACCGCGTCGGCCAGCACCAGCGCGACCATCGCCTCCGCGACGATGCCGGCGGCCGGCACCGCGCAGACGTCCGAGCGCTGGTGGTGCGCCTTGGCCGGCTCGCCGGTCCGGACGTCCAGGGTCTGCAGCGCCCGCGGCACGGTGGCAATCGGCTTCATCGCGGCGCGCACCCGCAGCACCTCGCCGGTGGTCAGGCCGCCCTCGGTGCCGCCGGAGCGGCCGGAGGTGCGCTTGACGCCCTCGGGGGTCGGGACGATCTCGTCGTGCGCCTTGGAGCCCGGCACCCGGGCCAGCTCGAAGCCGTCGCCGACCTCGACGCCCTTGATCGCCTGGATGCCCATCAGCGCGGCGGCCAGCCGGGCGTCCAGCCGGCGGTCCCAGTGCACGTGCGAGCCGAGGCCCACCGGCACGCCGTACGCGAGCACCTCGACCACGCCGCCGAGGGTGTCGCCGTCCTTGTGGGCCTGGTCGATCTCGGCGACCATCGCCTTCGAGGCGTCCGCGTCCAGGCAGCGCACCGGGTCGGCGTCCAGCCGGGCCTCGTCCGAGGGCAGCGGCACCACACCGGCCGGCGCCTTGGCGGCGGCCAGCTCGACCACGTGGCTGACGATCTCGATCCCGGCCACCTCGCGCAGGTACGCGCGGGCGACGGCGCCCAGCGCGACCCGGGCGGCCGTCTCCCGGGCGCTGGCGCGCTCCAGGATCGGCCGGGCCTCGTCGATCGAGTACTTCTGCATGCCGGCCAGGTCGGCGTGGCCGGGGCGGGGGCGGGTCAGCGCCTCGTTGCGGGCCAGGCCCGCCAGCACCTCGGGGTCGACCGGGTCGGCCGACATGACCTGCTCCCACTTCGGCCACTCGGTGTTACCGACCATGATCGCGACCGGGCTGCCCATGGTCAGGCCGTGCCGGACGCCACCGAGGAAGGTCACCTCGTCCTGTTCGAACTTCATCCGCGCCCCGCGGCCGTAACCGAGCCGGCGGCGCGCCAGCGCGTCGGCCACCACGCCGGTGGTGACCGGTACACCGGCGGGCAGGCCTTCCAGCGTCGCGACGAGTGCGGGGCCGTGCGACTCCCCCGCCGTCAGCCAGCGCAACGTACCCAACGGAGCTCCTTCATCAGCGGACCGGCCCACGGCACCGCCGCGGCCCGCCCGAGCGTGCCTTCTGCCCGAATCCTTTCATGCCCCGGCGGCACCCGGGGGCACAGTCCGCGTGACGGACGGCAACCGGTCACCCAACGAAACGATCTCGCCGCGGCAGCGCCGAAGGGCAGGTCCTACCGGTCGGCGAGCGCCTTCTCGCCCGCCTCGCGCATCGCCGCCAGCGGGCCGGGCGTGCGGCCGGTGAAGGCCTCGCTCTGCAGCACCGCCTGGTGCACCAGCAGGTCCAGGCCGCCCAGGACGGTCGCCCCGCGCTCGGCGCAGGCGGCGGCCAGGGCCGTCGGCCACGGGTGGTACAGCACGTCGAACAGCGCGCCCGGGGCCGCCGTCAGCGCGTCGGCGAAGGCGTCGGTCGCCCCGACCGGCGTGGTGGAGACGGTCAGCGGGCGCTCCAGCGCCTCGGCGCCGCGCTCCCAGTCGGCGGTCCGCACCGCGACGCCGAGCCGCTCGCCCAGCTCGGCCATCTCCCGGGCCCGCTCGGCGCTGCGCACGTACACCGTCACCTCACCGGTGCAGACCTGGGCCAGCGCCGCCAGCGCCGAGGAGGCGGTCGCCCCGGCGCCGAGCACGGCGGCGGCGGACACCTCGGTGATGCCGCGCTCGCGCAGCGCGTTGACCAGCCCGGGGACGTCGGTGTTGTCCCCGGTGCGCCGCCCGTCGGCGGTGAACACCACGGTGTTCACCGCGTCCACCGAGCGGGCCGTCGCACTGACCTCGTCCAGCAGCGGGATGACCGCCCGCTTCAGCGGCATGGTCAACGACAGCCCCGCCCACTCGGCCTCGTCCAGCCCGGCGAGGAAGCCGGGCAGGCCGGCCTCGTCGACCTCGAAGCGGTCGTAGCGCCAGCCGTCCAGCCCGAGCGCCGCGAAGGCGGCCCGGTGCAGGGCCGGCGAGAGCGAGTGGGCGATCGGCGAGCCGAGGACGGCCGCCCGGTGCTTGCTGGTCAACTCTGCCTCTCGGTAAGCGGGTTGCTCGCGACTGCTACTTGGTGGTGCAGTGGCCGCGGGCCTCGTCGAAGCCCTGCCCGGCGTTCGTGCAGTACTCCTTGACGTTGGCGTAGTGCTCCTTGGCCGTCTCGGCGAACCGGGTCTCGGTCGGGGACATCGCGATGAAGTACAGCCACTTGCCGTCCGCCGGGTGCAGCACCGCGTTGATCGCCTCGTCGCCGGGGTTGGAGATCGGCGTCGGCGGCAGGCCCGGGTTCAGGTAGGTGTTGAACTTGTTGGACGCGTTGTCCATGTCGCTCTTGTTGAGGTCCTTGCGACCGAGCGAGTACTGCAGCGTGGTGTCCATGCCGAGGCGGTGGTGGGTCTCCGGCTCGTTGGCCAGGCGGTTCTGGATGGTCTTGGCCATCTTCGCGAAGTCCGCGGTGTTGTTGCCCTCGCGCTGCAGGATGCTCGCCTCGATGATCACCTCGTAGCCGTTCTTGAGGCCCACCGAGGCGGCCTGGCCGTCCAGGTTCGCGTACTTGTCGGTGGCGTTCTTCACCATCTGCTTGAGCAGGTCCTCGGGCTTCATGCCGTCGGCGATGTTGTAGCGGGTCGGCCAGAGGAAGCCCTCGATGTTGCCGTTCGCGTACGCGGGCAGGCCGAGGTCGTTGACCTGGGCCTTGGCGACGCCCGCCGTGGTGCCCTTCTGCAGCTTCAGCTTGGTGTCGATCATGGCGTAGATCTCGGAGGAGTTCTTTCCCTCCGGGAACACGATCGCCGCGCCGCCCGCCTGGTCCAGCAGCTCCTTGAGCGCGGCTGCGGCCGGCATTTCCTTCTTCATCCCGTAGAAGCCCGGCTGGATGCTGCCGCACTTGGAGTCGGCGTCGCAGGCCTTGGAGAACGCGTCGACGCTCTTGACCACGCCGGCGTTCTTCAGCGCGAGACCGATCTGACCGCCGACCGCACCCGGCTTGACCTCGACCTGGACGGAGCCGGTGCCCTCGCCGGTGAAGTCCGGCGGCGGGCCGAAGTGGTCCTGGTAGAAGCCGTAGCCCCACCAGCCGGCGCCGCCGAGCAGCCCGACCAGCACCAGGGCGACCACCAGGCAGGCGCCGCCGTTGCGACGGCCCGCCTTCTTGCCCTTCTCCTTGCGCTTCTTCTGCGCCTCGCGGGACTCGTCCTGCTCGCCGAGGAAGCCGGTCCGCTCGGCTTCGGCGTGCTCCTCTACGTACCCCTCGTCGCCGTGCTGCGCGTCCTCGTGGTGGCTGTCCCACTCCTCGGCCTCGGGCTCGGCCGCCCCGGCGACCGGGTCGGCGCCGGACTCCAGCGCGGCGGCCTCGGCCTCCCAGTCGATCCCGTCCGGTCCCGGACCGGAGGCGGGCTCGGGCGCCGGGGCCTGCGGCTGGACCTGCTGCGGAACGGGCTGCTGCTGGACCTGCTGCTGAGGCATGCCCTGCTGCTGCATCGGCATCTGCTGCTGCGGATAACCCTGCTGGGGCATCCCCTGCTGCACCGGCATCTGCTGGGGGTAGCCCTGCTGCGGCATCCCCTGCTGCTGGTAGCCCTGATCGAAGCCCTGATCGAAGCCCTGCTGCGGGTAGCCCTGCTGCTGGTACCCCTGCGGGTAACCCTCCTGCGGCATGCCCTGCTGCACCGGCTGCATCGCCTGCTGCTGCCCGTACCCGCCGTACGGCTGCTGGATCTGCTGGCCGTGCTGCCCCTGCTGCGGGTACTGCTGCTGCCACTGGCCGTCCTGCTGGCCGGGGACCGGCTGCTGGCCGCCGTACCCGGGATCACCGGGGTGCCACGGCTCGCCCTGGGGGCCGTAGCCCCGACCCAGATCGGTCATTGATCCCCTTAACCGACGGTGACGACCGGAGGATCGGACCGGCCGTCCGGGACGACGCAGTCCCGGCTGATTCTCGAACCGGCGTGCTAGCGCAGCGCCTGGGAGGAGACGTTACCGTACCGCAGCCGTGCCCCCGCCCGGGCGAACACACGGTCAGTGAGCGACCTCACCCCGGCACACGCGCCGTCACGGCCTGCCCGCGCCCTGCGTCGAGGGCGTGCCGGGGCCCGGAGAGCTCGGCTTCGCCGCCCGCGCCGCGTTGAACTCCGCCACGTTGCGCTGGTGCACGTCGTAGTTGTCGGTGAAGCGGGTGTCGCCCGGCTTCACGGTCACGAAGTACAGCCAGTCCCCGGGCGTCGGGTCCAGCGCCGCCATGATCGCCTGCCGCCCCGGGTTGGAGATCGGCGACGGCGGCAGCCCCGGGTGCAGGTAGGTGTTGTACGGGGAGTCCAGCCTGGTGTCGGTGACCGTGGTGTTCAGGGTCGAGCGCCCGAGCGCGTAGTTGATGGTGGAGTCCAGCTGCAGCGGCATCCCCTTGGCCAGCCGGTTGTAGATGACCCGGGCCACCTTGCCCATGTCCTCGGTGTTGTCGGCCTCGCCCTGCACCATGCTGGCGACGGTGACCAGCCCGTACAGGCTCTGCCCGAGGTTCTGCGCGACCACGTTGGCGTCGTCCCGGCTGAACTCCTTGCCGGCCCGGTCCACCATCTGCTTCAGCAGGTCCAGCGGGGTGGTCCCGTCGGTGACGGCGTAGGTGGCGGGGAACAGGTAGCCCTCCGGGCTGCCGTTGGCGAAGTCCGGCAGGCCGAGCTCGGCGCCCTGCTCCTTGGCGGCCTTCTGGGTGGTGCCGTCGGGAAGCTTCAGCTTCTTGTCGATCGCCGCGTAGATCTGGTAGCCGCGCCAACCCTCGGGGATGGTGAGGCCGTTGGCGTTGGCCGGGTCGATCAGGACGGACAGCGCGGCCGCGGCCGACATCTTCTGCTTGAGGGTGTACGTCCCGGGCTGGATCCGCCCCGCGGCCGCCGCGCTGCCCTTCGCCGCCCGGGTGAAGGCGAGCGAACTGGCCACCACCCCGTTGCGGACCAGCGCGGAGGCGATCTGGGACAGGCCCGCGCCCTCGGGCACCGAGACCTGGACGCTGCCGCTCCCCTGGCCCGCGTAGTCGGCGGCCGCCGGGGGCCTGCGCTGACGCTGGAACCAGGTGTAGCCGGTGACGCCGATCCCGCCGAAGACCGCGACCAGCGCGAAGGCGGTGAGCGCGCAGGCCAGTCCGTTACGCCGTCGGTGGGGATCCGGCGCATCGGGGCGCGGCCGGGGCGCGCCCGGCGGAGGGGCCTCCCGTTCGAGCACCGGCGCACCGAGGTGGCCCGGGGTCAGCCCTGGAAGGAAGTCCTGGTCGGTCATGGCTCGCGGCCCCCTCGGCGGTCCCGAATCGCTGCGAATCGCTCCGTTCCGTCCCGCATCGATTCGGATCGACACGAAACGGACACGGAGCGGACGAAAAGGGGTCCGTGCGGACGCGTCCGCACGGACCCCTCATCGGGACGTTAGAGCAGGCCGGTCAGGAGACCGCCTCGACGCTCTCACCGGGCGGGCGTCCGCTCACCCGTTCGGACTCAAGGGCGGTCTGCAGGATCACCACCGCGGCGGCCTGGTCGACCACCGAGCGGCCCTTCTTCGCCTTGACCCCCGAGGCGCGCAGCCCGTGGGTCGCGGTGACGGTCGACATCCGCTCGTCCACCAGCCGCACCGGCACCGGGTGGAGCCGGTTGGCCAGCCTGGCCGCGTAAGCCCGGACCTTCTCCGCCGCCGGGCCCTCCTTGCCGCTGAGCGAGCGCGGCAGCCCGACGATCACCTCGATCGCGTCGTACTCCTCGACGATCGCGGCGATCCTGGCCTGCGACTTCACCCCGGCCGGGACGGTCTCCACCGGCGTGGCGAGCACCCCGTCGGGGTCGCAGGACGCGACCCCGATCCGGGCGTCCCCGACGTCGACGGCGATCCGCCGTCCACGTCGGAAGGGCCTCTCCTCGAACTCCATCAGCTGGCGCGCTCCGCGACCAGACCGCGCACCGCGGCGATGGCCTCGCCGACCGCCGCCGGGTTGGAGCCGCCGCCCTGGGCGACGTCGTCCTTGCCGCCACCGCCGCCGCCGAGGGTCTTGGCCGCGGTGCGGACCAGCTCGCCGGCCTTGATGCCGCGGCCGCGGGCGTCCTCGTTGGTCGCGATCACGGTCAGCGGGCGGTCGTTGGCCACGGTGAACGCGGCGACCACGGCCGGGCGCGAGCCCAGACGGCCGCGCACGTCCAGGACCAGCTTGCGCAGCTCGTCCGCGCCGACGCCGTCGGCGACCTGAGCGGCGACCACGGCGATGCCGTGCACGTCCTCCGCCGCGTCGGCCAGGCCGGCCGCGGCGGCCAGCACCTTCTCGGCGCGGAAGCGCTCGATCTCCTTCTCGGCGTCCTTGAGCTTGGTGAGCATGCCCGAGATCTTCTCCGGCAGCTCCTCCGGACGGCCCTTGACCAGCTCGGTCAGCTGGGCCACCACGGTGTGCTCGCGGGCCAGGAACTTGTACGCGTCGACGCCGACCAGCGCCTCCACGCGGCGCACGCCGGAACCGATCGAGGACTCGCCGAGCAGCTTCACCAGGCCCAGCTGGGCGGTGTTGCCGACGTGGGTGCCACCGCACAGCTCCTTGGAGAAGTCGCCGATGGAGACGACCCGCACCTCGTCGCCGTACTTCTCACCGAACATCGCGATGGCGCCGGCCTTGCGGGCCTGGTCCATCGTCATGACCTCGGCGGTGACCTCCAGCTCGCGGCCCAGCACGTCGTTGATCTTCTGCTCGACGTCCACCAGCACGCTGCCCGGAACGGCGGCGGGCGAGCCGAAGTCGAAGCGGAAGCGGCCCGGGGCGTTCTCGGAGCCGGCCTGGGCGGCCGTCGGGCCGAGCGCGTCGCGCAGCGCCTGGTGGGTCAGGTGGGTGGCCGAGTGGGCGCGGGCGATCGCCCGGCGGCGCTCGGTGTCGATCGTGGCGTACGCCGAGGCACCGAGCACGACCTCGCCGAACAGCACGCCGCCGGAGTGCACGATGACGCCCGGGACGGGCTGCTGCACGTCGCGGATCTCCACCACCGCGCCGGACTCCAGCCGGATCCGGCCGTGGTCGGCGAGCTGGCCGCCGCCCTCGGCGTAGAACGGGGTGCGGTCGAGGATGATCTCGACCTCGTCGCCCTCGGAGGCGGCCGGCGCCGGAACGCCGTCCACCAGCAGGCCGACCACGGTGGACTCGCCCTCGGTGAGGCTGTAGCCGGTGAAGACGCTCGCGCCGGACTTGTCGGCGACCTCGCGGTACGCGGCGACGTCGGCGTGGCCCATCTTCTTGGCCTTGGCGTCCGCCTTGGCGCGGTCCCGCTGCTCCTGCATCAGGCGGCGGAAGCCGGCCTCGTCGACCTGGAGGCCCTGCTCCTCGGCCATCTCCAGGGTGAGGTCGATCGGGAAGCCGTACGTGTCGTGCAGCTTGAACGCCTGCTCGCCGGAGAGCACCGCGCCGCCGGACTGCTTGGTCTCGGTGACCGCGACGTCCAGCAGGTTGGTGCCGGCCTTCAGGGTCTGGAGGAAGGCCGACTCCTCGCCGATGACGACCGTCTCGATGCGCTTGCGGTCGCTCTCCAGCTCGGGGTACTGCGGGGCCATCGCCTTGATGGCGACGTCGATGAGCTCCTTGGCCACCGGCTCGGTGGCGCCCAGCAGCCGCATGTTGCGGATGGCGCGGCGCAGGATGCGGCGCAGCACGTAGCCGCGGCCCTCGTTGCCGGGGGTGACGCCGTCGCCGACCAGCATCAGCGCGGTGCGGATGTGGTCGGTGACCACGCGCAGCGAGACGTCCGACTTGTGGTCGGCGCCGTAGGTGTGGCCGGTGAGCTCGGCGGCACGGTCGAGGATCATCCGGCTGGTGTCGATCTCGAAGAGGTTGTCGACGCCCTGCAGGATGGCGGCGAGGCGCTCCAGACCGAGGCCGGTGTCGATGTTCTTGCTCGGCAGGTCGCCGAGGATCTCGAAGCCGTCCTTGCCGTCGCCGTGGCCGCGCTCGTACTGCATGAAGACCAGGTTCCAGATCTCCAGGTAGCGCTCGCCGTTGACCGCCGGGCCACCCTCCTCGCCGTACGCGGGGCCGCGGTCGTAGTTGATCTCCGAGCACGGGCCGCACGGGCCGGGCACGCCCATCGACCAGAAGTTGTCCTTCATGCCCAGGCGCTGGATGCGCTCGGAGGGCACGCCGATGACGTCACGCCAGATCTGCTCGGCCTCGTCGTCGTCCTTGTAGACGGTGATCCAGAGCTTCTCCTCCTCCAGGCCGTAGCCACCCTCCGCGACGGGAGTGGTGAGCAGCTCCCAGGCGAACTTGATGGCTCCTTCCTTGAAGTAGTCACCGAAGGAGAAGTTGCCGCACATCTGGAAGAAGGAGCCGTGCCGGGTGGTCTTCCCGACCTCCTCGATGTCCAGGGTGCGCACGCACTTCTGGACGCTCGTGGCGCGCGAGAACTGCGGCTTGACCTCGCCCAGGAAGTAGGGCTTGAACGGCACCATGCCGGCGTTGACGAGCAGCAGGGTGGGGTCGTCGGCGACCAGGGACGCCGACGGAACGACGGTGTGGCCGCGCTCCTCGAAGAAGCGCAGCCAGCGGCGGCGGATCTCAGCCGACTCCATTAGTGGTCCTTCCGGTTCGTTCCGCCCCGCGGCAGGGCTCGGCGGGGCGTTTCTTCCATGGTCTGTGGGGAGGTGCGGGCGCTGCCGTCGGGCAGGGCGGGGGGCAGGGCGGCGGCCGGACGACCGGGCGCCGCCGAGATAGCTCGGTACTGCGGCTCGCGCGAGGGGGGCAACGCGGAGCGTTTCCCAGGAAGGGCGGTGGCGGGCGACGGGCGGGACCGGCGGGTGCTCCGGGGCTCGGCCACGGCGGTGCCGTGCAGTCCGAGGTCCTCCTTCAGCTGCTCCTCGCGCTCGGCCATGCCGGAGCGCACGTCCTGGGCGAACTGCTTGGCGAGGTCGCCCAGGTGCAGCGCACCGCGCGCGGCGGTGCCGGAGAGGCTGTCCGGGGTGAGCCGCTGCACCGCGTCGTTGGCCTTGTTCATGGCCCACACGGCGGCGCCGGCGCCGACCGCCATCCAGAAGATCCGTGCCATGCCGTCAGCCCCTCACCGCACGCCGGACCCGGGAGAGCAGGCCGCTCCTGGGCGCGGTCGCGGCGCGCACCTCGGCCCGGATCAGCCGCGCCAGCTCGTCGCGCTCGTTGGCCTGCAGCGGCACGTTCGGCAGGGCGCCCTGCTGCTTGGCGACGGCCTTGCGGACGCCGTAGCTGAACGCGGCGACCTTCATCAGCGGTCCGCCCAGCGTGGCGGCGGCGGTGGAGGACAGTGCCTTGGCGTTGGCGGCGGCGTCCTGCACGTTGGCGGTGATCTCGTCCACGCGGTCCAGCTGCTCGTTGGCGCTGCGCACGGCGGCGCCCGCCTCGGTCAGCAGGGGCACGGCCTGTTCGGTGACGGCGGAGACCAGGACGGTGGCCTCCTTCAGCACCTGGGAGAGCCGGACCAGCACCACGGCGAGCAAGGTGACCAGGACCGCCCAGAACACGGCGACGAGCAAGCCGGCCAGCTCTCCCACGGACACTCGCGCTCCTCGCCTTGTTGCTCTTCAGGGGAACCCTATCGCGCCGACGCCCGCTTTCCGGACCGGGTCACGGCCGTGGCCTCGTCCGGGTGTGCGAGCCGCGCGCGTAACCTACCGGCCGGTCACCTCGTTCTGCCAGGCGGGCCGTCGGGCCGTACGGCCCGACGCACGTCCGGACCGCCGCGGTCCGGGCACGGAACGACGGGGAGCAGCGCGTGGCCGGCGACTGGACAGCAGAGCCCGCGGCGTGGCCGCGCGAGCCGGAGCCCGGCCGGCTGTCGGCCGAGGTGACCGGCTTCGTCGGGCGGCAGCGGGAACTGGCCGAGCTGGCGGGCCTGATCGCCGCCGCCCGGCTGGTGACGGTGACCGGGCCCGGCGGGGTCGGCAAGAGCAGGCTCGCGCTGCGGGCGGCGGCCCGGGCGGCCGGGGCCTTCCCGGACGGCACCTGGCTGGTGGACGTCGCCCCCGTGCAGGACCCGCTGCTGCTCGGCCACGCCGTCCTGGAGGCCCTGCGGCTGACCGACGGCACCGCCCGTCCGCCGCTGGACGTGCTGGGCGAGCACCTGGCGGGGCGCCGCCTGCTGCTGGTGCTGGACGGCTGCGAGCACCTGGTGGAGGCCTGCGCGGAGCTGACCGACGCGCTGCTGCGGGCACTGCCCGGCCTGCGGGTGCTGGCCACCAGCCGCGCCGCCCTGCGGGCCTCGGGCGAGCACCTGCTGACGCTGGCCCCGCTGCCGGTCGGCCCGCTGCCGGCCCAGCGGGTGGGCCCGGGCCCACTGCCGGACGCGGTCCGGCTGTTCGCCGACCGGGCCCGGGCCGTGCTGCCGTCCTTCGAGGTGACCGAGGCGAACGCGGAGGCCGTCGGCCTGCTGTGCCGTCGGCTGGACGGCATCCCGCTGGCCGTGGAGCTGGCCGCCGGGCGGCTGCGGGCGCTGTCGGTGGAGCAGATCACGGCCCGGCTGGACGACCGCTTCCGGCTGCTCACCGGCGGCTCCCGGACGGCCCTGCCGAGGCACCAGACGCTGCGCACCACGATCGGCTGGAGTCATGAGCTGTGCACAGTGCAGGAACGTTTACTCTGGGCCCGCCTGTCGGTCTTCGCCGGCAGTTTCGACCTGGAGGCCGCCGAGTACGTCTGCGCCGGCGAGGGCATCGAGCCCGAGGAGGTGCTCGACCTGCTCGACGAACTCGTCGCCAAGTCCGTGGTGCTGCGCGAGGAGAGCGGGTTCGGCGTCCGCTTCCGGCTGCTGGACACCCTGCGCGAGTACGGCGGCCACTGGCTCCGCGCGGCCGGCGAGGAGCCGCGGCTGCTGCGCCGCCACCGCGACTGGTACCTGGGCGTCGCCACCTGGGGCGAGGTCGAGTGGTTCGGCCCCCGGCAGCCCGAGACCGCCGAGCGCACCCGGCTCGCCCACACCAACCTCCGCGCCGCACTGGAGTTCTGCCTCGCCGAGCCCGGCGAGGAGCAGCTCGCCCTGCTGCTGGCCGGCACCCTCTGGTTCTACTGGGTCGGCTGCGGCCACCTCGGCGAGGGCCGGCACTGGCTGGACCGCGCGCTCGCCCTGGACCGCGAACCCACCGAGGCCCGGGCCAAGGCCCTGTGGGTGACCGGCTACATGGCCACCCTCCAGGGCGACCTCGGCACCGCCCGGCCGGCCCTGGAGGAGTGCCGCCGCCAGGCCCTGGAGACCGGCGACGACCGGGCCCTCGCCTACGCCGTCCACCGCCAGGGCTGCGCCGCCCTGATCGGCGACGACCCGGCGCGCGCCGCCGAGCTGTTCGAGGAGGCGCTCTGGCACTACCGGACCATCGGCGAGCTCAACAGCAACGTGGTGATGGCGATGATCGAGCTGGGCCTCGCCCACCTGTTCCAGGGCGACCTGGACAGCGGCGAGCTCCGGTTCGGGCAGGCCCGCGAGGTCTGCGAGGAGCACGGCGAGAAGTGGGCCTACGCCTACGTGCTGTACGCGACGGCGTACTCCCAGTACCTGGACGGCGCGGTCCGGCCGGCCCGCGCCCTGGCCCGCGAGTGCGTCCGGCTGAACCACCACTTCCACGACCTGCTCGGCATCGTGCTGGGCATCGACCTGCTGGCGCTGCTGGAGACCGAACCGGCCGGCCCCGGCGAACCGGCCGACCTGTGCGAGGCCCGGGTGCTCCAGGGCGCCGCGCACCGGATCTGGCGCGCGGTCGGCAATCCGTTCCTGGGCTCGCGCTCCTTCTTCGGCACCCACGAGGAGTGCGCCGAGCGGGCCCGGGCCGGGCTCAGCGAGCAGGAGTACGAGGAGTGCTACCGGGCGGGCGGCCGGCTGGACCTGGACGCCGCCGTCTGCCGGGCGCTCGGCGACGGCGACTCGCCGGACGGCCCGGCACGGGGCCCCGGCCCCTTCTCCGTGCCGCCCGCTCCCGCGCCCGCACCGGCCCGGAATAGCTGAAGCTTGCGGATTGCTTGAGCAGGCAAGGATCTGCCCGAAGGAGCACCATGGCCATCCACGACGAGTACCGCCTCGCGAACTTCTACTTCGAGTCCAAGGCGTACACCGACGCCGCCCGCATGCTCGAAGGCGTGCTGGCCGAGGAGCCGGCCAACCTCTCCGTCCGGCTGCTGCTGGCCCGCAGCTACTTCCACTCCGCCCAGCTCGGCCGCGCCGAGGCCGAGCTGCGCCGGATCCTCGACCTCGACCCGGCCGAGGACTACGCCCGGCTGATGCTCGGCCGCACCCTGGAGCGCCAGGGCCGCGCCGAGGAGGCCCGCCCGCACCTGCGGCTGGCCGCCGCGATGACCGGCGAAACCGTCTGACGGCCGTCGGCCGTCGGCCGTCCGCTGTCGGCCGGACGCAGCGAACCCCCGCCGCCTCGAAGGGCGACGGGGGTTCGCTGTGGTTTCGCGGTCTGCGGAACCGAGCGCGGGTCAGCGCGAGTAGTACTCGACGACCAGCTGCTCGTCACAGATCACCGGGACCTCCTTGCGCTGCGGCGCACGGTCCAGGCGGAAGGCCAGGGCCTTCAGGTTGACCTCAAGGTACTTCGGGGTCTGGCCCTCACCCGCGTAGCCACCCTCACGGGCGACCTGGAAGGGGACCTTCTCCTTGGAACGCTCGCGGACGGTGACCACGTAGCCCGGCTTCATCTGGAACGACGGCTTGTTGACCTTGCCACCGTTGACCTCGATGTGGCCGTGGACGACCATCTGGCGGGCCTGGTAGATGGTGCGGGCGATGCCCGAACGCAGGACCAGCGAGTCCAGACGGGTCTCCAGCTCGGCGACCAGCGCCTCACCGGTCTTGCCCTCGGCCTTCTTCGCGCGGTCGAACGCGCGCGACAGCTGCTTCTCGCTCAGGTCGTACTGGGCGCGAAGACGCTGCTTCTCCAGCAGACGGACCTTGTAGTCCGAGTTCTGCTTGCGGCCACGGCCGTGCTGGCCGGGCGGGTACGGGCGGGCCTCGAAGTACTTGACGGACTTCGGGGTCAGCGGCACGCCGAGCGCACGCGCGATCTTGACCTTGGGACGCTTCTGGTTCGCCATGAACCAAACCTTCCTTGCTTACGAATACGGCTTTCACCAGGTGTTGACGGAGGTCGCATGTCGCGACCCGGAGAAAACCCCACCGCCTGCGCGAAGGGATCAGCCGCTCTCCGGAGCCGGGCACGAGAAGTGCTGGTCACACGAAGGGCCCGGGGAACCGGGCCGTCCGCGACACCGAAACGGTGCGCGACGCTCCTGGTGCGGGCCTCCCGAAGGAGGCCTACGGCCGACGTCCCGCTGGTGCGGCCGGTCGGTGGGGTCTCCCCCGCCGCCGTCCCGGGACGTGGCACTCCGACCGAGTATACCCGCGGATCACTCGCCCTTTTCCCCGGGCTGCTCCGCCGCCTTCTCGGCCTTCTCGGCCTTCTCGGCCTTCTTCTCCGCCCGGCGCTCCCCGCGCAGCCGCCCGCGCGTCCACTCCACGGTGTCCGCGTACCGGATCTCGCCACCGCGCCGGTTCGGCTGGTAGTACTCCCGCCCGTGCACCGAGTCCGGCGCGTACTGCTGGGCCGCGATGCCCTCCGGTAGGTCGTGCGGGTACTGGTAGCCCTTGCCGTGCCCGAGCTTGCCCGCCCCTCCGTAGTGGGAGTCCCGCAGGTGCGGCGGGACGGCGCCGGCCAGCCCCTGCCGGACGTCCGCCAGCGCCGCGTCGATCGCCAGGTAGGCCGAGTTGGACTTCGGCGCCAGGGCCAGCGCGATCGCCGCCTGGGAGAGGATGATCCGGGCCTCCGGGAAGCCGATCAGGGCCACCGCCTGGGCCGCGGCCACCGCCGTCTGCAGCGCCGTGGGGTCGGCCAGGCCGACGTCCTCGCTGGCCGAGATCATCAGCCGCCGGGCGATGAACCGCGGGTCCTCCCCCGCCTCGATCATCCGGGCCAGGTAGTGCAGGGTGGCGTCCACGTCGCTGCCGCGGATCGACTTGATCAGCGCGCTGGCCACGTCGTAGTGCTGGTCGCCGTCCTTGTCGTAGCGCACCGCGGCCTGGTTGACGGCCGTCTCGGTGGTGGCCAGCGTGATGCTCGCCTCGCCCTTCTCCAGCGCCGCCCCGGCCGCCGCCTCCAGCGTGGTGAGCGCCCGCCGGGCGTCGCCGCCGGCCAGGCGCACCAGGTGGTCCTCGGCCTCCGCGGTCAGCTCCAGCGCGCCCTCCAGCCCCCGCTCGTCGGCCACCGCGCGGCGCAGCAGCGCCCGGACGTCGTCGTCGGTCAGCGACTCCAGGGTGAGCAGCAGCGAGCGGGAGAGCAGCGGGGAGATCACCGAGAAGTACGGGTTCTCGGTGGTCGCCGCGATCAGGGTGACCCAGCGGTTCTCCACGGCCGGCAGCAGCGAGTCCTGCTGGGCCTTGGAGAAGCGGTGGATCTCGTCCAGGAAGAGCACCGTCTCCCGGCCGGACATGCCGACCGCCCGCCGGGCGCCGTCGATCACCGCCCGGACCTCCTTGACCCCGGCGGTGATCGCGGACAGCTCGACGAAGCGGCCCTCCACGGCCTGGCTGATCACGTGCGCGAGGGTGGTCTTGCCGGTGCCGGGCGGCCCCCAGAGGATCACCGAGCTGGTGGCCGCCGGGCCGCGCGAGTTCGCCACCAGGCGCCGCAGCGGCGAGCCGGGCTTCAGCAGCTGCCGCTGCCCGGCCACCTCGTCCAGGGTGCGCGGGCGCATCCGTACGGCCAGCGGCGCCCGGCCGGGCTCCCTGGTCTGGCGTTCCTCGGCGGCGGCGGTGAAGAGGTCCGGTTCGTCCACACCGGAAGCCTAGTTCAGCCCACTGACGCTACCGCCGGGCCGGCGTCGGGCGGTCCAGCAGCACCACGTCGAACTCCTCCAGCGACCGCAGGGTGCCGCCCAGCACGGCCAGCGCCTGCGCCCGGGAGTCGGCCGTCGGGCCCCGCGAGGCCTCGAAGCCCTCCTGGTCGGCGTAGATCGCGCCCACGGCCAGCCGACCGGTCGCGCGGTCGGCCAGCATCGTGGCCGTCACGAACCCGTCCCTCTCCTCCAGCTCCGGCAGCACCCGGTCCCGGAAGACCCGGGCGGCCTCGTCCGTCCTGGCCGGGTCGACCTCGCTGCGCGTCAGCCGGAACCCGCCGCCGGGTCCGGCCTCGCCGGGCGGGGCCGTCACCAGGGCCTCCCAGACGTCGATGGTCAGGGTGCCGCCCAGCGGGGCCAGCAGCTCGCCGCGCCGCTGCGCCAGCGCCGCCTCGCTGTCGCGCTCGGCCTCGGAGGAGTCCCACCACGAACTCATCGTGATCTTGCCGAGGGCCCGGTCGGTGAACAGTCCGTAGCCGCGGTACCCGGGCCGGGCGGTCAGCAGCACGAGGGCCTCGGTGCGGAACCTGTCGAGGGTCTGCTCGATCCGGTCGGGGTGACCGGTCGCGTAGACCGTACGGACGAACATGAGCGCGCCTCCTGTGGACGCCCGGGCGCCACACGGGGCCGTTCTCATGAGCAGCGCCCGGCGGGCCCCGTCTACTCCAGTCTGGCAGCGTGGTCCGGAACGTACTTCTGCAGGTCGCGCGGGGGCCGCTGGTAGCCGTGCGGCGACGGTCGGGCCGGCAGCTCGATCCGGGGCGGGGCGACCTCGTGGTAGGGCACGGAGGAGAGCAGGTGGGCGATCATGTTGATCCGGGCCCGCCGCTTGTCGTCGCTCTCCACGACGTACCAGGGCGACTGCGGGACGTCGGTGTGGACGAACATCTCGTCCTTGGCCCGCGAGTAGTCCTCCCAAAGGGTGATCGACTCCACGTCCATCGGGGAGAGCTTCCAGCGCTTCATCGGGTCCTCCAGCCGCTCCCGGAACCGCCGCTCCTGCTCGGTGTCGCTCACCGAGAACCAGTACTTGCGCAGCAGGACGCCCGCCTCGATCAGCATCTGCTCGAAGGTCGGGCACTGGTGCAGGAACTGCCAGTACTCCTCGTCGGTGCAGAAGCCCATCACCCGCTCGACCCCGGCCCGGTTGTACCAGCTGCGGTCGAACAGCACGATCTCCCCGGCCGCCGGAAGGTGTTCGACGTACCGCTGGAAGTACCACTGGGTCTTCTGCCGCTCGGTCGGGGTGGGAAGCGCCGCGACCCGGGCGATGCGCGGATTCAGGTACTCCGTCACCCGCTTGATCGCTCCGCCTTTGCCGGCCGCGTCCCGCCCCTCGAAGACCACCACCAGGCGGGCGCGCTCGACCCGCACCCACTCCTGGAGCTTCACCAGCTCGTGCTGCAGCCGCAGCAGTTCCCGCTCGTACGGCTTCTTCGCCAGTCGTCCCGGCTTCGCGGTCCGCTGTTGCTCGCCCACCCTCGGGTCCTCCGTCCGGCTGCTGCTGATGACCCTTCACCGTAGGCGCGGAACGGCGACCGCGCAGGTCGGAGCGGAGGGAACGGACGGGCTACACGGCGACGAAGGGCTCCGGATAGCGGCACAGCCCGCGCGGGCCGCCGTCGTAGGCCGCCAGCGGCAGCACCTGGAAGTACGCGTCCGGCACCTCGAAGGGGCCGGTGACCTCGTGCCGCCCGGCCGGGATGAAGCCGAACCGCCCGTAGTACCCCGGGTCGCCGAGCACGACCACCAGCTTCTCCCCCGCCTCCTCGGCGGCCGACAGCGCGGCCCGGACGACGAGTTCGCCGACGCCCCGGCGCTGCCACTCGGGCGCGACCGCGACCGGTGCGAGCGCCAGCGCGTCACCGGTGCCGCCGCCGTCGCCGACCCGCAGCCGGGTCAGCAGGGCGTGCCCCACCACCAGGCCCACGTCGTCCACCGCGACCAGCGACAACCCGGGCAGCCAGGCGGGATCGCGCCGCAGCGCGTCCACCAGGTCCGCCTCGTCCGGACCGGGGAACGCGGCCATGTGGACGCGTCTGGTCGCCGGGGCGTCCTCCGGACATTCGACTCTCGTGGTGATCTGCATGAGTCAACCCTCCCTGTGTCGCACGACGTTGTGGACCGGCCCCGGACGGAGGACCGTCCGGGGCCGTTGCAGGTTAGCGCGGATGACGGAGCGTCAGCTCTTGGGCTGGGCCTCCGACTTGGCGTCCTCGCGGACCTTGGGCTGGGCGTCCACTCCGGCCTCGCGGCGCTGCGCCGGGGTGATCGGGGTCGGAGCGCCGGTCAGCGGGTCACCACCGGTGGACGTCTTCGGGAAGGCGATGACGTCGCGGATGGTGTCGTAGCCGCCGAGCAGCGTGACGATCCGGTCGAGGCCGAAGGCGACCCCACCGTGCGGCGGCGGGCCGTAGTTGAAGGCGTCCAGCAGGAAGCCGAACTGCGAGGCCGCCTCCTCCTCGGAGAGGCCGATCGCGTCGAACGCCCGCTTCTGGACGTCCCGCTGGTGGATACGGATCGAACCGCCGCCCAGCTCCGAGCCGTTGAGGACCAGGTCGTAGGCGTTGGACAGGGCCGAGCCCGGGTCGGTGTCGAAGCTGTCCAGCGACTCCGCGGTCGGGGCGGTGAACGGGTGGTGCACCGCGTGCCAGCCCTGGAACTGGCCCTTGTCGTCCTCGATCGGCTCGAACATCGGGAAGTCGACGACCCAGAGGAAGGCCCACTTGGACTCGTCGATCAGCCCGCAGCGGCGGCCGATCTCCAGGCGCGCGGCGCCCAGCAGCTCCTGCGAGGCGCGCTCCTTGCCGGCCGCGAAGAAGACCGCGTCGCCGTTCTTGGCGCCGGCCGCGGCGGCGAGGCCGGCCAGGTGCTCCTCGGAGAGGTTCTTGGCGACCGGGCCGCGCAGCTCGCCGGTCTCGGCGTCGATCAGCACGTAGGCCAGGCCCTTGGCGCCGCGCGCCTTGGCCCAGTCCTGCCACGCGTCCAGCTGCTTGCGCGGCTGCGAGGCGCCGCCCGGCATGACCACGGCGCCGACGTACGGCGCCTGGAAGACCCGGAACTCGGTGCCCTTGAAGTACTCGGTGAGGTCGGTGAGTTCCTGGCCGAAGCGGACGTCCGGCTTGTCGGAGCCGTAGCGGCCCATGGCGTCCGCGTAGGTCATCCGCGGCAGCGGGTTGGGGATCTCGTAGCCGTGGACCTCGCGCCAGATGGCGCCGACGATCTTCTCGCCGAGGGCCAGGATGTCCTCCTGGTCGACGAAGGAGGCCTCGATGTCCAGCTGGGTGAACTCCGGCTGCCGGTCGGCGCGGAAGTCCTCGTCGCGGAAGCAGCGGGCGATCTGGTAGTAGCGCTCCATGCCGGCCACCATCAGCAGCTGCTTGAACAGCTGGGGCGACTGCGGCAGCGCGTACCAGTGGCCGGGCTGCAGGCGGACCGGGACGAGGAAGTCGCGGGCGCCCTCGGGGGTGGAGCGGGTGAGGTACGGCGTCTCGATGTCGAGGAAGTCGTTCTCCTCCATCACCCGGCGGATGATGTTGTTGACCTTGGAGCGCAGCCGCAGGCCCTTGGCCGGGCCCTCGCGGCGCAGGTCCAGGTAGCGGTAGCGCAGCCGGACCTCCTCGTTGACCGTGCCGGGCTCGTACTCGGCGACCGGGAACGGCAGCGGCGCGGCCTCGGAGAGCACCTCGATGTCGCTGACGACGACCTCGACGGCACCGGTCGGGATGTCCGGGTTCTCGTTGCCCTCGGGGCGGACCCGGACGTCGCCGACGACCTTGACGCAGTACTCGGCGCGCAGGCCGTGCACCGAGTCGAGGTCGCGGACCACGATCTGCACGGTGCCGGAGGCGTCGCGCAGGTCGATGAAGGCGACGCCGCCGTGGTCGCGGCGGCGGGCGACCCAGCCGGCCAGGGTGACGGTGGTGCCTGCGTGCTCCGGGCGGAGCGTGCCCGCGTCGTGCGTGCGGATCACAGCTGCTTCTCCTTCAGGGTGGTGACGAGTGCGTCGAGGGCGACGGGAGTCTGCTCTCCGGTGCTCATGTCCTTGAGCTGGACGACGCCCTCGGCGAGGTCCCGGTCACCGGCGATCAGGGCGAAGCGGGCGCCGGACCGGTCGGCGGACTTCATGGCGTTCTTGATGCTCTTGACGCCGAAGGCGAGGTCGGTGGCCACGCCGGCCCGGCGCAGCTCGACCACCTTGGCGAACAGGACGTTCTTGGCCTCCTCGCCGAGCGCGACGGCGTAGACGGCGGTGGCGGCCGGCAGGTCGAGGTCGACGCCCTCGGCCTCCAGCGCCAGGTACGTGCGGTCCACGCCGAGCGCCCAGCCGACGGACGGCAGCGCCGGGCCGCCGATCATCTCGGACAGGCCGTCGTAGCGGCCGCCGCCGCCGATCGCGGACTGGGCGCCGAGGCCGTTGTGCACGAACTCGAAGGTGGTGCGGGTGTAGTAGTCCAGGCCGCGGACCAGCTTCGGGTCGTCGACGAAGGCGACGCCGTTGGCGGTGAGCAGCTCGCGCACCTTCTCGTCGTACGCCTTGCACTCCTCGCACAGGAAGTCGCGCAGCATCGGGGCGGCGGCCAGCTGCTCCTGCACCGACTCGCGCTTGTCGTCCAGGACGCGCAGAGGGTTGATCCCGGCGCGGCGGCGGGTGTCCTCGTCCAGGTCCAGGCCGGTCAGGAACTCGATCAGGGCGGCACGGTAGACCGGACGGCACTGCTTGTCGCCGAGGCTGTTGAGCAGCAGCGAGTAGTTGCTCAGGCCCAGCGAGCGGAAGGCGTCGTCGGCCAGGATGATCAGCTCGGCGTCCAGCGCCGGGTCCTCGGCCCCGATCGCCTCGGCGCCGACCTGGGAGAACTGGCGGTAGCGGCCCTTCTGGGCGCGCTCGTAGCGGTAGTACGAGCCGGAGTACCAGAGCTTGACCGGCAGGTTGCCCTGCTTGTGCAGGTTGGCCTGGAGCGCGGCGCGCAGCACCGAGGCGGTGCCCTCCGGGCGCAGCGCGAGCTCGTCGCCGCCCTTGGTGGTGAGGGTGTACATCTCCTTGGAGACGATGTCGGTGGACTCGCCGACGCCGCGCGAGAACAGCTTCACGTCCTCGAAGACCGGGGTCTCGACATATCCGTAACCGGCCCGGCGGGCGGGCGCGGCGATGCGCTCGCGGACCGCCAGGAAGGTCGCGGAGCTGGGGGGCAGCAGGTCGTAGGTGCCCTTGGGGGCGGTGAAGGTGCTCAACTTCTCTTCCGTCACATTCCTCGTCGCGGGAAAGCCGGGGCGCCGGCCGCCCCCGCTGCCTGTCGGAGGTAGGGGTTGGTGGCGCGCTCGCGGCCGATGGTGGTCTGACCGCCGTGGCCGGAGAGGACCACGGTGGAGTCGTCGAGGGGCAGGCACACCCGGGCGAGCGAGCGCATGATCGCTTCGCCGTCCCCGCCCGGGAGGTCGGTACGCCCGATGGAGCCGGCGAACAGCAGGTCGCCCGAGAACAGCACCGGGGGGAGGTCCTCGGCACCGGGCGTCCGGAAGGTCACCGACCCCCCGGTATGGCCCGGGGCGTGGTCCACGGTGAGCTGCAGGCCGGCCAGTTCCAGCACGCTGCCGTCGGTGAGCTCGCGCACGTCGTCGGGCTCGCCGACGGTGATCTCGCCCATCAGCTGGGTGCCCAGGGAGCGGCCGAGCGACTTCTCCGGGTCGGACATCATGTACCGGTCCTCGGGGTGGATCCAGGCCGGGACGCCGCGGGCGCCGCAGACCGGGACCACCGAGGCGACGTGGTCGATGTGGCCGTGGGTGAGCAGCACGGCGACGGGCTTGAGCCGGTGCTCCCGGACGAGCTCCTCGACGCCGCGGGCGGCCTGGTGGCCGGGGTCGACGATGACGCACTCCTCGCCCGCCGCCGGCGCGACCAGGTAGCAGTTGGTGCCCCAGGCTCCAGCGGGGAATCCGGCGATGAACACGCGCGTCCTTCGGTTGTGTGCGGCGGGGGGCTGCGGTGGCTACCAGTAGTGATGACGTAAGGGAAGCCTACCGGCGGTCCGGGTCCGGTTGCGAACCAGATCCGCGATGACCGGCTCGGCCCGCCGACGCGTTCACCGTGTTCTTAGGGCCCGGTCCCTACACTTGGCCGCCGATGGATGCGATGATCCGCTCCGGAACCATCCACTTTTCCCGCACATGCTCAGGAGACACGGCCGGTGGTCAGCAGCGAACAGCGGCGGCGGCAGCTCGCCCGCGAGAAGTACGAGCGCCAGATGCAGCGCCGCGCCGAGGCGGCGTCCGCCCGCAGGCGCCGCAACACGATCCTGGGCGCCTCGCTCGCGGTCGTGGTACTGGCCGGCGGCGGCACGCTGTTCGCCACCGGCGCGTTCAGCTCGGACGACAAGGACAAGGCCACCTCGGCCGCCTCCACCCCGCAGGCCGCGCCGACCGGCGCCGCGGAGCCGACCGCCGCGCCGACCCGCAAGCCGGTCGAGGGCTGCGCCACCCCGGCGCCGGGCTCGCCCAACGGCAAGCAGTTCAAGGCCGAGCCGGCCATGTCGATCGACCAGGGCGCCTCGTACACCATGGCGCTGGACACCAACTGCGGGAAGGTCACCGTCGCGCTGGACGCGGCCAAGGCCCCGCACACCGTGAACTCGTTCAACTTCCTGGCGGGCGAGCAGTTCTTCGACCACACCAAGTGCCACCGCCTGACCACCGACGGCATCTTCGTGCTCCAGTGCGGTGACCCGACCGCGAGCGCGACCGTGCCGGGCGGCACGGGCGGCCCCGGCTACAAGTTCGCGGACGAGAACCTGACCGGCGCGACCTACCCGGCGGGCACCGTGGCGATGGCCAACTCCGGTCCGGGGACCAACGGGAGCCAGTTCTTCCTGGTCTACAAGGACACCCAGCTCCCGCCGAACTACACCCCCTTCGGCAAGATCACCGGCGGTCTGGACGTGGTCCAGAAGATCGCCGCCGCGGGCACCCTGGAGGGCGCCCCGGACGGCCACCCGATGGCCGATGTCACCTTCAACTCGGTTACGGTGTCCAAGGGTTGACCGATCCCGGGGCCGTGAGCGGCGGGCGCGAGAGGCGCTCCCGCCCGGCCCCGGCCCGAAATCGCCCGGCCCGGATGCGGACAGCACCGGGCCTGGTCGCCTATGTTGGCGTTGTATAGGGTGCCCGCACCCGCCTGGCCGTCACCCTCGGCAGCAGGACGCGGCGGACGGGGACGGCGGACTCATCGGTCCGCCGCACATCAACTGTGGACGACGGTCGCGCGCCGCCCCGGCGCGGGCGCGACGTCATGTGGAGGACGCGCTATGAGCAGCGACCCGTGGGGCCGTGTGGACGAGCAGGGCACGGTGTACGTCAGGACGGCCGACGGCGAACGCGTGGTCGGTTCCTGGCAGGCCGGCTCGCCCGAGGAGGCCCTCGCCTACTTCGAGCGCAAGTACCAGGGCATCGAGGTGGAGATCGGCCTGCTGGAGAAGCGGGTGCGCACCACCGACCTGGCCGCCAAGGACGCCCAGACCGCGCTGGAGCACCTCCGCGCGCAGGTGACCGAGGGGCACGCGGTGGGCGACCTGGACGCGTTGGCCAAGCGGCTGGACGCGCTCGCCGGTGAGATCGAGAGCCGGCGGGAGGAGCGCAAGGCCGCCCGTGCCAAGGCCCAGGACGAGACCCGCGCCGCCAAGGAGGCCCTGGTCTCCGAGGCGGAGCAGCTCGCCGAGTCCACCCAGTGGCGGGAGGCCGGGGACCGGCTGCGCGCCCTGGTGGACACCTGGAAGGGCCTGCCGCGGCTGGACCGCAAGAGCGACGACGAGCTGTGGCACCGCTTCTCGCACGCCCGCTCGGTCTTCTCCAAGCACCGCAAGGCGCACTTCGCGACGCTGGACGCCGAGCGCGAGCAGGCCCGGCAGACCAAGGAGGCGCTGGTCTCCGAGGCCGAGGCGCTGTCCTCGTCCACCGACTGGGGCTCCACCGCGGCCGCGTACCGCGACCTGATGGCGCGCTGGAAGGCCGCCGGACGGGCGCAGCGGGACGTCGAGGACGAGCTGTGGGCGCGGTTCCGCGGCGCGCAGGACGTCTTCTTCCAGGCCCGTTCCGCGGTGTTCAGCGAGCGGGACGCCGAGCAGGTGGAGAACCAGAAGCTCAAGGAGGCGCTGGCCACCGAGGCCGAGGCGATCCTGCCGATCACCGACCTGAAGGCCGCCAAGGCCGCGCTGCGCGAGATCAACGAGCGCTGGGAGGCCATCGGTCACGTGCCGCGCGACGCCCGTCCGAAGCTGGACGGCCGGCTGAACGCGGTCGAGCGGGCCATCCGTGAGGCCGAGGACGCCGAGTGGAGGCGCTCCAACCCGGAGGCCAAGGCCCGCGCGGCCGGCATGGTGGGCCTGTTCCAGGCGAAGGCCGACAAGATCCAGGCCGACCTGGACAAGGCCCGCGCGGCCGGCAACGCCGGCCGGGTCGCCAAGCTGGAGTCCGAGCTGGCCGGCGTTCGGACGCTGCTGGAGCAGGCGCACAAGAGCCAGGAGGAGTTCAGCGGCTGATCCTGGGCCGTGGAACGGTGAAGGCCCCCGGGGAATCCCCGGGGGCCTTCCTCATGCCGTGGTCACTTGCGGGCCGAGGTGACCCGGTAGACGTCGTAGACGCCCTCGACGCCGCGCACCGCCTTGAGCACGTGACCGAGGTGCTTCGGGTCGCCCATCTCGAAGGTGAAGCGGCTCATCGCCACCCGGTCCCGGGAGGTCTGGACGGCCGCCGACAGGATGTTGACGTGCTGGTCGGAGAGCACCCGGGTGACGTCCGAGAGCAGCCGGGAGCGGTCCAGCGCCTCGACCTGGATGGCCACCAGGAACACCGAGGACTGGGTGGCCGCCCACTCGACGTCGATCATGCGCTCGGGCTGCTGGCTCAGTGCCTCCACGTTGACGCAGTCGGCGCGGTGCACCGAGACGCCGTTGCCACGGGTGACGAAGCCGACGATCGGGTCGCCCGGCACCGGGGTGCAGCAGCGGGACAGCTTGACCCAGACGTCCTCGACGCCCTTGACGATCACGCCCGGGTCGCCCTTGGCCCGGCGGCGCGCCGCCCGGCGGTTGTCGTGGGTCGGGGTGGCCGTCTCGGCGAGGTCCTCGGTGGCGCCCTCCTCGCCGCCGAGCGCCTGGACCAGCTTCTGGACGATGTTCTGCGCGGCGACGTGGCCCTCGCCGATGGCGGCGTAGAGCGAGGAGATGTCGGGGTAGCGCATCTCGTGGGCCAGGGTGACCAGCGAGTCGCCGGTCAGGATCCGCTGGATCGGCAGGCCCTGCTTGCGCATCGCCCGGACGATCGCCTCCTTGCCGTGCTCGATCGCCTCCTCGCGGCGCTCCTTGGAGAACCAGGCGCGGATCTTGTTGCGGGCGCGCGGGGACTTGACGAAGCCCAGCCAGTCCCGGGACGGGCCGGCGTTCTCCGCCTTGGAGGTGAACACCTCGACGGTGTCGCCGTTCTCCAGGGTCGACTCCAGCGGCACCAGCCGCCCGTTGACCCGGGCCCCTATGGTCCGGTAGCCGACCTCGGTGTGCACCGCGAAGGCGAAGTCGACCGGGGTGGCACCGGCCGGCAGCGCTATCACGTCGCCCTTGGGGGTGAAGACGAAGACCTCGTTGCTGGCCAGGTCGAAGCGCAGCGACTCCAGGAACTCGCCCGGGTCCGCGGTCTCCTTCTGCCAGTCCAGCAGCTGCCGCAGCCAGGCCATCTCGTTGACGGCGCCGGCCTTGTCGTCCTTGCGGACCTGGGTCGGGGTGTCGGTGCGGACCTTGGAGGCCCCGGCGACGGCGCGCTGCTTGTACTTCCAGTGCGCGGCGATGCCGTACTCGGCCCGCCGGTGCATGTCGAAGGTGCGGATCTGGAGTTCGACGGGCTTGCCGCCGGGACCGATCACCGTGGTGTGCAGCGACTGGTACATGTTGAACTTGGGCATCGCGATGTAGTCCTTGAACCGCCCCGGCACCGGGTTCCACCGCGCGTGGATGGTGCCCAGCGCCGCGTAGCAGTCGCGGACGGTGTCGACCAGGACCCGGATGCCCACCAGGTCGTAGATCTCCGCGAAGTCCCGTCCCCGGACGATCATCTTCTGGTAGACCGAGTAGTAGTGCTTCGGCCGGCCGGTGACGGAGGCGGTGATCCGGGCGCCGCGCAGGTCCGCCTGGACCTGGTCGATGACGGTCGCCAGGTACTCGTCCCGCTTGGGGGCGCGCTCGGCGACCAGCCGGACGATCTCGTCGTACATCTTGGGGTAGAGGATCGCGAAGGCGAGGTCCTCCAGCTCCCACTTGATGGTGTTCATGCCCAGCCGGTGCGCCAGCGGGGCGTAGATCTCCAGCGTCTCGCGGGCCTTCTTCTCCTGCTTCTCCCGCTTGAGGTAGCGCATGGTGCGCATGTTGTGCAGGCGGTCGGCCAGCTTGATCACCAGGACCCGCGGGTCCTTGGCCATCGCGACGACCATCTTGCGGACGGTCTCGGCCTGCGCGGCCTCGCCGAACTTGACCCGGTCCAGCTTGGTGACGCCGTCGACCAGCAGGGCCACCGAGTCGCCGAAGTCCTTGCGCAGGGTCTCCAGGCCGTAGTCGGTGTCCTCGACGGTGTCGTGCAGCAGCCCGGCCATCAGCGTCGGGGCGTCCATGCCGAGTTCGGCGAGGATGGTGGCGACGGCCAGCGGGTGGGTGATGTACGGGTCGCCGCTCTTGCGCTTCTGCCCGCGGTGCCACTTCTCGGCGACGGCGTAGGCGCGCTCGATGTCGCGCAGCAGCGCCGGGTCGGCCTTGGGGTCGTTCGCCCGGATGGAGCGGAACAGCGGCTCCAGGACGGGGTTCAGCACGCTGGAGCGCTGGCCGCCCAGGCGGGCCAGCCGGGCGCGCATGCCGCCGCCGGAGCCGGAGCCGCGGCCGAGCGGGGCGGAGGGACGCGAGGAGGTCGGCGTCGGGCGTGCCGGGGTGGCCCCCGAGGGCGTGGGACGGTCTTCGGGGGTGGCCGCTGCGGCCGTGGGCACAACCTCGTCGGGCAAGGACACTCCTCGGGGCACCGGGGCCGACCCCTGCCGGGCCCGTGACGTCCGGGCACAACCGGGAGGGGATGAATCTTCATGGTACCGAGCCGGGCGGCCCGGTGTTCATCCGGCCGGGCCCGGGAACGGAAGGACGGCGGTCGGATGATCCGACCGCCGTCCTTCGAGCCCGTGGCGGAGCCCCTTGTGGAGCCCTTGCGGAGCCGCAGCGAGCCCCTGTGGAGCCCGTCCCTCAGACCGTGACCAGCGTCTCCAGCGGGGCGCCGCCCAGGTGCCCGGCCAGCCGCTCGCGGCCGTCCAGGAAGCCCAGCTCCATCAGCACCACGACGCCCGCCAGCTCGGCGCCGGCCTCCTTCACCAGGTCCAGCGAGGCACCGATGGTGCCGCCGGTGGCCAGCACGTCGTCCACCACCAGCACCCGCTCACCGGGCGCGAAGGCGTCGCACTGCACCTCCAGCGTCGCCGAGCCGTACTCCAGCTCGTACGAGCGCCGGAACACCTCGCCGGGCAGCTTGCCCTGCTTGCGGATCGGCACGAAGCCGAGCCCGGCCGCGAAGGCCGCCGGGGCCGCCAGCACGAAGCCGCGCGCCTCCAGACCCACCACCTTGGTCACCCCGAGCTCCTTCGCCCGGTTCGCCAGCGCCCGGGTGAGGGCGCCGAAGGCCTCGGCGTCGGCGAGCAGCGGCGCGATGTCCTTGAACAGCACGCCCGGCTTCGGGTAGTCCGGGACGTCCCGGATCCGGCTGTTCAGCAGCTCGGCCAGTGCGGTGTCGACGGTGGTCACGGTGGTGGGGTTCCTTCGGTTCGGGTTCAGCGCTTGGTGGACGGACGGCCCTTGGCACGCGTGGTGCCGGCCGACCTGCCGCGCTGACCGACCATACCCGCAGGCTGGTCCTCGTCCGCCACCGCGTCCGCCACCGCCTCGCCCGGGGCCTCCGCCTTGGCGGCCGCGGCCCGGTGCTGCAGGACGCGCTTGCGCAGCGCCTTCATCTCCGGCTGCTCCTCCTTGAGCTGCGCCAGCAGCGGGGTGGCGACGCAGATCGAGGAGTAGGCACCGGCCGCGAGGCCGATGAACAGCGCGAGCGAGATGTCGTTCAGGGTGCCGGCGCCCAGGAGGCCGCCACCGATGAACAGCAGCGCGGCGACCGGCAGCAGCGCCACCACGGTGGTGTTGAGCGAGCGCACCAGGGTCTGGTTGAGGCCCGCGTTGGCCGCCTCGCTGTAGGTGAGCTTGTTCTGCTTGGTGATCCCCTTGGTGTTCTCCTTCACGGTGTCGAAGACGACGACCGTGTCGTAGAGCGAGTACCCGAGGATGGTCAGGAAGCCGATCACCGTACCGGGGGTGACCTCGAAGCCGACCAGGGCGTAGACGCCGATGGTGATCAGGAGGTCGTGGATCAGGGCGACCAGGGCGGCCACCGCCATCCGCCACTCGAAGGCGATCGCCAGGTAGACCGTCACCAGGACCATGAAGATGATCAGGCCGGTGATCGCCTTGTCGGAGATCTGCTTGCCCCAGCTGGGGCCGATGACCTGGGCCTCGACGGTGTCCAGCGGCACGCCGATCTTCTCGGCGAGCTGGGAGCGGACCTCGTCGGAGCTCTTCGCCTCGTCGGTGCTGACCTGGATGCGGATCTTGTTGTTGTCGGTCGACTGCACCAGCGGGTGCGAGGAGACGACCTGGTCGGCCTTCTCCTGCGCCTGCGAGACCGTCAGGCCCGGCTTGGTCACGGTGTAGACCGAGCCGCCCTTGAACTCGATGCCCAGGTGCAGGCCCATGGCCAGGCCGATCGCCGCGACCAGCACGATCACACCGGAGATGGAGTACCAGAGCTTGCGGCGCCCGACGAAGTCGAAGCTGACCTCGCCCTGGTAGAGCCGGTGGCCCAGATTGGAGAAGCGTGACACGGTGTCAGGCCTCCTTCACGGCGGCAGAGGAGGGGCTACGGCGACGGCTGCTGCGCAGCGGCGGGCGGGCGCCCAGCCGCTTCGGGTCCAGGCCGGACCACGGGTGACCGTCGGCGAAGAACTTGCGCCGGGCCAGCAGCGTGATCAGCGGCTTGGTGAAGAGGAAGATCACCACGACGTCGAGCGCGGTGGTCAGACCCAGGGTGAACGCGAAGCCCTGGACCTTGCCGACCGACACCACGTACAGCACCGCGGCACAGAGGAAGGACACGAAGTCCGAGACCAGGATGGTGCGCCGGGCCCGCGGCCAGGCCCGCTGGACCGCGGCACGCAGCGGGGCACCCTCGCGGACCTCGTCGCGGATGCGCTCGAAGTACACGATGAAGGAGTCGGCGGTGATACCGATCGCGACGATCGCACCGCAGACCGCCGGCAGGTTCAGCGCGAAGCCGATCCCGCCGCCGAGCAGGCTCATGATCGAGTAGGTCAGGATCGCCGAGACGATCAGACCGGCGATCGAGACCAGGCCGAGGCCGCGGTAGTAGATCACCGAGTAGGCGACGACCAGCAGCATGCCGATCGCGCCGGCCACCAGACCGGCCTTGAGCTGGTCACTGCCCAGCGCCGGGGAGACGGTGGTGATGTCGCTCTTGGTGAACTCCAGCGGCAGGGCGCCGTAGCTCAGCACGTTGGACAGGTCCTGCGCCTCGGCCTGGCTGAAGCGGCCGGTGATGACCGCGCTGCCGCCCGGGATCGGGCCGTTGACCTGCGGGTGCGAGACGACCTGGTTGTCCAGCACGATGGCGAACTGGTTGTTCGGCGGGGTCTGGGTGGCCAGCTGGCCGGTGACCTTGGTGAAGGCGTCGGTGCCCGCGCCGTTGAACTGCAGCTGCACCTGCCAGCCGGCACCGGTCTGGGTGTCCAGGCTCGGCTGGGCCTTGGAGACGTCCGAGCCCTTCACGGCCACCGGGCCGAGGGCCAGCTTCTCGTAGTAGCCGTTCTCCGGCTTCTGGGAGCAGGCGACCATGGCCTTGTCGTCGGCGCCGGTCTGGGCCGCGCGGACCTCGGGCTTGGAGCAGTCCAGCTTCGCGAAGGCGGCCTGCAGCTCCGGCGGGACGGTGCCCTGGGTCATCGCGGCGCTCAGGTCGGCGGCGCTCGGCGGGGTGGCCTGGGCGCTCGGGGTGCCAGAGGCGGACGGGGCGGCCGAGCCGGAGGCGGACGGAGCGGTGCTGGCGCCCGTGGCGGCGGCGGACGGGGTGGCGGCGTCGGCGGCCAGCGCCTCACCGACGGAGCGGCCCTGCTTGGTGGCGCTCGCGGAGGCGGTCGGCGTGTGGCCGGCCGAGGAGCTCGCGCCGGCCGAGGCCGACGGGGTGGCGCTGCCCGAGGGGGCGGCGCTCGGGCTGCCGGAGGCGCCGGCGGACGGGGTGCCGGTGGGCGCCGGCGCGGTGATGCCGCTGGGCGCCACGGCCAGGACCGGACGGAAGAACAGCTTCGCGGTGGTACCGACCTGGTCCGCCGCGTTCTGCTGGTTGCCGCCCTTGGGGATGTTCACGATGATCGTGTCCGAGCCCTGGGTCTGGACCTCCGCCTCGGAGACACCCATTCCGTTGACCCGGCGCTCGATGATCCCGGTGGCGATGTCCATGTTGGCCTTGTTGACCGCCTTGGGATCGGTCGACTTCGCGGTCAGCGTGATGCTGGTGCCACCGGCGAGGTCGATACCGAGCCGGGGCTTGGTGTTGCCCGTCCCGAACATGAGGGCGACCAGTCCGACGGTGACGACCAGGATGAGGGCCAGCGCCCGCCCTGGGTAGCCGTCGCGCGGGCGCGACTTGGGTGTTGCCACCTTGCTCGTTTCTCCCTGTCCATGCCACCTCCCCGACCGGACCCCCGTCCGGCTCGTGGCGGGACGGGGGCATGGCGGTTCTGCGGCCCTGAGGTCCTGTGGGCTCGCGGCACTGCGCCGCGCGGACGGGCGGGTTGCCCGTCCGTACTACTTGCTCGCGGGAGCCCCGCCCTCGGCGTCGCCCTTCTCGGCGCTGTCCTTGGTCAGCGACAGCGGCTTGTCCTCGGCCGGCGCGGCGTCGGCGACGTCCTCGGCCTCCGGCTCGGACAGTTCGTCGTCCTCGGGGCGACCGTTGATGATCGCGTCGTACTCCTGGGGATCCAGGACGGCCGCGACGGCACTCTTCGTGAAGTGGGTGACCACGCCGGGAGCGATCTCCAGCTCGACGGTCTCGTCGTTGACCGCCTTCACCTGGGCGTACAGGCCGCCGATGGTGCGCACTCCCGCCCCGGGCTCCAGCGCCGTCTGCATCTGCTGCATCTGCGACTGGCGCTTCTTCTGCGACCGGAACATGAGCACGATCGCGATGATCGGGAGGAGAAGGATGATGAGGTTCACTGCAGCCAGGGTCCTTTAGGGCCGCCGGCCGGCGGCCTGTGTGGTATGGGTCGGCCCGTCAGGTGAGAGGGGCGGTCCGGCGGAGTCTAGGCGACCCCGAACTGATCGGACAACGCCAAGCATCGCATCCTGCCGCCGAAAGTGGCGACCCTCCGCCTGCACGGTTTCCCCGGACTTCCGCCCCGGCACCTCCAAGGGGCGCGGCACCGGGCCGGGCCGGGAACCGGAGGCCGCCTCTCACCCGTTCAGCCCAGGCCGGTCAACTTCCGTCCGCCGGGAACAGCTCCGGCTGGGGCGGCACGCTGCCGCGGGTGGTCCGGACCGGCGGGGTCATCCCCAGGTGCTGCCAGGCCGCGGCGGTGGCGATCCGCCCGCGCGGGGTGCGGGCGAGCAGGCCCTCGCGGACCAGGAAGGGCTCGGCGACCTCCTCGACCGTCTCGGCCTCCTCCCCCACGGCGACCGCGAGTGTCGACAAACCGACCGGCCCGCCGCCGAACAGCCGCAGCAGGGCGTCCAGCACCGCGCGGTCCAGCCGGTCCAGACCGCGGGCGTCCACCTCGTAGACGTCCAGCGCCTGGCCGGCGATCTCGGCGGTGACCACACCGTCGTGCCGGACCTGCGCGTAGTCGCGGACCCGGCGCAGCAGCCGGTTGGCGATGCGCGGGGTGCCGCGCGAACGCCCGGCGATCTCGGCCGCGCCCGCCGGGTCTATCTCCACGTCCAGCAGCGTGGCCGAGCGGTGCACCACCCGCTGCAGCTCGGCCGGGGCGTAGAACTCCATGTGCCCGGTGAAGCCGAAGCGGTCGCGCAGCGGCGGCGGCAGCAGGCCGGCCCGGGTGGTGGCGCCGACCAGGGTGAACGGCGGCAGCTCCAGCGGGATGGCGGTGGCACCCGGGCCCTTGCCGACGATCACGTCGACCCGGAAGTCCTCCATCGCCATGTAGAGCATCTCCTCGGCCGGCCGGGACATCCGGTGGATCTCGTCGAGGAAGAGCACCTCCCCCTCGGTGAGCGAGGAGAGGATCGCCGCGAGGTCCCCCGCGTGCTGGATGGCCGGGCCGGAGGTGATCCGGATCGGGGCGCCCAGCTCGGCGGCGATGATCATGGACAGGGTGGTCTTGCCCAGCCCGGGCGGGCCGCTCAGCAGCACGTGGTCGGGCGCGCTGCCGCGCTTGCGCGCCGCCTGGAGGACCAGGGACAGCTGCTCGCGCACCCGCTCCTGGCCGATGAACTCGTCCAGCAGTTTGGGGCGCAGCGCGGCCTCCACCGCCTGGTCCTCGCCGTCGGCGGCGGCCGTGACCAGCCGGTCAGCGGGTTCCTCGTACATCCTCGGGGGCTCCAGGGGTGTGAGCGGTGTCGACGGTGTCAGCGGTGTCGACGGTGTCGACAAACAGACAGGTCGTCAGGACGGGTTCAACGGGCGCGGTTCAGACCGCGCAGGGCGAGCCTGAGCAGCGCGCCGACGTCCGGTGCCTGCTGCGCCTCCGCCTCCGGGGTGACGGCCGCGACCGCCTCGTCCGCCTCGCGCGGGGCGTATCCGAGGCCGGTCAGCGCGGAGTGCAGCTGCTCGCTCCACGGCGCCGGGCCGCTCGCGACCGGCTTCTGCGCGGGCACCGCGCCGTGCGGGGCGCCCAGCTTGTCCTTGTACTCCAGCAGGAGCTTGGCCGCCTTCGCCTTGCCGATGCCCGGCACCGCGACCAGCGCCTTCTCGTCCCCGTTCGCCACCGCGGCGCGCAGCGCGTCGGGGCTGTGCACGCCGAGGATCGCCTGGGCCAGCTTGGGGCCGACGCCCGGCGCGGCCTGGAGGATCTCGAACACCGCCCGCTCGTCGTCGTCCGCGAAGCCGAACAGGGTCAGCGAGTCCTCCCGGACCACCAGCGAGGTCGCCAGCCGGGCCGACTCACCCAGCCGCAGGCCGGCCAGGGTGTTCGGGGTGCACTGGACGGCCATGCCGACCCCGCCCACCTCGACCACCGCGACTCCGGAGGCGATGGCCGCCACGGGTCCTTGTACGAAGGCGATCACCGGACAGTGCCTTTCACAGGAGAGGTGCCTTTCAGGGAAGCGGCTGTCAGCGGGGAGGTACGGGCGGCCTGGACGGCGGCCTGCAGCCGGTTGGTCGCCCCGCCGCGCCAGATGTGGCAGATCGCCAGCGCCAGCGCGTCGGCGGCGTCGGCGGGCTTGGGCGGGGCGTCCAGCCGCAGCAGGCGCTGCACCATGGCCGTGACCTGGGTCTTGTCCGCCCGGCCGGAGCCGGTGACGGCGGCCTTGACCTCGCTGGGGGTGTGCAGGGTGACGGGGATCCCGCGCCGGGTGGCGCAGAGCATCGCGACCGCGCTCGCCTGGGCGGTGCCCATCACCGTCCGCACGTTGTGCTGGGCGAAGACCCGCTCGACCGCGACCAGGTCGGGCCGGTGCTCGTCCAGCCAGCTCTCCAGGCCCTGCTCGACCAGCAGCAGCCGCTGCCCGATCTCGGCGTCGGCCGGCGTGCGCACCACGCCCACTCCGGCCATCCGCAACGGCCGCCCGGGAGCGCCCTCGACCACGCCGACCCCGCACCTGGTCAGTCCCGGGTCCACACCCAGCACCCGCACGTCACGCCCCGTCTCTCTCGGTGAGCCGCCACTCGCCCCGAGGCGAACGACCTGCGAAGGCTACCGCCCGGGTACGACAACCCGCGGACGACACCGGCCCGGCGGTCCTGGGACCACCGGGCCGGGCAGTGTGTACGGTCACTCGCCGTCGATCGATCGAAGCCGTGCCTACTCGGCGTCGAGCTCCGCACCGACCTCGTCCGGGATGTCGAAGTTGGCGAAGACGTTCTGCACGTCGTCGCTGTCCTCCAGCGCGTCGATCAGCTTGAGGATCTTGCGGGCGCCGTCGACGTCCAGCTCGACCTGCATGCTCGGGAGGAAGTTGGCCTCGGCCGAGTCGTAGTCGACGCCGGCGTCGACCAGCGCGGTGCGCACGTCGACCATCTTGGAGGCCTCGGAGACGATCTCGAAGGAGTCGCCGAGGTCGTTGATCTCCTCGGGGTCCTGGTCGAGGACGATCTCGAACAGCTTGTCCTCGTCCACGCCGTCCGCCTTGGGGACGATCACGACGCCCTTGCGGGTGAACAGGTAGGACACCGAGCCCGGGTCGGCCATCGAGCCGCCGTTGCGGGTCATCGCGACACGCACGTCGGAGGCCGCGCGGTTGCGGTTGTCGGTGAGGCACTCGATCAGGACGGCGACACCGTTCGGGCCGTAGCCCTCGTACATGATGGTCTGGTAGTCGGCGCCGCCGGCCTCCAGACCGCCACCGCGCTTGACGGCGCGGTTGATGTTGTCGATCGGGACCGAGCTCTTCTTCGCCTTCTGGATGGCGTCGTAGAGGGTCGGGTTGCCCGCCGGGTCGGGACCGCCGGTGCGCGCCGCCACCTCGATGTTCTTGATCATCTTGGCGAAGAGCTTGCCGCGCTTGGCGTCGATCACGGCCTTCTTGTGCTTGGTGGTAGCCCACTTAGAGTGGCCGGACATCGCCAGCTCCTTTACGTCGCCAAATGGAAATGAAACAGCTGAGATCTTACCGGTGTCGTCACCGGTGGGGCACACACGGCCACGGGGCCCTACTCGGCAGCGAGGTGCTCCTCGACCATCTTCACGAAGTAGGCGTGCACCCGGTGGTCGCCGGTGAGCTCCGGGTGGAACGAGGTGGCCAGCAGGTTGCCCTGGCGCACGGCCACGATCCGGCTCTCCGGCCCGTCCGCGCCGGGCAGTTCGGCCAGCACCTCGACGCCCGCGCCGACCGACTCGACCCAGGGGGCACGGATGAAGACGCCGTGCACCGGCGCGTCGTCCAGACCCTTGAAGGCGATCCCGGACTCGAAGGACTCGTTCTGGCGGCCGAAGGCGTTGCGGCGCACCGTCATGTCGATGCCGCCGACGCTCTCCTGGTCCTCCCGGCCGTCGAGGATCTTGTCGGCCAGCATGATCATGCCCGCGCAGGTGCCGTACACCGGCATCCCGGCGGCGACCCGCTCGCGGACCGGGTCCATCACGCCGAACAGCAGCGCCAGCTTGGACATGGTGGTGGACTCCCCGCCGGGGATCACCAGCGCGTCGACCTCGGCCAGCTCCTCGGCGCGGCGCACCGGGCGGGCGAGCGCGTCGGCCTCGGCCAGCGCCACCAGGTGCTCGCGGACGTCGCCCTGCAGGGCGAGGACGCCGATGACGGGAGTGCTCACGGTCTTCAACCTCAATCGATCGTTACTACGGGCGTACGCGGCGCGGCCCGCCGCACACCGAGGCGCTGCGGCGGGCCGGCGAAGGGGAGGGAGTGACTACCAGCCGCGGTTGGCGTAGCGCTCGGTCTCCGGCAGGGTGTCGCAGTTGATGCCGACCATGGCCTCGCCCAGGTTGCGGGAGGCGTCCGCGATGATCTTCGGGTCGTCGAAGAAGGTGGTGGCCTTCACGATGGCGGCGGCGCGCTTGGCCGGGTCGCCCGACTTGAAGATGCCGGAGCCGACGAAGACGCCCTCGGCGCCCAGCTGGCGCATCAGCGCGGCGTCGGCCGGGGTGGCCACGCCACCGGCGGAGAACAGCACGACCGGCAGCTTGCCGAGCTCGGCGACCTCCTTGACGAGCTCGTACGGGGCGCGCAGCTCCTTGGCGGCGGCGTACAGCTCGTTGTGGTCCAGCGCGCGCAGGTGGCCGATCTCGTTCTTGATCTGGCGCAGGTGGCGGACGGCCTCGACGACGTTGCCGGTGCCGGCCTCACCCTTCGAGCGGATCATGGCCGCGCCCTCGGCGATGCGGCGCAGGGCCTCGCCCAGGTTGGTGGCACCGCAGACGAAGGGGGTGGTGAAGGCCCACTTGTCGGAGTGGTTGACCTCGTCGGCCGGGGTCAGCACCTCGGACTCGTCGATGTAGTCGACACCGAGCGACTGCAGGACCTGGGCCTCGACGAAGTGACCGATGCGGGACTTGGCCATCACCGGGATGGAGACCGCCTCGATGATCTCCTCGATCATGTTCGGGTCGGACATGCGGGCCACGCCGCCGTCCTTGCGGATGTCGGCCGGAACCCGCTCCAGGGCCATGACGGCCACCGCGCCGGCGTCCTCGGCGATCTTCGCCTGCTCGGCGTTGACCACGTCCATGATCACACCGCCCTTGAGCTGCTCGGCCATGCCGCGCTTGACCCGGGCGGTACCGATCTGCGGCTGGTCTGCGGTGGTGGGGGTGGTGGACACGTGAGACCTCACTCGAAGATGAACCAGTGCTATCGCCCTATGGTAGGCGGAACGAGTGGCCCAACGATGTGCCACCAAGTCCAGCCCGGGCGACGGGATGCGACAAACGGGCCGTATCCGGGGGACAGCCTAGGGTCTGTCCTCGACCTCCCGTCGTCCGCCCGCAGGCGGGAGATTCGACCACAGACCCTACGCGGGCGCCCCCTCCGGCGTGAGGGCGGGCGGCGGAGCGTCGTCCATCTCGAAGGCCATCGGGAACGGCGCCTTGCCCGCCAGCCGGAAGTACCGCACCAGCCGGTGCTCCCGCACCGCCCGCGCCGCCCGCACCGCGTCGTTGTGGAACCGGCGGGCCATCGGCACCCGGCGCACCGCGGCCGTCAGATCGCGTACCGCCTCCTCGCCACCCGGCTCGGCCACCAGCGCCGCCACCTGCTCCGGCTCCTCCAGCACCGCCCGCAGCGCCAGGCTCAGCTGGCTCTCCGCCACCTCGCGCTGCTCGTCCTCGGCCTGCCGGGCCGCGTGCGCCGCGTCCAGCAGCAGCAGCGAGGCCGCCGGATCCAGCAGCGAGGACGTCGCCAGCTCCATCGCCACCGAGGCCCGGCGGACCAGCTGAGCGTCCAGCGCCGCGCGCGCCGCGTCGATCCGGGCGTGCAGCCGGTCCAGGCGCCCGGCCGTCCAACTCAGGTACATGCCGAACAGCACCACGGCCACGCCGGCCCAGATCCAGGTAGTCACGGACCGCTACGTTACCGGGTGTCACCGGCGGCCCAGCGCGGCGTCAGCCCCGGGGACGCTCAGGCCGTGGCGTGGCGGTAGCTGTCCCGGTCGATGTCCTCGATGTTCACCGCGGTGAACAGCCGGCCCCCCGGCAGCGGGGCGACGTGCTCGGCCAGCAGCGCGATGACGCCCTCGCTCAGCGCCGCCTTCGCCTCCGGCGAACGGCCCGGGAAGATCTGGAGCTCGACGTACACCTGGGCGTCGCCCTCCAGCCCGGTGCTGCCGACCACCAGCTCCTCGCTCTGCCGGAACAGCGTCTTGCAGGACTCCGGCTTCGCGTCGATGGTCTCCTCGGCCAGCCGGTTGATCGCCAGGCCCAGCGCCCGGCGGTCGAAGGTCCCGGCCAGGCCGGACGAGTAGTCGACTGAGATCTGCGGCATCGTTTCCCCCAAGGGTCACAGTGGTGCGTTCGGCCCGACCCTAACGCCGCTGACACGCCACCCCGTCCCCGGTCCCCGGGACCGGCCCGCGCTCAGTCCCTCGCGCGCCGCCCGCTGCGCACGTCCTCCTCGACCACCGCGGCCGCCCCGGCCGTCACCGTCTCGTACACCGCCAGGATGTCCGCGCCGACCGTCGACCAGTCGAAGCGCCGCACGTGCCGCGAGGCCGCCTTGCCCAGCTCGTCCAGCCGCGCCGGATCCCCCAGCAGCCGCAGCGCCGTACGGGCCAGCGCGTCCGCGTCCTCCACCGGGAACAGCTCCCCGGCGTCCCCGCCGTCCAGCACCTGCTTGAACGCGTCCAGGTCGCTCGCCAGCACCGGGGCGCCCGCCGACATCGCCTCCACCAGGATGATCCCGAAGCTCTCGCCCCCGGTGTTCGGCGCCACGTACAGGTCCACGCTGCGCAGCAGCCGGGCCTTGTCCCGGTCCGAGACCATGCCCAGGAACTCCACCTGCGCGCGGACCTCGGGGGCCAGGCCGGCCACGGCCTCCTCCTCGTCGCCCTTGCCCGCCACCAGCAGCCGCACCCCCGGCCGCTCGGCCAGGATCTTCGGCAGCGCCGCCAGCAGCGTCGGCAGGCCCTTGCGCGGCTCGTTGATCCGGCCGATGAAGCCGATCGTGCCCGGCTTCCCCGCCGCCGCGCCGCCCGTCCACCGCTCGTCCGGCTCGGCCCCGGCGAAGAACCCGACGTCCACCCCGTTCGGGATCACCACCGCGTCCCCGCCCAGGTGCTCCACCAGCGTGCGCCGGGCGTACTCCGACACCGCTATCCGGGCCCGCATCTTCTCCAGACCGGGCTGGAGGATCGGCGACGCCGCGATCATCGCCCGCGAACGCGGGTTCGAGGTGTGGAAGGTTCCCACCATCGGCCCGGTCGCCGACCAGGCCGCCAGCATCGACAGGCTCGGCGAGGCCGGCTCGTGCACGTGCAGGATGTCGAAGCGCCCCTCGCGCAGCCACCGCCGCACCCGCGCCGCCGACAGGATGCCGAAGCTCAGCCGCGCCACCGATCCGTTGTACGGCACCGCCACCGCCCGTCCCGCCGAGACCACGTACGGCGGCAGCGCCTCGTCGTCCTCGGCCGGTGCCAGTACCGACACCTCGTGCCCCAGACCGATCAGGTGCTCGGCGAGGTCCCGGATGTGGAACTGCACCCCGCCGGGGACGTCCCAGTCGTACGGGCAGACGATGCCGATCTTCACGGGTTCCTCAAGCTCCTTCGGGCAGGTCCTAGGGGCCGGGGCTCAGGCCCCGGAGGCCTCGGCGGCGGGGTCCGCCGCGGGCTCGGGACGCGCCGCCCCGGCGGCGCCGCCCCCCACCGTCTCACGGGCCGGCAGGTCGGCCAGCCAGAACTTCTGCAGCATGTGCCAGTCCTGCGGGTGCTCGCCGATCCCGCGCTGCCAGATGTCCGCCATCGCCTGGGTCATCGCCAGCGTCCGCGCCTTGCGGTCGCCCTCCTCGGGCACCGGCACCTCGGGGTGGATGGTCCCGCGCAGCACCGGGCCGTCGTACCACAGCGTCACCGGCAGCAGCGCCGCCCCGGTGCGCTGGCTCAGCGCCGCCGGCCCGGCCGGCATCCGGGTCGGCTCACCGAAGAACGACACCTCGATGCCCGCCTCCGAGAGGTCCCGGTCCCCCACCAGGCAGACCAGCTTGCCCTCGCGCAGCCGCCGGGCCAGCGTGCCGATCACGTTCACCCCGCCACCGGTCAGCGCCAGGACCTCCATGCCCTGGCCCTCCCGGAACGCGACGAACCGGTCGAACAGCCGCTCCGGCTTCAGCCGCTCGGCGACCGTGGTGAACGGGTGTCCCAGGTGCGCTATCCAGGTGCCCGCGAGGTCCCAGTTGCCCATGTGCGGCAGCGCCACCAACGCGCCCCGCCCGGACTCCAGCGCCTCCTCCAGGTGCTCCAGGCCGTCCACCTGGACGTCCCGGAGAACCCGCTCCCGGCTCCACACCGGCAGCCGGAAGGACTCCATCCAGTACCGCAGGTACGACCGCATCCCGGCCCGCGACAACCGCCGCAGCGCCGCCTCGTGCAGTCCCGGACGCACCCGGCGCAGGTTCGCCTCCAGCTGGAGCACCCGCGGACCCCGCCGGCGCCACGCGTAGTCCGCCAGCCGGTCGAACAGCCACCGCGCCACCGGCTCCGGCAGGTGCTTCAGCACCGCCCACCCCAGCGCGTACGCCCAGTACACCAGTCGGTCCGTCACCGCAGGACGCCCCCCGTCAACTCCCGGCCGCCGCTCGGTCGGCCTCGAACGCCTCCCGGCGAACGGTCAGCATCCGCTGGAACACCGTCACCAGGCTGCCCGCCGCCACCAGCCACAGCGCCACCGGCAGCAGCCACTCCACGTACGGCACCCCGAACTCGTGCAGACCCGCGACCCCGGCCGCCACCAGGCTGATCACCAGCCGCTCGGCCCGCTCCACCAGCCCCGACACGTCGCACGGCAGGCCCTGGCTCTCCGCCCGCGCCTTCGTGTACGACACCACCAGACCACTGGCCAGACAGAAGATGGCCACCGCGCACAGCAGGTTGTTGTCGCCCTTGCCCGCGTACCACATCGCCAGGCCGCCGAAGATCGCCGCATCCGCGACCCGGTCCAGCGTGGAGTCCAGGAACGCCCCCCACTTGCTGCTCCGGCCCAGCTGACGGGCCATGTTCCCGTCCACCAGGTCCGAGAAGATGAACAGCGTGATCGTGATGGTGCCCCAGAAGAACTCCCCGCGCGGGAAGAACACCAGCGCACCGGCCACCGAACCGGCGGTGCCGATCAGCGTCACGGCGTCCGGGCTCACGCCCAACCGGATCAGGAACGCGGCGAACGGGGTCAGAACACGTGTGAAGAAGGCACGCGCGTATTTGTTGAGCATGGCCTTCCCAGCCGCTCCGATCTCCCAGGTACCCGCCTGGCGCAGCACACGGCGGCAGACGGCCGGACGAATGAGCCCGCCCGGCGCACCCATCGTAGCCACGCCCGGGACGGCCTCCGTCGCACGCACCGCCGGACGGCACCCCGGCCACCGCCCACACACGAACGGTCACACGACACGCGCCTGGCGGGACCCGACCCTAGACTGCCAAAGACAGCCTCGGCGCCACGGGAGGAGACCCCGATGCCCGACCGCAGCACCGCACGAGCCGGCCAGGCGCCCGCCGTCACCGGCCCGCAGGACCTGCGCAACGTCGTCCTCATCGGCTCCAGCGGTGTGGGCAAGACCACGCTCGCCGAATCCCTCGCCCTCGCCGCCGGCGCCATCGGCCGCGCCGGACGCGTCACCGACGGCACCACCGTCTCCGACCACGAGGACATCGAGCACCAGCAGCAGCGCTCCGTCCAGCTGTCCCTGCTCCCGCTCGAATGGAAGGGCGTCAAGATCAACCTGATCGACCCGCCCGGCCACCCCGACTTCGCCGCCGACCTGCACGCCGCCCTGCACGCCGCCGACGCCGCCGTCTTCGTCGTCTCCGCCACCGACCCGGTCACCGCCCCCACCCGCGCCCTCTGGCGCGAGTGCGCCGCCGAGGGCATCCCCCGCGCCGTCGCCGTCGCCAAACTCGACCTCGCCCGCACCGGCTTCGACGACATCCTCACCGCCTGCCACGACGCCTTCGAACTGGGCCCGGACACCCTGCGCCCGCTCTTCCTGCCCGTCCTCCACGACGGACACCCCGACGGCAGCGTCGACCTCCTCACCGGCGACACCTACGGCGACGCCGCCCCCCTGCCCGACACCGCCCCCGCCCACGACAGCCTCGTCGAGGCCATCTCCGGCCAGGACGACACCCTCATGGAGCGCTACCTCTCCGGCGACCCCCTCGACACGGAGGCCCTCGAAGCCGGAATGCGCCGCGAAGTCCTCTCCTGCGCCCTCCACCCCGCGGTCCCCACCAGCGAGAACGGCCTCGGCGCCGCCGAACTCCTCGACCTGATCGCCCACACCTTCCCCAACCCCACGGAACGCACCCGCCCCGCGCCGGCCTGCGACCCCGACGCCCCGCTCGCCGCCCAGGTCGTCCGCGTCACCGGCGACGCCTACGTCGGCCGGATCAGCCTGCTGCGCCTGTACGCCGGCACCCTGCGCCCCGACACCAAGATCCACCTGGTCGGGCCCGCCCACACCGCCGACCAGAACGGCGACGAACGCGTCACCGGGCTCACCAGCCCCTTCGGCAAACTCCAGCGCCCCGTCCCGCACGCCGTCGCCGGCGACCTCGTCTGCGCCGCCAAACTCACCACCGCCCGGGCCGGCGACACCGTCCACGACCCCGGCCACCCCGTCGAACTCGACGCCTGGACCCTCCCCGAACCCCTGCTCCCGATCGCCGTCGAAGCCCACAGCAAGGCCGATGACGACAAGCTCTCCCAGGCCCTCACCCGGCTCGGCGCCGAAGACCCGGCCCTGCGCCTCGAACAGAACCCGGACACCCACCAGCTCGTCCTCTGGTGCACGGGCGAGGCCCACGCCGAGGTCGTCCTCGACCGGCTGCGCACCCGCCACGGCGTCCACGTCGACACCGTCGAACCCAAGGTCGCCCTGCGCGAGACCTTCGGCACCGCCGCCGCCGGCCACGGCCGCCTCGTCAAGCAGTCCGGCGGCCACGGCCAGTACGCCATCTGCGACCTCGAAGTCGAACCCCTCCCGGCCGGCTCCGGCTTCGAGTTCCAGGAACACGTCGTCGGCGGCGCCGTCCCCAAGCACTTCATCCCCTCCGTCGAGAAGGGGGTGCGCGCCCAACTCGCCAAGGGCGTCGCCACCGGCCACCCGCTCGTCGACGTCCGGGTCACCCTCACCGACGGCAAGGCCCACTCCGTCGACTCCTCCGACGCCTCCTTCCAGAACGCCGCCGCCCTCGCCCTGCGCGACGCCGCCGAGCACGCCGTCATCCGCCTGCTCGAACCCGTCGCCGCCGTCAGCATCCTGCTGCCCGACGAGTACCTCGGCGCCGTCCTCGGCGACCTCTCCGCCCGCCGCGGCCGTGTCCTCGGCACCGAGACCGGCGGCCAGGGAGTCACCCTGCTGCGCGCCGAGGTCCCGGAACTCGAGCTCGTCCGCTACCCGGTCGACCTGCGCTCGCTCACCCACGGCACCGCCGAGTTCTCCCGCGCCTACCTGCGCCACGAACCCATGCCCGCCGCCCTGGCCGACCGCTACACCGACTGAACGGGCCCCCGCCGCGGCAGCGCACACGCGGCCGTGCCCCCCGGCATCCGGTGACGGTTGCGCGAGACCCAGCGGTACACCACGCCCGCCACCGGACGCACCGGCCCCAACGTCAACAGCGCACCCAGGTACGCCCAGGCGCCCCCGGTGCGCATCAGCAGCCGTGCAACCGCCTGCGCGCCCCCGTACACCCGGCCCGCCGGCGTCACCCACAGCACCTCGCGCTCGGCCCGCTCCGGCGACACCTCACCCCGGCCACCCGCCAGCGCGTCCAGCTCCGCCAGCTCCGCGAACTGGAACGGCACCGCCTCCCAGCCACCCGAGGCCAGCGTCTGCCGCAGGTACCTCTCCCCCCAGCGCACGCAGGACGAGCAGAACGCGCAGTCCCCGTCGAAAACCAGCACCGGATCCTTCACGGTAACCCCCTTCGTCGATTCCACCGCCCATCCTCCTCCACCCCCGCCCGACGGCCCCGGGCGGGTATCGACCCGACCGAAAGCGGGCATCATGCCCCTCGGACGGAGCGCGGCCGGAACGTGACGGTTCGTCACGGTACTTCGGACGATCATCCGCGCGGGGGTGCCACGGCACGATAACCTGCCGCTGACAAGGGGAGGAGGGGACGCCACCGTGACCACACTCGACATGACCCCGGGTGCGCAGATACCCCGGACCGACGCCGGCCCGCAGACCGCCGTCACCCAGGCGCTCTCCTCGGCCGCCTACCGCGACGGAGAGGTCGGCGCGTTCGTCGCCGAGGTCACCGACGCCAAGGAGAAGAAGGGCCGCTTCGCCCTCTTCCGCCCCAACCTCGGCGAGGCCTTCAGCAAGGCGCTGATCTCCCGCGCCCTCGGCGGCGACCGCAAACCCCTCGTCCCGTCCTTCGGCGTGGACACCCGCCAGGTCGTCGAACACTGCCTGGCCGCCGAGGAACTGCGCCACGCCCGCGACCGGCAGCTCAGCACCGTCTCCGTCGTCACCGGCCTGCTGTTCCTCCCCGGCACCCTGATCTGGCTGGGCGCCTTCCAACTGCGCGCCTGGCTCAAGCGGGACAACGCCCGCGGCGCCGACACCTACGGCGCCCTCGCCCTCATCGCCGCCGCCGTCCTCGCCGCCTTCCTGCTGCTCCGCCCCCCGGCGGAGGGCGTCCTCGGCATCTACCTGCGGATCACCATGCTCGCCCCGGTGCTCGGCTGGTACCTCGCCCGCCGCATCGTCGAGCGCTCCGCCAAGGACCTCCGGGCGCGCTGGCAGGACCTGGTCGAGGGCAGCGCCGTCGCCGCCACCGTCGCCAAGGCCGTCCCCCGCGACGACCTCGACAAGAAGGCCAACGAGCTGCGCGACAAGCTCGGCCGCCTGGACGCCGAACAGGAGACCAACGTCCACCACTACGCCGGCCCCAAGGGCATCCTCGGCGCCGGCCGCCGCTGGGGCGAGTGGCGCCTCGCCGACACCCTCCACCCCGCCGAGGGCCACGTCGACTTCCGTGCCTTCCACCCCTGGGACCTGGTCCGCCGGATCTCCGCCCACCTCAAGGGCCTCGGCGTCAGCCACGTCGCCAACAGCGGCATCCCCAACGTCGCCATCAAGCAGTGGGCGGTCTTCGACATCAGCGAGGGCGCGGACGAGATCAGCCGCCCCGGCGGCGCCGACATGGACGGCGAGCGGATGCGCGACTTCGCCGTGCAGAGCCTCGCCGACAAGCAGACCTTCCCCGGCGGCCCCCGGCACTACCTGGCCACCCAGTTCATCACCCACGACGGCAAGCTGGTCATCACCTTCACCGTGACGGTGACCCTGCTCGCCAACGTGCTGAGCATCTCGGTGGCCGGCTACGCGCTCGGCCCGGTCAAGGGCGTCTTCTTCGACAAGCCGAAGGACAAGGAGAAGACGATCCCCAAGACGGTGAAGTTCTGGGAGGAGCGCACCGTCAAGCTGCCGTTGATCGACAACGACGAGGTGGTCCGCCAGGCCGTCCGCGCCCCCTTCCACAAGATGCCCGGCCTGCTCGGCTGGCTCGGCGGCGGCCTCGGGCTGCCCGAGCCCTTCGGGCTGCGGCACGCCTGGGTCGCCACCGCCTGGAACAACCGCTCCATGGTCGACAACGCGCTCAACGCCTCCGTGCCGGTGCTCAACGCGGTGCACACCGCCACCCTGGAGTTCCTCCAGGAGCACGACCTGGACGCCGACCGCTTCTTCAAGAACCGCACCTCGATCATCAAGTCCGAAGCGCAGGGCAGCCGCCCGTACAAGGTCGACCAGTTCGACGCCGGCTGATCCGGACGTACGAAGAGGGGCCTGCCACCGAACTCGCCGGTGGCAGGCCCCTCTTCGTACGGTCCTGCGGGCTCAGCCCTGCGGCCAGACCTCGGCCAGCATCTTGCGGGTGTCCGCCAGCAGCTGCGGCAGCACCTTGGTGTGGCCGACCACCGGCATGAAGTTGGTGTCCCCGCCCCAGCGCGGCACCACGTGCTGGTGCAGGTGCGCCGCGATCCCGGCCCCGGCCGCAGCGCCCTGGTTCATCCCGATGTTGAACCCGTGCGCCCCCGAGGCCGCGCGCAGCGCGGTCATCGCCCGCTTGGTGAAGTCCGCCAGTTCGACCGTCTCCGCCTCGTCGAGGTCGGTGTAGTCGGCGACGTGCCGGTACGGGACCACCATCAGGTGCCCGCCGTTGTACGGGTACAGGTTCAGCACCGCGAACACGGAGCTCCCCCGGGCGATGACCAGCCCGTCCTCGTCGCTCAGCGACGGGATCGAGCAGAACGGACAACCGTCGTCCGGAGCCGGGCCGGTGGGCTTGTTCTCACCCTGGATGTACGCCATCCGATGGGGGGTCCACAGGCGGCGGAAGCCGTCCGGCTCACCGACACCCCGCTGCAGTTCCGGCTCAGTCGTCATGCTGATCAGCATATTCGCCCAGCCGTGCTTGCAAAGCCGCGCGGGGCAGACTCTTGAAGAGCCTGCCCCGCGCGTGGTCGTCCGACTACGGCGTCACACCTGGACGCGGTTGTTCACGGCCTCGACGATCTCGGCGACGGCATCCGCGACCGGAACGCCGTTCTTCTGCTCGCCGTTGCGGTAGCGGAAGGAGACCGCGCCCGCCTCGACGTCGTCGTTGCCGGCGATCAGCATGTACGGGACCTTGGACTTCTGCGCGTTGCGGATCTTCTTCTGCATGCGGTCGTCCGAGGTGTCCACCTCGACCCGGATCCCGTGCTTCCTGAGTTCGGCCGCGACCTCCAGCAGGTACGGCACGTGCTCGTCGGTGATCGGGATGCCGGTCACGGTGACCGGGGCCAGCCACGGCGGCATGGCACCGGCGTAGTGCTCCAGCAGCACCGCGAAGAAGCGCTCGATCGAGCCGAACAGCGCGCGGTGGATCATGACCGGCCGCTGACGCGAACCGTCCGCGGCGGTGTACTCCAGGTCGAAGCGCTCGGGCAGGTTGAAGTCCAGCTGGATGGTCGACATCTGCCAGGTGCGGCCGATGGCGTCCTTGGCCTGCACCGAGATCTTCGGGCCGTAGAAGGCCGCGCCACCCGGGTCCGGCACCAGCGGGAGCCCCTGCTTCTCGGCGACCGAGGCGAGAACGCGGGTGGCCTCCTCCCAGGCCTCGTCCGTCCCGACGAACTTCTCCGGGTCCTTGGTCGACAGCTCCAGGTAGAAGTCGGTCAGACCGTAGTCACGGAGGAGGTTGAGCACGAAGGTCAGCGTCGAGTCGAGCTCGTCCGCCATCTGCTCGCGGGTGCAGTAGATGTGGGCGTCGTCCTGGGTGAAGCCGCGGGCACGGGTCAGACCGTGCACGACGCCCGACTTCTCGTAGCGGTACACCGTCCCGAACTCGAAGAGGCGCAGCGGCAGTTCACGGTACGAGCGGCCGCGCGCGTCGAAGATCAGGTTGTGCATCGGGCAGTTCATCGGCTTGAGGTAGTAGTCCACGCCCTCGTCGAGCTGCATGGGCGGGTACATGCCGTCCGCGTACCAGTCGAGGTGGCCGCTCTTCTCGAAGAGCTTCCCCTTGGTGGCGTGCGGGGTGTAGACGAACTCGTAGCCCTCTTCCTCGTGCCGCTTGCGCGAGTAGTCCTCCATGGCGCGGCGGATGATGCCGCCCTTGGGGTGGAAGACGGCGAGGCCGGAGCCGATCTCCTCGGGGATGGAGAAGAGGTCGAGCTCGTTGCCGAGCTTGCGGTGGTCGCGCTTCTCGGCCTCGACCAGGAAGTCCAGGTGGGCCTTGAGCTCGTCCTTGGTCGGCCAGGCGGTGCCGTAGATGCGCTGCAGCATCGGGTTCTTCTCGCTGCCGCGCCAGTAGGCGGCCGCGTTGCGCATCAGCTTGAACGCCGGGATGTGGCGGGTGCTGGGCAGGTGCGGGCCGCGGCAGAGGTCGCCCCAGCACTGCTCGCCGCTCTTGGCGTCCAGGTTGTCGTAGATGGTGAGCTCGCCGGCGCCGACCTCGACGTCGGCGCCCTCGCCGGCGGTCGCGGCGGAGCCCTTGAGGCCGATCAGCTCCAGCTTGTACGGCTCGGCGGCCAGCTCCTCGCGGGCGGCCTCGTCGGTGACCACGCGACGGGAGAACTTCTGCCCGCGCTTGATGATCTCCTGCATCTTCTTCTCGATGGCCTTGAGGTCATCGGGGTGGAAGGGCTTCTCGACGTCGAAGTCGTAGTAGAAGCCGTCCTTGACCGGCGGGCCGATGCCGAGCTTGGCCTCGGGGTAGAGCTGCTGCACGGCCTGGGCCATGACGTGCGCCGTGGAGTGGCGCAGGATGTCGAGGCCGTCCTTGCTGTCGATCGCGACCGGCTCGACCTCGTCGCCGTCCTGGACGGCGTAGGCGAGGTCCTTGAGCTGGCCGCCGACGCGGGCGGCGATGATCGAGCGGTCGTCGGCGAAGAGCTCGGCGGCCGTAGTGCCCGTCGTCACCACGCGCTCTTCCCGATCGGGTTCGCGGCTGATGATTACCCGGACGTCCGTCACCGGTCTCTCCTGACGTGCTGGATTCAGAGGACGCAACACTGCGCTGCGCGTGACGATGGTACCGAGAGCGTCACCCGCGCCGCGCACTCAGGACCGCTCTCCCCTTTCCTGGAGCCCCTTGAGCAGCCGCTCGCGCTCGTCCTCCCCCCATCCGCACAGCTCCAGGCCGTGGGGCCGGGTCAGCCGGCGGAATCCGTCGCGCCGCTCCAGGCGTCCGGAGACCCGGACCGGGAGGCCGGAGAGGTGGGCCTCGGCGGCGAGCCGGTAGTCGGCGTCGGGCAGGCGCAGCTTGAGTTCGCGGACGTCGGCGCCGTCGAGCACCCGCAGCCGCACCGAGCCCGGTCCGGAGGGGTCGGCGCGCTTGAGCCGGACCACCACCGCGAGGACGGTGACGTCGACGGCGGGTTCGATCCGTTCCAGCAGTTCGGCGGCTTCGGTGAGGGCGGGCAGGTCGCCGGGCGAGAAGTCGAGGTCGATGCGGCGGTCGCCGAACCCGCCCGGGGTTCCGGCGGCGGGCGACCAGGCGACGGTGAGCCGGGCGGCGGTGGCCCCGCGCACCAGGTCCTCGACGGACCGGACGAGTTCCCGGCTGACCCCGGAGCCGACGGCGTTCTCGAAGGCCGCGGGCCCGCCGCTGACCCGGCGGTAGTCGACGGCGTCGCGCAGCGCCTCCAGGGCGCGGACGAGTGTGGTGACGGCGGTCCGGCCATCGGGGGCGGGGGTGTAGGCGGTGAGGGCCGCGCCCTGTTCGACGACACCCTGTTCCACGAGCAGGACCCGGTCGAGGAAGTCCCCGGCGAGGCCGTCCAGCCGGGCGCCGTAGTAGGCGGCGGTGGCGCGGCCGGCCTTGGCCCCGGCGGCGAGCATCGCGCGGGCCGCCCGCTGGAGCACTTCCGCGTCGTCCCAGGGGGTGGCGTCGGCGGTGCCGGGCAGTTCGCGGCGCCAGCTCAGCTCGTCGCCGGGGACGGCGAGGGCGAGCAGGATCGAGCGGGCGGAGGGGGTGCGGGAGCGGGAGAGGGCGGTGACGGCGTCGGTGAGGAGCTCGACGGCGTCGTCGAAGCCGTCCGCGGTGGGGACGAGGAGGCTGGTGCCGGGTTCGCCGTCGGGCGGGGTCCAGCGGCCGTACCGGGCGGCGGGTCCGCCGCGGCGGGTCCAGCCGTGCCGGGCGAGCAGGGTGGCGAGCACCGCGGGGTCGACGGTGGCCGGGTCGGGCAGGGCCGGGGCGTGGCCCTCCGGTCGGTGCGGCAGGGTCATGGGCGGGGTTCCTCGCTGCCGGGGCCGGGTGGTCACGGGCTGTCGCCCGCGCCGACCCGGGCCATGATGTCGCAGAGGGCGCGGTCGTCGAAGACCTTGTCGGTGGGCACCCGGACGTTGGTGCGCCGCTGCCCGGTGACGGGGTGGCCGGCCAGGTTGACCCAGTAGCAGCAGTGCCGCAGTTCGAGGGCGTCCGGGCGGGCCCGGAGCCAGTGGTCGACCCGGCGGGGCAGCAGCATCACGACCAGGATGCGCGGGACGGCGACCCGGGCGCGGGCGAGCTTGCGCAGGTGGTCGTTGTCGAGGGTGAAGCTGAAGAAGGGTCCGGCGGGGTCGGGCGCGATCTGCTGGGTCGCCTTGAGCTGGATCTTGATGGTGACCTCGTCGTCCACCTCGTGCTCCCGGGAACCGTGGCTGACCTGCCAGTCGATGCCGTTGTCCGGGAACGGTTGGGAGAGCGAGCAGCCGGCCGCGGCGGCGACCGCGTGCAGGTAGCCGACCTGCAGGGTCTCCATGCACGCGGTGACCGCGAGGTTCCCCCTGAGTGCGGCCGCCGCCCCGTCGGGCTGCGGCTGGGTCAGTGCCATCGCCCCGTGGCCTCCCCCGGCTCCGGGCCCGTCCGGATTCGGACGGGACTGTCGTGGGCAGGATCCCCGGTCGGGGCTGGGCCAAACGGGTTGAGCGGGCGTCAGAAACGGGTATCACCCGGGCGCGGAACGCACGCCTGAGGGGCAGTCATGCAGCAGCACTGGTACACCGGCCCACTCGCTTCCTTCGACACCGAGACGACCGGCGTGGACGTGGAGACCGATCGGATCGTCTCCGCCGCCCTGGTCGTCCAACTCGCCCCGGGCGCACCGGCGCAGACCACCACCTGGCTCGCCGATCCGGGCGTGCCGATCCCGGACGGGGCCCGGGCGGTGCACGGCATCACCGACGAGCGGGTCCGGGCGTACGGCCGGCCGGCCCGGGTGGTGGTGGCGGAGGTCACCCGGGCGCTGGCGGCCCAGGCACGGGCCGGCCGTCCGGTGGTGGTGATGAACGCGCCGTACGACCTGACGCTGCTGGACCGGGAGTTGCGCCGCCACCACGGGCTGACGCTGAACGCCGGGCTGGAGGGCGCCGGGCTGGTGGTACTGGATCCGCGGGTGCTGGACAAGCACGTGGACCGCTACCGCAAGGGCCGCCGGACGCTGACCGACCTGTGCGCCCACTACGGGGTGGACCTCAGCGGGGCGCACGACGCGGCGGCGGACGCGACGGCGGCCATGTCACTGATCCGGCGAATAGGCGCCCGCTATCCGGCGGCGCTGGGCGGGCTGTCGGCGGCGGAACTGCACCTGCGGCAGGCGGTCTGGCACGCGGCGCAGGCGCGCGGGCTGCAGGCCTGGTTCGACCGGTCGGGGACGCCGGAGCGGGTGGACCTGTCCTGGCCGCTGCGGCCGGCCCGGTGCGTGTGCGGCCGCCGGCTGGAGCCGGAGCACGGGTGCCAGGCGGCGGCCTAGGCCCCGGGGAACGCCGCAGGCCCCGACCGGTTTCCTGGTCGGGGCCTGCGTGCTGTCCGGTGGGCGATACTGGGATCGAACCAGTGACCCCTTCGGTGTGAACGAAGTGCTCTCCCGCTGAGCTAATCGCCCGGGCAACGAGAAGAACTGTAGCACCATTCGGGGGCGGTCGTACAACTCGCTCTTCCGGGGTACGGCCGACGGATCCACAGAACTCGCGCTCCGCGCGGAAGGTGACTGAGCCTCAGCCGGATTTGCGGCCGGCACTTCGGCGGACATTCCGGAAATACATGTGAGGCCCAGCCGATAATCGACTGGGCCTCACATATCACAATGCATTCCGGTGGGCGATACTGGGATCGAACCAGTGACCCCTTCGGTGTGAACGAAGTGCTCTCCCGCTGAGCTAATCGCCCGGGTGCAGGGAAAACATTACCGCATCCCGGAGGGTGCTCCGAACACCCCGCCCGCCGACCGACCCCGCCCCGGGCGCCCGGGCGGCACCCGCCCGGGCCGGCCCCGGCGCCCAGGGGCCCCCGGCCCGTACCCCCGCCTCCCGTCCGCGCGCACGACTCGTCGGTCCCGGCCGCACCACCCGCTCCCCTGTTCCCGGCCCGCTCGGCGCTCCGTACCGACCGGGTACGGAGCGGCCCGGAATCCCGGCCGAGAAGAACCGCCGGTAATGCCCCGGGCGGGTACTCCGTGACGATTCCGCAATGCGCCGTAAGGGGTACGACTCGCGCCCGAATCGGGACAGAGGGGTTTACATCGGTCTTGGGGGTGGGATGGTCCGTTCGCCGACGTGCGATTCCCCGAGCGCACACTGAGCGAAAGGCCATGGCGCTTATGAACACCACGGTCAGCTGCGAGCTGCACCTGCGCCTCATCGTGTCCAGCGAGTCCTCACTGCCCGTCCCCGCGGGCCTGCGCTACGACACCGCCGACCCCTATGCCGTGCACGCCACGTTCCACACGGGCGCCGACGAGACCGTGGAGTGGGTGTTCGCCCGAGATCTCCTCGCGGAGGGGCTGCACCGACCCACTGGTACCGGCGACGTCCGGGTGTGGCCGTCGCGCAGCCACGGGCAAGGGGTGGTCTGCATCGCACTGAGCTCTCCGGAAGGAGAAGCCCTGCTGGAGGCCCCGGCCCGGGCGCTTGAGTCGTTCCTCAAGCGGACGGACGCCGCGGTGCCCCCCGGCACCGAACACCGTCACTTCGACCTCGACCGGGAGCTGTCCCACATCCTCGCCGAAAGCTGACCCCGACCGTAGGCGGTCCAGCCCCGCTGTCGGCGGGGCCGTACTCCCTGCCGTCATCGCAGCCGTCCTACTCGGGGGCACGGCAGCGGACTCAGCCGCGCACGACGCGGCCTCGGGGGCCGGTGGACGGCCCGCTCCCACCGGAGCGGGCCGACAGCACCGCAGGCGCCCGGCACCGGAGCCGGCCATCCGTACGGGTGGCCGGCCTCGTTGCCGGGTGCCTCCGTCGTGCCCAGGGCCGTACGGCGGGGCCGGAACGGGGTCCGGCGATCGCTTTGGGACACTCTGCCGGGATACGTACACGCCTTCGAACGAACGCGCCGCCCTTACGCCCCAAGGGCCGGTATGGTCTGGGGTAACCGTGGACGCGGGGTACCGGAGTCCCCCTGCGCGAGGAGTCCCAACGTGCTGATCACCCATGACACCGAGTGCGCGCTGAGCATCCTCGTCGATCTGCTCAACACCGCGCCCGAGGTGTGCGGCGACGAGCGGCTGCCGGACGTCGCCGCACTGGGCGCCTTCGTGAGCCGCCAGGAGATCAGCGAGATCGACTCGCTCACCGAGGACGACCTGCGCCAGGTGCAGGAGCTGCGCACCCGGCTGCGGGACGTGTTCGGGACCGAGTCCACCGAAGAGGCCGCCGAACTGGTCAACGCGATCGTCGCCGCCGCCGGGACGACGCCCCGGCTGGTCAACCACGACCACCACGACTGGCACATCCACTACTTCGCGCCGCACGCCGCGCTCGGGCCCCACCTGGCGGCCGAACTGGGCATGGCGCTGACCTTCATCCTGATGGCCGGCGAGCGGGAGCGGCTGCGCAGGTGCGAGGCGCCGGACTGCGCGCGGGTCTTCGTGGACCTCTCCCGGAACCGCTCGCGGCGCTACTGCGACAGCCGTACCTGCGGCAACCGGCTGCACGTCGCCGCCTACCGGGCGCGGCAGCGGTCGGCGGAGGCCGTCGCCTCCGCCTGACGGCCTCCGCCGTGTGCCGCGTACCCGTTCGTCCGCGGGCCTGCGGGCCCGCCGCTCAGATGCCGCGCTTGCGGAGGATCTCCTCGATGTCGGCGAAGTCGCCGAGACCGTCGTCCCGCTTGCCCTTCTGCTGCTTCCCGGGCGTCTTGGGCGCCTGGCCGGCCGGGGCCACGGCGGGGCGCTCGGGGGCCGCTCCGGCGGCGGCCGGACGCTCCGCCGGGGCCTCCACGGCGCCCCGGCGGCCCACCCAGCGGGTGGTCACCAGCAGGGCGGCGGAGACGCCGAGCAACACGATGCCGGCCCACACCCGCGGGTCGAGGACCAGCTTGGCCGCCCAGTCGGCGAACTCCCGGCCGATGGTGCTCGCCAGCGGGAACAGCCCGGTCAGGTAGAGGCCGGCGGGCAGCAGCGCCACCGCGAACCAGCGGGTGGCCGAGAGGAACCGTCGCCGCCAGGCACGCAGGCCGGCGACGGCCACCCCGCCGGCCGTGAGGAGGAAACTGATCGCGGCGGTCAGCACGAGTGGGCCCCTTCGCTTCCGATCGTCCTGGTCATCGGTGCCTCCCTGTCGGTCCGCCTCGGGCGCACCGCCGGGCGGGAGCGGGCACCCACTAGTGGAACACTGGGGGGATGATCGATGGTTCCCTCCCCCGCCTTGAGTTCTGGTGCGACCTCCAGTGCCCGGACTGCCGTACCGCGCTGGACGACGTACGGGCGCTGCGCGCGCAGTACGGGGACGCGCTCGCCGTTGAGCTGCGGCACTTCCCGCTGGAGAAGCACAAGCACGCCTACGCCGCGGCGGAGGCGGCCGAGGAGGCGTTCGACCAGGGACTGGGGTGGCCGTTCGTGGAGGCGCTGCTGGCCCGGGTCGAGGACCTGGACGCGCGGGGGCAGCAGGTGCTGCTGGAGGTGGCCCGGGAGGTCGGGGCGGACGTCGAGGAGGTCGACACCGCACTGGTCGACGGCCGGCACATGCTGACCGTGGACGCCGACCAGGCCGAGGGCAAGGCGATCGGGGTCACGGGCACGCCGACGTACGTGATCGGTGGGCAGCGACTGGACGGCGGGAAGAGCCAGGAGGGGCTGCGCGAGCGGATCGTCGCCGTCATCGAGGCGGCCCGGGCGTCCTGACTCCGTGCACTGACGGCGCGTCAACTCCTCACAGCTGCTTGCCGTAGCAGCGGTTGACCACCCGGTAGCCGAGCGAGGCGTAGAGCCGCAGGGCGACCTCGTTGCCGGAGAAGACGTTCAGGCCGAGTTCGCGCACTCCGGCGGCCAGGCACTCGCGTTCGGCGAGCAGCATCAGGGTGCGGCCGTGTCCCCGGCCCCGGTGGGCCGGGGACACCTCGACCACCATGACCCAGGCGAGCGGGGTGCCGTCCGGCAGGTCGCGCAGGTGGAGGTCCACCCAGAGCGAGCCGAGCGGTTCCGCGGCCGCCCGGTCGTCGCCGTCCGCCGGGTAGAGGTGGCGCAGGGCGACGCCGGGGGTGTCGGCGCCCTGCTGGAGGACGCTGCGGTGGTCCAGGGCCGATTTGGCCCGGGCCTGGTCCTCGGTGAGGCCGGAGGCCGTCAGCGAGCGGACGTACTCCCGGGCCGACCGGTCCAGCCAGGACGGGAACTCCCCGGCGCCGATCGGGCGGACGGTGACGCCGTCGGGCAGGGGCGGGACGGCGGTCAGGCGCTTGCCCAGGTTCCGCATCCGCTCGGTGTAGCCGAGGGTGGCGGCGAGCCCGCGGGCGGCCCGGGCGGACTCGGGGACGACCACGTCCACCCGGGCGCAGCCCCAGGTGCGAAGCACTTCCTCCGCTGCCAGCGCGCCGAAGGTGCCGCGGCCCCGGCCGCGGCCCTCGGTGATCTCCAACTCCGATATCTCACCCCACAGTTGGCTGCCGTGGCGGGTGGCGGTGGTGCGAAGCGCGCCGACCTGGTGGCCGTTGGTGAGGATCCGCCAGCGTCTGGTGCGGCCGCCGGCCGTGGTGGGTGTCTCCGGGCCCTCGGGGCGCAGCGTGGTGGTCATGTGGTGGTCCCTTCCCCTCGCCGGGAAGGTTATCCGCGCCGCCCGTGGCGTCTGCCCGGGGCGCCGGCCCGGGGGTGGGATCAGGGGTCGAGGTCGTCGCCGCTGCGCTCGGCGAAGACGGTCATGGCCTTGGCGGTGACCGGGCCGGTGCCGGGCAGTTCGCGGTCGTCGACGCGGGTGACGGCCTGGACGTCGCGGGTGGTGGAGGTCAGGAAGATCTCGTCGGCGTCCTGGAGGGCGCCGAGCGGGAGGTCGGCCTCCTCGGCGCCGCACCAGTCGATGACCAGCTGCCGGGTGATGCCGGCCAGGCACCCGGAGGCGAGGGTGGGGGTGAGCAGGCGGCCGCCGATGACCACGAAGACGTTGGAGCCGGTGCCTTCGCAGAGTCGGCCGGCGGTGTTGGCGAACAGTGCCTCGGAGGCGCCGGCACGGTGGGCGGCGGCGAGGGCGACGACGTTCTCGGCGTAGGAGGTGGTCTTGAGGCCGGCGACGGCGCTGTGTTCGTTGCGGCGCCAGGGGACGACGGAGACGGCGGTCTCGTCGGGGCGGCGGTTGATGGCACCGAGGGCGACGACCAGGGTGGGGCCGGTGGTGCCGCGCTCGGAGCCGAGCGGGGCGTTGCCTCCGGTGTAGGTGACGCGCAGGCGGCCGAGCGGGGTCGGGTTGGCGGCGAGGACCTGGGCGCAGGCCTCGCGGACCAGGTCGTGGTCGGGGTCGGGAAGGCCGAGGCCGCGCGCGGAGCGGGTGAGCCGGTCGAGGTGGCGGGTGACCGCGAAGGCGCGGCCGTCGACGGCCTTCAGGGTCTCGAAGACGCCGTCGCCGGTGGTGAGGCCGTGGTCGAGGACCGAGACGACGGCCTCGGCGGAGTCGACGAGGGTGCCGTTGACCCAGCTCGTGGTGCGGTTGTGCATCGGGTCTGCTCCTAGGCGCGGTGCGGCTCGTGGTCGGTGCCGGTGTCGGTGTCGGTGTCACTGCCGGTTTCGCTGCCCGACGCTATCGCGACCAGGCGGGCGGCCTTCAGTTCGGTTTCCGCCCATTCGCGCTCGGGGTCGGAGCCCCAGGTGATGCCGGCGCCGGTGCCGAAGCGCAGGACGGGTGCCTGCGGGTCCTGCCGGTCGAGCCAGAAGGTGCGGATGCCGACGGCGAGTTCGCCTTCGCCCCGGTCGGCGTCGACCCAGCCGACGGCGCCGCAGTAAGGGCCGCGGGGGGCGGTCTCCAGGGCGTCGATGATCCGCAGGGCGCTGGACTTGGGGGCGCCGGTGACCGAGCCGGGCGGGAAGGTGGCGGCGAGCAGTTCGGCCCAGCCGGCGCCCTCGCGCAGGGTGCCCTCGACCGTGGAGACCAGGTGGACCAGGCCGGGGTGTTTCTCGACGACGCAGAGGTCGGGGACGGTGACGCTGCCGGTCTCGCAGACCCGGCCGAGGTCGTTGCGGACCAGGTCGACGATCATCACGTTCTCGGCGTGGTCCTTGTCGAGGAGGTCGTCCTCGGTGCGGCCGGTGCCCTTGATCGGACCGGAGGAAACGGTGCGTCCGCTGCGGCGCAGGTAGAGCTCGGGGGAGGCGGTGGCGATCTCGACGCCGTGCTCGGGCAGGCGGATGGTTCCGGCGTACGGAGCGGGGTTGCCGTGGGCGAGGAGGCCGGTGAGGGCGTCGATGTCGCTGCGGTCGGGGTCGGGCAGCGGCGCGGACAGCACTCGGCAGAGGTTGGCCTGGTAGACCTCGCCGGCGGCTATGTGCTCGCGGATGCGGCGTACGCCCGCGGTGTAGGCGGCGCGGTCGAGGGAGCTGTGCCAGCTGCCGGCGTCCGGGCCGTGCCAGCCGGCGCCCGAGGGTGGGGCGGGGGCGGGGCGGACGTCGTCGAAGCGGGCGCAGGTGAGCCGGCCCTCGAAGTCGTGGGCGACGGCCCAGTAGCCGGAGGATTCGAGCGCGGCCGGATCCGAGGTGACGTCGCGCAGCCCGGTGGCCACGCGGCCTCCGAAGCGGGCGAGCGGGGTGCGGGGGTCGGGGTGGCCGGACACGGTTCTCCTGCGCGGGGTGGTGCTGAGCGGCGGTGCCTGAAGTGTAGGTCGGGGGGCGCGGCTGCGGTCGGGCGCGGAGCCTCCCGCGCCCCCGCGTACGAGCAGCTGAGTGCGTCGGGCGGGTGTGCGCCCGGTGACCTGCGGATGATCGTCCGGGAGCGCCGCAGGTGGTGGTCGGTGACCGGCCCGAAGCGCTGACGGGACGGCACTCGACGGGGCATCCCCTCGGCACGCTGCGGGAACGGATTTTTAGCTGGCCCGGGAATCCGCTAGAGTTCAACACGTCGCCGGGGAGCGCAGCCGAAGAAAAGCGGTGAAGATCCCGGGAGACACGCGGACGTGGCTCAGTTGGTAGAGCATCACCTTGCCAAGGTGAGGGTCGCGAGTTCGAATCTCGTCGTCCGCTCGATGGAGAACAGTGTAAGATCGTTCTTCATGTGTTGCCTGGTGGAGTGGCCGAGAGGCGAGGCAACGGCCTGCAAAGCCGTGTACACGGGTTCAAATCCCGTCTCCACCTCCGAGAGGCTCCCCCGGTTCTTCCGGGAGACCTCCCCGCGCGATTAGCTCAGCGGGAGAGCACTACCTTGACACGGTAGGGGTCACTGGTTCAATCCCAGTATCGCGCACGTCGGGTCCTCCGGGATCTGCTGCAGGACCGCCTCACCAGGCGCGATTAGCTCAGCGGGAGAGCACTACCTTGACACGGTAGGGGTCACTGGTTCAATCCCAGTATCGCGCACAGTAACGGGCCCTTCGAGGCCTGCTGCACAACCGCCACATCAGGCGCGATTAGCTCAGCGGGAGAGCACTACCTTGACACGGTAGGGGTCACTGGTTCAATCCCAGTATCGCGCACAGTAACGGCCGAGGCCGCGATCCGTCAGGGTCGCGGCCTCGGTCCTTTGCGTTCCGGCGGTGGTGCACGGCTGGATGGAAGGCTGGGGGCTGGAAAGAGAAGAGCCGCGTACGGTCGCCCTCACCGACGTCCGTACGCGGCGTCTCCGCCTGCCGGGGCGCTCTGCGCACCGCTCTCGCCCGTCCGCGTGTCATCGCGGCCGCGGCCTCCCCGGCGGCACTGCTCCCCGTCCCCTGGGGATCAGTGCCCGTCCTGTGTGTTCCTCTTTCCGTGACTTCCGTGGCCTCGTTGGCTTCCGTGACCTCGGCGGCCTGGGCGGCCTGGGCGGCCTCCGCGGATCCGGCGGCCTCAGCGGCCGATCAGATCGGCCAGGGTTTCGGCCTGGTTCGCCATCTGCTCCCACCCGCCGAACAGCAGCACCAGGAGCACGGCGCACGGCAGGGCCATGGCCAGCGCCACGGCGGGGTGCCGGGTGGGCTTCTCGGCGGACCGGGGCTGGGTGAAGGCCGGCCGCCGGCGGCGGGTGGCGCCCGTCTGCTGCGTTGCCATGGCCTTGCTCCTGATCCGGTCGACTGGGCGCGGTGGACGGCTTACCTCGGGGGACGAGCTCCCCGTCCACCGCTGGGCACAACGCTATTCGTCAGGGGGCCGTTCGGACGTCATGCCGTCGTACTGTTCCTCGGGCATCCCCGAGGATGACGCTCAGACTCAAGGCGTACTACCGGAGGGGGAGGGTCGCCTCACCCCGTCCCCGGGGGAACCCTGAGGGGCAACCCCGAGAAACGATTCGGCGCCCCTGTGACCTGCAGCTCAGACCACGATCCGACAATCGCACGGCGGCTTGAGGTGTTGCGTATCAGCACACCGCAGCGGGCAGTCCGTAAGCTGTGCCAGACAGGAACTGACGATGCCCCAACCGACGGGGCCTCACCCACGGGCTGACGGGGAACGAGACATGGCGATGATGCGGCTGAGGCGTGAGGACCCCCGCATCGTCGGGCCGTACCGCCTCCACCGGCGACTCGGAGCCGGCGGCATGGGCGTGGTCTACCTCGGCTCCGACCGCCGCGGGCAGCGCGTCGCCCTCAAGCTGATCCGCGCCGAACTCGCCGAGGACCAGGAGTTCCGCACCCGCTTCGCCCGCGAGATCGCCGCCGCCTCCCGGATCCGGGGCGGCTGCACCGCACGGGTCGTCGGCTCCGACATCGAGGCCGACCGCCCCTGGCTCGCCACCGCGTACGTCCCCGGGCCGTCCCTCTACAAGCAGGTCGGCGACGAGGGGCCGCTCAGCTGGCCGGACGCCGCCCGGATCGGGGCCGCGCTGGCCGACGGGCTGGTCAAGGTGCACGAGGCCGGGGTCGTCCACCGTGACCTCAAGCCCTCCAACATCCTGCTCTCGCCGCGCGGCCCGCGGATCATCGACTTCGGCATCGCGTGGTCGCGCGGCGCCAGCACGCTCACCCACGTCGGCACCGCGGTCGGCTCCCCCGGATTCCTCGCACCCGAGCAGGTGCGGGGCGCCGCCGTCACCCCGGCCACGGACGTCTTCGCCTTCGGGGCCACCCTCGCGTACGCGCTCACGGGGGACACCCCGTTCGGATCCGGGGCGTCCTCCGAAGTGATGCTGTACCGGGTCGTCCACGAGGAGCCCGACCTGTCGGCCGTGCCGCCGCAGCTCGCCCCGCTGATCCGGGCCTGCCTGGCCAAGGAACCCGCCGAGCGGCCCGGCGCGGCCGCGCTGCACGAGCGGCTCAGCGAACTGGCGGCCCGCGGGGCGGCGGCGGCCGGCGGCAGCGGGCGCGCGACGCGGCGGGGCCCGGCTCCGGCCGCCGCAGCCGCCGGACCCGCGGCGCCCGCCGGTGCGCCCCTGGCGCCGCAGCAGGACGGCGGGCGGCAGAGCGTTCCGGCCCCCGGGCGCTCGCCCGACCAGGTCGCGCCGGCGCACCGCGCCCGGGCCGCGGCCCGGCGCCCGCACGGTGGCCCGCTCCCCCGGCCCGAGGCGACGCCGGCCACCCGTCCACTGCGGGAACGCCCGCACACTCCCCCGCCGGCCCGCCCGCGACCCCGGGACCGCCAGCACACCCCCGCCCCCGGCGGACGGCCCGGCACGGCGCGGCAGCGACTGCTCCGGCAACGGCTGGTCGTCTTCGTCACCGTGACGATCGGTGTCGCGCTGGCCATCGCGGCGGCGCAGGGCTGCGAGAACCGGAGCAACCAGGGGGCGCGGCCGGTGGTCGGACAGACCGCGACGGCCGGCACCGGGCACGGCGGCGAGCAGGCAGTGCCCGGGGGCTCGGTGGACGTCGCGGCGCAGACCTCCGCGGCCCCGCTCCCGGCTGCCGCGCGCGCCACGGCGAACGGGGCGCTGGCGCCCGCGCAGGGGCCGGGGCCCGTGGTGGACTGGCCCAACCGCAGCTACTCCGACGGGGCGGGCGGGCCCGCGGTCACGCTGAAGGACGGGCACTCGGCCGGGTCCGGGCCGCAGCTCGCGCTGAGCGCTGTGCTGCCGGCCCGGTACAAGGGCCAGCCGGCCACGGTCGTCGTCCTGCGCCGGGCGGAGGGATCGGCGCCGGTCGACCTCGTCCAGCTCTACACCTTCTCCGGGGACACCCCGGTCGCCACCACCTCCCGGGCGTCCGCCGCCGACCCGCAGGCCACCGCCACCTGGCGCCTGGACGGCAGCGCGGTCGTCCGCGAGGAACGCGTCGCCGCCACCGGCGCGGTCATCTCCACCCGCTACACCGTGCGCGCCGACGGCACCCTCGACGAATCCTGGCCCGGCGCCGGCGCCTCCGGCGGCGCCCCCACCACACCTCCCCCAGCCGCCGCCCCGGCCCCACCCACCGCCGCATCCACCACCGGCTGACCAGCACAGGAAGTCGGCCCGGCCGACTTCGACTACAGGAAGCTGCCGGACGACAACGCCGGGCGTGAGATCCTGCCGGACATCGAGAAGGCGGTCGCCGACGGCAAGCCGGTCCCGATCGGGGTCGAGGGCCACGACAGGACGGCAAGCGCGCGGGCCACGCCATGCTGATCGTCGGTCAGGAGGGTGGCGCTGCCGGTCGTACTGGCGGTCGGCCTGACGGCCTGCGGGTCGGACGGCCCGGACCGCGGCCGGGTGCTTCGAGCGGAGGAGCGCTCGGTGAGCCTCGCCGTCGGCCAGCGCTTCTCGATCGCCGTCTGGGACAACGCCTCGGACCGCGACTACCGGAACACACGTGAAGCTGAGCGCGGAGCAGCGCTCACGCGGGCCCGAGGTCCGGCAGCTGCCGGACCTCGCCCGTGCCCAGCTCGACCGCGAACCGGGCCCGCATCGGGCCGTCGCCCCGACGGGAGAGGAGCGTGAGTTCGGTGACCGGTGCCGAGGTGGTACCCAGGCGGGCGGCCAGTTCGGGTGCGAGCCGACGTGGGTCCTGGGTCCGCCCCAAGGACAGGTGGGGTGTGAAGTCCGCCCGACCCCGGCAGCGGGGGAAGCGCTCCACCAGGGAGCCGTGGAGTGCCTGCCACGGGCCGGGGCCGCCACCCGCCGGGTCGAGCCAGACCGTGGCGTCGTGGCGGTGGGCGAAGTGACGCACCCCGTGCAGACGCGCGGTGAACGGGGCCTGCTCGGCCGCGGCGGCGCCCAGCAACGGGAGCGCGGGCCCGAAGTCCGACTCCGGGACGAAGCCGAACAGCACGTTGACGTGCGGCGGCCAGCGGCGGATCTGCGGATCGTGCTCCTCCCGGATCCGCTGGACGGCCTGCCACAGTTCCGCCGACGGCAACCAGGCAAGCGCCGTCCGGGGTGTCGGTCCGACGTCCAGGACGCCCGGAACTCCGTGCAGGTGTCTGCCCACCCCTCCATGGTGACCGCTCCTGCGGGCCCGAAGCCGCGCGCAGGGCCGGGGCACGGGGCCGGGGCGGGCGGTACGGGCGGTGTTCAGCCGGTACAGGCGGGCACCCTGCGGGTTGGCGGCCTCCCAGCACTACGGGCGGACACTGGCCGAACGAGCCCAGCACAGCCCGCCGACCGGTTCGCCACCAGCAGAGAGGAAGCGCCCAACCCTGCGCCATGGCACTGCACCGCTGCTGGTCCGCCGGACTGGAGGAGGCCCGGAAGCCCAGGAGTTGCCCTGAGTGATCTAGCAGGCCAACTCGCGCCGCGGGCGGGTGGCGTAGAAGGCCACCGCCGAGGCTGCTGCGACGTTGAGCGAGTCGACACCGGCATCCATCGGGATGCGGACATGATCGTCGACCGAAGCGAGCGTCTTGGCGGCGAGGCCGTCGCCCTCCGTGCCGAAGACCAGGGCGAGCCTCTCGTCGTCCCGCGAAGCGAGCTCGTCGAGGGTGATCGCCCGGTCGCTCAGGCACAGTGCCGCGACCGTGAAGCCGGCGGAGCGCAGGATCTCGACATCCGTCGGCCAGGCACCCAGCCGGGTCCACGGCACCTGGAAGACGGCCCCCATCGACACCTTCACGGACCGGCGGTAGAGGGGGTCGGCGCAGCGTGGGGTGAGGAGGATCGCGTCGACGCCCAGGGCGGCTGCGTTCCTGAAGGCCGCCCCCATGTTGGCGTGGTCGACGATGTCCTCGAACACGGCGACGCGCCGAACCGCCTCGACGCGACGGGCGTCGGTGAGGAGGGCGGCGGCGTCGGGGAGGGGCTTGCGTTGCATCGAGGCGAGGGCGCCGCGGTGGACGTGGTAGCCGGTGACGGCTTCGGCGAGTGCGGGTTCGACCACGTGGACGGGGGCGTCGGCGTCGGCGATGACGTCGGCCATCACGTCGAGCCACTTGGCGGTCAGCAGCATCGACCGCATCCGGTAGCCGGCGGAGAGGGCGCGGCGGATGACCTTCTCGCCCTCGGCGATGAACAGGCCCTCCGCGGGTTCGCGGCGGCGGCGCAGTTCGACGTCGGTGAGGCCGGTGTAGTCGGCGAGGCGGGGGTCGGCCGGGTCGGTGACGGTGCTGGGTTCGGACACCCTGCGATCTTGCCAAGCCGGGGCGGGGAAGGCCAAACGGCCCAGGGAGCGGGGTGGTCCCGGGCTAGCCGGAGTGCAAATATGACCGTATGGCCCGAAATCCGGGCCGATCCTGGGCTCCGTCGGCCTCTGGTGCCACCGGCGACGCCGGCTCCTTCGGTGGGCGCCCACACGGTCGGCAAGAACTGCCACGCGCGAAGCGTCCGCGACCGGCTCGGCACCGGTCGGTGGCCGGGCAGGTGTTCGCGCTCCAGATCCTCGTCGTCCTCCTGCTGGTGGCGGGGGCCGCGGTGGCGCTGGTGGTGCAGTCGCGCAACGACGCCGACCGCGAGGCGCGCAACCGGTCGGTGGCGGTCGCGCAGTCCTTCGCCAACTCGCCGGGCATGGTGGACGCGCTGCGCTCCCCCGACCCGACCGCGATCCTGCAGCCGAAGGCGCAGTCCGCGCGGATCGCCTCCGGCGTGGACTTCATCGTGGTGCTGAACAACCAGGGCATCCGCTACACCCACCCCAACCCGGCGCGGATCGGCCACAAGTTCGTCGGCACGTACGAGCCCGCGCTGCACGGCCAGGTGGTGACCGAGCACCTCACCGGGACGCTCGGCCCCCTGGTCCAGGCGGTGGTCCCGGTGTACGCGCCGGACGGCTCGGTGGTCGGGCTGGTCTCCGCCGGGGTCACCCTGAACAACGTCTCCACCGCGAGCGAGCGCCAGCTGCCCGTGGTCCTGGGCGCCGCGGCGGGCGCGATCGGCCTGGCCACGCTGGGCACGGCCCTGATCAGCCGACGGCTGCGGCGGCAGACGCACGGACTGGGTCCGGTCGAGATGACGCGGATGTACGAGCACCACGCGGCCGTGCTGCACGCGGTGCGCGAGGGCGTGATGATCGTCGCCGGGGACGGACGGCTGCTGCTCTGCAACGACGAGGCGCGCCGGCTGCTGGACCTGCCGCCGGACGCCGAGGGCCGTCCGGTGACCGCGCTGGGCCTGGACCCGGTCCCGCTGGAGCTGCTGACCGCCGACCGTCCGGTGACCGACGAGGTGGTGCTGGCCGGGGAGCGGCTGCTGGCGGTGAACGTCCGGCTGACCGACCAGGACGGCGGCCCGCCCGGCTGCGTCGCCACGCTGCGCGACTCCACCGAGCTGATGGCGCTGACCGGCCGGGCCGAGGGCGCGCAGCGCCGGCTGCGGCTGCTGTACGACGCCGGGATGACGGTGGGCAGCACGCTGGACGTCACCCGGACGGCGGAGGAGCTGGCGCAGGTCGCGGTGCCGCGCTTCGCCGACTTCGTCACGGTGGACCTGGCGGAACAGGTGCTGTCGGGCGAGGAGCCGCCGGGGGGCACCTCGCTGAACCCGATGCGGCGGGCGGCCGTCGTCGGGATCAGGGGACACGGCCCGTTCCACCCGGTGGGCACCACCCTGGACGTGGTGCCGGCCACGCCGCTGGCCAGCGCACTGCACAGCGGCCTGCCCCGGCTGGAGCCCCGGCTGGCCGAGGCGCAGGGCTGGCGGGAGCAGGATCCCGAGGGGGCGGAGCAGGCGCTGGCCTACGGGGTGCACTCGCTGTTGCGGGTGCCGCTGCGGGCGCGCGGGGTGCTGCTGGGGGTGGCCCGGTTCTGGCGGGCGGAGCGGCCGGAGCCGTTCGAGGCGGAGGACCTGACGCTGGCCGAGGAGCTGGTGGCGCACGCGGCGGTGTGCATCGACAACGCGCGCCGGTACACCCGTGAGCACGCGATGGCGGTGACGCTGCAGCACAGCCTGCTGCCGCGCAGCCTGCCGGAGCAGAACGCGCTGGAGGTGGCGCACCGCTACCTGCCCGCCCAGGCCGGGGTGGGCGGGGACTGGTTCGACGTGATCCCGCTGCCGGGCGCGCGGGTGGCGCTGGTGGTCGGCGACGTGGTCGGCCACGGGCTGCACGCGGCGGCGACGATGGGGCGGCTGCGGACGGCGATCCACAACTTCTCGACGCTCGACCTGCCGCCGGACGAGCTGCTGGGCCACCTGGACGAGCTGGTGAACCGGATCGACCAGGACGAGGCGGGCGGCGGCGAGAGCGGCGGGCTGACCGGGGCGACCTGCCTGTACGCGATCTACGACCCGGTGTCGCGGCGCTGCACGCTGGCCAGCGCCGGGCACCCGCCGCCGGCCGTGGTGGACCCCCAGGGCCGGGTGACGTTCCCGGAGCTGCCGACCGGGCCGCCGCTGGGGCTGGCGGTGCTGCCGTTCGAGACCGCCGAGCTGGAGCTGGCCGAGGGCACTCGGCTGGTGCTGTACACGGACGGGCTGGTGGAGGACCGCGAGCGGGACATCGACGACGGACTGGCGCTGCTGCGGGAAGCCCTCGGCGGGCCGCCGCGCACGCCGCAGCAGACCTGCGCCGACGTGCTCGGGACGATGCTGCCGGCACATCCGCAGGACGACATCGCGCTGCTGGTCGCGCAGACCAGGGTGCTGGCGGAGGACCGGGTCGCGCAGTGGGACGTGCCCACCGATCCGGCGGCGGTGGGGGCGGTCCGGGCGCAGGTGGCGGAGCGGCTGGCGGACTGGGGGCTGGACGAGGCCTCCTTCGTCACCGAGCTGATCCTGAGCGAGCTGGTGACCAACGCGATCCGGTACGGCTCCGGGCCGATCCGGGTACGGCTGCTGCGCGACCGTTCGCTGATCTGCGAGGTGTCGGACGGCAGCAGCACCTCGCCGCACCTGCGGTACGCGGCGACGGAGGACGAGGGCGGCCGCGGGCTGTTCCTGGTCGCGCAGTTCGCGGACCGCTGGGGGACGCGCTACACGGCGACCGGGAAGGTCATCTGGACGGAGCAGTCGTTGGAGTAGGAAGTCGGACCGGCCGACTTCCCCTCCGCGGAGCCGTCAGCGCCGGAGGGCGGCGGCCAGCACGTTCACCACGTCGCCGACCACGATCACCGCCGGGGGCTTGACGCCCTCGGCCTCGACCACGGCGGCGACGGTGGCCAGGGTGGCGTCCACCCGGCGCTGGGCGGCGGTGGTGCCCTCCTGGACGACGGCGACCGGGGTGTCGGCCGGGCGGCCGTGCTCGACCAGCTTGGCGGCGATCGCGCCGATCTTGTCCACGGCCATCAGCAGCACCAGGGTGCCGCTCATCCCGGCGACGGCCTGCCAGTTGGTGACCGAGCGCGGGTCGTCCGGGCCGACGTGGCCGGAGACCACGGTGAACTCCTGGGTCAGCCCGCGGTGGGTGACCGGGATGCCGGCCGTCTCGGGGACGCTGATCGAGCTGGAGATGCCGGGCACCACGGTGACCGGGATGCCCGCCTCGGCGCAGGCCAGCAGTTCCTCGCCGCCGCGGCCGAAGACGTACGGGTCGCCGCCCTTGAGCCGGACCACGAACTTCCCGGCCTTGGCGTGCTCGATCAGCGCCTGGTTGATCGCCTCCTGCGCCATCTGGCGGCCGTACGGGATCTTCGAGGCGTCGATCACCTCGACGTGCTCGGGCAGTTCGGCGAGCAGCTCGCGCGGGGCGAGGCGGTCGGCGACCACCACGTCGGCGTCGGCGAGCAGGCGGCGGCCGCGCACGGTGATCAGGTCCGGGTCGCCGGGGCCGCCGCCGACCAGGGCGACGCCGGCGCCGTGCGAGCGGTACGAACGGGTGGCCAGCGAGCCGTCCCGCAGGCCGCCGACGATGGCGTCGCGCAGGGCCGCGGAGTGCCGCGGGTCGCCGGTGAGGACGGCGACGGTGGCGCCGGCGTCACGGCCGCTGGCCGGGGTCCAGGCGGTGGCGGCGGAGGCGTCGTCGCTGCGGGAGCAGAACACCCGCTCGCGCTCGGCCTCGGCACTGACGGCCGTGTTGACCGCCGGGTCGTCGGTGGCGACCAGGGCGTACCAGGCGCCGCTCAGGTCGCCGTCGGCGTAGGGGCGGGCGTGCCAGGTCAGCTCACCCGCGTCGGCCATGGCCTGGACGGCCGGGGTGGTGGCCGGGGATATCAGGTGCAGCTCGGCGCCGGAGGCGATCAGGGCCGGCAGCCGCCGCTGCGCGACCTGGCCGCCGCCGACCACCACGACGCGGCGGCCGGCCAGCAGCAGGCCGACCGGGTAGGGGGTGCGGCCCTCGGTGCTCGGGTGCGGGGTGGGCGCGGTCATCGGTGGTGCTCCTGATCGGGAGTGAGGGTCTGGGGCAGTGCGGTGGCACGCCGCCCGGCGATGCCGGGTGGCGGTACGCCGCTCCGCGGGCCGGCGCGCCCTCGGGCCGGTCCGCGGAGCGGTGAGCAGGTCGTCAGGCCTTCTCGGTGACCCCGGCGGAGTCGAAGGTGGCTACATCGTGCATCGCGCGGGCCGCACTCTGCACCAGCGGCAGCGCCAGCAGGGCACCGGTGCCCTCGCCGAGCCGCAGGTCGAGGTCGATCAGCGGTCGCAGGCCCAGCTTCGCCAGCGCGGCCTGGTGGCCGGGCTCGGCGGAGCGGTGGCCGGCGATGCAGGCGGCCAGCACCTCGGGGGCGATCGCCTTGGCGACCAGTGCGGCCGAACCGGCGATGACGCCGTCCAGCACCACCGGGGTGCGCAGCGAGGCGGCACCCAGCAGGAAGCCGGCGATGGCCGCGTGCTCCAGGCCGCCGACGGCGGCGAGGACGCCGATCGGGTCGTTCGGGTCGGGCTGGTGCAGCGCCAGCGCGGCGCGGATGACCTCGATCTTGCGGGCATGGGTCTCGTCGTCGATGCCGGTGCCGCGGCCGGTGACCTCGGCCGGGTCGAGGCCGGTGAACACCGAGATCAGGGCGGCCGAGGCGGTGGTGTTGGCGATGCCCATGTCGCCGGTGACCAGCGCCTTGTTGCCCGCCGCGACCAGGTCGCGGGCGGTCTCGATGCCGACCTCGATGGCCTGGAGGGCCTCCTCGCGGGTCATCGCCGGGCCCTGGGTCATGTCGGCGGTGCCGGGCTTGACCTTGCGCGGCAGCAGTCCGGTGGCGCGGCCCTGCTGGACGGCCTGCGGCAGCTCGGCGGCGACGCCGACGTCCACCACGCACACCTCGGTGCCGATCTGCTTGGCGAAGGAGTTGATCACCGCTCCCCCGGCCAGGAAGTTGCCGACCATCTGGGCGGTCACCTCCTGGGGCCACGGGGTGACGCCCTGGGCGTGCACGCCGTGGTCGCCCGCGAAGATCGCCACGCAGGCGGGCTCGGGGATCGGCGGCGGGCACTTGCGGGACAGGCCGCACAGCTGGGCGGAGATGATCTCCAGCATGCCGAGCGAGCCGGCCGGCTTGGTCATCCGCTTCTGGCGGTCCCAGGCCTCGCCGAGCGCCTTGGCGTCCAGCGGACGGATGCCGCGCAGGGTCTCGGCGAGCAGGCTCTGCGGCTCCTCGCCGGGCAGGGCGCGGTTGCCGTACTGCTCCTCGTGGACGACCCAGGCCAGCGGGCGCTTCTTGGCCCAGCCCTGCTGCTCCAGCTCCGGCTCGTCCGGGAAGGAGTCGACGAAGCCGACGCACAGGTAGGCGACGACCTCCAGGTGCTCGGGCAGGCCGAGCTCGCGGACCAGCTCCTCGTCGTCGAAGAAGCTCACCCAGCCGACGCCCAGGCCTTCGGCGCGGGCGGCCAGCCAGAGGTTCTCGACGGCCAGGGCCGCCGAGTACGGGGCCATCTGCGGCTGGGTGTGGCGGCCCAGGGTGTGGCGGCCGCCACGGGTGCGGTCGGCGGTGACCACGATGTTCACCGGGGTTTCGAGGATGGCCTCGATCTTGATCTCGCGGAACTGCTTGGCCCGGCCCTTGGGCAGCGAGTCCGCGTACGCCGCGCGCTGGCGCTCGGCCAGGGCGTGCATCCGCTTGCGGGTCTTCGCCGAGCGGATCACCACGAAGTCCCAGGGCTGCGAGTAGCCGACGCTGGGCGCGGTGTGGGCGGCCTCCAGGACGCGGATCAGCACCTCGTGCGGGATCGGGTCCGGGCGGAAGCCGTTGCGGATGTCGCGGCGCTCGCGGATCACCTGGTGGACCGCGTCGCGGCCGGCCTCGTCGTAGCCGGGGGCGGCCGGGCCGCGGGGCTCGGCGGGCTCGGCGGGCTGCTCGTCCTCGGCGGCGGGGGCCTCGGACGGCTCGGCCGACTCGGCGGTCCCGGCGGGCTGCTGGTCGGCGGGCTGCTCGGACTGCTGGTCGGCCGGCTGCTCGGCCCGGGCCTCGGGCTGCGGCTCCTCGGCGGCGGGGGCCCCGGGCTGCTCGGCGGGCTGCTCCGCGACCGGCTCGACGGCGGCGGCTTCCTGGACGGCCTCCGGGGTGGCGGGCTCGGCCTGCGGCTCCGCGGCGTCGGGCGCCTCGACGGCCGGGGCCTCGGCGGGCTGCTCGGCGGTCTCCGCAGTCCCGGCGACGGCCTCGGCCGTGGGCTGCTGCTCGGCCTCAGGGGCGGCGGCCTCGACGGGCTGCGCGGCCTCGGTCTCGACAGCGGCGTCCACGGGCTGCTCGACCGCCTGCTCCGCGACGGCTTCGGCGGCCTGCTCAGCCGCCGGCTCGGCCGGGGCCTCGGCGGGCTGCTCGGCGGCCACGACCTGCGGCTGCACCTGCTCACCCTCGGCGACGGCCGGCTCGGTGACGGCGGCCTCGGTGACGGCGGCCTCGGTGACGGCGGCCTCGGCGACGACGGCCTCGGGCTCGGCGGCAACGGGCTCCTGGGCGGCGGACTCGGCAACGGCCTGACCGGAGGGCATCTCACCGGTGCCGGCGGCGGTCTCGGCGACCGCCTCGGCCACGACGGCCTGAGCGGCCTCGACGACCTCGACGGCCTCCACGGCCTCGGCGGCCTGCTCCGCCACCTGGACCGCCTCGCCCTCCGCGCCCTGCTCTGCGGCCTGCGGCGCGTCGGCGACCGCTATGGGGGCGGGCTGCTCCTGCGCCGCCTCCTCGGCCACCGGAACCTGCTGGGCCGCCTCGACCTTGGGCAGGCCGTGCGGGGTCGGCGCGGCGAGGAAGGCGGAGATCCGGCGCGGCTGGCCGGCCGGAGCGGCGCCCTCGGGCTGCTCGACGGGCGCGGCGCCCTCCGCCACGACGGTCTCGGCAACGGCCGTCTCCACGGCGGCGGCGTCGGTGGCCCCAGCCGCGGCGCTCTCCACCGCGACCGCCTCGGCAACCGGCTCGGCGACCGGCTGGGCGGCGGGGTCCGCCGGGACCGGCTCGACCACGACGGCCTGAGCGGCCTCAGGAGCCACCGCCTCCGGAGCCGCCACGGCCTGCACGGCCTCGGCAGCCGGTGCGGCGGCCTGGACGGCCTGGACGGCCTCGGGCAGCTCGACGACCTCGACCACCTCGATCGCCCCGACCGTCTCGACGCCCATCAGGCCCTCGACCGGCTGCCCGGCCAGCGGCACCTGCTGGTAGCCCTGTGCCTGCGGCACCTGGTGGACCTCCGGCCCGCCCTCGACCGTGATGGCCACCGGGGGCATCGGCGCGGCGGGCGCCATCGGGGCGGCCTGCGGCACACCCTGCGGTACGGCACCCGGGACGGGCGCGGCGGCCTCGCCCATCGGCGGGCGGCCGACGACCGGGATGCCGTGCGCGGGCGTGCCGCCCTGCGACGGGCCGCGGTCGGCCAGCGAACGGACCGGCACCTGACCGGTCATCAGCGAGGGGTCCGGGATCGGCGGACCGGCGTGCAGCGGTCGGCGCGGCGGCTGAGCCTGCGTCACCGGCTGCTGGGCGTGGGACTGCGCCTGGGCGGCCTGGACGTGCTGCTGGCCGTGCTCACCGCCGAGCACCGGCGGCTCCACCGGCGGCCAGGACGGCTCGACCGGGGTGCCCTCCTGCTGCGCGAACGGCGCCTGCTCGGCGCCCCAGGAGCCCTGCGGACCGGGCATCAGCAGGACGTCGTCCTCGTCGTCCAGACCGTCGGGCTGGTCGACGAAGTGGAAGGCGGGGCGCGGGGCGCCCTGGTCGACGGCCCAGCCCTCGCCCGGGACGGCCTGGGGCGGCACGCCGGTGAAGTTCGGCTGGCCCTGCGGCGGGATCACACCCGCGCCGGGGGGCATCGCACCGGGCACCGCGCCGGTCGGCGCCGCCGGGTTGGGGATCATGCCGCCGTCGGTCGCGACGCCCTGCAGGGGTGCAACGCCCGCGACGCCGTCCGGTCCGCCGAGCGGGTCGGGCCCGGCGTGCAGGTGCTCCGGCAGTCCCTCGCCCGGGACGTGGCCGCCATCGGTCATTGTCAAAGCTCCTTCCAGGCCGCTGCCGCGCCCCTTGGCGACGCGATCACCGACCGCAGCGCCCATCCGCACGGGCCGGACCTGCACCGACCCGCCCCTCAACCACACGTGGCCGCCGCGCCGTGGCGCTGCGGCCCAAGTCCTTCCGGCGCGCTGCGGCACCCCGGCCCGGGCACCGCCCGCGAGGACGGTGCACCATCTGAAACAACGACAACCCGGAGCAACCGGCACGACCGCACCGGACCCTACGGCATTCTCCAGGTCCGGAACGCGGCGCGTCGAATTGCCCACACTCCGAGCGGAACCGGGTTGCACCACGTCAAAAAGGTGACAAACCGACCGAATCGGGCAGGTCGCCGACGGCTGCAGCCGCCTGGGACGCCACACTACCGGCCCGGCGCGGTGACCTCTCGAATCGGTGTCCGGATGCGACCTGGATCACCGCCAGGGCCGCCCACCGGCCCCGGCGCGCACCCGAGGCCTTCACACGATCTGCTCACCCCAGAGCAGCAGGGCGCCGGCCTCGGCCGCCCCGAGCGCCAGCCCGCCGCCCTCCTCGGCCGCCCGCAGCGGAGTGGCCTGCAGCAGCGCGCCGTCCGCCCGGTAGCCCGCCCCCGCGATGGCCCGGTGGATCTCCTCCGCCTCGGCGAAGGTGCGGGCCAGCGCGACGAAGCGCTCCGGCTTCCGGGCCAGCACGGCCCGCACCACCTCGGGCCCGCCGGACTCCACCACCGCCGCGTCCGGCTCGGGCAGGCCGCCCAGCACCTCGGGTCCCTGCCCGTACACGGTCTCCACCTCGACCCCGTACCGGCGGGCGTTGACGGCGAGCCGGGCGCAGGCCGATCGGGAGGCCTCGACCGCGACCACCGCGGCGCCGAACCGGGCCGCCTCCACGGCGAGGGCGCCGCTGCCCGCGCCGACGGACCAGACGAGGTCCCCCGGACGTGCACCCAGACGGGCCAGCACCAGGGCGCGCACGTGCGCGGGCAGCGCCTCCGATGCGCCCGGCTCACCCTCCGTGCGCCCGGCGCCCGCGTAGGCGTCACCGGGGAGCGCCCAGCCGCGGTCCGCGCCGGGGTAGCCGACCGGGCGCCCTGCCAGCCAGCCGGCCGCCTCCCCGACCGCGCCGACCTGGGCGCCGCCGCCGATCACCAGCACCACGTTGGGGTCGCGCCAGACGTGGTCGGCGATCCGGTCGGAGGTCAGGACGGTGACGTCCTCCTCCGGGGTGCCGAGGGCCTCGCAGACCACGAAGGTCCGGTGCACCCCGCGCAGCATCAGGGCGAGTTCGCCCGGTCCCGCGCCCGGGGCGGTGAGCACCGCGACCTTGGGGTGGGCCCGGCAGATGTTGGCCGCGCGGCGCAGCCGGCCGCCGTGGGCGCTGACCACCTGGGCGTCCTCCCAGGGCATCCCGGCCCGGGCGAAGGCGGTGGCGACGGAGGAGACGGCGGGCAGGACTTCGAGTTCGAGGCCGTACTCGGGGCGGCGCAGGGTGCGCACCACGCCGAAGAAGCCCGGGTCGCCCTCGGCGACCACGACGGCGGCGCCGCGGTGCTCGGCGATGGTGCGGGCGGCCTGCTGGATGTTGCCGAGGGTGATCCGCTCGGCGTCCTCCGGCACCGGAAGGGCGTCCAGTTGGTAGGGCGCTCCGGCCACCAGGGTCGCCGCGGCGAGGGCCGCACCGGCGGCCTCGGTCAGCGGCGTACCGTCCCACCCGATGACCGTGATCCGGTCAGCCATCTGCGGCCGTTCTCCCTCGACTCGACTCGACGCGGCGCCCACTGCGCGGCGCCGGTGCAGAGGCTACCGGGTGCGACCGCCCGGAGGCCGACATCTCGCACAGATGTCCGTGCCGGACGGGTGGCCGGACGGCGGCTCAGTCGCGCAGCACGTAGCGGTGGTCGCCGTGCCAGCCGTCGCGGTGCAGTTCGGGCGACTCCAGGTCCTCCGGGAGCAGGCTCCACAGGATCAGGTCGCTCCGGCTCTCCTCGACGACCTCCCCGGACTCGCCGCGCACTATCCAGGCGCTGCGCAGCACGCCCTCGCTGATGCCGCCGATCTTCTGGGCGACCTGCTGGGCGGCGGTGTTCCCGGCGGCGGTGCGCATCTCCAGGCGCAGGAAGCCGCGGTCCTCGAAGAGCCACTGGGCGACGCCGAGGACGGCCTCGGGGGCGTAGCCCTCGCCGCGGGCCCAGGTGGCGGTGACGTAGGAGATCTCGGTGCTGCGCAGCCGCCAGTCGGTGTTGCGCAGTTGGACCAGGCCGACCAGGCGCTGGGTGAGGTGCTCGGTGACGGCGAGGACGATGCCGTGCCCGGCGGCGCGGTGGGCGGGGGCGAGGGTGCGGGCGAGCTCGGCCGCGTAGCCCTCGGTGAAGGGGTGCGGGTGGTCCGTCCAGGCCAGGACGAGGTCGTCGGCCATCATGGCGGCCAGGCCGGGGGCGTCGTCCTCCGCAAGGGGACGCAGCAGCAGCCGTTCGGTGCTGATGGCGGTCTCGGGGAAGCTCGCTGCCATGCCGTCTCTCCTCGCCGGGTCGTGAACACAACACCGTACGCCTCCGGCGTGCCCCGGGTACCACGCGGTGCGCCGGTCGCACGACGGTACGTCAGAACCCGGTCCACGGTGGTGTCCCTGGTGCATACTGCCCGACCGGGCCCCCGCCGAGGTGCGGCGGGGGCCCGGTCGGGCGCTACGCGGTATGACCGTACGACGATCAGAAGGCCGGGATGACCGATCCCTGGAACGTGTCGTTGATGTACTTCTTGACCTCGTCGGAGTGCAGCAGCTCGGCCAGCTTCTTCACCCGCGGGTCGTTCTCCTTGCCCTTCTTGACGGCGAGGATGTTGGCGTACGGGTTGCCCTCGGCCTTCTCCAGCACCAGGGCGTCGGTGGCCGGCTTCAGGCCGGAGTCGAGCGCGTAGTTGCCGTTGATCACGGCGGCGTCGAGGTCGGCGATGGAGCGGGGCAGCTGGGCGGCCTCCAGCTCCTTCCACTTGAAGCCCTTCGGGTTGCCCGTCACGTCCGCCGGGGTGGCGGCGGTGCCGGCGCCCTCCTTGAGGGTGATGAGCTTGTTGTCGGCGAGCAGCTTGAGCGCGCGGCCCTCGTTGGTGGCGTCGTTCGGCAGGCCGATGGTGGCGCCGGAGGGCAGGTCGTTGATCGACTTGACCTTCTTGGAGTAGACGCCCAGCGGCTCCAGGTGGACGGTCTCGACCGAGACGATGTCCGTGCCGTTCTTCTTGTTGAAGTCATCCAGGTACGGGACGTGCTGGAAGTAGTTGGCGTCGGCCGAACCGTCCTGCACCGCCGTGTTGGGGGTCACGTAGTCGGTGACCTCCTTGATGTCGAGCTTGAGGCCCGCCTTGGCCGCCAGGTTGTCGTTGACGAACTTCAGGATCTGCCCGTGCGGGGTCGGGCTGGCGACGACCTTCAGCGGCGCGTTCGGGTCCGAGGAGGACGAACCCGAGCTGCCGCAGGCGGCCAGCGACAGGGCGAGGCCGGCGGTGGCGAGGACACTGGTGAACTTCAGAACGTTGCGCACGAAAAGTGCCTTTCTGCGTGATACGGGGAGCCGCGTCCGGAGGTCGGACGGGGGAGGTCTAGGAGGCGACGAGGTCCTCGTCGGGGGCCGGGGCGGTGGCACGCGGGCGGAGCAGGCGGGTGCGTCCGCCGCCGCGGCCCCGGTTGGCCAGCCGGCGCACGGCGAGGTCGCCGGCCAGCTGGATCACGGTGACGATGATCGCGATCTCGGCCACGATGATCCACATGAAGGCGGTCTCGAAGCGCAGGTAGCCGTAGCGGTAGGCGAGGTCGCCCAGGCCGCCGCCGCCGACCGTGCCGGCCATCGCGGAGTAGCCGATCAGCGCGATGACCGTGGTGGTGACGGAGGCGACGATGCCGGGAAGGGCCTCGGGGACGAGCGTCTTGCGCACCAGCGTCCAGGTGCTGCCGCCCATCGCCTGGACCGCCTCGATGAGACCGCGGTCGACCTCGCGGACGGAGGTCTCGACCAGCCGGGCGAAGAAGGGGATCGCGCCGACGGTCAGCGGCACGGTCGCGGCCTGCCAGCCGAGGGAGTTGCCGGTCAGCCACCGGGTGAAGGAGATCAGCGCGATCATCAGGATGATGAACGGCAGCGAGCGGGCGAGGTTCACGATCGCGCCCAGCACCTTGTTCACCGGCTGGTTCTGCAGCGCCCCGCCCTTGGAGGTGAGCACCAGCAGCACGCCCACGGGCAGGCCGACCAGGACGGTGCAGACCGTCGCGACCCCGACCATCTGGAAGGTCTCCTGGGTGGCGGGCCACATCAGGTCCTGCATCTGGTCCCAGCTCAGGCCAGTCATGCCACCGCTCCGTTCGCCGTGCCGATCACGTCCACCTGCAGGCCCTGCTCGCGCAGGTAGCCGATCGGCACCACGTTGTCCTGGTGGCCGCCGGGCAGCTCGACCCGCATCCGGCCGACCATCCGGCCCGCGATGGTCTCCACCGCGGCGCCCAGGATGTTGATGTCGATCTGGTAGGTGCGGGCCAGCTGGGAGACGAACGGCTGGGCCGGGGTGTCGCCCTGGAAGGTGATCTCCAGGACGGTGGCACCGGGGTGGCCGGTACCGAACTCGCTGAGCGGGAACAGCTCGCGGGCCAGCTCCGAGTCGGGCTCGGCCAGCAGGTCGGTCAGCTCGCCGGACTCCACCACCCGGCCGCCGCGCATCAGCGCGGCGGAGTCGCAGACGGACTTGATGACGTCCATCTCGTGGGTGATCAGCAGGACCGTCAGTCCCAGCTGCTGGTTGAGGTCGCGCAGCAGCTTGAGGATCGAGCGGGTGGTCTCCGGGTCGAGCGCCGAGGTGGCCTCGTCGGAGAGCAGCACCTTGGGGTCGCCGGCCAGGGCGCGGGCGATGCCCACCCGCTGCTTCTGGCCGCCGGAGAGCTGGCCGGGGTAGCTGCGGGCCTTGTCGCCGAGGCCGACCAGGTCCAGCAGTTCGGCGGCCTTGCGGCGGCGCTGGGTACGGTCCAGGCCGATGATCTCCAGCGGCAGTTCGACGTTCTGCTGCACCGTGCGGGAGGAGAGCAGGTTGAAGTGCTGGAAGACCATGCCGATCCGGCGTCGTGCCTCGCGCAGGTCCTTGCCGGCCCGGTTCTCGCCGCCGGACAGGGCGGTGAGCTCGACCCCGTCCACGGTGACCGTGCCGGAGGTCGGGCGCTCCAGCATGTTCACGCAGCGGATGAGGGTGGACTTGCCGGCGCCGCTGGTGCCGACGACTCCGTAGACCTCGCCCGGGCGGACGTGCAGGTCGACACCGGCGAGGGCGGTCACCTCGCGGCCTCGGGAACGGTAGACCTTGGTCAGGTCCGTGGTGGTGATCACAGCTGCTTCCGTGGGTCGGGGGCGGGCGGCGGTGTCGACCGGCCGACCGGGATGCGGCCGGCGGTGTCCTACGACGCCTCACCAGGGGGATCCGGAGCTGCCGCCCCTTGATCGTGGCCGCAGAACGACCGGGCCGCGCGACGGCGTGGCCCCGACGAGTCATCGACGGCCGCGGGTGGGCGGGCACGCCGGAGGGGAGGGTTCCGGGAGGACGGCGCGCTCGCGCGGGCGGGAGCGGCGCCGGAGTCTCGCTTCGGGGCGCGAGGGGGAGGCACCCTCGACGGGGTGCCCGGGGGCGGTGGCCCTCAGCAGTGACACATTCGACGGCACATGGCACGCTCACCTGCCGGCAGCGTGCCGGTGGGGGTCCAGTTCGTCGTCGCAGTCATGTGAGCCAGTAAAACAGATGAGCCGAACTGCGCCCAACTGTTCGACGGCGAGTGTCCGCATTGCGGACACCGGTCGTTCCGACCTGTGGAGATGCGCCTCGGCGCCGCCACCGGACGTCCGGATGGTGGCGGCGCCGAGGATGCCCGGGGGCGGGCGTGGTTGAGGCGGGCGGGGCTCAGGCGGTCGCGGCGAGCGGGGTGGTGACCGGCTTCTCCAGGTGCACGAAGCTCAGCCGGCTGCTGACCTGCTCGACGGAGGTCTGCCGGTAGCCCTGGCGGGCGTACAGCCGCAGGTTGCCGAGGCTGCGGTGGCCGGTGAACAGCCGGTAGGCCGTCACCGGGCGGCTGCCCTCGGCCATCCGCCGCTCCAGCGCCTCCAGGAGCCGGCCGCCCAGACCGTGCCGCTGCATCCGGGGGTGGACCACCAGACGCCCTATCCGGCCGATGCCCTCGGCGTCGACGTGGCCGCGGACGGCGCCCACCACCTCGTCACCCAGGCGGGCGACCAGGACGTGCTGCTCGGTCAGTTCGGTGCGGAGGCTCTCCAGGGTCTGGGTCAGGGGCTCGATCGCCCAGTCGCCGTACAGCTCTGCCTCGGGCTGGTAGCCCAGGTACTGGAGCTTGAGGATCTGCTCCGCGTCCTCGGCCGCAGCGGCCGAGATGATCACGCTCATGCCCATGTGGAGGGGCCTCCCCAGTCGTCGTGCCCGGCGCGCACAGGGTGACGCGCTCACGCTCAGTATCCGAGCGTATGCGCCACCGTCAAGAGTGACGTTCGCCAGCGTGCTACCCGGGTGTCAGCTTCCCTCAACCTTCGGAGGGGCAGACGTGGCAAGGGTCACGCCGCGGCGGGGGTGGGGGCGCGGCGGGGCCGGAGGGGCACGGGAGGGCGCGGGGGGCACCCGGTGAGACGGGCCCGGCGGCCCGGCGGAGGTCACACAGGGCGAGATGAGGGGCGGGACGGTCGACCGGGGCCGGGGCGGACGTGACGAGGCTCAGGCAGGGCGGGGCAACGGGCGGGGCGCGTGGTCAGGGATAGCGCTCGGCGTGGAGCAGGAGGCGCAGGCAGGCCAGGCAGCGGGAGCGGGTGGGCCCGATGGAGCCCCGCGGCATGCCGAGGCGCTCGGAGAGTTCCCGGTACGTGGGTGGCGGATCCTCGGCCAGGGCGGCGATCAGCTGGGGGCAGCGGCCGGGCAGGGCGGCGACGGTCTCGCGGACCACGCGGCGGCGGTCCTCGGCGAGGTAGACGTCCTCGGCGGAGGGGCCGGACGGAAGGGGGGTGCACACACCGTGCATGACGGGCCCGGGCGGGGCCGGTTACGCCCGGACCGGGGCGCGCACGCGGGAGGGGCGCGCCGGTCGGCCCGCCGCGCCCCTCCCCCGGCCGCTCCGGGGATCAGCCCCGGGCCCACTCCTGCTGCCGCGCCAGGTCCGCCTTCACCTCGGCGAGCTGGACCGCGACGGCCGAGGGGGCGGTGCCGCCGCGCCCGTTGCGGGCGGCGATGGCGCCGTGCACGCTGAGCACCGAGCGGACCTCGGGGGTCAGGTGCTCGGAGATCGAGGCGAACTGCTCGTCCGTGAGGTCCCCGAGCTCGATGCCCTCGGCCTCGCAGACCTTGACGCAGGCCCCGGCGACCTCGTGCGCGACCCGGAACGGAACGCCCTGCTTGACCAGCCACTCGGCGATGTCGGTGGCGAGCGAGAAGCCGGCCGGGGCCAGCTCCTCCAGCCGCTCCCGGTGCACGGTGAGGGTGGCCATCATCCCGGTGAACGCGGGCAGCAGCACCTCCAGCGTGTCGCAGGAGTCGAAGACCGGCTCCTTGTCCTCCTGGAGGTCCCGGTTGTAGGCCAGCGGCAGCGCCTTGAGGGTGGCCAGCAGGCCGGTCAGGTTGCCGATCAGCCGGCCGGACTTGCCGCGGGCGAGCTCGGCGATGTCCGGGTTCTTCTTCTGCGGCATGATCGAGGAGCCGGTGGAGAAGGCGTCGTGCAGGGTGATGAAGCCGAACTCCTTGGTGTTCCAGATGATCACCTCCTCCGCGATCCGGGAGAGGTTGACGCCGATCATGGCGGCGACGAAGGCGAACTCGGCGACGAAGTCCCGCGAGGCGGTGCCGTCGATGGAGTTGCCGGCCGACCCGCCCTCGAAGCCGAGGTCGGCGGCGACCGCCTGCGGGTCGAGACCGAGCGAGGAGCCGGCCAGCGCACCGGAGCCGTACGGCGAGACGGCGGTGCGGGCATCCCACTGGCGCAGCCGCTCGGCGTCCCGGCCGAGGGCCTGCACGTGCGCGAGGACGTGGTGGGCGAAGAGCACCGGCTGGGCGTGCTGGAGGTGGGTGCGGCCCGGCATCGCGGTGTCCGGGTGCGCCTCGGCGAGGCCGACCAGGGCGTGCTGGAGGTCGAGCAGCAGGCCGCCGATGGTCCTGGCGTGGTCCCGCAGGTACATCCGGAACAGGGTGGCGATCTGGTCGTTGCGCGAGCGCCCGGCCCGCAGCTTGCCGCCGAGGTCGGCGCCGAGGCGCTCCAGCAGCCCGCGCTCCAGCGCGGTGTGGACGTCCTCGTCGGCGACGGTGCCGACGAAGGTGCCCGCCCGGACGTCGGCGAGCAGCTGGTCGAGACCGGCCAGCATGCCGGATAGCTCCTCGTCGGAGAGCAGGCCGGCCTTGTGCAGCACCCGGGCGTGGGCCTTGGAACCGGCGATGTCGTACGGGGCGAGGCGCCAGTCGAAGTGGACGGAGGCCGAGAGCCTGGCCAGCGCCTCGGACGGGCCGTCGGCGAAGCGCGCGCCCCAGAGGCGGACGTCGGAGGACTGCTGGGCGGTCATCGCGGTGGCTCCTTACACTTGTGCAGTGGGTGGCATAAGTATGCATGATGCCGTATGGAACACAAAACCCCTGCCGCGGGCCACCGCGGCAGGGGTCGAGGTCGGACGGGTGCTACTGCGCCTTGGCCTGGGCGAGTTGCATGAGGTGGTCGGCCAGCGCCTGGCCGCCGGCCGGGTCACGGCTGATCAGCAGCACGGTGTCGTCACCGGCGATGGTGCCGATGATCTCGAACACCTCGGCCTGGTCGATCGCCGAGGCGAGGAACTGCGCGGCCCCGGGCGGGGTGCGCAGCACGACCAGGTTGCCGGAGGCCGTGGCGGAGACCATGAGTTCGCCGGCCAGCCGGGCCATCCGGCCCTCGCTGGCCGACTCCCCCATCGGCGCGCGCGGCGTGCGGTCGCCGCCCTCGGCCGGGACGGCGTAGATCAGCGCACCGTCCCGGTTGCGGATCTTGACCGCGCCCAGCTCGTCCAGGTCCCGGGAGAGGGTGGCCTGGGTGACCACGAGACCGTCGTCGGCGAGCAGCTTCGCGAGCTGGCTCTGCGAACGCACGGGCTGGCGGGTGAGCAGGTCCACGATCCGCCGGTGGCGCGCGGTGCGGGTCTGCGGGACCTGCGGCGTCGGGCCGGCGGCGGACGGGCCGGAGCGGGAATCGGTCATGTGATTATTCTCCCGGACGACGGTCAACTCGCATCGGCCGGGGCGCTCTCGCGCACCGTCCGGAGGATGTCCGGCAGCGCCGCGACGAAGGCGTCCGCCTCCTGCTCGGTGAGCACCAGCGGCGGCGCCAGCCGTACGGCGTCCGGGACGGCCGCGTTGACCAGGAAGCCCGCCTGCTGGGCGGCGGCCTGGATCCGGGCGGAGACCGGCTGGGTGAGGACGATGCCGAGCAGCAGGCCGGCCCCGCGCACGTGCGAGACCAGCGGGTCGCCGATCGCCTCGATGCCGTGCCGCAGTCGGTCGCCGATCTTGCGGGCGTGCTCCAGCAGGCCCTCGGACTCGATGGTGTCCAGCACCGCGAGGCCGGCCGCGGCGGCCACCGGGTTGCCGCCGAAGGTGGTGCCGTGCTGGCCCGGGGTGAGCAGTTCGGCGGCCTCGCCGAAGGCCAGGACCGCGCCCATCGGCAGGCCACCGCCGAGCGCCTTGGCCAGGGTGACGACGTCCGGCTCGACGTCCTCGAAGGCCTGGTGGGCGAACCAGTGGCCGGTGCGGCCGATGCCGGTCTGGATCTCGTCCAGGATCAGCAGGGTGCCGGTGGCCCGGGTGATCGCGCGGGCGGCCGCCAGGTAGCCCTCGGGCAGCGGGATCGCGCCGTTCTCGCCCTGGACCGGCTCCAGGAAGACGGCCGCGGTCCCGGTGGTGACGGCCGCGCGCAGCGCCTCGACGTCGCCGAACGGGACGTGGGTGACGTCCCCGGGCAGCGGGCGGAACGGGTCCTGCTTGGCGGGCTGGCCGGTGAGCGCGAGGGCACCCATCGTCCGGCCGTGGAAGCCGCCCTGGAGGGCGACCAGGTGGGTGCGGCCGGTGCGCCGGCTGATCTTGAAGGCGGCCTCGTTGGCCTCGGCGCCGGAGTTGCAGAAGAAGACCCGGCCACCCTCGCGCCCGTCCAGCCGCAGCAGCCGCTCGGCGAGGGCGATGGTCGGCTCGGCCATGAAGAGGTTGGAGACGTGGCCGAGGGTGGCGATCTGCTTGCTGACGGCCTCGACGACGGCCGGGTGGGCGGTGCCGAGGACGTTGACGGCGATGCCGCCGAGCAGGTCGGTGTACTGCTTGCCGTCCGCGTCCCAGAACGTGGCGCCCTCGCCGCGCACCAGCGGGATCCGGGGGGTGCCGTAGTTGTCGGTGAAGCTGTGCTGCCACCGCTCGGTGAGCTGCTCGTTGTGCGTCATGCCAGTCCCCCGGTCACGGTCGGTTCGTCGTCCGGCACGACCATCGTGCCGATGCCCTCGTCGGTGAAGATCTCCAGCAGCAGGCTGTGCTGCACCCGGCCGTCCAGCACCCGGGCGGTGCCCACGCCGGAGCGGACGGCACGCAGGCAGCCCTCCATCTTGGGGAGCATGCCGCTGGCCAGACCGGGCAGCAGGGCCTCCAGTTCGCCGGCGTTGAGCTGGCTGATCACGTCGTCGGAGTTCGGCCAGTCCTTGTAGAGGCCCTCGACGTCGGTCAGCACCACCAGCATCTCGGCGCCGAGGGCGACCGCCAGGGCGGAGGCCGCGGTGTCGGCGTTGATGTTGTAGACGTGGCCGTCGGCGCCGCGAGCGATCGAGGAGATGACCGGGATCCGGCCGTCGGCGATCAGCGCCTTCACCGCGCCGGCCTCGATGTTGACGATGTCGCCGACCAGGCCGATGTCGACCTGCTCGCCGTCGACCACCGCGTAGCGCTTGACGGCCGTCATGGTGTGGGCGTCCTCGCCGGTCATGCCGACGGCGAACGGTCCGTGCCCGTTGAGCAGGCCGACCAGCTCGCGCTGGACCTGGCCGGCCAGCACCATCCGGACCACGTCCATGGTCTCGGGGGTGGTGACGCGCAGGCCGTTGGTGAAGTTGGACTCCAGGCCGAGCTTGTCCAGCTGGGCGCTGATCTGCGGGCCGCCGCCGTGCACCACGACGGGGTGCAGTCCGGCGTAGCGGAGGAAGACGACGTCCTGGGCGAAGGCCGCCTTGAGACTCTCGTCGACCATGGCGTTGCCACCGAACTTGATCACGATGGTCTTGCCGTGGAAGCGCTCCAGCCAGGGCAGCGCCTCGATCAGCGTCATGGCCTTGGGCAACGCGGTGTTGTTGCGGGCCTGTTCGCCCTTGGGTGCGATCTGCACGGGATTCCTCGTCGTGGGGGTCCCCCGGCCGGAGGCTGGGGGAGGATGTCGCGGATCAGCGGACGGTGGCCGCCGGACCGGCCCTCGGCGGACCGGCTCTCGGCGGACCGGCTCTCGGCGGACCGGCTCTCGGCGGACCGGCTCTCGGCGGATCAGCTGGAGTAGGCGCTGTTCTCGTGGACGTAGTCGGCCGTGAGGTCGTTGGTCCACAGCGAGGCGCTCGCCGTACCGGCGTTGAGGTTCGCGGTGATGACGACGTCGCGGGCCTTCATGTCCACCAGGTCGCGGTCCTCGCCCACGCCGCCGTCCTTGCACACCCAGACGCCGTTGATGGCCACGTCGAGCCGGTCGGGGTCGAAGGCGGCGCTGGTGGTGCCGATCGCGGACAGCACCCGGCCCCAGTTGGGGTCCTCGCCGTGGATGGCGCACTTGAGCAGGTTGTTGCGGCTGATCGTGCGGGCGACCTCGACGGCCTCGTCCTCGGTGGCGGCGCCGGTGACGTCGATCCGGATGTCCTTGCTGGCGCCCTCGGCGTCGCCGATCAGCTGGCGGGCCAGGTCGGCGCTGACGGTGCGGACGGCCTCGGCGAACTCGGCGCGGTCCGGCGTGATGCCGGTGGCGCCGGAGGCGAGCAGCAGCACGGTGTCGTTGGTCGACATGCAGCCGTCGGAGTCGATCCGGTCGAAGGTGGTGCGGGTGGCGCCGCGCAGCGCCGCGTCCAGCTCGGCGGAGTCCAGGTCGGCGTCGGTGGTGAGCACGACCAGCATGGTGGCCAGGCTCGGGGCGAGCATGCCCGCGCCCTTGGCCATGCCGCCGACCGTCCAGCCGGCCGGGCTGGTGAACCGGGCGGTCTTGTGCACGGTGTCGGTGGTCTTGATGGCGATCGCGGCGGCCTCGCCGCCGGTCTCGCTGAGCTGCCGGGCGGCCAGGGTGACGCCGGGCAGCAGGACGTCCATCGGCAGCCGGACTCCGATCAGGCCGGTGGAGGCGACGGCGACCTCGCCGGCGTTGAGCTCCAGCTCCGCGGCGACGTGCTCCGCGGTGGCGTGGGTGTCCTGGAAGCCGGCCGGTCCGGTGCAGGCGTTGGCGCCACCGGAGTTGAGGACGACGGCGGAGACCCGACCGCCCTTGAGCACCTGCTGGGACCAGAGCACGGGCGCGGCCTTGACCCGGTTGGCGGTGAAGACGCCGGCCGCGGCGAGCGAGGGGCCGTCGTTGACCACCAGGGCCAGGTCCGGGGTGCCGGAGGCCTTGATGCCCGCGGTCACGCCGGCGGCGCGGAAGCCCTTGGCGGCGGTCACGCCGGTGTTCTGGGTGGTCACGGTGCGACTCCGTTCAGCGGAAGGCCCAGCTCCTCGGGCAGGCCGAGGGCGATGTTCATGCTCTGCACCGCGCCGCCCGCGGTGCCCTTGACGAGGTTGTCGATCGCGCTGATCGCGATGATCCGCCCGGCGGTGGCGTCCAGGGCGACCTGGACCAGGGCGGTGTTGGCGCCGTAGACGCTGCTGGTCTGCGGCCACTGCCCCTCGGGCAGCAGGTGGACGAAGGGCTCGTCCCCGTACGCCTCGGCGTAGGCGGCGCGCAGGCTCTCGGCACTCACGCCCGGCTTCGCCTTGGCGGAGCAGGTGGCGAGGATGCCGCGCGGCATCGGGACGAGGGTGGGGGTGAAGGAGACGGTCACCGGCTCGCCGGCCACCGGGGTGAGGTTCTGCACCATCTCCGGGGTGTGCCGGTGCACGCCGCCGACGCCGTACGGGCTGACGCTGCCCATGACCTCGCTGCCGAGCAGGTGCGGCTTGGCGGCCTTGCCGGCGCCGGAGGTGCCGGACGCGGCGACCACCACGGCCTCCGGCTCGGCGAGCCGGGAGGCGTACGCCGGGAACAGCGCGAGGGAGACGGCCGTCGGGTAGCAGCCGGGCACGGCGATCCGGTTGGTGCCCTTCAACGCGGTGCGGTGTCCGGGCAGTTCGGGCAGGCCGTAGGGCCAGGTGCCGGCGTGGGAGGTGCCGTAGAACTGCTCCCAGTCGGTGGCGGCCTTGAGCCGGAAGTCGGCACCGCAGTCGATCACCAGGACGTTCTGGCCGAGGGCCTCGGCGACGGCGGCGGACTGGCCGTGCGGCAGCGCCAGGAACACCACGTCGTGGTCGGCCAGCACCTCGGGGGTGGTGGGCTGGAGGACGCGGTCGGCCAGCGGGACCAGGTGCGGCTGGAGCTCGCCCAGCCTGCTGCCCGCGTTCGAGCCGCCGGTCAGCGCCCCGATTTCCATCTCGGGGTGGCCGAGCAGCAGTCGCAGCACCTCGCCGCCCGCGTATCCGCTCGCACCGGCGACGGCGACTCGCAATGCCATGGCGTTCCTCCTTCGTTGTGGCATGAATATACGCGGGAGGGAAAATCCATGCAAGACTGGGTGTCGGACTCCCCCGGGCCGGTGTCAGAGGCGGGGGGATCGAAGTGATCACCGTGGACCGGCCCGGGTGCCGGTGGTGGCCGGCCGGTGGCGGGAGTTCGAGGAGTGCACCGGACTCCCACCGACCGGGCCGGGTGGCCACCGAGGCGTGGCGGCGCGGCTGGGGCGTGACCGGACCGCACTGCCGGCCGGGGCCGCCACGCGCTACCGCTTGACCGCGCGCAGCACCACGAACTTGGGGTTCCCGGCGACCAGTTGGCAGTTGCCGAACAGCTTGCGCAGCTTCACGTGGTACCCGAGGTGCCGGTTGCCGACCACCCAGAGCTCGCCGCCGGGCCGCAGCGCCCGCCGGGCACCGGTGAACATCCGCCAGGCGGTGGCGTCGGTGGTGGCCTGGTGGGAGTGGAACGGCGGGTTGTTGAGCACCAGGTCCACCGAACCGGCCGCGAACACCGCCGGGTCGAGCGCGTCGGCGGTGCGGAACTCGGCCGGGGCGTCCGGGCCCAGGTTGGCGCGGAAGGTCTCCTCGGCGGAGGCCACCGCCTGGTGGGACTCGTCCACGAACACCAGCTCGGCGCCCGGCCCGGCCAGCGCGGCGGCCGTGCCGACCACGCCGTTGCCGCAGCCGAGGTCGACCACCCGGTCGCCGGGGGCGGGGGCGGGCAGGTGGGCCAGGAAGAAGCGGGTGCCGATGTCGAGCCGCTCGGCGCAGAAGGTGCCCGCGTGGTTGACCACCGTACGGCCGGCGGCCGGGCCGATGTCCGGCGGCAGTGCGTAGCGGTGCGGCCACGGGCTGGGACCGGGGTCGAGCGCCGGGTCGGGGGTGCAGAAGACCAGCCGGGCCTTGCGGACGGCCAGCGAGGTGCGAGTCGGGCCGAGGACCTTCTCGAACAGCTGCAGGGTGGAGGTGTGGATCTCGGTCACCATGCCGGTGCCGACCACGACGGTGCCGGGGTGGATCGCCGGGGCGAGCCGGTGCAGCTGGTCCTCCAGCAGGGCCAGGCTCTTGGGGACGCGCACCAGCAGGACGTCGATCCGCTCCGGCGGGGTGTCCCGGGTGGTGAGCAGCCGGGCCTCGTCGACGGCGGCGCCGGCCCGGGCGAGGTTCTCCCGGGTGGCCTGCCGGCCGAGGTGGGAGTCGGCGATCTGGACCGGTTCGTACGGCGCCAGCGCGGTGGTGAGCGCGCCCCAGCGGTCACCGAGGACGGCGATCCGGCGGCCGGCCAGCTCGGTCGGGACGCCGTCGGCGCTGTCGGCCTCGCCGGCGAGGTGACGCAGCAGGTACTCGTCGGCCGCGTCCCAGGCCCGCAGCCGCTCGCGCGGGTCCACCGGGAACCGGGTGAGGTCGAGGGCGCCCCAGGGCGTGGCGAACGAGGTGGCCGGCGCGGGCCCGGCGGACGTGGTCTGCGGATTCATCGTGTTCTCAGGCTATCCGAAGGCCCACCGGGGAACGGTTCGGGCAGATACTGGAAGTGCCCGACCGAGAGGGGTGAGGGCAATGGATTGGAAGCTCGAAGTCGTGGTGCTCCCGGTGACGGACGTGGACCGCGCGAAGCTCTTCTACGAGGAGCAGGCCGGCTTCACGGTGGACCACGACACGCGGCTGCGCGACGGGGTCCGGGTGGTCCAGCTGACTCCCCCGGGCTCGCGCTGCTCGATCGTGGTCGGCACGGGGGTGATCGACGCGGCGCCCGGCTCGGTGAAGGGGCTCCAGCTGGTGGTCGCCGACATAGAGAAGGCGCACGCGGAACTGCTGGCGCGCGGTGTGGAGGTGAGCCCGGTCCAGCACTTCGTGGCGGGGACGCGGGTGAACGGGCACGGCGAGGCCTGGAACAACTTCGTGTTCTTCAACGACCCGGACGGCAACGGCTGGGCCGTCCAGGAGGCGCCCGCCGCCGCTTAGGAAGCGGCTCGGAGCCGCACGGCTCGGCTGCTCGGCTGCTCGGCTCGGCACGGGACGCGGCTCGGGAAGCGGCTTGGGTAGGCTCCGGGGATGGCTGAACACGAGGGAAGCGTGCGGGTGGACGTCTGGATCTGGTCCGTCCGCCTGGCCAAGACGCGCTCGCTGGCGGCGGCCGCCTGCAAGGCCGGCCACGTACGGGTGAACGGCGAGCGGGCCAAGCCCGCCCAGACGCTCAAGCCCGGGGACGAGGTCCGGGTCCGTGAGGAGGGCTACGAGCGGGTCGTCGAGGTGCGCAAGCTGATCCGCAAGCGCGTCGGGGCCCCGGTCGCGGCGGAGTGCCTGGTCGACAACAGCCCGCCGCGACCGCCGCGCGAGCTCACGGCGCCCGTCTTCGAGCGGGACCGCGGCGCGGGGCGCCCGACCAAGCGGGAGCGCCGCGACCTGGACCAGCTGCGCCGCCGGTAGCCGGTCGCGGCCCTCAGGCCGCCACGGTGTCGGTGAGCACCCGGGCCAGGAAGGCGTCGAGGTTGAGCACCGTGCGGGCGACCTGGTCCTCCAGCGGCATCGACTCGTCGGGGCGGGTCACCAGGGTGGACTTCTTCAGCCCGCGGACGTAGAGCGAACAGGCCAGGTCCGCGCAGATGTACGTGCCGACGGTGTTGCCCTCGCGCCCGGCGGCCCCGGCCCGGCGGGCGGCCAGCAGCGCCACGCCCGACCCGGCGTGCGCGGTGATGCACAGCGAGCACACGTTGGTCTTGGTCAGGCTGCGCCGGACCATCGGCGAGCGCAGCGTCACCCCGACCAGCTCGCCCCCGTACGGCGCCACCAGGTACGCCCGGTCGGGCGCGCCCTGGTCCCGCCAGCCGAGGAAGTCCAGGCTCTCCCAGGGCAGTTCGGCCAGGCCCCGGGGCAGGTTGAGCCGACGGGCCTCGCCCTTGGAGCAGTTGACGAAGGACGCGCGGATCTCTGGGTCGCTGAGGGGTTCCATGCCGCGGAAGCTAGCACCGTCCGACGGGCCCTGTCGCGTCAATTTCGCCCGGTACGCACCGGATGGGCGGCCTGCACCGCGAGCCGCCGCGGGGCGTCCTCGCCGATCCGGGTGAGCAGGTCGTCCAGGGCGAGGAAGGCCTCCCAGCGCTCCCGGCCGGTGGCCTCGGCGAGCCGGTCGACCACGAGATCCTCCAGGTCCTGGACGCGCTGGTTCTTCCAGGCCTTGTCGGCCAGGCTGACCAGCAGTTCCTCGGTGGTGGTGCCGGGTTCGCCCCAGCTCGCGTGGCTGCGGGCGAAGCGGGCCAGCGGCTCGGCCACGCCGTGGGCCAACAGCAGGGCGTGGCCCGCGGGTTCGTGCGCGGAGCCGGGGCCGGAGAGTTCTTCCGGATGGACGGCCTTGCCGATGTCGTGGGTGGCGGCTCCGAAGCGGACGGCCTCGCCGTCGAGGGTGAGGCCCTCGGCGGCGCAGAACTCGGCGATCCGCTCGGCGACCTGGTGCACGAGCGCGAGGTGGGCGACCAGTCGGGGCGGGGCGTCGACGGCCCGCAGCAGCTCGGCGGCGGCGGGCGGCAGGGGCGGGAGCGGCGGCAGTGCGGTGGTCACGCCGCAGGGTATCCGGGCCGGTGCGGGGTTGTCAGTGCTCGCCCGTAGCCTGCGAAGGCCGGTCCCGGCGCCGGCGGGGGGCGCCGGGACGGGCCACGGCTCAGGGCCGGTACGCCCTTACGGCTCCATGCCCTTACGGCCTCACGCCTTGACCGCGACGCCCGCGTACGCGGAGACGTCCTGCCACCCCTCCGGCAGATCGGCGGTGCGGACGTGCCCCGCGACCGGGCGCCAGAGCGGCAGTTGGACGAGCCCGGGGCCGACGAACTCGAAGTCGCCGAAGAAGGGTTCGACGGCCGCCCGGGGCCGCAGCACCAGCGGAGCGCTGGCGCTCCGGTAGATCCGGGTGCCCTCGGCGGCGCTCTCCCGGGAGGCGAAGTCCGGGCTGCCGTGGGAGAGGATCAGGGCGCTGCCGGGGGCGAGCGCGTCGCGCAGGGTGCGGACGATCCGCTCGGCGCCCTCCTCGTCGCGGATGAAGTGCAGCACCGCGACGAGCATCAGCGCGACGGGCTGGGAGAGGTCGACGGCGGCGGCCAGCGCGGGGTGGCCGAGGATCGCCTCCGGGTCGCGCAGGTCGGCCTCGATGACCGAGGTGTGGCCGGCCGGGTGGCCGGCCAGCAGGGCACGGGCGTGGGTGGCGACGATGGGGTCGTTGTCCACGTAGACGACCCGGGCGTCCGGGGCGACCCGCTGGGCGACCTCGCTGGTGGAACCCACGGCCGGGATCCCGGTGCCGATGTCGACGAACTGGCGGATCCCCCGGCCCGCCGCGAACTCGACGGCCCGACCGAGGAACTGCCGGTTGGTGCGGGCCAGCAGCGGCAGCGCCGGGTAGGCGGCTATCGCGGCCTGGGCGGCTTTGCGGTCCGCCTCGAAGTTGTCCTTGCCGCCCAGGTAGTAGTCGTACATCCGGGCGGTGTGCGGGATGCCGGTGTCGAGCTCGCTCGGCGGCTGCCAGTCGTCGGCTCTGGCCCACTCCCAGTCGGTGCGGGTGTCCCGGTCGACGGCCGCGGTGTCCTCGTGCATCCTGTTCCGCCCCCAATGCGCAATGCCGGAATGTGCCTACTGCCCCGTAACACGCGGTGCGCGGTGATCGTATCCAAGGACCCGCCTTGGAAACAGCGGGAGTTCAGGTTTACGCAACACCCGCAAAAGAGAGTGTGTGCACGTCAAAGCCACGAACGGCGGCACCGGATCGCCTGGCGGTGCCGCGCTCTCTATGCTGGCTGCCGATGACTGCCGACCGCCGCACCGTACTGCGCACCGCCGCCAAGCTGGCCGCCCTGTCCGCCTCCGGCGGACTCCTCACGTCCTGCGGCAGCCGCACGCCCCGCCGCGCCGAGCCCGGGGCGGCGCTCGCCGCGCACCCCGGCAGTGTCGACCCCCAGCACACCACCGACCCGGCCTGGAACGGCGGCGAGGGGCCTGCCTCCTCCGCCGCGCCCTCCCCGGCGCCCACCGCCACGGCGGCCCCGGCCACCGCCCAGGCCTCCGCCCCGCCGACCCCGCCGGTGCTGCCGCCGCTGGCCGCCGGCACGCCGTACGAGGTGGTGCACGGGCCACGCACCGGCAAGAACGTGGCGCTCACCTGCCACGGGAGCGGCGACCCGAAGCTCGCCACCGCCCTGCTGGAGGCCGCCGAGCAGCACGGCGCCAGGCTGACCGTGATGGCGGTCGGCAGCTGGCTGGACCAGCAGCCGCAGATGGTCCGGCGGATCCTGGACGCCGGCCACGAGCTGGGCAACCACACCCAGAACCACCTCAACATCTCGGCGATGACCCCGGATCAGGCCCGCGCCGAGATCGCCCAGTGCGCCGACCGGCTGAAGGCGCTGACCGGCTCGATCGGCCGCTGGTTCCGCCCCTCCGCCGCGCAGTACGCCACGTCGATGGTGGCCGAGCAGGCCAAGGCCGTCGGCTACGAGCACGTGCTGTCCTTCGACGTCGACCCGCGCGACTACAACGACCCGACCGCCGCCGAGCTGCAGCGCCGGGTGCTGAACGCGGTGCGCGGCGGTTCGGTGGTGGCCCTGCACATGGGCCACCAGTGCACCATCGACGCGCTGCCGGCGATCCTGGACGGGCTGGCCAAGGCGGGGCTCAAGGCGGTCACCGCCAGCCAGCTGTGCGCCTGAGCGGGCGGGCGACCGGATGACCGGATGACCGGGCGCCGACCCGGTCAGGCCATCGGGTCGTCTTCCTTGTACGGGCGCAGCCGCAGCGTCCGGGCGTCCGACGTCCGGATCTGCTCGGCCCGCTGGACCAGCTCCTCCAGGTCGTCCCGCCCGGCGTGGATGAACCGCCCGTGCAGCGCGTCGAAGCGGCCCCGGGCGGCGTCCACGGTGACCGCGACCATGTACGGGATGGAGCCCCAGGCCTTCATGTCCCGGAACATCGGCATCCCGGCGGTCATGTCGGTGGCCACCGCGCCGGGGCTGATGTCGAGGACCACGACGTCGTGCCGGGCCAGCGAGTCCGCCATGTTGTCGGAGAGCTGGAGCAGCGCGCCCTTGGAGGTCGCGTACGCGGTGTAGTTGCCGTCCGGGCGCAGCGCGAACCCGGAGTTGAGGTTGACCACCCGGCCGCTGCGGCGGGCGACCATGCCGGGCAGGACGCAGCGCAGCAGGTTGTAGGGGCCGCGCAGATTGGTCTCGACCACCTGCCACCACTGGGTGGGGTCGGTCTCCCACAGCGGCACCTCGTCCCGGTCGACCAGGCCGGCGTTGTTGACCAGCAGGTCGGTCGGACCGAGGTCGCGCTCGATCAGCCGGACCGCCTCGCGCACCGAGCCGTGGCGGCAGACGTCGGCGGTGACGGCGACACCCCGGGAGCCGTGCTTGACGCACTCCTTGAGGGTGGCGGTCAGCGTGTCGTGGGTACGGCCGACCAGGCCGACGGCCATGCCCTCGGCGGCCAGCCCGATGGCGATCTCCCGGCCGATTCCCCGGCCGGCGCCGGTGACCAGGGCGACCTGTCCTGTGAGCGATCCCGTCGGCACCGTGTGCTCCCTTCCCGTCCCCGGCCCCCGTCTGCGGCATTCTGTCGGGCGCCGGGCGGCGGCGGCCCCGGGCACACGCGCGGGCGGCGCGGCCTCACCCGTTCGGAGGGCCCGTCCGGCCGGCGCCGCGCCGGGGAGCGCGCCGGCACTGCGCCGGGGAGGGGGTGACCTACTCGCCGGTACGGAGTAGTAACGTCGTCGGGGCGGTGACCGGTGCACCCATTCCGGTACACCGACCCGTTGACCAGCAGCTCGCTGGGCCACCAGTTCGCTGGGCGACCCCCAGCACCACCGAAGGGCAACTGAGTGAGTGACATCGCGCGCGTCGGAGTAGTCGGCTGCGGCCTGATGGGATCGGGCATCGCCGAGGTCTTCGCCCGGGCCGGGCTGGACGTCATGGTGTCGGAGGCCAGCGGTGAGGCGCTGGAGTTCGGGCGTACCCGGCTCACCAACTCCCTGGAGACGGCGGTCAAGCGCGGCAAGCTGACCCCGGAGCAGCGGGACGAGGCGATGGCCCGGCTGTCCTTCACCGTCGACCTGTCCGACTTCGCCGACCGCGACCTGGTGGTCGAGGCGGTCGCCGAGCGCGAGGACGTCAAGGTCAAGATCTTCGAGACGCTGGACCGGGTGATCGAGCGCCGCGACGCGATCCTGGCCTCCAACACCTCCTCGATCCCGATCGTGAAGCTGGCCGCCGCCACCTCCCGCCCGGAGCAGGTCATCGGCCTGCACTTCTTCAACCCGGCGCCGGTGCAGAAGCTGGTCGAGGTCATCCCGACCCTGACCACCTCGGCCGCCACCACCGAGCGGGTCGAGACCTTCGCCTCCCAGGTCCTCGCCAAGGAGCCGATCCGCGCCCGCGACCGGGCCGGCTTCGTGGTGAACGCGCTGCTCGTGCCGTACCTGCTCTCCGCGGTGCGGATGTTCGAGTCGGGCGTGGCCACCGCCTCCGACATCGACAAGGGCATGGAGGCCGGCTGCGCCCACCCGATGGGCCCGCTGCGACTGTGCGACCTGATCGGCCTGGACACCATCGTCTCGATCGCCGAGTCGATGTACGACGAGTACAAGGAGCCGCTGTACGCCGCTCCGCCGCTGCTGTCCCGGATGGTCGACGCCGGTCTGCTGGGCCGCAAGTCGGGCCGCGGCTTCTACGACTACACCGCGAGCGCCTGACGTTCGACGACGAGGGCGCGGCCGCACCGGTTCGGTGCGGCCGCGCCCTCGTCGGTTACCCGGTGGCCCGGGCTACTTGACCCCGGCCTCCGCGCAGGCATCCTGGTACTGCTGGGTGCAGATGTCGGCCGCCTTGTAGAGCCCGCCGGCGACCACGGTGGCCTCCACCCTGGACTTGGTCACCACGATCGGGGTGAGCAGCAGCGAGGGGATCCGCAGCCCGCCGCTGTCCGTGGACGAGGTCGCGGTGGTGCTGATGTCCATGCCCTCGGCCAGCTGGACGGCGATGGTGCCCGCCGCGTCCGTCTCGGGCTTGTACGGCTTGTAGATGGTGTAGGCCTGCTCGCCCGTGAGCACCCGGCGGACCGCGTCGATGGAGGCGTCCTGGCCGCCCACCGGCACGTTCTTGATGCCCGCGGCCTTCAGGGCCTCGATGACGGCGGCGGCCATCCCGTCGTTCGCGGCGTAGACGGCCTGGATCCCGTTCTTGCCGAGGCTCTGGATGGCCTCGTTCGTCTTCGCCGTGGCCACATCCGGCTTCCACTCGCCGGACTGCTCATAGGCGATCTTGACCTTGCCGTCCAGCGCCAGGTGCGCGCCCGTCTTGAACTGCCCCGCGTTGGGGTCGGACTCGGCGCCGTCGATCATCACGACGTTGGCCGAGGAGGCCTTCGGGCCGAGGGCGTCGAGCAGGGACTGGCCCTGGAGCTGGCCGGTCCGCTGGTTGTCGAAGGAGACGTACGCGGCGACCTTGCCCTGGGCCAGCCGGTCGTAGGCGACGACCTTCACGCCCTTGGCGTTGGCGTCGTCCACCCACGGAGCGGTGAGCTTGGCGTCGACCGGGTCGAGCAGGATGACCTTCACGCCCTTGGCGACCAGGTCGTCGAACTGCTTCTTCTGGACCTTCGCGTCGCCGCCCGCGTTGGCGTAGCTCACCGTGCACTTCGTGCAGAGGCCCGTCACCGTCTGCTCGATCAGCGGCTTGTCGAACGCGTCGTACCGGGTGGAGGAGGTGCTCTCCGGCAGCAGCAGACCGATGCCTTCGCTGCCTCCGCCGGCCGCCGGCGTCTGGGGCGCGGCGGTCTGGCCGCAGGCCGAGAGGACGAGGGCGAGCGACACGGCGGCCGTGCCCGCGGCCGCGAGACGCATGGGTCTGATCATGATCGGTGGTGCCTCCTGTGCTGCGCCGCGACTCTGCGGCAGAGGAGGGAGTCAAACCCCACCGGGCGAATGAGTCAATGCGGGAGGGATCCTTCGTTATCCCCCTGCTCGATTCGTTACGGGATGAACAGGACTTTCACACTCCCTTGGGTATTTCGCGGGGGGGGAGGGCTGAATGCCGTTATGGCGGGAGGCCGGGACGGACGGCCTCCCGCCACTGCCGCGACCCGGGCGTCAGCTGGTGATGCTGTAGCTGTCGCCGTAGACCTTCCACTTGAGCGGCGGGTTGAGGTCGAAGTTCCCGGCGTTGAGGAACACCAGCTGCTCGGTGTCGACCCGGCTGGTGTCGGAGTGCGCGGCCTCCTTCTTCATGACCACCTTGCGGGCGTCCAGGAAGGCCTTGAGGTAGGTCGCCTCGTCGCCGCCCTGGGCGGGCGTCCTCGCCTTCTTCATGGCGGCGGCGCGGATGCCGCCGAAGCTGTCGGAGCTGTTGCCCGGGCCGTGCATCACGATGGCGTCGTAGTAGGCGAACTGGCCGAGCGCGCGCAGGCCGTCGGCCTTGGCCTGGTCGACGGCGGGGTTGAAGTACACCCGGTCGCGCTCGTCGTTCTGGGCCTGCTGGAAGGCCGGGTCCTTGGCGGCGGCGGCCCAGTCCCTGGTGAAGGCGGTGCCGAGGCCGGCGTGCGAGTCGCTGCCGTTGACCTTCCTGAGCGCGGGCAGGTACTTGGCGAGGACGTTGCCGGGCTTGAGGTCGGTGTAGTGCTGGACCAGGTCGAGCATGTCGCCGGTGCCCGAGCAGAAGCCGATGATGCCGGCGGTGTAGCCGCGGCCGTCACCGATGTCCTCGATGTACTTGTACTGGGCCTTCCAGTCCAGCGAGGAGTTCTCCGCGCTGGACACCAGCTGCATCGCGATGTCCTTCTTGTGCGGGTCGTCGAGGCCGGCCCCCTTGAGCCGGACGGAGGCCGAGGCCGCGGGGGCGGCCTGGGCGGCCGAGGTGGCCGCGGCGGTGAGGGGCGCGGCCACCAGGGCGGCGGCGAGGGCCAGGCGGAGGGCACGACGGGGCTGAGGGCGCATGGGGATGCTCCGGTTCCTCGGGGGTTAGGAAACCTTCCTAACGAGAAGCAAAGCTCCAGAGCCCCGACGCCGCAAGGGCTTTGACGAATTCACTTCAAGCTCTTGTGAACGGCCCAGCTCAGGCCGCCCGGCGCCGCACCCACCAGACCGCCGCCGCGCACAGCGCCACGGCGAGCAGGGTCGTCCAGCCGAACTCGATCCACTGGAAGGGCCAGAACCGGTCGGCCGGCTGGTACACCTCGTGCACGGTGTAGCCGCCGTCGCGCACCAGGGACTGGAGGTGGGCGTAGTCGCCGCCGAGGCGGTAGAGGTCGGCCTCGGAGATGCGGTTCCCGGCCGGGTCCGAGTACCAGACGCTCAACACCCAGCGGTCGTCCACCGCCAGGGACGCCATGGTGTGCACCGGCTCCTCCAGCGGTGCCATGTAGTGCGAGCGCACCGACTCGGAGAGGAGCGGCAGGGCGACCGAGGCCGCCAGACCCAGGCCCACCGCGAGGACGGTGCGGCGCAGCACCGCGCCGGCCAGCGCCGCGACCCCGAAGGCCACCAGTACCCGGCCGATCAGCACCGGCGACGCCTGCACGAAGAGGTCCGGGTGGAACTGTCCGCCCATGAGCACCAGCGGCGCGCTCCACCAGCGCAGCACCAGCCCGAACAGTGCCGCCACCAGCGCCAGCACCGCACCTCCCAGAACCAGCCCACCCGCCGTCCAGCGGGTCCGCCCGGCCCCCTGGGTCCAGGCGAAGCGAACCGTGCCGTGCTCGAACTCCCGTGCCAGCAGCGGGCCGCCGAGGAACGCGCCGAACACGCCGCCGAGGACGTAGGCCACGCTGCCGAGCATCGGCATGCTGCCGGCGTACTCGTGCAGGTACCGCTTGAACGTGGCCGCACAGGCGGCGTCGGCCGGATCGCAGGAGCCCGCGCCCGTGCGATCCAGACCGTCGTGCAGGTACCAGCCGTGCAGCAGCAGGACGAGCGAGACCGCTCCCATCACCGCGAGCAGGGTCAGCAGTGCCGGCCGGTGGCGCAGCCCGGCGGCGCGCAGCACGGCGGAGCGGGGCGGGGCGAGGGTGGTCGAACTCACGACAGTACCTTCTGGTTCGTAGCCTGCTGGTTCGTACGGACGGCCCCGCGCGGGCCGGGCAAGGCGGAGGCGGTCGGCTCGCGCAGGTAGGCGAGCACCAACTCCTCCAGACCGATGCGCTGTTGGCGCCAGCCGTCGGAGACCGGGGCGTCCACGCCGCCGGTGCGGACCAGCAGGTGGGACTGGCTGCCCGCCCGGCGGTCGCGGACCACCGGCAGGCGCTCGGCGACCGCGTCCGCCCCGGCGGTCGGGCCGGTGAGCATCCGGTGGCCGGCCAGCAGGTCGTCCACCTCCCCCGACACCTGGACCCGGCCGCCGGTCAGTACCACCAGGTAGTCGCAGCTCTGCTCCAGCTCGTTGACGGCGTGCGAGGAGAAGACCACCGAGAGGCCGTCCTCGGCCACCGCGGTGAGCAGCACGGACATGAAATCGTGCCGGGCGAGCGGGTCGAGCGCGGCCAACGGCTCGTCGAGGAGCAGGAGTTCGGGCCGCTTGGCGAGGGCCAGGGCGAGCGAGACCTGGGCCTGCTGGCCGCCGGAGAGCCGGCCGTACTTGCGCTCCAGAGGAATGCCGAGGCCGTCCAGGTGGTCGCGCGCCCGGGCGTCGTCCCAGCGGCGGTTGAGGTGGCGGCCGATCGCGAGCAGGTCGCGGACGGGCAGGCCGGGGTAGAGGGCGGCGTTCTGGGCGACGAAGCCGATCCGGTCCAGGGCCCGCGGTGAGCCCGGGACTTGGTCGCCGAGGACGGTCATCGCGCCCTCGCTCGGCAGGGTGAGGCCGGCGGCCAGGCTGAGCAGCGTGGTCTTTCCGGCACCGTTCGGCCCCACCAGGGCCACCACGTGGCCGGCCGGGACGGCGAGGTGGCAGTCCCGAAGCGCCCAGGAGCGGCGGTAGCGCTTGCCGATCCCGCCGCAGTCGATCACCGTGTCCGTCGCCATCACGCCACCACCCCGTCGCGGCCCTCGCGCAGGTCGCGCAGCGCGTCCTCGAACACCGCGACCATCCCCCCTTCGTCCAGCCCGGCGGCCCGCGCCGAGCGCATCCAGTCCAGCAACCCCCGCCGCAGCGCCGCCCGTTCGCGCAGCGGCACCACTCCGGCGGGCAGCCCGCGCACGAAGGTGCCCTGGCCGCGCCGGCCGGCCGCCAGGCCGCGGTGCTCCAGCTCCCGGTAGGCCTTGAGCACGGTGTTGGGGTTGATCGCCAGCCCGGCGACCACCTCGCGCACCCGGGGCAGCCGGTCGCCCTCCGCCAGCCAGCCCATCCGAAGCGCCTGTTCGACCTGCTGCACCAGCTGCAGATAGGTCGGGACACCGGAGGCCGGATCCAGGCGGAACTCGATCGGGGAGGCCCGGTCGGCGTCTTTATCTAGTTCCATAGTTAATGAGTTAAGTGGAGATGGTGACGGCTTGTCAATCCGGGAAAGCCGAAGGGCCCCGCCCGGACCGAGGTGGTCCGGACGGGGCCCTTCGCAGGCCCTGCCGAGAGGGGTCAGGCCCCGCGCAGCACCGCGCCGGTGCGGCTGACGGCCTCGGCCACGGCCGCCTCGCGGGCGGCGGTGGCCTCGTCGGCGGTCAGCGTGCGGTCGGCGGCACGGAAGCGCAGCGCGTAGGCCAGCGACTTCTTGCCCTCGCCGACCTGCTCACCGGTGAACACGTCGAACAGCCGGATGGCCTCCAGCAGTTCACCCGCCCCCGAGCGCAGCGCGGCCTCGACCTCGGCGGCCGGGACGGCGGTGTCGACGATCAGCGCGACGTCCTGGGTGGCCACCGGGAAGCCGGAGACCGCCGGGCCGCTGACCTTCTTCGGGCCGTCCGCCGTCAGCAGGTCGATGTCGACCTCCATCGCCGCCGCACGGGCCGGCAGCCCGAGCGCCTTGACCACGCGCGGGTGCAGCTCACCTGCATGGCCGACCACCCGGTCGGTGCCGGCCACGACCAGCTCGGCGCAGCGGCCCGGGTGCCAGGGCGCCCGCTGGCCCTGGCGGACGGTCAGCTCGACGCCGGCCGCGCGGGCCACCGTGCGGGCCGCCTCGACGGCGTCCGCCCAGCAGGCCTGGGCACCCTTGCCCCACCAGCCGGAGGGCAGCCGCTCGCCCGCGAGGGCGACCGCGACCCGGCGCGGCTGGTCCGGCAGCGCGGCGTCCAGCGCGGCCAGCTCCTCGTCGCTCGGCCGGTGGTCGACGGCCGGGCGCGGGGCCACGGTCAGCTCGTCCTTCGGCAGGAACACGGTGCCGGTCTCGTAGATCGCCAGGTCGGTGTTGCCCCGGCCGATGTTGCGGCGCAGGGCGCCGAGCAGGCCCGGGAGCAGCGTGGTGCGCAGCGACGGTTCCTCGTCGTTGAGCGGGTTGACCAGCTTGACCGTACGACGGCGGCGGTCGTCCGGCTCCAGGCCGAGCGCCTCGAAGGCGGCCTCGCCGAGGAACGGGTAGTTGTTGACCTCGACGTAGCCGGCCCCGGCCAGCGCGACGCCGATCCGGCGGTGGATCCGCTGGGCCTCGGTCAGGCCCTTGCCCGGCGGCACGTTGGGCATCCGGGCGGGGACGTTGTCGTAGCCCTCCAGCCGGATGACCTCCTCGGCGAGGTCGTACGGGTCGGTCAGGTCGGGCCGCCAGGTCGGCGGGGTGACCTCCAGGACGTCGGCGCCCGCGACCGAGCAGCCGATCTCCTGCAGCCGCCGGGTGACGGTCTCGCGGCCGTAGGCGGTGCCGGCGACCCGGTCGGGCAGGTCGGCGGCGATGGTGATGGTGCGCACCGGGTGCGGGGCCGCGATGTCGGTGACCCCGGCCTCGGCGGTGCCCCCGGCGATCAGCACCAGCAGGTCGACGGCGCGCTGCGCGGCGGCGCGGGCGGCCTCCGGGTCGACGCCGCGCTCGAAGCGCTTGGACGCCTCGGAGGGCAGCTTGTGCCGCTTGGCGGTGCGGGCGATGGAGACCGGGTCGAAGTGCGCGGCCTCGATGATCACCTCGGTGGTGCCCGGACCGGCGGCCGGGTCGAGGATCTCGGTGGAGGCGCCGCCCATCACGCCGGCCAGGCCGATCGGGCCGCTGTTGTCGCAGATCAGCAGGTCCTCGGCGGCCAGCTTGCGCTCGACGCCGTCCAGGGTGGTGAGGGTCTCGCCCTCGGCCGCCCGGCGGACCGTGATCGGGCCGTCCACCCGCTGCTTGTCGTACGCGTGCAGCGGCTGGCCGACCTCCAGCATCACGTAGTTGGTGATGTCGACGGTCAGCGAGATCGGGCGGATGCCCGACTTCTGCAGGCGGCGCTGCAGCCAGATCGGGGACTTGGCGTTCGGGTCGACGCCGACGACCGTGCGGGCCACGAAGCGGTCGCAGCCGGCCGGGTCGTTGACCTTGACCAGGTAGCCGAAGGAGTTGGCCGGCGGCACGTCCAGCAGCGCCGGGTCCGCCAGCGGCAGCCCGTACGCGGCGGCGGCCTCACGGGCCACGCCGCGCATGGACAGGCAGTAGCCGCGGTCCGGGGTGACGGCGATGTCCAGCACCTCGTCGACCAGCTGGAGCAGCTCGATGGCGTCGGTGCCGGGCTCGTACTCCGGCGGGAGCACGATGATGCCGTTGTGGTCGTCGCCCATGCCCAGCTCGCGGGCGGAGCAGATCATGCCGGCCGAGGTGTGGCCGTAGGTCTTGCGGGCCGAGATCGGGAACGGGCCGGGCAGGACGGCGCCCGGGAGCACCACCACGACCTTGTCGCCGACGGCGAAGTTGGTCGCGCCGCAGACGATCTCCTGCGGCTCGCCGGTGCCGTTGGCGTCGCCGACGTTGACGAAGCAGTGCCGGATCGGCTTCTTGAAGCCGGACAGCTCCTCGATGGAGAGCACCTCGCCGACCACCAGCGGGCCCTTGAGGTCGGCGCCGAGCTGCTCGACGGTCTCGACCTCCAGGCCGGCCCGGACCAGCCGCTCGGCCACGTCACGGCCGGTCTCGCCCGCGGGCAGATCGACGTACTCGCGCAGCCAGGAAAGCGGGACGCGCATCAGATCTCCATCCCGAACGGGAGGGTGAAACGCACGTCACCCTCGACCATGTCGCGCATATCGGCGACGTTGTGACGATTCATCAGGATCCGCTCCAGGCCGAGGCCGAAGGCGAAGCCGCTGTAGCGGTTCGGGTCCACGCCGCAGGCGACCAGCACCCGGGGGTTGACCACGCCGCAGCCGCCGAGCTCGATCCAGCCCTCGGAGGAGCAGGTGCGGCACGGGCGGTCCGGGTTGCCGACGCTCTCGCCGCGGCACACGAAGCACTGCAGGTCGATCTCGGCGCTCGGCTCGGTGAACGGGAAGTACGACGGGCGCCAGCGCAGTTCCAGGCCGCCGCCGATCAGCTTCTCGACCAGCACCTCGATGGTGCCCTTGAGGTCGGCGAAGGTGATGCCCTCGTCGACGGCGAGGCCCTCGACCTGGCGGAACACCGGGGTGTGGGTGGCGTCCAGCTCGTCGGTCCGGTAGACCCGGCCCGGGCAGACCACGTAGACGGGGGGCTCGCGGTCGAGCATGGTGCGGGCCTGGACCGGGGAGGTCTGGGTGCGCAGCACCACGCCCGAGTCGGCGGAGCCGTCCGGGGCCTGGACGAAGAAGGTGTCCTGCATCGAGCGGGCCGGGTGGTCCGGGCCCAGGTTGAGGGCGTCGAAGTTCAGCCACTCGGCCTCGACCTCGGGGCCCTCGGCGACCTGGTAGCCCATCGCGACGAAGGTGTCCTCGATGCGCTCGGCCAGCGTGGTCAGCGGGTGACGGGCGCCGCGCGGGGCGCGGTCGTACGGCAGGGTGACGTCCACCGCCTCCTCGACCAGCACACGGGCGTCCCGCTCCGCCTCCAGCTCGCCCTGCCGCTTGGCCAGGGCCTGGTTGACGGCTCCGCGGGCCTGGCCGATCAGCTTGCCCGCGGCGGCCTTGGCGTGCGGCGGGAGGGCGCCGATCTCGCGGTTGGCGAGCGAGAGCGCGGAGCGGTCGCCGGTGTGGGCGACCTTGGCCTGCTTCAGCTCGTCGAGCGTGGTGGCGGCGGCGAAGGCGGCGACGGCCTCGTCCCGCGCCTGCTCCACCACCTCGGGCTTGAGGGCCTCGACCTCGACCGGGTCGTACGACTTGTTGGGTGCCGACATCTCTATCTTTCCCGTGCTCCTGCTCGTCCGTGCTCAGGTGTGTGGGCTCGCCTTCGCGTCACGCCCGGCGGGGCCGGGGCACGGGCAGCCCGTCTCCGTACTGACGGGGAGGGGTGTCCGCGGCTCAGCCGCGCAGGGCGTTGCGCAACGCCAAAGGTCGAGTGTAGTCGCAGCGCGTAGCGCGGCTGCCGTCAAGCCCGTCCGGACCCCGACCCCGGCATGCTCGGAGCACGCCGTGTCTGTCGTTCGTGCTCTTTCAGAGCATGAAGTCGGGCACCCCGGCGGGCAGGATAAATCGGAACCGGGCCCCGCCGCCGGGCGCGCGGTCGACCCTGATCGAGCCGCCGTGGGCCTCCACGATGCCCTTCACGATGTAGAGCCCCAGGCCGGTGCCACCGCGCTTGGAGCCCCGCCAGAAGCGGGTGAAGACGCGCGGCATCGACTCCTCGGGGATGCCGCTTCCTTCGTCGCTCACGGTGACCGCTGTGCCTTCCACGATGCGGGACGGGGTGCCGGAGCGCTCCCAGACGGGCGCCTCGACGACCTCCTTGGCCGGTGCCACCTCGATGGTGACAGTTCCCTCGCCGTGCCGCACCGCGTTTTCCAGCAGGTTGGCCAGCACCTGGTCGACCTTGTCCGGGTCCGCCCACAGCACGGTCAGCGGCTCGGTGATCCGGATGTCGAAGCGCTCCTCGGGGATGCCGGTGGCCACCTTGCGCTCGACGTGCCGGCGCACCGCGGCCGCCAGGTCGACGACCTGCTTGCGCAGCTCCAGCCGCCCGGCGTCGATCCGCGAGATGTCCAGCAGCTCGGTGATCAGCCGGGTGACCCGGTCGGCGTCGGCGTCCACCGTCTCCAGCATCAGCCGCTTCTGCCCGTCCGTGAACCGCTCCCACTTGGCCAGCAGCGTCGCCGTGAAGCCCTTGACGCTGGTCAGCGGGGAGCGCAGCTCGTGCGCGACCGTGGCGATCAGCTCGGCATGGCTGCGCTCGGTACGGCGCCGGGCCTCGGTGCCGCGCAGGGCGATCACCAGGCGCTCCACCGGCCCGAGCGGCACCGCACGGACGTACCGGGCGGAGACCAGCACCTCCCGGCCGCCGGGCAGCAGCAGGTTGCGCTCGGGCTGGCGGGTGCGGATCGCCAGGCCGCCGTACGGATCGGTCAGCTGCCACCAGCGGCGGCCGTCCAGGTCCTCCAGCGGCAGGACGTCCTCCAGCTTGCTGCCGAGCGCGGCTTCCGGGAGCACGCCGGTGAGCCGGGCCGCTGCCCGGTTGAAGCGGACCACCCGGCCCGTCGCGTCGGCGACCACCAGGCCGTCCGGCAGGTCGTCCGGGTCGAGCTCGGCTCCGCTGCCGACCATGGGTTGCCTCCCCGATTACCCACCGTGCCGTTCCCCCCACAGAGGCAGACCCTAGCGCCTCCCAGGCCCCGGCAGTAGGGCTTGCAGCGTGGTGATCCCGGCGCGCCCGGGAGCGTGTCGGCCGTCGGACGGGGCACTCGGCCGTCGCCGTCGGGCGGGGCGTGTCAGCCGTTCGAGCGGCAGCCGCCGGGCGAGCGCTGCGCCCGGGCCGAGGCGTACAGGCAGACGGCCGCGGCGGTGGCCAGGTTGAGGCTCTCCGCGTGCCCGTGGATCGGGACGCGCACGACCTCGTCGGTGAGCGCGCGGGTCTCCTCCGGGAGCCCCCACGCCTCGTTGCCGAACACCCACGCGCCCGGCGCGCCCAGGGTGCCCTCGTCCAGCTCCTGATCGAGGTCGCGCTCCCCCGCGCCGTCCGCGGCGAGCACCCGGACCCCGGCCGCGCGCAGCTGCCCGACCGCCTCCTCGACCGGCACGCCGACCGCCACCGGCAGGTGGAACAGGCTGCCGACGGAGGCCCGGACGGCCTTGGGGTTGTACAGGTCCACCGAGGCGTCGGTGAGCACCACGGCGTCCGCGCCGGCCGCGTCGGCGGTGCGCAGCACGGTGCCGGCGTTCCCGGGGTCGCGCACGTGGGCGAGGATCGCCACCAGCTTCGGCCGGGCCGCGAGCACCTCGGCGAACGGGGTGTCGATGAAGCGGCACAGCGCCACGATCCCCTGCGGGGTCACCGTGTCGCAGATGTCGGCGATCACCTCGTCGGTGGCGGTCAGCACCGGCAGCCCCTCGGCCAGGGCGGCCTCGACGATGTCCGCGTGCCGCTCGGCGGCCTCCAGGCCCACGTACACCTCGACCACGGCGTGCTCGGCCGTCCCCGGCAGCTTGCCGAAGGCGATGGCCTCCCGGACGGCCTGCGGGCCCTCGGCCAGGAAGCGGCGCTCCTTGGTGCGCTGGTTCCGCTTGGCGAGCCGACGGGCGGCGACGACGCGCGGCGAGCGCAGGGAGGTGAGCAGGGGGGTCTCGGTGCTCGGCATGGTCTCGTTCTCTGGAGGCGCTGACTCGGTCTGACTCTGGCGGTGCTGAGGGTGAACGCAGAACCGGACCCGCAGGAGAGCCTGCGGGTCCGGTCGGAGCTCAACCGATCTCGGAAGATCAGGCGGCGTCGGCGGCAGCCTTCGGGGCGTTCACGTCGGCCGGCAGCGCCTTCTGGGCGACCTCGACCAGGGAGGCGAACGCACCCGGGTCGTTGACGGCCAGGTCGGCCAGCATCTTGCGGTCGATCTCGACGCTGGCGGCCTTCAGGCCCTGCACGAAGCGGTTGTAGGTGATGCCGTTGGCACGGGCCGCAGCGTTGATGCGCTGGATCCACAGCTGACGGAAGTCGCCCTTGCGCTTCTTGCGGTCGTTGAAGTTGTAGACCAGCGAGTGGGTGACCTGCTCCTTGGCCTTGCGGTACAGGCGCGAGCGCTGGCCACGGTAGCCGCTGGCGCGCTCCAGGATGACCCGGCGCTTCTTGTGGGCGTTGACTGCCCGCTTGACGCGTGCCACTTGATTACTCCTTGGGTTGGACCACGGACTACTTCACGTGGTCCGTCATTCGAATGGGTCGGGAAGGATCAGCTGCCCCGCACACGGCTCGCGCCGGGCGGGAGGGCGATCACTTGCCGAGAAGCTTCTTGATCTTCTTGGCGTCAGCGGGGGCCATCTCGATCGTCCCGGCCAGCTTGCGGGTCAGCGTCGAGGGCTTGTGCTCCAGGAGGTGGCGGCGGCCGGCGCGCTCGCGCAGCACCTTGCCAGAGCCACTGATCTTGAAGCGCTTGCTGGCGCCACTGTGCGTCTTCTGCTTCGGCATTTCGCCGTATCTCCTCGTCGGTCCCGTTCACGCCCGCGCGGCCTGCGCCACGCGGGCGTGAACTGGATGGATCTGCGGTGACCGGGCGGGTGCCCCGTCACCGTGGGGGCCGACCCCGGACTGCCGTGAGCCTCGCGGCTCAGGCGCCCTGGGGAGCGGCCGGCTGCTCGACCGGAGCCTCGGCCTCGGGGGCCTCGGCCTCGGCCGGAGCGTCCTGCGCCTCGGCCACGGCGTCCTCGGTCGCGACGTCCTCGGTCACGACGTCCTCGTCCGCGGCGGCGGCGTCGGCGTCGGAACCGGTGGTCCGACCCAGCCGCTCGGCCTTGCGGGCGTCCGCGAGGGCGCGGGCCTCGGCCATCGCCTCGGTCTTCTTCTTGTGCGGGCCAAGAACCATGATCATGTTCCGGCCGTCCTGCTTCGGCGAGGACTCGACGAAGCCCAGGTCCTGGACGTCGTCGGCGAGCCGCTGCAGCAGACGGAAGCCCAGCTCGGGGCGGGACTGCTCACGACCACGGAACATGATCGTGATCTTGACCTTGTCACCCTGCTTGAGGAACCGGACGACGTGACCCTTCTTGGTGTCGTAGTCGTGCGGGTCGATCTTCGGCCGGAGCTTCATCTCCTTGATGACCGTGTGCGCCTGGTTCTTGCGCGCCTCACGGGCCTTCATGGCCGACTCGTACTTGAACTTGCCGTAGTCCATGAGCTTGCACACCGGCGGCCGGGCGGTCGCCGCGACCTCGACCAGGTCGAGGTCGTACTCCTGCGCGAGCTCCAGCGCCTTGGCAAGCGGCACGATGCCGACCTGCTCGCCGCTGGGACCGACGAGTCGCACCTCCGGGACGCGAATCCGGTCGTTGATGCGGGGCTCGGTGCTGATGGGGCCTCCTCGGTTGCACCTTCTGCGATGCGGCCGTCGGACGGCGGTCGCACGTAGTGGACTCGACCACTGGGCGGGGCTTCATTCGTGCTGCGCTGCCCGGTGCTGGTTTCGACACCATGTGCACCGCGACACGAAAAAAGCCCCGCTCGGTACAAGCGGGGCTCCACACAACCGGGGGCGGCGTCCGGTGAGGGACGCTGCGGGCGACTCGGCGCCGTGGCGCCCGTCGCGGACCGGACCCGTCGACCGTGAGGCCGATCAGGTGGGAGACTTTCGCGGTTGCCCTCTCGGGCCTCCTGTGGTGGAGCCTCCACTTGCTGGCCAGGTGCCCATGCGGGATCCCGGCCGGTCAGTCTCGAAGCTTACAGCGTCGCGCGGTCGAACGCTATTCCGCCCCGGCGCGGCGGTTTCGCGGCGTACTGCCCTCCCGGCGGCTCCGGGGCCCCCTTGTACGCTCCACGTGTACCCACACCGCACGACGGAACGAGCCACCCTTGAGCAGCGAGCCCACCCAGAACCCCGGCGCGGACGACGACGCGATCGGCTTCGACGACCTCACCCGCGACATCGCCGAGGTCCCGGCCGTCGAGGTGATCACCACCGTCGCGGTGCACCTGATGAGTGCGGCCGCGGTCAAGTGCGGTCTGGCCGAGGGCGGCGAGAAGGACAAGGACCTCGACGAGGCCCGCAAGCTGATCACCGCGCTCGCCGGGCTCGTCACCGCGGGCGCCCCGGAGATCAGCAACTTCCACGCGGCCCCGCTGCGGGACGGGCTGCGCTCGCTGCAGCTGGCCTTCCGCGAGGCCTCGCTGGTGCCGGACGCGCCGGGCGCGGGGCCGGGCGAGAAGTTCACCGGGCCGGTCTACAGCTGAGCCGTTCTCCCAGCGGGCATCACCTACGAAATTTCGTAGGTGATGCCCGCTGGCTTCTTCACCGGCGATAGAGCGGCTCCCCCGGCAGCTGCGCACTCGCCGGCAGCACCGCGAGGTCCAGCCCCCGGTCCAGCCGCACCCGCAGCACCGGGTCCCCGGCCACCGCCCGGCCGACCCGCTGCGCGGCCTCCTGCAGCCCCGGCTGGTCCAGCGCCGGGTCGAACACCACCGCGAGCACCCCGTCCGAGTCCTCCGACGGCGCCAGCAGTCCGCTCAGCACCTGCGGCTCGGCCGCCAGCAGCGCCCGGACCGCCTCCCGCACCTCCGGGTCCCGCACCGGCGGCAGGTACGGGCGGTTCTCCGCCAGCGCCCGCAGCCGGGCACCGCTCAGCAGGAAGGGCACCGGCCCGGCCGGGTCGATCAGCAGGGTGTCGGCGCGCTCGGAGAAGGCCACCATCGCGGCCTGGGGGGCCGCCGTCGGCGCCGGACGGGCGTCGGCCCGCCAGCGGGTGAGCGACTCCAGCGAGGTGAAGGCCGGCAGCGCGCGGCGCCCGTCCGGGGCCTCCAGCACCGGGACGGCCATGTCGCTGCTCTTGTCGTGCTTGTGCCCGTGGTCGTCCACCTCGACCTCGCCGAGGATGGCGACGATCGGCACCATCAGCCGGGTCGGGGTCAGCGCCGCCAGCACCTCCGGCTCGGCCGCGCGGTCCTGCGACCAGCGGGCGAGGGCCTCGGTCAGCGCAGGGTCCGCCGTGCCGTCGTCGTCGGAGAAGCCGGGATTCGGGATGCTCTTGCCGACGAACGCCGGGTTGGAGAAGTCTTTGCGGTCCACCCGGCCGACCCTATGCCACCTCGGACCGCCGCCCCCATTTCCCCGCACGCGCCCCCTACCCAGCGGTAGCCCCCTGTGGCACCCTGCGCGCATGGTCATCCTCGTAACCCGCACTCCGGTATCCGACCGGCACCGGTACGACCGGGCCACCGCCCACCTGGACGGGCCGGTGGCCGTGGTGGACCTCGCCGCCTTCGACGCCAACGCCGCCGACCTGGTGCGCCGGGCGGGCGGAAAGCCGATCCGGGTGGCCAGCAAGTCGCTGCGCTGCCGGGCGCTGCTGGAACGGGTGCTGGCCGTGGAGGGCTTCGCCGGGGTGATGGGCTTCACCCTGGACGAGTCGCTCTGGCTGGCCCGCACCGGTGTGCGCGACGTGCTGCTCGCCTACCCCTCCACCGACCGGGCCGGCTACGCCGAGCTGACGGCCGATCCCGAGCTGGCCCGCCGGGTCACCGTCGTGCTGGACGACCCGGCCCAGCTGGACCTGATCGACAAGGCCCGCTCCGGCGACGCCGAGGTGCGGGTCTGCCTGGAGCTGGACACCGCGCTGCACCTGCTCGGCGGGCGGGTCCGGGTGGGCGCGCGGCGCTCGCCGCTGCGCACCCCGGAGGAGCTTGGCGCCTTCGCCGAACTCGTCCAGCGGCGCCGGGGCTTCCGGGTGGTCGGCCTGATGGCGTACGAGGGACACGTCGCCGGGGTGGGCGACCGGGTGCCGGGGCGGCCGCTGCGCTCCCAGCTGATCCGGCTGATGCAGGCGAGGTCCCGGACCGAGCTGGCCGAGCGGCGCGCGGCGGTGGTCCGGCGGTTGCGGCAGGTGGCCGAGCTGGAGTTCGTCAACGGCGGCGGCACCGGCAGCGTGGAGTCCACCGTGGCCGAGAGCGCCGTCACCGAGGTCGCCGCCGGTTCCGGGCTCTACGCGCCGCGGCTCTTCGACAACTACCGCTCCTTCCGGGGCCGTCCGGCCGCGCTGTTCGGCCAGCCGGTGGTGCGCCGCCCCGGGGTCGGGGTGGTGACGGTGCTCGGCGGCGGCTACCCGGCCTCCGGCGCCGCCGGGCCGGACCGCTCGCCGGTGCCGTACCTGCCGCCGGGGCTGCACTACGACCCGATGGAGGGCGCGGGCGAGGTGCAGACCCCGCTGATCGGGCCGGCCGCCGACGACCTGCTGATCGGTGACCGGGTCTGGTTCCGGCACGCCAAGGCGGGCGAGCTGTGCGAGCGCTTCGCCGAACTGCACCTGATCGAGGGGGACCGGGTCGTCCGGAGCGTCCCCACCTACCGGGGTGAGGGAAGGACGTTCCTCTGACCGGCCGTCGGACCGTGCCCTACCGTGGAGTCGACAACGCGGTAGCGACGAGGGAGCGTTATGGAAGCCGAGTTGGTGGAGCTTGCGACCAGGGGCGCGACCACGGTGGTCGGTCTGATGGCCACCGAGGCCTGGGCACAGCTCAAGCCGCGCGTCGCCGCCCTGTTCGGACGGGGCCGGGAGGAGGAGGTGGCGCAGGAGCTGGACGAGATCCGGGCCGAGATCACCGAGGACCCGGAGAGCATCGACGCCCATGTGCCGGAGTGGCAGGCGCGGTTGCGCCGGCTGCTGCGGAACGACCCGGAGGCGGTCGCCCGACTCAGGGCGATCCTGGACGAGTTCACGCCGGATGCGCCGTCCCGGCCGGCCGCCGTCGTCCACAACGAGCTCAGGGACATGACGGTCCGCGGCAACGTCATCCAGGGCGGAAAGGTCGTCCAGGCGGAGACGATCAACGGCAACCTGAACTTCTGAGCCCGACCTTTCGACAGCCTTAAGCGGGCCCGATGGAACACCTAACCCGGGTGTTCCATCGGGCCTTTGCGCTGTTCGGAGCCGATGTTGCGTCAACAACCGCTGACCGCACGACTATTGCCTTCTGGTCCAGACCAATCCTACGCTCTGGCCGGGGGTCCGCGATCCGGGCCGGCGGCCCCCGAACGGGCAGGCGTGTCCGCTCCCCCACACCCGCCCGGAACGACGGCCGAGGAGTCCCCACCCCATGTCCATCAAGCGAAGCGCCCTGTCCGTCGGCGTGGTCGGCGCCGCGGTCCTCGCGGTGGCCGCGACCACCGCCGGCACCGCGAGCGCCCACGGCACCATGACCGGCCCGGTCAGCCGGGTCGCCGCCTGCTACGCCGAGGGCCCCGAGCACCCGGTGTCCCAGGTCTGCAAGGACCTCGTCGCCACCGGCGGCACCCAGCCGCTGTACGACTGGAACGAGGTCAACATCGCCAACGCCAACGGCAACCACCAGGCGCTGATCCCGGACGGCCGGCTCTGCTCGGCCAACCGCGACAAGTACGCGGCCCTGGACTGGCCGCGCACCGACTGGCCGGCCACCCCGGTCGGCGCGGGCAGGTTCACCTTCCAGTTCCGCACCACCGCGCCGCACGTGGGCACCCAGACCGTCTACATCACCAAGCCGGGCTACGACCCCACCAAGCCGCTGAAGTGGTCCGACCTCGACCCGACCCCGGTGGCCCAGGTGCAGGTCGACCGCACCGCGGTCAACGGGTACTACACCTACTCGGGCACCCTGCCGCAGCGCACCGGCCGCCAGCTGCTCTACACGATCTGGCAGCGCAGCGACAGCCCGGAGGCCTTCTACAGCTGCTCCGACGTCGACTTCGGCACGCCCGGAGCCGCCGGGACCCCGGCCCTCTCCTCGCTCGCCGCCCCGGCCGCCCCCGACGACGCCCGGATCGCCGCCGACGCCTCCAAGTCGACGGTCGCCCACCACGGCCACGGCGGGGACCCGAACGCCCCGGCCGGGCAGCCGCTCCCGACCAGTTCCGCGGCCGTGGCCGGCACCTCCGCCGCCGGCCCGCTGCTGCTCGCCGGTGCCGCCGCGCTCGGCGTCGGCTGGGCCGGCATGGTGCTCCGGCGCCGTCGCGTCGAGGCTGTTCGACGCGACTCCTGACGCCGGACGACGCGGGGCCGGGCCGGCCCACCCCCGTCCGGTCCGGTTCCGTGCCTCCCTGACGAACGGAGACGGCCCACCCGGGAGGATCTTCCTCCCGGGTGGGCCGTCGCGGTGTGAGGAGCGGAGGGCTCAGGTGCTCTCGGTGCCGGAGCCGTCGGGGCTGCTGCCACCGGAGCCCGAACCGCCGCCGGAGCCGGAACCGGCACCGGAACCGCCGGAGCCCGGCGTGCCCGGCATCCCCGGGAGGCCCGGGATCTTGCCCTTGAAGTCGGCGATGCCCTTGACGATGGTGTCCATCACCCCGACGTCCGGCGCCTTGTCGGCGATGTCGAAGCCGAAGTGCACCGAGACCAGGTTCTTGCCGTCGCTGGACGGGAAGACCACGGTCTCCACGTAGCCGTTGTTGCCCTTGGCGGCGTCGACCTTCCAGCGGACCAGGTAGCCGTCCTGGCCGTTGACCTTCACGGCCTCGGACCTGAGCTCCTGGTGCCCGGTGATGTCGCCGTAGGCGGCCTTGGCGGCCTTGTCGATGTCGGCCTTCGCCGCCGCCTGGGCGTCCGTGCCGCCGCCGTCGATCCGGCCGGTGTTCACGCCGCCGAGGGTGCACTTGTCGGAGCCGTCCGGGCACTTGTAGTCGCCCACGGTCAGCGCGGCGTAGCCGTCGTCGGTGGTGCCGGCCTGCCAGCCGGAGGGCACCGGCAGGGTGAGGCCGTTCACCATGTCGATCGCCTTGTTGGCGCCCGGCCTGGCCTTGCCGCTGCCACCGCCGTTCCCACCGCCGCCGGTCCCACCGCCCTTGCCCTTGCCGCCACCGAGGCCCGGGAAGCCGAACGGCCCGTCGCCGCCGTCGTTCGGCGCCGGCTGGGGCCGGGCAGCGCTGCGCTGCGAGCCGCCGTCGTGCTTCCCGTCCATCACCAGGTAGGTGATCCCCGAGCCGGCGCCCAGCCCCAGCACGGCGGCCACGGCGGTGGCCACGACCAGCCGGGAGGGCTTGCGCCGGGCCTTGCGTGGCGGGCCGCCGGGAGCGCCGTACGCGGTGCCGAAGGGCGGGGGCTCCGGGTAGCGGACCGTCGGCCCGCTGTCCAGGACCTCGCCCTCCAGCACCCTGGGCTGTTCCGCCGTCCCCGGCCCCGGGGCCGCGGCGGCCGGGGACTCCGGCTGCGGGGCGTCCGAGGGTGCGGGCCGGGTGTCGGACGTCCAGCCCTTGCCGTCCCACCAGCGCTGCGGTCTCGGGTCGCCGGTGTTCTTCGGGTCCGGGTACCACCCGGCGGGGATCTGCTCACTCACAGCAAAGAATCTAAAGGTAGCCGGATAAACGCGAAATCAGCGCAGCCGGGGATTCCTCGGGTTTTCGATGAGATTACGGTGAGAAGCCCCCGACGGCCCGGCTCGGCCCCCGGTGGCGCCCCCACGCCGACTCCTACAGCGGGGTGACGTACGCCCCGGAGATGCCGCCGTCCACCAGGAACTCGCTCGCGGTGATGAACGAGGAGTCGTCGCTCGCCAGGAAGGCCACCGCGGCGGCGATCTCCTCGGCCCTGGCGAACCGGCCGAGCGGGATGTGCACCAGCCGGCGGGCCGCCCGCTCCGGGTCCTCGGCGAACAGCTCGCGCAGCAGCGGGGTGTCCACCGGCCCGGGCGACAGCGCGTTCACCCGGATCCCCTCCCGGGCGAACTGCACGCCCAGCTCGCGGGACATCGCCAGCACCCCGCCCTTGGAGGCGGTGTACGAGATCTGCGAGGTGGCCGCGCCCATCCGGGCCACGAAGCCGGCGGTGTTGATGATCGAGCCGCGCCCGTGCCGGCGCATGTAGGGCAGCGCGGCCTTGCAGCACAGGAAGACCGAGGTCAGGTTGACCTCCTGGACCTTGTGCCAGGCGTCCAGGCCGGTGGTCAGGACCGAGCCGTCCTCCGGCGGCGAGATGCCCGCGTTGTTGAAGGCGACGTCCACGCTGCCGTAGGTCTCGTACGCCTCGTCGAACAGCGCCTCGACCATGTACGGGTCGGTGACGTCGGTGTGCACGAACAGCCCGCCCACCTCCTTGGCGGCCGCCCGACCGGTCCCCTCGTCCAGGTCCGCGCAGACCACCTTGGCGCCCTCGGAGGCGAGCCGGCGGGCGGCCGCCAGGCCGATCCCGCTGCCCGCGCCGGTGACCACGGCGGTACGGCCGACCAGGCGGCGGCAGACGAGGTCGTTGCCACTCGTCGGACTGGCGCTCGTCGGACTGGCGCTCATCGGACTGTCACTCCTCGCTGTGGATGAAGACGTTCTCGGCCTCGGTGAAGTGGCGGGGTGGCGAGGTGGCGGGGTGGCGGACGGCGCTGCCCCGAGTCGCTCACGCCTCACAGCCGTTCGAAGGACCGGTAGCGCTCCCAGTCGGTGACGGCCCCGTCGTAGGCGGCCTGCTCGACCCGGGCCATGTTGAGGTAGTGCTCGACCACGTCGTCGCCGAAGGCCGTCCGGGCCAGCTCACTGCCCTCCCACAACTCGGCGGCCTCGCGCAGCGATCCGGGCACCCGGGGGTACTCCTCGACCGCGTAGGCGTTGCCCAGGCAGGGCGTGGGCAGGTCGAGCTTGTGCTGCAGGCCGTGCAGGCCGGCCGCGATCATCCCGGCCACCGCGAGGTACGGGTTGACGTCGCCGCCGGGCACCCGGTTCTCCATCCGCAGGCCCGGGCCGTGGCCGACCACCCGGTAGGCGCAGGTGCGGTTGTCCCGGCCCCAGGCGACGGCCGTCGGGGCGAAGGATCCTGGGCGGTAGCGCTTGTAGGAGTTGATGTTCGGCGCGTACAGCAGGCTGAACTCGCGCAGTGCGACGAGCTGTCCGGCCAGGAAGTGCCGCATGGTGTCGGTCATCCGGCCGTCCCGGTCGGCGAAGGCGGGGGCGCCGACCGCGTCGCGCAGCGACAGGTGGATGTGGCAGCTGTTGCCCTCGCGCTCGTCGTACTTGGCCATGAAGGTGAGCGCGCAGCCCTGTTGGGCGGCGATCTCCTTGGCGCCGGTCTTGTAGACGCTGTGCTGGTCGCAGGTGGTGAGGGCGTCGGCGTAGCGGAAGGCGATCTCGTGCTGGCCGAGGTTGCACTCGCCCTTGGCGGACTCGACGGTCAGCCCGGCGCCGGCCATCTCGTTGCGGATCCGGGACAGCAGCGGCTCGACCCGGGCGGTGCCGAGCATCGAGTAATCGACGTTGTAGAGGTTGGCCGGGGTCAGGCCGCGGTAACCGCCCAGCCAGGCCTGCTCGTAGGTGTCCCGGAAGACCAGGAACTCCAGTTCGGTGCCGATGTCCGCGGCCAGGCCGTACTCGGCGAGCCGGGCGATCTGGCGGCGCAGCAGCTGCCGCGGGGCGGCGTCCACGGGGTGGCCGCCGTGCCGGGCCAGGTCGGCGGTGACCTGGGCGGTGCCGGGCTGCCAGGGGGTAAGCCGCAGGGTGCCGAGGTCGGGGCGCATCGCGAAGTCGCCGTAGCCGGTGGCCCAGGAGGAGAAGGCGTAGCCGTCCACGGTGTTGAGGTCCACGTCCACGGCCAGCAGGTAGTCGCAGGCCTCGGCGCCGTTCTCCGCCACCTCGTCGAGGAAGAAGCGGGCGGCGAACCGTTTCCCCTGCAGGCGGCCCTGCATGTCGGTGAAGGCGAGCGCGACGGTGTGCACCTCGCCCGCGTCCACCAGGGTGCGCAGCTCGTCCAGGGTCAGTGGCGGCCGGGGCCGCGATCCCGCGGCGGTGTTCTCGGGCATGCCGGAACCCTCCTCCTCGATCACTCTTCGAGATCAAGCGGTCACAGCGAACCGTACGGCCTGCGGCTCGCGGGGCGGAAGAGGGCGGGCTGGTGTGGCGCGCCGACGCGCGTGATTGACGGGACATCAGACGGTGCGGGAGGAGAATGCCCGCCATGGATCGCAGGCCTTTCATCGGTGTCAGCACCTATCTGGTGGACGCGAGTTGGAGCGACTGGCGGGGCCGTCGCGTCGCCCTGTTGCCGGAGCGGTACACCGCGTACGTCCAGGCGTCCGGCGGCATCGCCGTCCTGCTGCCGCCGGACGCCCCCGAGCGCGCGCCCGAGGTGCTCGCGCGGCTCGACGCCCTCGTGATCGCCGGCGGGCCGGACATCGACCCGGCCTACTACGGGGAGCCGGCCCACCCGTTGACCGACGTGTCCTCGCCGGAGCGGGACGTCTGGGAGGTCGCCCTGCTGCGCGGCGCCCTGGCGGCCGGGATGCCGGTGCTGGGCATCTGCCGGGGGATGCAGGTGCTCAACGTGGTGTGCGGCGGGACGCTGGTGCAGCACCTGCCGGACGTCGTGGAGGTCGACGTCCACGGCGGTTCGCCGGGCTGCTACGGCGCCCACGTGGTGCGGCCGGTGCCCGGGACGCTGGTGGGCGGGCTGCTGCCGGAGAGCGAGCTGGAGGTGCCGACCTTCCACCACCAGGCGGTGGGCCGGCTCGGCGCGGGCCTGCGGGTGAGCGCCCTCGCCCCGGACGGAACGGTGGAGGCCGTCGAGGGGCCGGGGTTCACGGTGGGGGTGCAGTGGCACCCGGAACAGGGCGGCGACCTGCGGGTGATGCGGGCCCTCGTCCAGGCCGCCACCGCGGCGGCGCTGGACGCGGTGGCGCTCGGCTGAGCGGGGCCGCGGCGCTCGGTTGAGCAGGGCCGCGGCGCTCGGTTGAGCGGCAACGACAACGGTCACCAGTACAGCCTTTGGATCTTTGTCGATTCTGCGGTTCACTTCGAGTGCGGGGCGATCGCGCCCGCCACCTCCCACCCGTGCGTCCAGAGAGGACTTCGATGGCCGGGCACGAGCATTCCCACGATGATCATGCGCATGACCACCAGAACGCGCCCGGCCGCAGCCACAACCACAGCCACGGGCACGGGCACGGGGGTCACGGCGGGCACTCGCACGGCGTCGCCGCGGATGCCGACCGCCGCTGGCTGGTCACCGCCCTCGCCCTGATCGTCGTCTTCATGGCCGGCGAGGTCGTGGTGGGCTTCGCCGCCCGGTCGCTGGCCCTGATCTCCGACGCGGCGCACATGCTCACCGACGCCGCCTCGATCGTGCTCGCCCTGGTCGCCATGCGGCTCGCCGCCCGCCCGGCCCGCGGCGGTTACACGTACGGGCTCAAGCGCGCCGAGATCCTCTCCGCGCAGGCCAACGGCGTGACCCTGCTGGTGCTGTCGGCCTGGCTCGGCTACGAGGCGGTCACCCGGCTGATCGAGCCGCCCGAGGTCACCGGCTCGCTCGTGCTGGTCACCGCGCTGGTGGGGATCGTGGTCAACCTCGCCGCCGCCTGGTGCATGTCGAAGGCCAACCGCAGCTCGCTGAACGTCGAGGGCGCCTTCCAGCACGTGCTCACCGACCTCTACGCCTTCATCGCCACCGCCGTGGCCGGTGTGGTCATGCTGACCACCGGCTTCGTCCGGGCGGACGCCATCGCCTCGCTGATCGTGGTCGCGCTGATGCTCAAGGCGGGCACCGGGCTGGTCCGGGACTCCGGGCGGATCTTCCTGGAGGCCGCCCCCGCCGGGATCGACCCGGACGCGGTGGCCGACCGGCTGGTCACCCAGCCGCTGGTCGAGGAGATCCACGACCTGCACATCTGGGAGATCACCTCCAACCAGCCGGCCCTGTCCGCACACATCCTGGTCACCCCCGGCGGCGACTGCCACGCCGTCCGGCGCGAACTGCAGCGCCGGCTGGCCGCGGAGTACGGCATCACCCACAGCACCCTCCAGGTCGACCACGTCGGCGAGGACGAGACGGGCGCGCTGCTGCAGATCGCCGGCCCCGGCGAGCCCCCGGCCGAACACTGCGCCGACGCGCACGGCCCGGTGCACCGCGCCGGACCGCACGAGCACTGAGAACCGGGCCTCCGTCGGCGCGGTGCGGCATGATCTGAGGCGTGACCGCACCGCGACTGATGCTGCTCGACTCCGCCAGCCTGTACTTCCGGGCCTACTTCGGCGTACCGGACACCCTGCGCTCGCCGCAGGGTGAGCCGGTCAACGCCGTCCGCGGCCTGCTGGACTTCATCGCCCGGCTGGTCCACGACCACCGGCCCGACGAACTCGTCGCCTGCATGGACGCCGACTGGCGCCCCCAGTGGCGGGTGGACCTCGTCCCCTCCTACAAGACCCACCGGGTCGCCGAGGCGGCCGTCGACGGCGAGGAGGAGGTGCCGGACACCCTCGCCCCGCAGGTCCCGGTGATCGAGCAGGTGCTCGACGCCCTCGGCATCGCCCGGGTCGGCTCCCCGGGCTACGAGGCCGACGACGTCATCGGCACCCTGACCGCCCGCGCCAAGGGCCCGGTGCAGATCGTCACCGGCGACCGCGACCTCTTCCAACTGGTCGACGACGCACGGCAGATCACCGTGCTCTACCCGGTCAAGGGCATGGGCAACCTGCAGACCACCGACGACGCCCTGCTGCTGGAGAAGTACGGCGTGCGCGGCGCCCAGTACGCCGACATGGCCGCCCTGCGCGGCGACCCGTCCGACGGCCTGCCCGGCGTCAAGGGCATCGGTGAGAAGACCGCCGCCCAGCTGATCAACGAGTACGGCGACCTCGCCGCCATCCGCGCCGCCGCCCTGGACGTGGGCTCCAAGCTCACCCCGGCCCGCCGCCGCAACATCGTCGAGGGTGCCGCCTACCTCGACGTCGCCCCCACCGTCGTCCGCGTCGCCACCGACGCGCCCCTCCCCGACTTCGACCCCGCCCTCCCCCGCGAGCCGTTGGACCCGATGACCCTCGAACACCTCGCCACCCGCTGGGGCCTCGGCACCTCCCTCGACCGCCTCCTGGAGTCCCTCGCCACCCGCTGAGCCCGGGCGTCCGTCGGGCCCGCGCGTTCGACACGAACGCGCGGGCCCCTTCACATGTGGGGGCGGGTGGGGCTCAGCCCACGGAGGAGTAGGCGATGATGCCGCGGCGGAGGCCGTCGACGGCTTTGCGGGCGGTCCTGCGGAGTTCGGGGTCCTGGGCGGCGGCGTCCTGGATCTGGCCGAGGACGTCGATGAGCTGCTTGGTCCAGCGGACGAAGTCGCCGGCCGGCATGTCGGCGTCGCGCAGGACCTGGTCCAGGTTGTGGCCGAGGGCCCAGCGGTAGGCGGCCCAGGCGAAGCCGAGGTCGGGTTCGCGCTGGCCGACGCCCTCGGCGGTGTTGATCCGGTGCTGCTCCTCCAGGGCGTCGAGGTGGCCCCAGATGCGGACCATCTGGCCGAGCGCCTCCTTGGCCGCGCCCTCCGGCACCCGGGGGGCGCCGGCGTCGTCGGACTGGCGCGACTCGTAGACCAACGCCGAAGCGCAGGCGGCGAGTTCGGCGGCGGCCAGACCGCTCCAAACGCCCTCACGGATGCACTCGGAGGCGAGCAGGTCGAGTTCGCCGTAGAGCCGCCCGAGGCGCTTGCCGTCGTCGGTGACGGTGTCGCCCTGGAGGTAGCCCAGGTCGGTGAGCAGCGCGCAGACCCGGTCGAAGGTGCGGGCGATGGTGTGGGTGCGGGAGCGCATCCGGCGTTCCAGCAGTTCGGTGTCGCGGTGCAGCCGGTGGTAGCGCTCGGCCCAGCGGGCGTGGTCCTCGCGGTCGGTGCAGCCGTGGCACGGGTGCCGGCGCAGTTCGGTGCGCAGCCGGGTGATCTCCGGGTCGTCGGCGGCGGCCGCGCGGCCGCGCCGGAACCGCTCGGGTTCGAGGTGGCCGGCCTTGGTGCGCAGCGCGGAGGCGAGGTCGCGCCGCGACTGGGGGCTGCGCGGGTTGAAGGACTTGGGGATGCGCACCCGCTCGATCGCGGCGACCGGGTGCGGGAAGTCGATCATCGCGAGCCGCTTGACCTGCCGTTCGGCGGTGAGCACCACCGGGCGCGGGCCGTCCTGGAAGTCGGGGTGGCGCGGGCCGCCCCGGCCGGAGCGGCTGACCGGCGGCAGCCCCGGGTCGAGGACCAGCGCGAGGCCGGCGAACTTGCCGGTGGGAACGTGGATGACGTCGCCCGGCTTGAGCTGCTCGATCGACTCGACGGCGGCGGCCCGGCGCTGGCTGGTGCCCTCGCGGGCCAGCTCGTTCTCGCGGTCCTTGAGCCGGCGGCGCAGCTCCATGTACTCGTCGAAGTCGCCGAGGTGGCAGGTCATCGACTCGCGGTAGCCCTCCAGTCCCTCCTCGTTGCGCTGCACCTGGCGGGCGATGCCGACCACCGAGCGGTCCGCCTGGAACTGGGCGAAGGAGGTTTCCAGCAGCTCGCGCGAGCGGTGCCGGCCGAACTGGGAGACCAGGTTGACGGCCATGTTGTACGACGGCCGGAACGAGGACTTGAGCGGGTAGGTGCGGGTGCCCGCCAGGCCGGCCAGGGCCTCCGGGTCGAGGCCGCGCTGCCAGAGCACCACGGCGTGGCCCTCGACGTCGATGCCGCGCCGCCCGGCCCGGCCGGTGAGCTGGGTGTACTCGCCGGGGGTGATGTCGGCGTGGGTCTCGCCGTTCCACTTGACCAGCTTCTCCATGACCACCGAGCGGGCGGGCATGTTGATGCCGAGGGCCAGGGTCTCGGTCGCGAAGACGGCCTTGACCAGGCCCTTCACGAAGAGCTCCTCGACGACCTCCTTGAACCGCGGCAGCATCCCGGCGTGATGGGCGGCGATGCCGCGCTCCAGCCCGTCCAGCCACTCGAAGTAGCCGAGGACGTGCAGGTCCTCGTCGGGGATGTCGGCGCAGCGCTCCTCGACGATGGCGCGGACCAGGGCGCGGTCGGCGTCCTTGTTGAGGCGCAGGCCGGAGCTCAGGCACTGCTGGACGGCGGCCTCGCAGCCGGCCCGGCTGAAGATGAAGGTGATCGCGGGCAGCAGGCCCTCGGCGTCGAGCCGGTCGATGACGTCGACCCGGCCCGGCGTCCAGACCCGGCCGGGACGGCCGTTGGGCATCGAGCGGCCCCGGCCGCGGCCGAAGCGGTCGCGCGGGTTGCGGTCGAGCTCGGAGCGGGCGAGCCGGACCAGCTCCGGGTTGACGGCCTTGCCGGGGTTCTTGAGGCTGTTCTTGGGGCGGCCGTCCCGGTCGGGGTTGGCGAACAGGTCGTACATCCGGTTGCCGGCCATCACGTGCTGCCACAGCGGCACCGGGCGGGTCTCGGAGACGATCACCTTGGTACCGCCGCGGACGGTGTCCAGCCAGTCGCCGAACTCCTCGGCGTTGGAGACGGTCGCGGAGAGCGAGACGAGGGTGACCGACTCGGGGAGGTGGATGATGACCTCCTCCCACACGGCGCCGCGGAAGCGGTCGGCGAGGTAGTGCACCTCGTCCATGACGACGTAGCCGAGGCCGTCGAGCGTGCTGGAGCCCGCGTAGAGCATGTTGCGCAGCACCTCGGTGGTCATGACCACCACGGGGGCGTCGCCGTTGACGGTGTTGTCGCCGGTGAGCAGGCCGACCTTGGCGGCGCCGTAGCGCTTGACCAGGTCGCCGTACTTCTGGTTCGACAGCGCCTTGATCGGCGTGGTGTAGAAGCACTTGCGGCCCGCTGCGAGGGCCAGGTGCACGGCGAACTCGCCGACGATGGTCTTCCCGGAGCCGGTGGGGGCGGCGACCAGCACTCCCGATCCGGCCTCCAGCGTCTCGCAGGCCTCCAACTGGAAGTCGTCCAGCGGGAAGTCGTACAGCTGCTGGAAGCCGTACAGGGCGGAGGCCTGCTCCTTGGCCCGTCGACGGCTGGCCGCGTACGCCTCGGCGGGGCTGAGCTCCCGGTCTTCCTGGGGCTCTGGATCGGGGGTGTTCATCGCCGTCCGGGTGTGGTTGGTGTGATCTCGCATCTCAGCGAGAGGTTACCCGGGTGGAGTGACATCGATAGCACCGTTTTCCGCGCGAGGAGATCACTCCTCTCCCAGATCCATAGTTGCAAATGTCTTCAACTGATCAGGAGGGAACCAGATCCGAACGTCTCCGGTCATCTGCGGTGGAACGCGGGGATAGCTCCCTACCTTCGGTGACCACGGCACCCACGGGTGCCCCGGTCACCGACTCACGGGAGGACAGCCACGATGGCGAACCTGGAGATGTCCCTCAAGGAAGCCATGGCGATCGACGGCGCGATCGGCGTCGCCCTGGTCGACTACGGCAGCGGGATGGCCCTCGGCAGCCTCGGCGACGGCGGCGAGATGGACCTCAACGTCGCCGCGGCCGGCAACACGGACGTGGTCCGCGCCAAGATGCGGGCGATGGAGATGCTCAACCTGCACGACAACGAGATCGAGGACATCCTGATCAGCCTGACCAACCAGTACCACCTGGTCCGGCCGATCACGACGCCCAGCGGGCGGGGCCTGTTCCTGTTCCTCGCCCTCAACCGCAGCCGCTCCAACCTCGCGATGGCCCGCCACCAGCTGAAGCGGATCGAACTCTCGCTGGAGATCTGAGCCCGCCGACACCAGGGAAGGGGGGCCTCGTGACGGTAGCGATCTACCAGGCGAAGGCCGAGTTCTTCCGGATGCTCGGCCATCCCGTCCGGATCCGGGTGCTGGAGCTGCTCCAGGCCGGACCGACGCCCGTCCGCGGTCTGCTCGCCGAGCTGGGGGTCGAGCCCTCCAGCCTGTCCCAGCAGCTCGCGGTGCTGCGCCGGTCCGGCATCGTCACCGCCACCCGGGAGGGCAGCACGGTGGTCTACGCGCTGGCCGGCGGCGACGTCACCGACCTGCTGCGGGCAGCCCGGCGGATCCTCACCGGGCTGCTCGCCGACCGGGACGTCCTGCTCGCGGAGCTGCGGGCGGCCGGCGACCAGGACGGACCCTAGTTCTTCAGAACCTCCGCCAGGCCGTCCGCGAGCCGTTCGTACTCCGCCGCCCGGTTGTACAGCTGGGCGCTGACCCGCAGCACCCCGCCGCCGGCCCACGGCCGGACCGCCACGCGGACGCCGAGCCGCTGCCAGACCCCGGCCACCAGCGCCCGGGCGGACTCCTCGGTCTCGAACCGGCCCTCCGGCAGCCGTACGGAGCGCATCCACACCCCGGGCGTCGCGGGCAGCGCCCGCAGGCCCGCGCGCTCGACCAGCGCCCGCTGACCGTACGCGGCGAGCGAGGAGTTGTGCGCGGCGACCGCCTCCGTGCCCAGTTCGCGCAGCAGCTCGAAGCCGGCCGGAGCGGCCAGCCAGGGGGTGTAGTCGCAGGTGCCGCGCCACTCGACGCTGTACGGGAAGCCCCGGTGGTGCTCCCAGGACAGCGCGAGCGGGCGCACCCGCGCCGTCCACTCGGGGCGGACGGACAGCACGCCGGTGGCCCGCGGGGCGAAGGCCCACTTGTGCAGGTTGCCGAACCAGAAGTCGGCGTTCGGGTCGACCGGGTCGGGCAGCATGCCGGGCGCGTGGGCGCCGTCGACCAGCGTGGTCACCCCGCGCTCGCGCAGCTCGGCGACCAGGGCCGGGGAGGCGACCGCACGGGCGGTGGGCGAGGTGATCCGGTCCAGGACCGCGACGGTGGTGCGCCCGTCCACCGCGGCGAGCACCGCCTCCCGGACGGCCCGCTCGTCCGGGGCGTCCACCGGCAGCTCGGCCACCACCAGTTCGGCGCCGGCCTCGGCGGCCCTGCGGGCGGCGGCCTGGGTGACGGCGCCGTAGCCGTGGTCGGTGACCAGGATCCGGTCGCCGGGGGCGAAGGGGATGCTGTCCAGGGCGATCGCGGCCGCCTCGGTGACGTTGGAGACCATCGCCAGCCGGTCCGGGTCGGTGGCCAGGTCCGCGGCGATCCGCCGCCGGGCCGCGGCGATCCGGTCCGGCAGGTCGGCGAAGAAGAGGTCCGGGTCCCGCTCGTGTTCGGCGCGCAGCGCCTCCTGGGCGCGCTGGACCGGGAGCGGTACGGCGCCGAACGAGCCGTGGTTCAGGTGCGCGGCGTGCGGCGAGACGCTGAACAGGCCCTCGGCGGCCGGCAGCGGGACGGGGGCTTCAACGCTGCTCAGGTCCTCGGTCACTGACGGCCTCCCCATGGTGATGTGTGACATTTCATAAATACTCTAGCGGCCGCGGTCGGACGATCCGTTGAGTCCGCCCGGGCCGGACTGGGACACTCCCCACAACCGCCGCCCGGCCCGGGCGGCTCGGCGGGACGGGGAGAGCACGGGGATGAAGATCGCGAGACCGGGCCCGGTCGGCCGGCGTCAGTGGACCCCGCTGACGGCGGCCAACGCGGGCCTCGCCTTCGGGCTGGAACTCGCCATGCTGGCGGCGCTCTGCTACTGGGGTTTCAGGACCGGCTCCACGCCGGCCGTGCGGCTGCTGCTGGGGATCGGCGCGCCCGCCCTGGCGGCCACCGTCTGGGGCCTGTTCCTGGCCGCGGGCGGGCCGAAGTTCCGCCCGCCGCTGGGAGTGGAGATCGCGCTCAAGGTGCTGGTCCTGGAGACGGCGGCGCTCGCGCTGCACGCCTCCGGCCGGTCCACCCTGGCGGTGGTCTTCGCGGTACTGGTGGTGGTCAGCGTGGCCGTGGAGTACACCGCGAACTGACCGACGCGCCGCGGACGCACGGCAAGGGCTCCGGATCCCGGCCGGCTCCCGCGGTGTTGATCGCCGGCGCGGCCTTGCCGCCCTCCGCCGGGTCGTCGCTGCTGCGCATCGCGGCGACGCTCAGGTGCGGGAAGGCCGGTCCGATCCCGCCGCCCGCGACGAACAGCGCCGGCGCGGCGAGCAGCAGCAGGACGTACGCCCAGCGCCGGCCGCCGAACTGGGCGGACGGCCCGCCGAGGGGCCGGGGCCCGGCTGCTGCTGCCGCACGAGGAGCAGTAGCGGAACCCCGACAGTGGTGCCCGGTCGGACTGCGGCCCTCGTGCGGCTCCCCACCGCGTCCGACCGGGGGCTCGTGGCGGGCGCTACGGGCCCGCAGGGGCTCTCAGGCCTCGGGGAAGTGGCAGGCCGCCTGGCGGCCGCCCGTACCGACGACCTCCAGCAGTGGCCGCTCCGTCCGGCAGCGCTGCTGCGCCTTCGGGCAGCGCGGGTGGAAGCCGCACCCGGTGGGCGGGTCGGCCGGACTCGGCGGGTCGCCGAGCAGCACGATCCGCTCCCGGGCCCGTTCGGCCGCCGGGTCCGGCAGCGGGACGGCGGACAGCAGCGCCCGGGTGTACGGGTGCGCCGGGTTGCCGTAGACCTCCGCCTTGTCGCCGATCTCCACGATCCGGCCCAGGTACATCACCGCGACCCGGTCGCAGACCCGCTTGACCACCGAGAGGTCGTGCGCGATGAACACGTACGCCAGACCCAGTTCCCGCTGCAACTGCTCCATCAGGTTGACCACTTGGGCCTGGACGGAGACGTCCAGCGCGGAGACCGGCTCGTCCGCGATCACCAGCTTCGGCGAGGTGGCCAGCGAGCGGGCGATGCCGATCCGCTGCGCCTGGCCGCCGGAGAACTCGTGCGGGTAGCGGTCGAGGTGTTCGGGGATCAGCCCGACCAACTCCATGAGTTCACCGGCCCGTTGACGTGCCTCCTCGGCGCCCGCGCCCTGGACGAGCAGCGGTTCGGAGATGATCCGGGCCACCGTCTGCCGGGGGTTGAGCGAGGAGTACGGGTCCTGGAAGACCATCTGGAGGTGCCGCCGGTGCGGGCGCAGCCTGACCTGGGAGAGGCCGCCGATCTCGGTGCCGTCGAAGGTGACGGTGCCCGAGGTCGGGTCGAGCAGCCGGACGATCATCCGCCCGGTGGTGGACTTGCCGCAGCCGGATTCGCCGACCAGGCCCAGCGTCTCACCCGCGCCGAGGTCGAAGCTCACCCCGTCCACGGCCCGGATCGGGGCACCGGCCCGGCCGGTGCGCCCGCGTCGTCCGGCGAACGTCTTCACCAAGTCCCGTACGGAGAGCAGTGGTTCGGCCATCAGACGATCCCTTCCGGCACCAGGGGCAGATGGCAGGCGGCCAGGTGGCCGGCGGCCGGCGGGCCGAAGCGGTCGAGCGGCGGGCGCTCGGCCAGGCAGCGGGCGTGCTCCTCGGCGGACGCGGCGGTGGTGCGGGCGCAGCGTGGCGCGAAGGAGCAGCCGGGGGCGGGGGCGAGCAGGGACGGCGGGCTGCCGGGGATGGCCCGCAGCGGGGCGTCGTCGGTGTCGTCCAGTCGCGGCAGCGAGTCCAGCAGGCCGCGGGTGTACGGGTGCACGGGCGCGGCGAACAGCCGTTCCGCCGGGGCCTGTTCGGCCGCCCGGCCGCCGTACATGACCAGCACCTCGTGGGCGACCCGGGCGACCACGCCCAGGTCGTGGGTGATCATCACGACACCGAGGCCGCGGTCCTGCTGGATCCGGGCGATCAGGTCGAGGATCTGGGCCTGGACGGTGACGTCCAGGGCGGTGGTGGGCTCGTCGGCGATCAGCAGGTCGGGTTCGCAGGCGAGCGCCATGGCGATCATGACGCGCTGGCGCATCCCGCCGGAGAACTGGTGCGGGTACTCGTCGACCCGGCGGGCCGGTTCCGGGATGCCGACCTCGGCGAGCATCTCGATCGCCTTGGCCCGTCCGGCCTTCCGACCGGCCCGGAAGTGCACCCGGTAGTGCTCGGCGATCTGTTCGCCGACGGTGTAGAAGGGGTGCAGGCTGGACAGCGGGTCCTGGAAGATCATCGCGATCCGCCGGCCCCGGACGGCGCCCAGCTCCCGCTCCCCCAGCCCGGTCAACTCCTGTCCGTGCAGCCGGATCGAGCCGCTGACGGCGGCGCCCGGGTGCAGTCCCATGACGGCCAGCGAGGTGACCGACTTCCCGCTGCCGGACTCGCCGACCAGCCCGAGGGTGCGCCCGGCCTCGACGGCGAAGGAGATGCCGTCCACGGCCCGGACGGTGCCGCGCGGGGTGTCGAAGGTGACCTTGAGGTCCTCGACCTCCAACAGGACGGCCATCTCAGTACCTCACTCTCGGGTCGACGTACGCGTACAGCACGTCGACCAGCAGGTTCGCGACGACGATGAAGGTGGCCGCGAGCAGGGTGACGCCGAGGATCACCGGCTGGTCGGAGCGCACCAGCGCGTCGTAGAAGAGCCGCCCGACGCCGGGCAGTCCGAAGATCGACTCGGTGATGACGGCGCCGGCCAGCAGCCCGCCGAGGTCCATCCCGAAGATGGTCAGGATCGGCGTCATCCCGGAGCGCAGCCCGTGCTTGACCGTCACCGTGCGCGGCGGCAGTCCCTTGGCCCGGGCGGTGCGGATGTACGGCTCGGCCATCGCCTCGATCATCGAGTTGCGGCTCTGCCGGGCGTACATGGCCGCGTACAGCAGGGCGAGGGCGATCCAGGGCAGCAGCAGGTTGGAGGCCCAGGCGACCGGGCCGTCGGTGAACGCGTGGTACGACGGGTAGGGCAGCAGTCCTGCCGTCCTGACCACGCCCCAGATCAGCATGATCGAGGTGAAGTAGACCGGCAGCGAGGCCGCCCCGACCGAGAACACCATCAGCGCCTTGTCGACGGCCTTGCCCTTGCGCAGCGCCGAGGTGACGCCCGCGCCCAGGCCGAGGACCAGCCAGAGCAGGGAGGCGCCGACGGCCAGCGAGACGGAGACCGGCAGACGGTCGGTGAGCAGCCCCCAGACCGGCAGCGAGTACTCGTAGGAGTAGCCGAGGCAGGGGAAGCCGCAGTGGGTGGCACCGGCTCCGGTGCCGTAGTCGCGTCCGGCGAAGATGCCGGTCACGTAGGTGGCGAACTGTTCCCAGACCGGCTTGTCCAGGCCCATCGCGGCCTTGACCTCGGCGACCCGCTCGGGGCTGCAGGTCTTGCCGCAGGCGGCCACGGCCGGGTCGGCGGGCAGCAGGTAGAAGATGGTGAAGGTGATCGCGCAGACCGCCAGCAGGATGCCGAGCGCGCCGAGCAGCCGGCGGCCGAGGTAGAGGATCACGACCGCCCTCCCCTGGGGTCGAGGTGGAGGGTCATGACCGGCCTCCCCGGGGATCGAGGATGTCGCGCAGCGCGTCGCCGAGCAGGGTGAAGGCGAGCACGGCGAGGAACAGGAAGGCCGTCGGGATCAGGAAGTAGGTCGGGTCGGTCTCGTAGAAGCTGATGCTCTCGGCGATCATCTGGCCCCAGGAGGGGGTCGGCGGGCGCACGCCCACGCCGAGGTAGCTGAGCGCCGCCTCGGTGGCGATCATGCCGGGCACCAGCAGCGTGGTGTAGGCGATGACCGGGCCGGAGACGTTGGGGAGGATCTCCCGGGTGAGGATCCGCCAGGGGCGGGCGCCGCCGACCCTGGCGGCCTCGACGTACTCGCGGTGCCTGAGCGAGAGGGTCTGGCCGCGCACCACCCGGGCGATGCCGGGCCAGGTGAACAGCCCGATCACCAGGGTGATCAGGAGGATCCGGTTGACGTCCTTGGCCACCGACATCATCGAGATCATGAAGATCAGCGAGGGGAAGGACATGGTCAGGTCCATCAGCCGGGACAGCACGGTGTCGGTGCGCCCGCCGAAGTAGCCGGCCGCGATGCCCACCAGGGTGCCGGTGACCACCACCAGGGCGGTGGCGGTGAAGGCGATCAGCAGCGAGACCTGGCCGCCGTGCAGCACCCGGGCGAACAGGTCGCGCCCGGTGGCGGGTTCGACGCCCAGCCAGTGCCGGGTGCCGATGCCGCCGAAGTCGCCGATCGGCTGGCCGCCCAGGTACGGGTCCACGGCGCGCTTGTCGAACTCCTCGGGGGTCCAGCCGCCGAGCTCGCTCAGCGGCTCGGCGAGGACGGCGAGCAGGATCAGCAGGGCGACGGTGACCAGGGCGAAGCGGGCCGAGCCCTTGGCCCGGAGCTGGTCCCAGACCAGCCGCCAGGGGCCCCTGCCGGAACGTTTCGTCTTGGTCGGCGGCGCTTCGGCCGTAGCGGTTTCGAGGGTGGTGCTCATCGGACGGGACCTCAGCCCTTGCTCTTCGAGGGGTCCTTGAGGCCGATCGTGGCGAAGTCCCACTGACCGGTCCACACCGGGGAGCCGAACGCCCCGGCCACGTTCGTCCCGGCCAGCAGCGGGCGGCGCTGCCACAGCAGCGGCACGGTGGGCGCCTTCTTCAGCAGGTCCTCGTTGAGCTGCTGCCACGCCTTGTTGGCCTCGGCGACGTCGGACATCGCGCTGATCCGGTCGATCCGGTCCGAGGTGGCCTGGTCGCGGAACTGCTCGACGTTGCCCTGGTTGCCCTTCTCCTTGATGGTGCGGCCGTCGAAGACCTGCGGCAGGAAGGTCGCGCCGGACGGGTAGTCCGGACACCAGCCGAGGATGGCCAGGTCGGGGGCGTTCCTGGTGTCGCCGATGGTGTCGTAGTAGACGGACGGGTCGGCGGTGGTGATGGTGACCTGGATGCCGACCTTCGCCAGCGACTGCTGCAGCGCCTCGGCCCGGGTCTTGTCGCCGGTGGAGACGGTCAGCGAGACCTTGAGGTCGGTCCTGCCCGCGTCCTTGAGCAGCTGCTTGGCCTTCTCCGGGTCACCGGTGGACGGGATCTTCAACGGGTCCAGCTTGGTGCCGCCGGTCAGCGCGGGCGGCAGGTAGGAGGTGGCCACGTCGCCCATCGCCGGGCCGCCGTTCGCCGTCACCTGGGCATCCCGGTCGACGGCGTACATCAGGGCCTCGCGCACCTTGGGGTCGTCGAAGGGCGCCTTGGAGGTGTTGGGGTACAGCATGTCGGTGCAGCCCTCCTGCTCGGCGATCAGCCGGGACCGCACGTCCGCCTTGGGCAGCACCTTGGAGACGGACTCCGGCCGCAGGTTCATCCACTCGACCGAGGAGGCGTCCGCGCCGTCGCTGGCGATGATCCGGTCGTCCACCTGGCCGGCCTTCAGGCCCTGGGTGACCACGATCCTGTCCGGGTACGCCTTGCGGACCGGGTCGGTGGACTGGTCCCAGTTGGTGTTGCGGACCAGGACCAGCTGCTTGCCGCGGTCGTAGGTCTCGATCTTGTACGGCCCGGAGGAGAACGGCCGCAGGTCGTACTGGGGGCCCTTGTCCTGGGACTGCGGCACGGGGGCGAAGGTCGGCAGGGTCGCGGTGTACGAGAACTCGGCGACCGGGCGCCTGAGGTGGAAGACCACGGTCCGGTCGTCCGGGGTCTCGATGCTCGCCAGGTGCTCACCGTTCAGCGGGCCCTTGTAGTTGTCGTCGTCGGCCAGGTACTGCTGGGCGTAGTCGGGGCCGCCGGTGAGGTCGGGGGCGAAGGAGCGCTCGACGTTGTACTTGATGTCGGCGGACTTGATCGGCGTGCCGTCCTCGTACTTGACGCCCTCTTTGAGGGTGAAGGTCCAGGTCTTGCCGCCGTCCGAGGGGCGGCCGAGGTCGGTGGCGAGGTCCGGGACGATCTCGCTGCCCGCGGCGCCCGGCTCGGCCTTGAAGGTGACCAGGGTGCGGTAGAGCAGCCGGATGCCGAAGTCCATGTTCGGCATGGTCCAGTTGCGGGCCGGGTCGAGGTGGGCGAAGTCCTGGTTGGACAGCACCGTCAGGGTGCCGCCCTTCACCGGGGTGCCGCCGACGATCGTCCCGGACTCGGCGCCGGGGGCCCGGGTGCTGCCGGCCGCGGTGTCGGCGCCGCCGCTGTCGCTCTTGTCGTTCTTGCAGGCCCCGAGGCCGAGGGTGAGGGCCGCCGCGAGGGCGGTGGCGAGGATGGCATGGGTGCGCCTGGTCATGTGGCAACTCCGCTGTGGGGGGCCTGCGTTGGCCGGCCCTGAGCCTGGTTCGGTCGCGGGGCTCGGCTCTGGCCGCACCGCCGTGTGACCCGTAACATAGTAATGTGAAATTGCACTGCACAAGAGGTGGCGACCGCCGTTACCCAGCTGTGTCCGTGCGCCCCAGCTCCCCACCCCCGCCTAGGAGTTCACCGGTGACCCTCCCGCAGCCCGGACTCACCACCGGAAGCCACGACCTCCCGGTCTCCCCCACCCTGGACGCCTTCATGGCCTCCCACTGGGCCGCCACCCCGCTCCCCGCCGACCAGCGCGTCCCCGGGTACGACCGCTTCCCCGGCCGCCGCGCCCGGCTCTCCGCCGCCTTCCCCGGCGAACGCCTCATCGTCCCGGCCGGACGCCTCAAGGTCCGCTGCAACGACCTCGACCACCGCTTCCGCCCGCACAGCGCGTACGTCTGGCTCACCGGGCTCACCGGCGAGGACCAGGCCGACCACGTCCTCGTCCTCGAACCGGCCGGCGCCGCCGGGCACGAACCGGTGCTCTACGTCCGACCCCGCTCCCCGCGCGACGGCGGCGAGTTCTACCGCGACCGCCGCTACGGCGAGTTCTGGGTCGGCCGCCGCCCCGACCTCGCCGAGGCCGCCCAGCTCACCGGGCTGCGCACCGAACACCTCGACGACCTGGGCAAGCTGCTCACCGGACCGCAGCCGCCCACCCGGGTGCCGGCCGGCACCGACCCCTTCGTCGACTCTGCGCTCGGCCTGGACGGCGACTCGTTGCGGAACGGCGAACTCGCCGCCGTACTCTCCGAGTTGCGGCTGGTCAAGGACACCTGGGAGGTCCAGCAGCTGCAACTCGCCGTCGACCACACCGTCAGCGGCTTCGAGGACGTCGTCCGCTCACTGCCCGCCGCCCTGCGCCACCACCGCGGCGAACGCTGGATCGAGGGCGTCTTCGACCTGCGCGCCCGCGCCGAGGGCAACGGCCCCAGCTACACCACCATCGTCGCCTCCGGCGCCCACGCCTGCGTCCTGCACTGGATCCGCAACGACGGCGCCCTCGACCCGAACTCCCTGCTCCTGCTGGACGCCGGCGTGGAGACCGACACCCTCTACGCCGCCGACATCACCCGCACGCTCCCCCTCGGCGGCACCTTCACCCCCGTCCAGCGCCAGGCCTACGAACTCGTGCTCGCCGCCCAGAGCGCCGGCATCGCCGCCCTGCGCCCCGGCGCCCGCTTCCGCGACTTCCACCACGCCGCCATGCGCGTCATCGCCGAAGGCCTGGCCGACTGGGGCGTCCTGCGCGTCCCCGCCGAGCAGGCCCTCGCCGAGGACAACGGCCTGCACCGCCGCTACACCCTCTGCGGCAGCGGCCACATGCTCGGCCTCGACTACCACGACTGCGCCAAGGCCCGCGCCGACCGCTACGTCGACGGCACCCTGGAAGCGGGCATGGTCCTCACCGTCGAACCCGGCCTCTACCTCCAGCCCGACGACGAAACCCTGCCCCTGGAACTGCGCGGCCTCGGCATCCGCATCGAGGACGACCTCGTCATCACCGAGGACGGCGCCCATCTGATGTCCGCCGCCCTCCCCCGCACCGTCCCCGCCATCGAGTCCTGGATGGCGGACCTGCTCAGCTGAGGACGGCCGAGTGGACGATCAAGCCACCTTGATCGTCCGCTCCCCCTGCTTCACGGTCACCTCGACCTCGCCGCCGATCGCGGCAGCGTAGGCGCGCAGGTTGTCCAGGCTGTCCAGCTGCCCGTGCTCGATTTGCGACACCCTCGCCTGACTCACCCCGAGCAGCTCCGCCACGTGCTTCTGGGTGAGCCCGGCCTTGCGCCGCAGCTCGGCCAGTTCGTACCCGCGAATCTGAGCCAGGGACTCCTGACGCATCCGCGCGCGCCTGGCCTCCGCCTCCGGCGTCGCCAGCTCCGGAAACCGCTCCATGACCTCGGCCCGCACCTCGGTCCAACTACGCCCCTTCATCGGCGTACTCCGTTCCGTTGCTCCTCGACGTAATCCGCGTAGCGCTTCTCCGCCAACGGGATCGACTCGTCGTACCACTCCTCAACCGGCGACAGAAGGGTGATCTCCCACATACGAGCACATTAAGCTGTCCCTTATAGGCTACCTCGCGCTTTCCCGCTCAATCCACTCCTGCGAGCGACAACACGCCCCGCGCGGCGCGCGCCGGGCGCACTACCCCCGCGCGCTCCGCCACAGCTCCGCCACGATGTCCTCCGCCGGGCCCGTGCGGGCCAGCCGGTGGGCGGTGCCCGCCCAGAGGTGCATGGCAGTGGTGTCGGCACGGCGGGCGGCGGCAGCCCGCAGGGGCGCCGTCAGGTGGTGGACCTCGGGGTAGGCGGGCGGGGCGTACGGGCCGTGGCGGTCGATGAAGGCGTTGCGCAGGCCGCGGGCCGGGCGGCCGGTGAAGGCGCGGGTGACGACGGTCTCCGGGAGTTCGGTGAGCGCGGCCCGGTGGGCGGCCGAGGCGCCGGACTCGTCGGAGCGCAGCAGCGCCGTCCCCAGCTGCACCGCGACCGCCCCGGCCCGCAGCGCCGCCGCGACCGCCGCACCGTCGCCCAGCCCGCCCGCGGCGACCAGCGGCAGCGGAGTCACCGCCCGTACGGCGGCCAGCAGTTCCAGCAGCGGCAGCTCCCCCGGCGGGTCCGCCGCCCGGTGGGTGCCGCGGTGCCCGCCGGCCTCCGGGCCCTGCACGCACAGCGCGTCCATCCCGACCGACTGCGCCGCCCGCGCCTCCTCCGGCGTGGTGACGGTACCGACCTGCGTCGTCCCCGCCGCCCGCAGCGCCGCCGCCTCCTCGGCCGTCGGCAGCCCGAAGGTGTAGGAGACCACCGGCACCGGGTCGGCGAGCAGCAGGGCGAGCTTGGCCTCCCAGTCGTCCCGGTCCGGCCCGATCTCCTCCGGCAGTACGACGCCCCACCGCTCTGCCTCCGGCCACAGCCGCTCCCGGTAGGCCGCGACGGCCTCCGGATCCCCGGGCGGCCCCGGCACGAAGAGGTTCACCCCGTACGGCCGGTCGGTCGACTTCCGCAGGGCGGCGATCTGCTCGGCCATGCCCTCCGCGCTCCTGTAGCCCGCGGCCAGGAACCCCAGGCCGCCAGCCCGGTTCACCGCCGCCGCCAGCTCGGGCGTCGAGGGCCCGCCCGCCATCGGGGCGCCGATCACCGGTACGGCGAGTTCGTCGAGACGCACGGCCATCGGGGGCTCCTCCCACTCCTCCGGGTGTCCCACTCACCCTACGCTCAGCGGATCAGCCCCCGCCCGCGCGCCGCCCGCACCGCCGCCGTGCGCGAGTCCACCCCCAACTTGGTGTAGATGTGCACCAGATGGGACTTCACCGTGGCCTGGCTCAGGTGCAGCCGCTGGCTGACCTGCTGGTTGGTCAACCCGTCCGCGACCAGCCCCAGCACCTCGGTCTCCCGCGCGCTGAGCGCCGCCGCGGGCGTCCGCATCCGCTCCAGCAGCCGGTCCGCGACGCTCGGCGCCAGCGCGCTGCGCCCGGCCGCGGCGGCCCGTACGGCCCGGGCCAGTTCCTCGGGCGGGGCGTCCTTCAGCAGGTAGCCGGTCGCGCCGGCCTCCAGCGCCGGCAGGGTGTCCGCGTCGCTGTCGTAGGTGGTGACCACCAGCACCCGCGGCGCGCCCGGCCTGGCAGTGATCGCCGCGGTCGCCTGGGCCCCGTTCATCGCCGAAGCGGGCCCGAACTGCAGGTCCATCAGGACCACGTCCACCTCCGGTCCGGCGGCCAGCTCGACGGCCCGCTCGGCGGTCGCCGCCTCCGCCACGATGGCGAAGTCCGGCTCGCTCTCCAGCACCGCCCGCAGCCCGGCCCGCACCACCGGGTGGTCGTCGGCGATCAGCAGCCGGATCACGGCCCGACCTCCGGGGTGACGGGCAGCTGCACCGCCAGCGCGGTGCCCTCCCCGGGCGCCGACTCCACCGTGAAGCTGCCGCCGAGCGCCCGCGCCCGGGCCCGCATCGACGGCAGCCCGAAGCCGCCGTCCCCGCCGGTGCGGCCGGCCACCGCCGCCGGGTCGAACCCCGCCCCGTCGTCGAACACGTCCAACGCCACCTCGCCCTCCATGTAGCTGAGTGTCACCTCGGCCCGCGTGGCCTTCGCGTGCCGCACCGTGTTGCCGAGCGCCGACTGCGCGATCCGCAGCAGCGCCACCTCCTGCGCGGCCGGCAGCCGGACCGGGTCCCCTGAGACGTGCAGGTGGACGGGCAGCGCGCCGTGCGCCGTGGTGGTCGCGCACAGCCGCTCCAGCGCGACCGGCAGCGGATCGCCGTCCAGCGCGGGCGGGGTCAGTGCCCGGATGAACCGCCGGGCCTCGTCCAGGTTGTCCTGGGCGGCCTGCCGCGCCTGCTCCACGTACCCGGCCGCGGCCTCGGTGCGCTCGGGCAGCGCCCGCTGGGCGGCCCGCAGCAGCAGCTGGATGGAGCTGAGGCTCTGCGCGAGGGTGTCGTGGATCTCCCGGGCGAGGCGCTCGCGCTCGGCCAGCACCCCGGCCGCGTGGTGGGCGGCGGCGGCGTCGGCGCGGGCCGCGGTCAGCTCGTCGATCAGGCGGCGCCGCTCCTCGCTCTCCCGGTACAGCGCCTGGTAGCCGAGCACGGTGGCGGTGGCGACGGCCGCCCCGAGCGCGGGCCCGATCGAGGCGGCGAGGCCGAAGCTGTGCTGGTGCCAGGACCACGCGGCGATCGAGGCCGCGGCCGTCAGCCCGACCGCGGTCAGGCCGCTGCGCCGGCCGAGCAGGTGCAGTTCCAGGAAGTACAGCGGGAAGGCCAGCCACACCCCGTCCTGGGTGGCGACCAGCAGGCCCGCCCAGGTGACACCGAGCAGCGCCAGCCAGAGCGCCGCGCCCCGGCGCGAGCCGCGGACCGCGGCCAGCCGGGGGCCGACGGCGTACACGGCGGCCATCGCGGAGGCGGCGGCTGCGACGGCGGCCGGATCGGCGCTCCGGTCGACGAGGGCGGCGCGGGCGACGGCGAGCGCCAGCAGGCCCGCCACGAGCAGGTGCAGGCAGACCTGGAGGACGCGGGCGACGGGAGTGGTTCTGGATCGTTCGGTCGCCATCCCTCCAGCCTAAGTTCCGCGGCCGAGGCTCGGCATCAATCAAAAGGTTGAACTCCGCTTCGGCCCTTCGATGCCCAGGATGCAATCCCCGGCGCGATGCCCGGGCGGGCCCGTTTCGCGGACCGTATGAGCATCATCCGTCTCATCCGCAGGAAGGCCCACCGTGTTCGTCGCCTGGAGGGACCTGAGGTTCGCCAAGGGGCGGTTCGCCCTGATGGGAACCGTCATCGTGCTGATCACCGTGCTGGTCGGGCTGCTGTCCGGGCTCACGGCCGGACTCGGCCGGCAGAACATTTCCGCGATCACCGGCCTGCCCGCGGACCACCTGGTGTTCGCCAAGCCTGCCGAGGGTCAGCAGCTCAACTTCACCGACTCCCAGCTCACCCCGGACCAGTGGCAGGCCTGGTCCCGCGAGCCCGGCGTCACCTCCGCCCAGCCGCTCGGCATCACCACCACCAAGGCCGCCGCCGGCACCCGCACCGCCGCGCTCTCCGCCTTCGGCGTCCCGGACGGCTCCGACCTCGCCCCGCAGGGCGCCCGGATCGCCACCGGCCGGGCCGTGCTGTCCACCACCGCCGCCGAGAAGCTCGGAAACCTCACCGCCGGCGCCGACTTCACCATGGCCGGGCACCACCTCACCGTCGCCGCCGTCGAGGGCGACGCCGCGTACAGCCACACCCCGGTGATCTGGACCAGCCTCACCGACTGGCAGCAGTTCGCCCCCGGCGGCACCGGCCACGCCACCGTCATCGCCCTGCGCACCACCGCGGGCACCGACCTCGCCACCGCCGACAGCCGCCTCGGCACCGAGACCCGGACCAGGGACGACGCCCTCGCCGCGATCGGCTCCTACACCTCCGAGAACGGCTCCCTCCAGCTGATGCGCGGCTTCCTGTTCGCCATCTCGGCCCTGGTGATCGGCGCCTTCTTCACCGTCTGGACGATCCAACGCAGCGGCGACGTCGCGGTGTTGAAGGCCCTCGGCGCCTCCACCCGCTACCTGCTGCGCGACGCCCTCGGCCAGGCCGTCCTGCTGCTGCTCCTCGGTACGGCCGTCGGCACCGCGATCGCCCTCGGCGCCGGCTCGCTGATCGGCTCCGCCGTCCCCTTCGTCCTGGACGCCCCGACCCTGCTCCTGCCCGCCGCGGTCATGATCGCCCTCGGCGCGGTCGGCGCGGCCCTGTCCATCCGCCGGATCACCTCCGTCGACCCGCTGACCGCCCTCGGGAGCGCCCGATGAGTCTCACCCTCGACCGCATCACGTTGACCTACCCGGACGGCGACGACCGGCTGACCGCCCTGGACGAGGTCTCCCTGACCGTCCCCAAGGGCTCGCTCACGGCCGTCGTCGGTCCGTCCGGCTCCGGCAAGTCCAGCCTGCTGGCGGTCGCCGCGACCCTGATCGGCCCGGACTCCGGGCGGGTGGTGGTGGACGGCACCGACACGGCGGCCCTCGGTCGCGCCGAGCTCACCGCCCTGCGCCGCACCAAGATCGGCATCGTCTTCCAGCAGGCCAACCTGCTGCCCTCGCTCACCGCCGTCGAACAGCTCCAGGTGATGGCCCACCTCGACGGCCGCTCCCCGCGCAGTGCCCTCCCCCGCGCCCTGGAACTCCTCGACGCCGTCGGCCTCCGTGACCAGGCCCATCGCCGCCCGCACCAGCTCTCCGGCGGCCAGCGCCAGCGGGTCAACATCGCCCGCGCCCTGATGAACGACCCCACGGTGCTGCTGGTGGACGAACCCACCAGCGCCCTCGACCACGAACGCGGCGCGGCGGTACTGGGGTTGATCACCGAGCTCACCCACCAGCGGGCCACCGCGACCGTCCTGGTCACCCACGACCGCACCCACCTGACGGCGGTCGACCAGATCGCCGAGGTCCACGACGGCCGGCTGGCCCTCCCCGCGGCGTTCTGAACTACTTCTTGGCGGCGAGCACGTCGTCCACCGACAGCGTCACCGTTGCCCCGATCGATTCGGGCAAGGTGAACGACTGCCCGGGGTGGTGGACGGCGTGCACCCGGTACTCGCTGTCCTTCGGATCGGTCAGCACCATGACTCGCTGATCCTTCCGGTCCACGATGACGTAAACGGGCACACCGGCAGACGCGTAAGCGGTTGGTTTCCGCTTGAGGTCGTCGCTGAGATTCGACGAGGTGACTTCGAGTACGAGCCGGAAGGCTGCCGGGTCGTAACAGTTGTGCTCGATCACATGGTCATCGATGTCGGCGTCGACAATCGACAGGTCTGGTACGGCATAGTCAGAAGGTCCGTCCGGCAACCAGATGCCGACGTTCTGCAGGACGTCGACGTCTTCCCCGTCGAGACCGGCCGCGAACAGCGCCCGCATGAGGCGGCTCAGCGACTTACCGTGCGAAGCATTCGGCGGCGGCGTCACGGTGATCTGGCTCCCGACGATCTCGACCCGGTACCCGACGAACTGGTTGGAAATCAGCTCGGCGGCCTCAAGCAGCGTCGGCTGCTCGGCGGCATCGAGCAGCGGGCGCTGCTCGAAGGGCTCTTCCACTGCTGCGGCGGACATGGATTTCCTCCTGGCTGCCGATGTCGAGAGCATCATGCTAAAACGCGAGCGCATTCCGACGCCCGGTCTTCCACCTTCACCTGAACGAGTGGTTTGAACCCCTACCGGGCCCGCAGCCGCAGTCCCGGGCGCTCCGCCTCCGCGGCCTCGTCCTGGCCCGCCCACAGCGAGCGCACATGGCTGAGGTGCCGGGTCATGCAGGCCTCGGCCGCCTCCGCGTCGCCGCTGAGCATCAGGTCCAGCAGCTCCACGTGCTCCTCCGCCGAGGAGACCAGCTGCCCCTGCTCGTCCAGCCGCGTCAGCCCGTACAGCCGGGAGCGCTTGCGCAGGTCCCCGACCACGTCCACCAGTCGCGCGTTGCCCGCCAGCCCCAACAGGTCGAGGTGGAACTGCCGGTCCGCCTCCAGGTAGCCGATCAGGTCGTGCTTGCGGGCGGCCGCGACGATCGCCTCGGCCTGCGGGCGCAGCCGCTCCAGCTGCTCCTTGGTCGCCGTCCGCGTGACCCGGCCGACGGTCGGGACCTCGATCAGGGCGCGGATCTCGGTGTAGTCGTCGAGGTCGCGCTCGGTGAGTTCGGTGACCCGGAAGCCCTTGTTGCGAACGGCCTCGACCAGGCCCTCCCGGGCGAGGTCGAGCATGGCCTCGCGCACCGGGGTCGCGGAGACGCCGAAGTCGGCGGCGAGCGCGGGGGCGGAGTAGACCACGCCGGGACGCAGTTCGCCGGAGATGAGGGCGGCCCGGAGGGCGTGGGCGACCTGGTCGCGGAGCCGCTCCTGCACGGAGATCAGGGTGCGGGATTTGAGCTCGGCCATGGTGTTCCTCCGGGTGGGTGCAGAACACCAGCGTACAATGTCACGTTACGTTGAGCGTGCAACAGTCCGGGAAAACGAACATCCCGTCGAACACGTCACGCCCGTCGACCCCGCCAGAAGCCATGGTGACAGCGGCCGCCGGCCGTGACAACGGCCGGCGGCCGCCCATCTGCCACCGCGCGCGACGATTACGCCCCGCGGAACTGCCCCACCAGCGCCGTCAGGCTCGCCGCGCCGCGCCCGGACTCGACGCCGCGCCGGAAGGCCTCGGCCAGGACGGCCGGCAGGGCGTCGTCCACCCCGGAGGCCTCGGCGGTGTGCCGGACGTGCTCGATGCCGGCCAGCGCCATCGTCAGCCGGTCCACGTCCCCCGCGTGGTTCCCGGCCGTGATCCGCGACGCGTAGAACGCCTGGAAGCCCGGCATGGAGGCCGCGGTGGAGGACAGGTACGGCAGGAACTCCTCGGCCGGGATGCCGTTGGCCTCGGCGATCGCGGTGGCGTGCAGGTAACCGACCATGGAGGTCCAGAACAGGTCCATCTGGATCTGGTAGTACAGCTGCGCCAGCCCGGGGTCGTCGCCCCGGAAGTCGGCCCCGGTCAGCACCTCCAGCGCCGCCCGGTGCCGCTTGAACAGCTCGACCGGCCCGCTGTAGAAGGTGGACGACTCGGGACTGCCGACGCCCGAGGGCGGCACCTGCACCCCACCCGTGAGGTGACCCGCACCGCGCTCGCTCAGCCACCGCGCCGCTGCCCGGGCCCGCGCGGGGGTGTCCGAGCTGAGGTTGACGATCGCCTTCCCCGCCACCGCCCCCTCCACCGACTCCAGCACCGCGAACACCGCGTCGTAGTCGGTCAGGCTGAGCACCACCAGTTCGTTGGCGGCCACCGCCGCCTCCGCGCTCGGCGCCAACCGTGCGCCCCGGGCGACCAGTTCATCGGCCCGCGCGGCCGTACGGTTCCACACCGTGACGGCGTAGCCGGCGTCCAGGTACGCCCCGGCCATGGCCTGCCCCATCGGGCCGAGCCCGATCACCGTCACGGACCGCTTCACCTGCTGCTCGGTGGACACAGGGATTCCCCTTCTCTAGAACGAACGCTCTATCCAGCGCCGACGGCGACGCTAGCACACCTCTGGAACGAACGCTCTACTCAGAATCTCGGCTAGGATTCGGCCCGTGAAGACCGCCGAGAAGACCGCCGAGAAGACCAGCAGCGTCGGCACCCGCGAGCGGATCGTCCGGGCCACCTCCCGGCTGCTGCAGCGCCAGGGCTACGAGGGCACCGGGATCAAGCAGATCTCCCGCGAGGCCGCGGCCACCCTCGGCTCCGTCTACCACTTCTTCCCGGGCGGCAAGCAGGAGTTGGCGGCCGAGGCGATCCGGCACGGGGACCAGGAGTTCGCCGTCATCCTGCGCGCCGGCCTCGGATCCGCCGAGGACCTGACCGAGGCGGTCACCACCTGCACCACCCTGCTCGCCCGCGAACTGCGCGGCTCCGACTGGCAGGACGGCTGCCCGATCACCACCACTGCCCTGGAGACCGTCGGCCGCGCCCCGGTGATCGAGCAGGCCGTGACCGAGGCCTTCGCCAACTGGCAGGCCATCGTGGAGGAACGCCTGCGCGCCGCCGGCATCGAAGCCGAGGACGCCCGCGAGCTGGCCGGCACCGTCATCAACACCCTGGAGGGCGCCGAACTCGCCGCCCAGGTCGCCCGCAGCGAGGAGCCGCTGCACATCGCCGGCCGCCACCTGGCCCGGCTGCTCGCCACCTACCGGCCGTAGGAGCGCAGAAGGAGCCGGCCCGGCGGGGGATCCCTTCCCGCCGAACCGGCTCCGGCTCCACAACTCCCGACCACCACCCGGAGTGACGGACTTGGGAATCGAAATCGCCCTGTACGACGGCCGTCCGCACAACGGCCGCCGCGATGCGCCCGCCCTGCTGCACCTCTCCACCGACCACGGTCCGACCCTGGCCGCGGCCCTGGCCGAGCACGTCCGTCACGTCTCCGGCCACCGGCTCGGCCGGATCGACCCGTACGGCGACACCCTGTTCAACGAGCAGGACGCGGCGGCCGCCTTCGAGGAGGCCACCGCGCTGCTCGCTCGCTGCACCACCGACCGCCAGCGGGCGGCCGTCCGCGACCTGCGCAACCTGCTCGCCAACTGCGCAGCCACCCCGGGCAGTTGGCTGGTCCTCTACGGCGACTGACGCCGCCCGGCCCGGTACACCTCGGCCGCCACCGCCAGGTCCTCCCAGGCCATCCCGACGCTCTTGAAGAACCGCGGCCGCCCGTCCGGCACCAGCGCGTCGCCGCGCACCAGTTCGGCCAGGTTCCACAGCTGCCGTCCGCCGACGCCCGCCATCAGCAGGTCCCCGGCCTCGCGGGCCGCGACCGTCCGCGCCTCGACGTACAGCTCGGCCCGGCCGACCAGCACCTCGTCCACCTCCCGCGCCTCCGGCTCGTGCGAGCCGACCGCCGCGACGGCCGTATGTGCGGGCACCAGCGCGCCGTCGAACAGCGGGGTGCGCGCGGTCGTGCAGCACACCACCACGTCCGCCCGGCCGACCGCCTCCGGCCCACCCACCTCGGCCGCAAGCCCGAGACCGCGCCCGTACTCCACCAGTGCGGAAGCCCGCCCGGGATCGCGCGCCACCACGGTCAGCCGGGTCAGCGGCCGCACCGCGCGCAGCGCGTCCAGATGCCCGTACGCCTGCGGACCGGAGCCGAACACCACCAGGTGCTCGGCTCCCGGCGCCGCAAGCCGCGCCAGCGCCGCCACCGTCACGGCGGGCGTGCGCAGGGCCGTGAGGGCCGCGCCGTCCAGCACGGCCAGCGGCTGCAGCGTCGGCCCGTCCAGCAGCAGGTAGCTGCCGGTGATCCGGGGCAGCCCGCGTGCCGGGTTGTCCGGCGCCACCCCGGCGATCTTGACGCCCGCGTACGGCCCGGCGGCGGCCGGCATCAGCAGCAGCTCTCCCGCCGGCACCGGTACGGCCGACCGGGCGGGCGCCGCCTCCGGGTCCAGCCCGTCCAGCAGCACCCGCTCGATCGCCCGCACCGCCCCGGCGGGCTGGACCCCGCCGGTGCCCGGCACGGTGTACTGGAGCGGCTCAGCCCCCGTACCGGGCAGCACAACGGCGCCGAGCGGTCCGGCTCCCGGCAGCCCGGCGCCGGGCAACGCCGCACCCGACGGCCCGGCACCGGGCGTCCCCGCGCCGGCCGGCCCGGCAGCAGGGGCTCCGGCGCCGGGCAGCTCAGCGCCACTCACAGCAGGAACCCCGTCCCGAGCGAGTCCCCCGGCTCCAGCACGAACCGGTGGTCCCCGGTGCGGAACGCCACCCCGCCGACCTCGGTGACGATCCCGTCCCCCAACGGGTCGCCGCCGGCCACCGCCCGACCGGTGAACACCGTGCCGGTGATCGACTCGTGCAGCAGTTCCTCCCCGGGCGCGAGCCGCCCCTCGGCGACCAGCACCGCGAGGCGGGCGGAGGTCCCGGAGCCGCAGGGCGAGCGGTCGATCTGCCCGTCCGCGAAGACGGTGACGTTCCGCTGCACCAAGGCCCGCCCCTCCGACGGGGGTTCGTCGTACAGCACGACGCCGTACACCCCCGACAGCCGCGGGTCCGTCGGGTGCGAGACCTCCTCGGCACCGGCCAGCAGCTCCCTGATCTCCCGGCCCACAGCGGTGAGTTCGGGGAGCTGCTCGGCCGACACCGCCAGGCCCAGCGAAGCCGCCGGCACCGAGACGTAGCACGCCCCGGCGTGCGCCACGGCGACCTCCACCGTCCCGCGCGAGGTGGCCAGCGGGAGCTTCAGGGCGCTGACCCGGCTGGGCACGTTGCGGAAGGTGACCCCGGTGGTGCGCCCGCCCGCCCGGTGGACCAGCGCGGTGACCCGACCCGAGGGCACGTCGATCCGCACCCGGGCTACGCCGTCCTCAGGGGCCGGGACCAGCCCGGAGTCGACGGCCCAGGCGCCGAGCGCGATGGTGCCGTGCCCGCAGGCGGTCGAGTAGCCGTCCTTGTGCCAGAACAGCACGCCCAGGTGCGCCCCGTCGTCGTCCGGGGGCACCAGGAACCCGCCGTACATCCCGGCGTGCCCGCGCGGCTCCCGGACGAGCAGCCGGCGGATCTCGTCCAGGGCGCTCGGCCGGGGCGCGGTCGCGCTGCCGCCCGCGCCGATCGCGACGGCCCGCCGCTCGGCGACGCTGTCACCGGGGATCGGGGGCACCCCGTCCAGCACGATCCGGAACGGCTCCCCGGCCGTGTGGTAGTCGACGGTGCGGACGTGGAGCATCACAGCCCCCCGCCCGGCAGGACGCTGACGGTCCGGCTGACCGTGTAGAACTCCAGTGCCGCCCGGCCCTGTTCGCGCTCGCCGTGGCTCGCTCCCTTGGTCCCGCCGAACGGCAGGTGGAAGTCCACGCCGCTGGACGGGGCGTTGACCCGGATCATGCCCGCGTCCAGCCGGTCGGCGGCGGCCAGAGCCGCGTCCAGGCTGCGGGTGTGCACCGAGGTGGCGAGGCTGTGCGGGGTGTCGTTGGCGAGCCCGACGGCCTCGTCCAGGTCGGCGGCGGCGTGCAGCACCGCCACCGGGCCGAAGAACTCCTCACGCGCCAGCGGGTGTCGGGCGGGCACCCCGGCGAGCAGGGTCGGCTCGACGTACCAGCCGGCCCGCTCGGGCACCCCGCCGCCGACCAGGACGCTCGCCCCGGCCTCGACGGCCGAGGAGACCGCCCCGACCATCCGCTCCCGCGCGGCGGCGCTGACCACCGGCCCGCAGACCGAATCGTCCACCGCCGCCAGGGCCTTGACCAGCGCCTCCCGCAACGGCTGGTACGCCGCGCCCACCGCGATCACCCGGCTGGTGGCGGTGCACTTCTGCCCGGCGTACCCGGCGATCGCGGCCGCGATGTGCCCGGCCGCCAGCTCCACGTCGGCGTCCGGAAGCACCAACGCCGCGTTCAGACCGCCCAGTTCGGCCTGCACCGGCACCCCGCGCCCGGTGGCGGCCCGCACCACGGCCCGGCCGACCCCGGTCGAGCCGGTGAAGGACACCACGTCCGCCGCGTCGACCAGCGCCGCGCCCTCCCCGGCCCCACCGGGCACCACTGTGAACACGTCCTCGGGCAGCGAGGCCCGCGACACCAGCTCGGCCAGCCGCAGCGCGCACGCCGTCGCCTCCGGCGCGGGCTTGAGCACCGCCGTGTTCCCGACCGCCAGTGCCGGAGCGGCCTTCCAACTCGGGATCGCCAGCGGGAAGTTCCACGGCGCGATCAGCCCGGCCACCCCGTACGGCCGGCGCCGGGTGAGCAGCAGCCCGGGCCCGGCGGCGGTCTCGTGCACCGCCCCGGACGGGTCGTACGGCGCCTGGGCGTAGTAGCGCCAGATCGCCGCCGTCCGGGCGACCTCCCCCCGCGCCTCGGCGAGCGGCTTGCCGACCTCGCGCACGATCAGCGCGGCCAGCTCCTCCGCGTGCGCCTCGACCGCCTCGGCGATCCGGCCGAGCGCCGCCGAGCGGGCGCCCGCACCGGCCGCGAGCCAGTCGCCCTGCGCGGCCCGGGCCCGTCCGACGACGGCCCGCACGGCCTCGGCGCCGGGCGCCTTGACGGCGACCACCAGGTCGGCCGGGTCGGCGGGGTTGTACGAGGTGATGCTCACAACTACCAGCCCTTCAGAGCGAGTTCACAAAACAGCGTCAGAGCAGGAAGCCCGCCGGGAACGGGTCGTCCGGGTCGAGGAAGTACTGGGCGGTGCCGGTGACCCAGGCCCGCCCGGTGACGGTGGGCACCACGGCTGGGTGCCCGGCCACCTCGGTCTCCTCGACCAGCCGCCCGGTGAAGGTCGTCCCGATGAAGGAGTCGTTGCGGAAGTCCCGCCCGAGCGGCAGTTCGCCGCGCGCGTGCAGCTGCGCCATCCGCGCCGAGGTGCCGGTGCCGCAGGGCGAGCGGTCGAACCAGCCGGGGTGGATGGCCATCGCGTGCCGGGAGTGTTCGGCGGTGGAGCCGGGGGCGAGCAGCTGGACGTGGTGGCAGCCGTGGATGGACGGGTCCTCCGGGTGCACCGGCCGGTCGGGGCCCGCGTTGACGGCGGCCATCAGGGCGAGCCCGGCGTCCAGGATCTCCTGCTTGCGCTCGCGCTCGAACGGCAGCCCGAGCTCGGCGAGGGGCAGGATGGCGTAGAAGTTGCCGCCGTACGCGAGGTCGTAGCCGACCGTGCCGTAGCCGGGCACCTCGATCTTGCGGTCCAGCGCGACCGCGTAGGAGGCCACGTTGCGGATGGTCACCGCCTTGGCGGCGCCGCCCTCGACCCGCACCTCCGCGACGACCAGCCCGGCGGGGGTGTCCAGCCGCACCGTCGTCACCGGCTCGACCACCGGCACCATCCCGGTCTCGACCAGGACGGTGGCCACGCCGATGGTGCCGTGCCCGCACATCGGCAGCAGCCCGGACACCTCGATGTAGAGCACCCCGAAGTCGGCGTCCGGCCGGGTGGGCGGCTGCAGAACGGCACCGCTCATCGCGGCGTGCCCGCGCGGCTCGTACATCAGCAGGGTGCGGAAGTGGTCCAGGTGCTGCTGGAAGTGCACCCGGCGCTCGGCCATGGTCGCGCCGGGGATGACGCCGAAGCCCCCGGTGATGACCCGGGTCGGCATGCCCTCGGTGTGCGAGTCCACGGCGTGGAACACGTGACGGCTGCGCATTCCTCACAACTCCTCAGTCGAAGCGGTAGAAGTCGGTCGAACCGGTCGAAGCGGTCGAAGCGGCAGGACCCGGTCGAAGCGGTCGACGTCGGCCGGTCGGGGCCGGCTGCCCGCACAGCCGGCCGGCTCCGAACGGCTACGCCAGGCCCTCGGCCAGTGCCTTCTCGGTGGCCGCGCGCACCGCCGCCTCGATCTCCGGCTCCAGCGGCAGCCGGGGCGCCCGGACCGGCCCGCCGGGGCGCCCGGCGATGTCCATGGAGAGCTTGATGGCCTGGACGAACTCGGTCTTGGAGTCCCAGCGCAGCAGCGAGTGCAGCGACTTGTACAGCGGCAGGGCGGTCTCCAGGTCGTGCCCGACGGCCGCGTCGTAGAGCGCCACGCAGGCCTCCGGCAGCGCGTTCGGGTACCCGGCGATCCAGCCGACCGCACCGGCCAGCGCCAGCTCCAGCAGCACGTCGTCCGCGCCGATCAACAGGTCCAACCCGGGCGCCAGTTCGGCGATTTCGTACGCCCTGCGGACGTCCCCGCTGAACTCCTTGACGGCCACGACCGAGCCCTCGCCGTGCAGCTGGGCGAGCAGCGCGGGCACCAGGTCGACCTTGGTGTCGATCGGGTTGTTGTAGGCGACGACCGGCAGCCCCGCCCGGGCGACCTCCGCGTAGTGCGCCCGCACCGAGGCGTGGTCGGCCCGGTAGGCGTTGGGCGGCAGCAGCAGGACGGACCCCGCTCCCGCCTCGGCGGCCTGCTCGGCCCAGCGGCGGGACTCGGCGCTGCCGTACGCGGCGACGCCGGGCATGACCCGGGAACCGTCGCCGGCCGCCTCGATCGCCACCTCGACGACCCGGGCGCGCTCCTCGGCGGTGAGCGTCTGGTACTCGCCCAGCGAGCCGTTGGGGACCACGCCGTCGCAGCCGGACTCGATCAGCCAGCGGACGTGCTCGGCGTACGCGTCGTAGTCGACGGAGAGGTCCGGGCGCAGCGGGATCGTGGTGGCGACCATGATGCCGCGCCAGGGACGGTTGGTGTCGAACGGGGTGATGGACACGTTGAGCTCCTTGGTGAGGTGTGACATTTTATAAGCGGGAACAGGCCGGAGACAAGAGCCCCCGCCCCGCGCGTTCCGACGGCCCGGAACCGGCCCGGGCCCCGCAGGCCCGAGCCCGCAGGCCCGGGCCCGGGTCCGGACTACTCCGACGCCCCCGCCGCCAGTTGCGACAGCGGCACCGGGCAGGCCAGCGGCCGCCGGTCCGGCCCCGCCCCCGTGGCACCGGACAGACAGGCCACCGCCGGACCGCACATCCGCCCCTGGCACCAGCCCATCCCGGCACGGGTGAGCAGCTTGACCGTCCGCGGATCACCCGCGCCGAGCTCCTCCACCGCCTCGCGGATCCGCGCGACCGGCACCTCCTCGCACCGGCACACATCGGTGTCCGGGCGCAGCCACCCCGTCCAGCCGGGCCCCGGCCGGTGCGCCGCCGCCATGAGCCCGGCGAAGGCCCGCAGCCGCGCCCGGCGGCGCAGCAGCGCGCGCCCCGGCCGGGCCCCGGCGATCGCGTACGCGGCCAGCTCCCCCTCGGCCAGCGCGAGGTCCGCGCCGCCCACGCCGTTGGTCTCCCCCGCGGACCACAGGCCGGGGACGGTGGTGCGCAGCCGGGCGTCGACCCGCAGGGCGACCGCGCCGTCCGGCCCGGTCCGGGTGTCCGCGCCGAGTTCGGCGGCCAGGTCGATCTGCGGCAGCAGCCCGTGGCCGACGGCGAGCGCGTCGCAGTCGATCCGCCGTTCGGTGCCGGGCATCGGCCGCCAGTCGGCGTCCAGCCGGGCGACGGTGACCGCGGTGACCCGCTCGTCCCCGTGCGCCTCGACGACCGCGCTGCGCGGCCGCAGCCGGACGCCGTGGCGCAGCAGCGCGCTCCCGTGCCCGGCGCCCTCGACCAGCTTGGCGGGGACGGCCGCCAGCACGCCGGGGCGCCGGGCGTACCCGAGGTAGCCGCTCGCCTCGACCACCGCCGGGACCTCCGCGCCGGCGCTCACCAGCGAGGAGGCGGCGGCGAGCAGCAGCGGACCGCTGCCGGCCACCACGATCCGCCGCCCGGGCAGCACCAGCCCGGCCTTGAGCATCGCCTGGGCGCCGCCCGCGGTGACCACCCCGGGCAGCGTCCAGCCGGGGAACGGCAGCTGCCGCTCGTACGCACCGGTGGCGAGCAGTACCGTCCGGGCCCGTACAGTGGTCCGCTCGGCGGCCTCCGGCCCGAGGGTGACGTGCACCGCGAAGCCGTCCCCGGTCCGCTCCAGCGACCACACCTGGTGGCCGCCGCGGAACTCCGCCCGCCGGTGCGCCGCGAGCCGCGCGGCGAGGCCGCTGTACGCCGCCCAGCCGTGGTGCAGCCGGTCGGGGCGGGCCGCGCCGAGCCCGGGCGCGGGGTGCCGGTAGTACTGGCCGCCGGTCCGGTCCGCGCCGTCCAGCAGGACGCAGCGCAGCCCGAGGTCGGCGGCGGTGACGGCGGCGGCGAGCCCGGCCGGCCCGGCGCCGACCACCGCGAGGTCGTAGGGCTCAGACGGCGAGGTCGGCACGGCCGTGTCCCTCCTGGGTGGTGACGACGGTGCCCGGTTCGGCGGGCAGCAGGCACAGGCGCTGGTTGGCCCGGCCGTTGACGGTGGCCAGGCAGTCGAAGCAGGCCCCGATCCCGCAGAACGCCCCCCGCGGCCGCCCGCCGATCCGGGTGGTGCGCCAGGCGAGCACGCCATCGGCCCAGAGCGCGGCGGCGATGGACTGCCCGGGCAGGGCGAGGACGGGCCGCCCGTCGAACTCGATCCGGTGGCCGGGTCCGGGTTCGGCCTCGACCAGGGCGGCAGGGGTGCGGCGACGCTTCACCGGCTTCTCCAATCCATCACCGGCTTCTCCGAGCCGGAAGGAACGTCCCGGGAGAACGCCCCGGCAGAACACCCCGGGAGGACCTCCCGGGAACGCGGCACACGGTCACCCATCGGAACGCCCGTCCCCCGGGAACCGGTCGGCCCGGAACGGCGCGAGGTCCAGCTCCGGCCGCTTCCCGGTCAGTTGCTCGCTGATCAGCAGCCCGGTGGCGGGCGCCAGCCCGATACCGGCGCCCTCGTGCCCGCAGGCGTGGTACAGCCCGGGCACCCGGGGGTCCTCCCCGATGGCGGGCAGGTGGTCCGGCAGGTACGGGCGGAAGCCCCGGTAGGTGCGCATCACGGCGACCTGCGCCAGCACCGGGAACAGCGCCGCCGCCTCGGCCGCCAGCCGGCCGATCGCCTCGTGGGAGATGGTCCGGTCGAAGCCGACCCGCTCCCGGCTGGCGCCGATCAGCACCGGCCCGCCGGGGGTGCCCTCGATCACGGAGGAGGTCTGCAGCCCGGCCGAGCCGCTGGCCACGTCGGCCACGTAGTCGGCCGAGTAGACCTTGTGCCGGACGACCCTGGGCAGCGGTTCGGTGACCAGGACGAAGCCGCGCCGGGGCAGCACCGGCAGGTGCGCCCCGGCCAGCGCGGCCAGTTCGGCCCCCCAGGCGCCGGTGGCGTTCACCACGGCGGGCGCGGCCAGTCGGCGGCGGTCGGTGCGGACGCCGCGCACCGCGCCGTCCGGCCCGCGCTCGACGGCCGTGACGGTCTCCCCGGTGCTCAGCTCGGCGCCCATCCGACGGGCCTCGCGCAGCAGGTGGGCGGCGGCGAGCGCGGGCTGCACCTGGGCGTCCTGCGGGTAGTGGTAGCCGCCCGCCAGCCCGCAGGCGAGATGGGGCTCCAGTTCGTGCAGCCGCTCGGCCGGGACCTCCTCGGTGTCCACCCCGGCCGCGGTCTGACCGGCCGCGAAGTCCCGCAGCGCCTGCTGCCCGGCGGCCGTCGAGGCGACCACCACGCCGCCCTTGGGCTCGTACTCGACTGCCGGGCCGAGCTGTTCGGCGAGCTCGCGCCAGAGCCGGAGGCTGAGCAGGGCGAGGTCGAGCTCGGGCCCGGGCTCCTTGTCGGAGACCAGCAGGTTGCCTTCGCCCGCGCCGGTGGTGCCTCCGGCGACCGGCCCGCGGTCGACGACGGCGACGGCGAGCCCGGCGCGGGCGGCGTAGTAGGCACAGGCGGCGCCGACGACTCCGGCGCCGACCACGACGACGTCCGGGGGAGGAGTCCAGGTCTTCAGCACGTCAGTAATATGTCACATGCCATCGACCCTGCCAAGGCCACACAAAGCCGGAAGGCCGCAAAGCCGCAGAACTCCGAAACCGGTAACCCCCGAGGACGGCGAAGGGCCCCGGCCCACCGCGGGAGGGCGGTGGACCGGGGCCCCGGCGACGGCTACCGGCTCAGGTGATGTCGTCCATCTGCTCGTGGCGCGCGGCCGGCACCGGCGTGGGGCCGGCCGTCGGCGCCGGCGAGGCGCTCACCGACTCCGCGCCGTCGACGGCCTGGACGCTGAGGTCGACGTGCGAGGCCTCCTCGTCGTCCAGGTCGGCGTCCGGGTTGTTGCGCCGCTTGCGCCGGTCGTTGAGCAGCGCGACCGCCACGGCGAGGAAGTACAGCGCCCAGATCGGCGCCGACAGCAGCAGCATGCTGACCGGGTCGGCGCCCGGGGTGGCGAAGGCCGCGAACACCGTGATGGCCATGACCATCCCGCGCCACCAGCTGAGCAGCCGCTTGCCGGTCACGATGCCGACCAGGTTGAGCATCACCAGCAGCAGCGGGAACTCGAAGGCGAGGCCGAAGACCAGCACCATCCGGGTGGCGATGTCGAAGTAGTCCTCGGGCGGGAGGATCGGCACCGTCTCGCTCGGCGTGAACGAGAGCAGCATCTCGACCATGGTCGGCATCACCAGGAACGCGGTCGCCACGCCCGCCAGGAACAGTGGGGCGCCGCACGCCATGAAGACGATCGCGTACTTCTTCTCGTGCTTGTGCAGCCCGGGCGCCACGAACGCCCACACCTGGTAGAGCCAGACCGGCACGGCCGCCACCACGCCCGTGGTCAGCGCGACCTTCAGCATCCAGTTGAAGCCGGCGGTCAGACCGATGTTGGACACCTGGGCACAGCGCCCGTGGTAGTTGCCCGAGGTCGCCTTGTCGCACTGGGGCAGCGGCTGGAGCAGGAAGTGCTCGATCTGCTTGTGGTAGATCGCCGCGATCACCGCGAACAGCACGATCGCCAGGACCGACTTGACCACGCGGTTGCGCAGTTCCCGCAGGTGGTCGGCTAGGGCCATCCGCCCCTCAGGATCCTTGGGCGCCTTCTGCGGCGCCTTGGAGAGCTTGCTCAACCCCGGTCCTCAACTCGTGCGTCGAGGCCCGCCGGTCGACGGGCCCCCGTGGTCTGGTGCGTCGCGTACGTCACGTAGGTCACGTACGTCACGTGCACCGCGCTCAGTGCGGCGCGTCGCCGTCGGGCCCGGCCACCGGACGGGCCGTGGCCGACGCTCCCGGGGCCGACTGGACGGTCCTGACCGACGACCGCACCGGACCGTCGACCGGCGGCGCCGCCGACGGCACGCTCCCGCCCTTCTCGCCGTCCGAGCGCAACCCCCTGGCCTCGCTCTTCAGGATCCGCATCGACTGCCCCAGCGAACGCGCCAGCTCGGGCAGCCTCTTGGCACCGAACAGCACGATGGCGAGAACCACGATCACCACGATCCCGGTCATCGAGATGCGCACGTGCGACCACCTTCACTCACCGCGGCCCGGCAGGCCGCCCGCCGCGGATGGTAACCGCTGCGGATGACGCCCCGACGACGGCCGCCCGAACAGGACAGCGGCCCCCGGTTCGCAGTTCAGGAGCCACCTGAGAGCGTAACCCGCCCCTACCTCCGCGCAGCAGCCCCCGTACCGCCGGGTGCCCCTGGTGTGCTAACGGCCACGGGACGCTAGGAGTGCGGAACCGCCGAGCCCAGTTCCCCCGCCGCCTCGGCCAGCGCCCGCGAGGCCGCGTCCACGCCCTTGGCCAGCGCCCGCACGTTCAGCCACAACCGGATCGCGAGGACCCCGAGGACCAGCAGGCCCGCGGTGGCGAGCAGGACGGCGGCGACGAGCATCCAGGACATGCGCCCACCCTATACGGGGCGCGGGCGCGCTATCCCTCGGCCGGAACGAGCCGCATGGTGCGCACCCCCGCCGCGGTGAGCGCCTCGACGATCTTCTCCCCGGCCGGCTTGCGCACCGCCGCCCCGCAGAGCGGGCAGCCGAAGCTGTAGTGCGCCTGCGCCGCGGTCCGGCCGAGGGTCAGCCGGAACTCCTCGGCCGGGAGCTCGACCTTCTCGCGGCACTGCGAGCAGTACACCTTGAATCTCGTCCCGGGCTCCACCGTTCAGACCCGCCCCTCCCCGTAGGCGGCCAGCGCCTCCCGCGCGGCCGAGCGCGCCTGCTCGGCCAGCTCGGGCGGCGAGACGATCCGGCCGTCCCGGCCCAGCCGCAGCGCCAGCGGGCGCAGCTGGGAGGGATCGGCGCTGCGCAGGGTGATCCGCAGTCCGCCGTCGGGCAGCTCTTCCGCCCGGTCGTGGGTGTAGTACTCGGCGACCCATCGGCCGCCGGAGGAGACCTCGACCACCACCTCGGGGTCGTCCGCCGCGGGGTTGACCAGCCCGCCGCTGAGGTCGCGCGGCTCGCGCCGGGGCGGGTCGGCCGGGACGTCCAGGACGCGGATCTCGGCGACCCGGTCCAGCCGGAACATCCGGTGGTCCTCCGAGGTGCGGCACCAGGCCTCAAGGTAGGTGTGGCCCTCGGTGAGCAGCCGGATCGGGTCGACCTCGCGCTCGGTCATCCCGCCACGCCCGTGCGAGTAGTAGCGCAGCCAGACCCGGCGGCCCTCGCTGAGCGCCCGGTCGATGTCGGCGAAGACGTGGCTCTCCGCCTCGAAGGTCACGCCGACCCGGGCGCTGCCCTCGGCGCTCTCCCCGGCAGCGTTCTCGATCTTGGCGACGGCCCGGGTGAGCGCCTCCCGGTCGCCGGCCCGCAGACCGGGCAGCCCGGCGACCGCGCGGGCGGCCACCAGCAGCGCGGTGGCCTCGTCGGCGGCCAGCCGCAGCGGCTGGGCCACGTCGTCGACGTTGTGCCACCAGATCCGCTCGCCGTCGGTGTCGATGTCGAGCAGGTCGCCGCCGCGGAAACTGGTGCCGCACATCGGCAGCACGTTGAGGTCCCCGATCAGCTCCCGCTCGCTGATCCCGAACGCCCGGGCCACCTCGGCGACCTCGGCCCCGGGCCGCTCGCGCAGGTAGGTGACCAGCGACAGCATCCGTCGCGTCTGGTCGATCGCATTGCTCATGCGTCCACCTCGCGGCGCTCGGCGGGCGCTTCGCACGATGCGCACCTTCCCATGGTTCGTTCGCTCCGCTCACTCACGCCCGTACGTCCTCCGAGTCCAGCCCCGCGACCGCCCGCAGCCGGTCGACCACATCCGCCCGCAGCTCCTCCGGCCCGAGCACGACCACGTCCGGCCCGAACTCGGCCAGGTCGGCGCCCAGCCCGTTGCCGTACGGGATCTCCAGCTCGTCCCAGACCTCGTCGACCCGGGTGCTGTTCAGCGCCTTGGTGCGCAGCGGGAAGCCCGCGCCCCGGCGGACCCGGACGGTCGCGGTGGCGGTGGCGCCCTCGCCGGCGAACTTGGCCACGGTGGCCCGGACGTCCACGTGCTCGGGCACCGTGCCCACAAAGGCGCCGCCCTTGGCCTTCACCTTGCCGGTGATCCGGCTGAGCCGGAACACCCGGGCGTCGCCGCGGTCCCGGTCGTACCCGGCCAGGTACCAGTGCCCGCGCCAGCACTCCAGCGCCCACGGCTCGACGCTGCGCTGCTCGACGGCGGCGGCCCCGGCCTTGCGGTACTCGAAGGTGACCGGGCGGCGGTCCCGGGCGGCGGTGAGCAGCGGCTCGAACGCGGCCTCCCGGGCGGGGATGCGCGGCTCCAGGGCGGTCCGGCCCTCGGCCTCGCCGAACGGCACCCCGGCCGCGCGCAGCTTCTGCAGCGCGCCACTGGCCGCGCCGGACATCTTGGCCTGCTGCCAGACCCGGGCCGCCAGGGTGAGCGCGGCGGCCTCCTCGGCGTCCAGCGCGATCTCCGGCAGCCGGTTGCGGTCGGGGCGGGCGAGGTAGCCGAGCTCACCGTCGAGCGCGCTCTCGTCGACGTCGATCACCAGGCCGAGTTCGCGCAGGTCGTCCTTGTCCCGCTCGAACATCCGGTTGAAGGCGTCCTCGCTGCTGCTCTGCCAGGCTTCGCGGTACGCCTCGATGGATTCCCGCAGCTCCTTCTTGGAGAGCGGGCGTCTGGTGTTCATCAGGCACAGGGCGAGATTCATCAGCCGCTCTGCCTTGGCGATCGCCATCGGTGACCCTTCCGGTGTGCCGCGCCGTGCGCGGGGTGCGCCCACCGGGCGATCCTCACCCGGCGGGACCGACCGTACCGGTAGCGGTACGCACTGCAAAAGCCGCGTCCCGCGCCTGCCCGCCGGGGCGTGCCGTTCGGGCCCGAACACGGCCTCGGGCCGGGCCCCCGCAGGGGTCCGGCCCGAGGTCAGCGCGGGCTCAGACGGCCAGCAGGTCGACCACGAAGATCAGGGTCGAGTGCGGCGGGATGAGCGGCGACGGCGACTGGGCGCCGTACGCCAGGTGCGAGGGGATGGTCAGCTCACGGCGGCCGCCGACGCGCATGCCGGCGACGCCCTGGTCCCAGCCCTTGATGACCCGGCCGCCACCCAGCGGGAACACGAACTCGTTGGGCGTCCGGTTCCAGCTCGCGTCGAACTCCTCGCCGGTCTCGAAGGTCACGCCGACGTAGCGCACCTTGACGTTGCTGCCGGGCTTGGCCTCGGCGCCGTCGCCGACGACGATGTCGCGGATCTGCAGCTCCTTGGGAGCGTCGCCGATCGGGAAGTCGATCTCGGGCTTCTCGTTGAGGTTCACAGCCATGGTCCCTCTTCTCACGTTCGCAAATTCCATACACGACCAAGCGGCGGGCGCCCGCACCACGGTCCGTTCCTGGACCACGGTACGGGCGCCCGCCGCCCGTCGGGACGCGGCCACGCGGCCGACCCCGAAGGTCACACGCCCACCATTGTCACCCGAAAAGTGGATCAGCCCTGACCGGCGTCCAGGATGTCCACCACGAAGACCAGGGTCGCGGCGGGCGGAATGTCGCCCTGGCCCTTGTCCCCGTAACCCAGCGAGGCAGGGATCACCAGCTCGACCCGGCTGCCGACGGTCTGGCCCGCCAGCCCCTGGTCCCAGCCCTGGATGACCTGGCCGCCGCCGACCGCGAAGGAGAACGCCTGGCCCTTGCTGAGCGAGGAGTCGAAGACCTTGCCGTCCTTGGCCAGCGCGCCGGTGTACTGGACGACGACCTTCTCGCCCTTCTCCACCACCGGCCCGGTGCCCTTGATCAGGACGTGGGTCTTCAGCTCGGTCGGGTCCTTGGCGCCGGCCACCGGGGTGATGTCGGCCGGCTTCTTGCCGTTGTCCTTGACCTGCGGGAAGTCCGCCGGGGGCGGCGTGACGGTGCCGCTCACCACGGCGTCCGGCGCGTTGGTGTTGCGGATGTCGATCACGAAGATCAGGTCGTCCTTGGCGCCGATCGACATGTCCGACTTGCCCTGCGAGCCGAACGCGGCGGCCGGCGGGGCCACCACCAGCAGCCGGCTGCCGGCCTTCTTCCCGATCACGGCCTGGTCCAGCGCCGGGATCAGCGCGTCGGTGCCGGCCTGGAAGATCTGCGGCTTGCCCTTGTCGTCGTACGAGCTCGGGATGTCCTTGCCGGTGTTCCAGTCCTTGGCGGTGTAGTCCACCGAGGTCCAGTTGTTCTTGTCGACCTTGGGGCCGCTGCCCTCGGACAGCACCTTCACCACGAAGGAGCCGTCGGAGGCCTGGCCGGGCACCTGGATCTCGGCCTTCTTGCCGAAGTCACCGGTGACCGTCGGCAGCACCTTGGCGCTGTCCTTGATCGGCGGCACCGGCTCGGCGCTCGGCGTGGGCGGCGCGGACTTGGTCGCGTCCGGCGGGGAGGCCGCGGAGGTGTCCTTGGAGTCGTCCTTGTTCACCATGTACAGCGTGACGCCGCTGCCGACCAGCAGCAGCGCCAGGATCGTGCCGAGGATCACGCCCAGCTTGCCGACACCGGGAGGGTTCTCGGCGTACCCGGCCTCCGAGGTGTCCGTCTTGCGCACGTTGCTGGCGAAGATCTGCGGGGCGTCCTCGTCGTCCGCCTTGGTCCCGCCGACCGGCCGCGGCTTCTCGCCGGGCTGCGCCCAGCCTGCCTGCTGCGCGAGGATCGCCGGGGGGACGACGATCGACTCGCGGTCCGCCGCGATCGGGCCGCCGGGACGAGAGGCGGCCGGGTCACCCGCAGAGCTGTCGTTCGCCGCGGTGCCGGCCCCGCCCGGGCTCGGCGTCTTCTCAGTCATGACTCCCCATCCATCTCGCCACGAGGTCTTCCAGGTCTGCGCCCGGCGTGGTGAGCGCCGGCCTGCCGCCGTACCGCCCGCCCGGACCTCGGCGCCGGGCGGCGCCTGCCACAGTGCGAGGGCAGTATGACAGCTAAGGATGAGGGCGGACGCTTCGTTGTACGAGCGTCCGCCCAAGCGTACGGAATCCCCCCGGCGACTTCCTAGGGCGTGTCTAAACCGCTTCCAGAATGTCGATCACGAAGACCAGCGTGGAGTTCGGCGGCACCGATCCCTGCGCCTGGTCCTTGTAACCGAGCGCCGGGGGCACCACCAGCAGGACCCGGCTGCCGACGTTCTGCCCGACCAGCCCCTTGTCCCAGCCCTCGATCACGCTGCCGGTGCCGATCTGCACCGCCTGCGCGCCGCCGTGCGTCCACGAGCTGTCGAACTGCTGCCCGTTGCTCCACAGCACCCCGGTGTACTGCACCACCAGCGTCTGCCCGGTCTTGACCTGCTTGCCCTCGCCCTTGATCAGCACGGCCTGCTGGAGGTCGGTGGGCGCGGCCTGCCCCGCCGGGATCGTGATGCCCACCGGCGCCTTGCCGTTGTCCTTGACCTGGGGCAGCGTCGCGGGCGCCTGGGTCATGTTCCCGGTCAGCGTGGAGTCCTGCGGCAGGCTCTCCACGATGTCCAGCACGAACACCACGGTGTCGCCCTTGTTGACGCCCAGCTGGGTGGAGCCCTGCTCCCCGAAGGCCGCCGCCGGCGGGGCCACCACGAGCAGCCGGGTGCCCACCTTCTTGTCGATCACGCTCTGGTCGAACGCCGGCACCAGCTGCCCGCTGCCGGCCTGGTAGAGCTGCGGCTTGCCGTTGTCGTCGTACGAGCTCGGCAGGTCCTTGCCGGTGGTCCAGTCCTTCGCCGTGTAGTTGACGGTCACCCAGTCACCCTTGTTGACCGTCGACCGCTCCCCCTCGCTCACCGTGTTCACCACGAACTGACCGCTGGGCGGCTGGCCCTCGGGAATGGTGATGGTGGCCTTGCTGCCGAAACCGCCACCCGAAAGAGTGGGCATCGGGGACGCCTCCGTCACCGGCGGGGGCACCGTCGGCGCGGCGCTCGCCGTGGACGGCGTCGCCGGGCCGGCCGCCTTGGGCGAGCTGCTGCAGGCCACCGCGAGCAGCAGCGGCAGGGTGAGAAGCAAACCGGCGGTGCGGCGCACGGTGGTCCTTACTGTCGGTCGAAGTCGGCTCTCCTGACTCGACGGACAGCGTATGCCCGGCACGCGTCCGGCCCCGGTAGACACCACCACCGGGGCCGGACACCGCCCGGCGATCACACGGATCCGGCGATCACATGCCGGCGATCAGCTTCTCCACCCGCTCGTCCACCGAACGGAACGGGTCCTTGCACAGCACCGTGCGCTGCGCCTGGTCGTTCAGCTTCAGGTGCACCCAGTCCACCGTGAAGTCCCGGCGCTGCTCCTGCGCCCGGCGGATGAAGTCACCGCGAAGCCGGGCCCGGGTGGTCTGCGGCGGGATCGACTTGGCCTCGAAGGTCTTGAGGTCGGTGGTCACCCGCTCCGCCTGGCCCTTGCCCTGGAGCAGGTAGAACAGGCCCCGCCGACGGTGGATGTCGTGGTACGCGAGGTCGATCTGGGCGACCCGCGGGTTGGACATCGTCATCTGGTGCTTCTCGCGGTAGCGCTCGATGAGCTTGTACTTCATGATCCAGTCGATCTCGGTGGCCACCCCGTCCAGCCGCTCGCTGCGCACGGCCTCCAGGGTGCGGCCCCACAGGTCGAGGACCCGGGCGATGGTGCCGGTGTTGATGCCCTTGCGGTCGGCGAACTCCAGGGCCTTGGTGTAGTACTCCTCCTGGATGTCCAGCGCGCTGGCCTCCCGGCCGTTGGCGAGGCGCACCTGGTGGGTGCCGGTGAGGTCGTGGCTGACCTCGCGGATCGCCCGGATCGGGTTCTCCAGGGTGAGGTCGCGCATCACCACGCCGGCCTCGATCAGCCGCAGCACCAGGTCGGTCGCGCCGACCTTGAGCAGGGTGGTGGTCTCGGACATGTTGGAGTCGCCGACGATCACGTGCAGCCGGCGGTAGCGCTCGGCGTCCGCGTGCGGCTCGTCCCGGGTGTTGATGATCGGGCGGGAGCGGGTGGTGGCGGAGCTGACGCCCTCCCAGATGTGCTCGGCCCGCTGGCTGACGCAGTACACCGCGCCGCGCGGGGTCTGCAGCACCTTGCCCGCGCCGCAGATCAGCTGGCGGGTCACCAGGAAGGGGATCAGCACGTCGGCCAGCCGGGAGAACTCGCCGTGCCGGGCCACCAGGTAGTTCTCGTGGCAGCCGTAGGAGTTCCCGGCCGAGTCGGTGTTGTTCTTGAAGAGGTAGACGTCCCCCGCGATGCCCTCCTCGTGCAGCCGCCGCTCGGCGTCCACCAGGAGCCCTTCGAGGATGCGCTCGCCCGCCTTGTCGTGCGTCACCAGCTCGACCACGTCGTCGCACTCGGGGGTGGCGTACTCGGGGTGGGAGCCGACGTCGAGGTAGAGGCGGGCGCCGTTGCGCAGGAAGACGTTGCTGCTGCGGCCCCAGGAGACGACCCGGCGGAACAGGTACCGCGCGACCTCGTCCGGCGACAGCCGCCGCTGCCCGCGGAACGTACAGGTCACGCCGTACTCGTTCTCCAGCCCGAAAATCCGGCGGTCCATGAGCACTCCATTCCGTGTCGGAGCTGTCCGAAACCGCCTCCACGACGACTGGGCCGCCGCAGGGGCACCGGGGTCCCGTACGACGGCGGTCCGGCCGTCGTACGGGACCCCGCAGGTACTGCTACTCCGGCGTGGTGTCCGCCGGGTCGTCCTCGTCGTCCGCCTCGGCGGACTGGTCGCCGTCGAGCAGGCGACCGAGCTGGTTGCCCAGGATCCGCTTGAACTTGCGCTGCTGGAACCGCTGGCGGTCGAGGACCGCGACCTCCAGCTGTTCCGGGGTGAGGGGCCGCGGGCTGCCGCCGTTGGGGTCGCGGGCGAGCGAGTCCACCGCGACCTTCACGGCCTCGGTCAGGCTCATGCCCACGCGGTGGCGCTGGCCCAGGTAGTTGCCGATCGAGTCGGCGTTGCCGCCGACCACCACGTAGTTCTTCTCGTCGACGACCGAGCCGTCCGGAGTGAGCCGGTAGATCTGGTCGTTGTCCGCGGTCCGGCCGACCTCCGCGACGATCAGCTCGACCTCGTACGGCTTCTCGCCGACCGAGGAGAAGACGGTGCCCAGGGTCTGGGCGTACACGTTGGCGAGGCCCCGGGCGGTGACGTCGGCCCGGTCGTAGGAGTAGCCGCGCAGATCGGCGTAGCGGACGCCGCCGATGCGCAGGTTCTCGAACTCGTTGTAGCGGCCGACCGCCGCGAAGGCGATCTTGTCGTAGATCTCGGAGACCTTGTGGAGCGCCCGGGAGGTGTTCTCCGCGACGAAGACGATGCCGTCGGCGTAGGTGAGCACGACCACGCTGCGGCCGCGAGCGATGCCCTTGCGGGCGTACTCCGCGCGGTCCGCCATGGCCTGCTGGGGTGAGACGTAGAACGGTGTCGACACCGGCGGTCGTCCCTTTCCTGTGAGGTGATGGCTAGATCAGCGGGGCCTGCGGGCCGTTGGGCCGGGTCAGGCGCTCGTCGGTGATGGCGACCGCGGTCTCGGCGACCTCGGCCTCGGTGAGCCGGCGGAAGCCGTCCTCGGTGATCACGGAGACGATCGGGAAGATCTTGCGGGCCAGGTCCGGCCCGCCGGTGGCGGAGTCGTCGTCCGCCGCGTCGTAGAGCGCCTGGACGACCAGGGTGACGGCCTGCTCGGCCGTCAGGTCCTCGCGGTACAGCTTCTTCAGCGAGCCGCGGGCGAAGACCGAACCGGAGCCGGTGGCGGCGAAGCCGCGCTCCTCGGAGCGCCCGCCGGTGACGTCGTAGTTGAAGATCCGGCCACGGCCCCGGTCGAGGTCGTAGCCCGCGAAGATCGGGACCACCGCGAGGCCCTGCATCGCCATGCCCAGGTTGCCCCGGATCATGCTGGTGAGGCGGTTGGCCTTGCCCTCCAGGGAGAGCGTGGTGCCCTCGATCTTCTCGTAGTGCTCCAGCTCCAGCTGGAACAGCCGCACCATCTCGACCGCGAGGCCCGCGGTGCCGGCGATGCCGACCGCGCTGTACTCGTCGGCCGGGAAAACCTTCTCGATGTCGCGCTGGGCGATGACGTTGCCCATGGTCGCCCGGCGGTCACCCGCGATCACCACACCGCCGTCGAAGACCGCGGCCACGATCGTGGTCCCGTGCGGGGCCTCCACCACGGATCCCTCGGGGAGCCCGGCGCGACCGGGGAGCAGCTCCGGCTTGTGCTCGGCGAGGAAGTCGAGGAACGAGGAGGACCCGGGGGTCAGGAAGGCAGCCGGTAGACGCCCGGTGCCACGAGTGTTGGCTTCCACACGATTCCTTCCAGGTAGCTTGAAGCGCGCAATGCCCGCACCCTACCCGCCGACGATCACTGTCCACGCGTGGAGGGGCCGGTGCCGGGCGGCCGGACGGCCACTGCCGTCCGACCGCCCAGGACGGTCGCGACCGTGAATTCCCGAATACCGGGGGAAGGGCTATTGCCCACCCTTCTGCACAAAGCCGCGCACGAAATCTTCCGCGTTCGACTCCAGGACCTCGTCGATTTCGTCCAGCACCGCGTCGACGTCGTCGCTCAGCTTTTCCTGGCGTTCCTTGAGGTCGTCGGAATTCTGGGTTTCCGCAACCTGCTCCTCGACCTCCTCGGAGGAGCGGTTTGCCCGCTGCTGGCCGCCGCCGGTGTCCTTGCTCGCCATTTCCCTCACCCCGCTCGAATCGTCTGGCACGGTTTGGTCGGTCGGTCGTTGCCGGTTGGCACCGACCCTATACACAAGGTGCGACTGCCGCTCCCGGTTTGCCGGTGGCGCTTCCTGTCCAACACCCGCTGCCACCCCGGATGATTCCCATTCGGCGGACGTTCACCCGTGGTGATCGAAAAGTTACCCGCCGGAGAGCACGCGCAGCAGGTCCTCCGCCGTGCGGCAGCGGTCCAGCAGCTCCTTGACGTGGTTGCGGGTGCCGCGCAGCGGCTCCAGCGTGGGCACGCGCTGCAACGAGTCCCGGCCCGGCAGGTCGAAGATCACCGAGTCCCAGGAGGCCGCCGCGACGTGATCGGCGTACTGCTCCAGGCAGCGCCCGCGGAAGTACGCCCTGGTGTCCTCCGGCGGCTTGGTGACGGCCCGCTCGACCTCCTCCTCGGTCAGCAGCCGGTCGAAGCGGCCGCGGGCCACCAGACGGTTGTAGAGGCCCTTCTCGGCCCGCACGTCGCTGTACTGGAGGTCGACCAGGTGCAGCCGCGGGTTGTCCCACTCCAGGGCGTCCCGGCTGCGGTAGCCCTCCAGGATCTCCCGCTTGGCGATCCAGTCCAGCTGCTTGGAGAGCGACATGGGGTCGCGCTCCAGGCGCCCGAGGACGTCCTCCCAGCGCGTGAGCACGTCCACGGTCTGCTCGTCGGCGTCGTTGCCGAAGCGGTCCTCGACGTACTTGCGGGCCAGCTCGAAGTACTCCAGCTGCAGCTGGACCGCGGTGAGCTTGCGCCCGTTGCGCAGGGTGATCAGGTGCTTGAGGGTCGGGTCGTGGGAGACCCGGTGCAGGGTGCGCACCGGCTGGTCGACGGCGAGGTCGGAGGCGATGAAGGAGTCCTCGATCATCGCCAGGACCAGCGAGGTGGTGCCCAGCTTGAGGTAGGTGGAGATCTCGGAGAGGTTGGCGTCCCCGATGATCACGTGCAGCCGCCGGTACTTCTCGGCGTCGGCGTGCGGTTCGTCCCGGGTGTTGATGATCGGCCGCTTGAGGGTGGTCTCCAGGCCGACCTCGACCTCGAAGTAGTCCGCCCGCTGGCTGATCTGGAAGCCGTGCGCCGAGCCGTCCTGGCCGATGCCGACCCGGCCGGCGCCGGTGACCACCTGGCGGGAGACGAAGAACGGGGTGAGGTGGCGGACGATGTCGGCGAACGGCGTCGCCCGCTTCATCAGGTAGTTCTCGTGGGTGCCGTAGGAGGCGCCCTTGTTGTCGGTGTTGTTCTTGTAGAGGTGGATGGTCTGCCCGTTGGGCAGTTCCAGCGCGCGCTGCGCGGCGGCCGCCATGATCCGCTCGCCGGCCTTGTCCCACAGCACCGCGTCGCGCGGGTTGGTCACCTCGGGCGAGCTGTACTCGGGGTGCGCGTGGTCCACGTAGAACCGGGCCCCGTTGGTCAGGATGACGTTGGCGAGGCCGATGTCCTCGTCGGTCAGCTGGCTCGCGTCCGCCACCTCACGCGCGAGGTCGAAGCCCCGTGCGTCGCGCAGCGGGTTCTCCTCCTCGAAGTCCCAGCGGGCCCGCCGTGCCCGGTGCATCGCCGCCGCATAGGCGTTGACGATCTGGGACGAGGTGAGCATGGCGTTGGCGTTGGGGTGCCCGGGCACGGAGATCCCGTACTCGGTCTCGATGCCCATCACGCGCCGTACGGTCATGCGGCCCTCCTTGCCCGGTGCACCGCCCCCGACGGGCGGAGCACGCTGACGTACAGCTGAACGACACCGGCGCCGGCGGTCTGCCCGCGGACGGTGGGTCGAGCCTAGAACCCGGCGCCGACCGGCGGGCCCCGAGACGCGCCGTCCGGCTGCGGGGCCGCGAGGCGCCACAGCCGGACGGTGTGCGTACAGCTCCGGGGACCGCTGCCGGCCCGGACAACCGCGTGCTTACAGGTACTGCCCCGTGTTGGCGACAGTGTCGATCGAGCGGCCGGACTCGGCGCCCTGCTTGCCGGTGACCAGCGTGCGGATGAAGACGATCCGCTCGCCCTTCTTGCCGGAGATGCGGGCCCAGTCGTCCGGGTTGGTGGTGTTCGGCAGGTCCTCGTTCTCCTTGAACTCGTCCACGCAGGCGGCGAGCAGGTGGGAGACGCGGAGACCGCGCTGACCGTGGTCGAGGAAGTCCTTGATGGCCATCTTCTTCGCGCGGTCGACGATGTTCTGGATCATGGCGCCGGAGTTGAAGTCCTTGAAGAACAGGACCTCCTTGTCACCGTTGGCGTAGGTGACCTCCAGGAAGCGGTTCTCCTCGGTCTCGGAGTACATCCGCTCCACGACCGACTGGATCATCGCCGCCACCGTGGCCTCGACGGAGCCGTCGTGCTCCTTGAGGTCGTCCGGGTGGAACGGCAGCGACTCCCTGAGGTACTTGGAGAAGATGTCCTTCGCGGCCTCGGCGTCCGGGCGCTCGATCTTGATCTTGACGTCCAGGCGGCCGGGCCGCAGGATCGCCGGGTCGATCATGTCCTCGCGGTTCGAGGCGCCGATGACGATGACGTTCTCCAGGCCCTCCACGCCGTCGATCTCGGCGAGCAGCTGCGGGACGATGGTGTTCTCCACGTCCGAGCTGACGCCGGAACCGCGGGTGCGGAACAGGGACTCCATCTCGTCGAAGAAGACGATGACGGGCGTGCCCTCGCCCGCCTTCTCCCGGGCCCGCTGGAAGACCAGGCGGATCTGCCGCTCGGTCTCGCCCACGTACTTGTTGAGCAGCTCGGGGCCCTTGATGTTGAGGAAGTAGCTCTTCCCCTGGGGGCGGCCGGTGACCTCCGCGACCTTCTTGGCCAGGGAGTTGGCGACCGCCTTGGCGATCAGCGTCTTGCCGCAGCCGGGCGGGCCGTAGAGCAGCACGCCCTTGGGCGGCCGCAGCTCGAACTCCTTGAAGAGGTCGGCGTGCAGGTACGGCAGCTCGACCGCGTCGCGGATCTGCTCGATCTGGTTGCTCAGGCCGCCGATCTGGCGGTAGTCGATGTCCGGGACCTCTTCGAGGACCAGCTCCTCGACCTCGGACTTCGGCACGACCTCGTACACGTAGCCGGAGCGCGGCTCCAGCAGCAGGGCGTCCCCCGCCCGGATGGTGACCTCGCGCAGCGGTTCGGCGAGGCGCACCACGCGCTCCTCGTCGGTGTGGCCGATGACCAGGGCGCGCTCGCCGTCCTCCAGGATCTCCTTGAGGGTGACGATCTCGCCGATGCGCTCGAAGGCCATCGCGTCCACGATGTTGAGGGCCTCGTTGAGCATCACTTCCTGGCCGCGCCGCAGTTCGTCGAGGGCGACGTTCGGGCTGACGTTGACGCGGAGCTTGCGACCGCCGGTGAAGATGTCGGCGGTACCGTCCTCGTTCGCCGCGAGGAAGGTGCCGAAGCCGGCCGGGGGCTGTGCCAGCCGGTCCACTTCCTCCTTGAGGGCCACGATCTGGTCGCGGGCCTCGCGCAGGGTGGAGGCGAGTCGTTCGTTCTGGGCGGTCACGCCGGCCAGGTTGGTCTGGAGCTCGACGATCCGCTCTTCGAGGATTCTCGAATTGCGCGGCGAGTCGGCGAGCTTGCGGCGCAGTACGGCGATTTCCTGCTCAAGGTACGAGACCTGAGCGGCCTCGTCGGAACCACGAGCGGGCCTGCCGGTGCTTCGGTTGTAGTCGTCATCGTGGGCTGCCACGGTCCTCACCTCCTCCGGGGAGCTGGACGCTTCCAGACCCTACCTGGGACCAGGGGTCCGTAAACCCCTAGATCAAGAAAGATGGAACGGGCGTGTCCGATCTTCGCCCCAGCGTGCTTCCCCTCTGCTAAGGGGATACCCACCGCGCACCACCCAAAGCGGGCCAGATGTATCGTCGAGCGAAGTGATATCCGATCGCGACCGCTGTGCACGGGTCCGATCGTTGTACGAATGGCGGGATTGCTCCAGGAATAGGGGCGACCCGGGACAGAAACGGCAGGGGACCATGTCGGTGAGCGAGCAGACCGCGGCGGCGACCGAGGAGCTGGAGGTGTGGATCGACCAGGATCTGTGCACCGGCGACGGCATCTGCGCCCAGTACGCGCCCGAGGTCTTCGAGCTGGACATCGACGGACTCGCGTACGTGAAGGGCCCGGACGACGAGTTGCGCCAGCAGCCCGGGGAGACCGCCCCGGTGCCGCTGACGCTCCTTCAGGACGTGGTCGACTCGGCCAAGGAGTGCCCCGGCGACTGCATCCACGTGCGCCGGGTCGCCGACCGGGTGGAGGTCTACGGGCCTGACGCCGAGTAGGCCGGACGACGCCTAGGCGGAGCCTGCCGGGGCGGCGGACTGGGAGCGTTCCCAGCCGCCGCCCCTGCGCGTCCAGGTGAGGTCGAGTGAGACGTCGGGGCGGAAGCGCGGCACGTCGTCGCTGGAATACCCCTGCGCGCGGCCGGTGATGGCGCCGTCGGAGCGCACCGCGAGCTTGCTGAGGGTGAGGTTCTCGCGCTCGGTCAGCAGGGTGGCCGCCACCGCCGGGTGCCCGCCCGGGCCGAAGCCGAGCAGGTAGACGGAGTCCGGGGGGTTGCCGGTGTCGGTGGCGCAGTGCGCGGCGACGACCGTGCCGGGGTGCCCGTCGCCCAGGTCGACGGGCACGCTGAGCACCGTCTTGACCGGGAAGGGGCCGCAGTCCATGGGCAGTTGGGCCGCCGCGGGGTCGGGGGCGGCGCTCGCGGCGAGGGCCCTGGGGGTGCCGCCGGCGGCCAGCGGGGTGCCGGTGGCCGGGGAGGCGGCGAGCGCCGTGGCCACCACCGCGCCGCAGCCGGCCAGGGCAACGGCCCAGTGCCAGGGGGCGGTTCGCGCGTGCCCGGGCCCGGAGCGGCCCCGCGGTGTCTGCTGTCCAGCCGTCGCCGTCGTCGTCCCGGCCGCGGTCTCCACCAGGCGTCCCCTCCAGAGCTCCAGGAGCTGGTCTGCGTGAGCGAGCATCGTCCCACACCGCGGCGGACGGAAGACGGAAGGGGTGGTGCGAACGTGACGCTCGCACCACCCCTTCTCCGGGTACCGGCTCAGCCCAGGTCGGGCTGCTCGGCCTCGACGTCGCGGGCGGCCTTGCGGGCCGCGGCGCGCTCCTGCAGGGTCGGCTCGGGCGTCCCGCTGTCGTAGTCCTCGCCGTAGGCGCCCTTGGCCGGGCGGCGGCGGCGCAGCGGCGGCTCGACGCCGTCCGCCAGGCGGCGGGCGGTGAGCAGGAAGCCGGTGTGGCCGATCATCCGGTGGTCCGGACGGACGGCCAGGCCCTCCAGGTGCCAGGTGCGGACCATGGTCTCCCAGGCCTGCGGCTCGGTGAAGGTGCCGTGATCGCGCAGCGCCTCGACGGTCTTGGACATCTGCGTGGTGGTGGCCACGTAGCAGCAGATGAGGCCGCCGGGGACGAGCGCCTTGGAGGCGACGTCCAGGCACTCCCAGGGGGCCAGCATGTCGAGGATGACGCGGTCGACGTCGGTCTCGACCAGGTTGTCCTGGAGGTCGCCGACGGTCAGCTTCCACGCCGGGTGCGGGCCGCCGAAGTAGCGCTCGACGTTGCCCCGGGCGATGTCCGCGAAGTCCTGCCGGCGCTCGTAGGAGGCCAGCGAGCCCTGCTCGCCGACGGCGCGCAGCAGGTAGGTGCTGAGCGCTCCGGAGCCGACACCCGCCTCGACCACGCGGGCGCCCGCGAAGATGTCGGCCATCGCCAGGATCTGCCCCGCGTCCTTGGGGTAGATCACGGCGGCGCCGCGCGGCATGGAGAGGACGTAGTCGGGGAGCAGGGGGCGCAGCGCGAGGTACGGGACGTTCCCCGTGGTGCGCACGACCGTGCCCTCGGGAGCGCCGATCAGCTCGTCGTGCGGGAACGCACCCTTGTGGGTGTGGAACTGGTTCCCGGCCTGGAGCGTGAACGTGTAGTGGCGACCCTTGGGGTCGGTCAGCTGGACCTGGTCCCCGACCTGGAAGGGCCCGCGTCGGCGGGCGGCACCGGTCGGTTCGGACATGCGGCCAATCCTAAGGGAAGCGGGCCGCTCCGCCTCACCAGGGCCTGGTCACCTGCCCGAGACCGCGGCCGTGAGGCGCTGCTCGATGTCGGTGAGCGCGGCCACGCCGTACACCCGGCCGTCCGCCTCGACCACCAGGTACTCCCCCGCCGGGGTGGCCTGGACGGCCCGCAGCAGGTCCTCGCCGCCGAGGTCGGCGTCCAGCCGCAGCCCGGGTTCGAGGTCGCGGGCGAGCGGGCCCACGGCCACCCAGGGGCGGCGGTGCTCCGGTACGGCGCGTACCGCGGACTCGCGGACGATGGCGATCGGGTCGCCCCGGCCGTCCACCACCACGACCGCGCCCGCCTGGGCCTCGCGGGCCCGGCGCATCGCCTCGCCGAGCGGGGTGTCGGCGGTGACCTCGACGGTGCGGCGGGCGAGGTCGCGCAGCCGCAGTGCGGGCAGCGCCTCCTTGAGCCGGGCGTTGCGCAGGCTGCCGGTGGCGCCGTTCCAGATGATCGCGGCCAGCACGGCGGCGAGCACCGCGTCGACCAGGGAGTCGGTGGTGGTGCGCTCGCCGCCGCGGGAGGCGCTGACCAGCGGCAGCCCGACCAGGACCGCGATCGCCAGCGCCCGGCCGATCCAGGCGGCGGCCACCGTGCCGGTCATCGCCCTGCCGGTGACGGCCCAGACCACGGCGCGCAGCATCCGGCCGCCGTCCAGCGGCAGGCCGGGCAGCAGGTTGAAGGCGGCGACCACCAGGTTGGAGACCATCAGGCCGGTCAGCAGCACCCCGGGGACGCTGGACAGCTCGACGGCGCGCAGCGCGAGGTAGAAGACACCGCCGAGCACCAGGGACAGCAGCGGGCCGACGAAGGCCAGCCAGAACTCGCGCCAGGGGCTCTCGGCCTCGTTCTCGATCTCGGAGACGCCGCCGAAGAACTGCAGCTGGATCCGCCGCACCCCGAGCTTGTAACGCAGTGCGACCAGGGTGTGGGCGAGTTCGTGGATGAGGACGGAGGCGTAGAAGGCGACCGCGAAGAAGAAGGCCAGCAGGTAGCGCACGCCGCTGCCGAGCTCGGGCAGGACGTCGCCGAGCTGCCCGCCGAACACCCAGGTGATCAGGGCGGCGATGATGAACCAGGACGGGGTGACGTAGACGGGCACACCGAAGGGGCGCCCCATCAGGAGACCGCCGCCGCGCTCCGGGCGCGGCCCGGTGGGGCGCCCGCCGTCCTGCGGTGGCTGGTCGGAGGTCTGCTGCCCCCTGGTGTCGCTCACCGTGATCCCTTCGGTCGTCCGCCCGTCGTGCCCCCGGTGCGCCCACGCTACGTGATCGCGGCCACTCGGTGCCGCGCGCCCCTCTGTCAGGCTTCATACCCACTGGACCGGCGCTGGACCGGCCCGGACCGGCTCCGGGCCGCCGGGGCCGTCAGCCGGCCCCGGGGCCGTGGCAGCACGGTGGCAGCGCGATGACAGCGAAGGGCAATAGGGTCGTAGCCATGCAGCAGACCGACACCAGCAGTGCCGCCGGGGCCCCGGCGCGCCCGGCGGCGCCCCCGACCGGGCTGTCCCCGTCCCGCGCGGGGGACTTCCTCACCTGTCCCCTGCTGTACCGGCTGCGGGTGATCGACCGGCTGCCCGAACCGCCGAGTCCGGCGGCGACCCGGGGCACCCTGGTGCACGCGGTGCTGGAGCGGCTGTTCGACAGTCCGGCGGCCGAGCGGACGCCGGAGCGGGCGCTGGGCCTGCTGCGGCCGCAGTGGGAGCGGCTGCTGGGCGAGCGCCCGGAGCTGGGCTCGCTGTTCCCCGACGACCCGGACGGGGCGGCGCTGACCCGCTGGCTGGCGGACGCCGAGAAGCTGGTCGGCCAGTGGTTCCGGCTGGAGGACCCGACCCGGCTGCACCCGGTGGAGCGGGAGCTGTACGTGGAGACGGCCCTGGAGTCGGGGCTGCTGCTGCGCGGCTACATCGACCGGGTGGACGTCGCCCCCACCGGTGAGGTCCGGCTGGTGGACTACAAGACCGGCCGGGCGCCCTCACGGGACTTCGAGGGCAAGGCGATGTTCCAGATGAAGTTCTACGCGCTGGTGGTGTGGCGCTGGAAGGGCGTGATCCCCAAGCGCCTCCAGCTGGTCTACCTCGGCGGCGGCGGGGACGTGGTCAGCTACGACCCGGACGAGGCAGACCTGCTCGCCGTGGAGCGCAAGCTGCAGGCGCTGTGGGAGCGGATCAGCCACGCGGTGGCCACCGGGGACTTTCCGGCCACCCGCAACCGGCTGTGCGACTGGTGCGACCACCAGGCCAGCTGCCCGGAGTTCGGCGGCACGCCGCCGCCGTACCCGCTGCCCGTGCCGGCACAAGCCCGTACGTCGGATGAGAGCGATCCCACGGGGGATCCGATGAGCAAGGAGTCCTAGTGACGATCCGAGTGCTGCTGGTCGACGACCAGCCGCTGCTGCGCACCGGTTTCCGGATGATCCTGGAGGCCGAGTCCGACCTGGTGGTGGTCGGTGAGGCCGGCGACGGTCAGCAGGCGCTGGACCAGGTGCGGGCGCTGCAGCCCGACGTGGTGCTGATGGACATCCGGATGCCGAGGATGGACGGCGTCGAGGCGACCCGCCGGATCGCCGGCCCGGGGCGGGACGGCCCGGCCAAGGTGCTGGTGCTGACCACCTTCGACCTGGACGAGTACGTCGTGGAGGCGCTGCGCGCCGGTGCCAGCGGCTTCCTGCTGAAGGACGTCCCGGCGGAGGAGCTGGTGCAGGCGATCCGGGTCGTCGCGGACGGCGCGGCGATGCTGGCGCCGAGCATCACCCGACGGCTGCTGGACATGTACGCCACCAAGCTGCCCTCGGGCGAGGATGCGCCGCCGCAGGCGCTGAGCGCGCTGACCGAGCGGGAGTTGGAGGTGCTGAAGCTGGTGGCGCGCGGGCTGTCGAACGCGGAGATCGCGGCCGAGCTGTTCGTCAGCGAGACGACGGTGAAGACCCATGTCGGGCACGTGCTGACCAAGCTCCAGCTGCGCGACCGGGTGCAGGCGGCGGTGTACGCCTACGAGAGCGGGCTGGTGCGGCCGGGCACGCTGTAACCGCCCGGGACTGCGAGGAGAAACGTGACGGCGGCCCGCCCGCTTCCCCCGTCGGTTCGGGGGGAAGCGGGCGGGCCGCCGTCCGTGCCGGGCTACTTGCTGTTGCGGCCGATGTCCCAGAAGCGGAAGAAGCCGGTGGTGTCGACGGTGGACTCGACGCCGGTGACGTACGAACGGGCCGCGTAGAAGGCCTTGTTCTGGTACAGCGGGATCATCGGCACGTTGTCGGCGACGATCTGCTGGATCTGCGCGTAGCCCGCCGAGGCGGCGCTGCGGTCGGCCTGCTTGAGGCCCTCCGGGATCAGCTTCTGGCTGATCTTCGGGTCGTCCCACCCGTCGTGGAAGATGCCGCCGTCGACCAGCATCGGGGCGAGGTAGTTGTCCGGGTCCGGGTAGTCGGCGAACCAGCCGATGAGGTACGCCTGGTACTTGTTCTCGGTCCAGCCCTTCTTGAAGGCCCCCCAGTCCGCCTCCTGCTGGACCGTCACCTGGAAGAGGCCGCCGGTCTCCAGCTGCTTCTTGATCGTGTCGGCCTCGACGCTGCCGGTGCGCGAGCGGGACCAGGTGAGGGTGAGCTTGACCGGGGTCTGGACCTTGTTGTCGGCCAGGATCTTCTTGGCCTTGGCCACGTCCTGGTCGCCCCAGCGGTCGAAGAAGGAGGTGGTGTGACCGGTGACGCCGGCCGGGACCAGCGCGTACAGCGGCTGGACGGTGCGGGCGAAGACGTCGCGGGCGAGCGCCTTGCGGTCGAGCAGCGCGGCGGCGGCCTGGCGGACGCCGACGTTGCTCAGGACCGGGTCCTTGGTGTTGAAGGCCAGCGAGCGGGTGTCGTTGCTGTCGCCCTCGATCACCTGGAGGTCGGTCTTGCCGCTCTGCTGGTCGGACTGGACCTGGGCGGCGGTGTTCGGCTCCAGGCTGTTGTCGGTGACGTCGACGTCGCCCTTGTCGAGCGCGGCCTTGAGGTCGGGCGCCTTGTCGTAGTACTTGACGGTGAACTTGTCGTTCTGCAGCTTGGCGTCACCGCTGTACTTGTCGTTGGGCACCAGCACGACCTTGCCCAGCTGCTTGCCGTCGGTCATGTTCTCGAACGAGTCGAAGCGGTACGGGCCGGAGCCGACCAGCTTGTCGTTGGAGAGGACCTTGTCGGCCGGGAAGACCTGGTGGTCGACGATGGCGCCGGCCGGGGTGGCCAGCTTGGCCGGCAGGGTGGCGTCGGGGGTCGCCAGGTGGAAGACCACCTCGTTGTCGCCCTTGGCCTCGACGCTCTTGACCGAGGAGAGCAGGCCGGCCGGACCGTTCGGGTCGTTGATCTTCTTGGTCCGCTGGATCGAGAACACCACGTCCTCGGCGGTCAGCGGGTGACCGTTGGAGAACTTCAGGCCGGGCCGCAGGGTGCAGTGGTACTCGGTGGCCTCGCTGCCGGTGAACTCGCAGGACTGCGCGGAGTCCGGGGCGGGCGTGCTGGCCGCGGCCGGGAAGGTCAGCAGCGACTGGAAGGTGTTGCGCAGCAGCAGCCAGGCGCCGGAGTCGTAGGCGGCCGCGGGGTCCAGGGTGCTGGTCAGCTGGGAGGTTCCCATGGTGATCGCCTTGCCGCCGCTGTCCCCCTTGACGGCGTCGGTGACCGATCCGCAACCGGCCACCGTCACGGCGACCAGACCGGCGCAGCCGAGTACTGCCAGGCGTTCAGCTGAAGTCTTCACGGGAGCGTCCTTCGGGGGTGTCACGAACCCGAGTAGCGTGCCATATCGAACACGCACGACCGATACCCGTGCAGATGACGTTTGGGACACGGTGATTGGGGGCAGCACGCCGCGCCCGACGAGTTGTCAGCCAATGCCCCATTTCTCCCGGACCGGCCGTCCGCAGACACCGGGCGGGGGCGCTTACCGGCGGGTAGGGGCGGGGCGCAATGAGATGACAATCACATCCGCCCCTGGCCGCTCCGCCGGCCCCGGCTACACCCGGGAGGCGACCAGCGAGCGCAGCAGTTCGAGATCGACCTGCTCCAGCGAGGGGAGCACCAGCCGCCCGGGCGCCGCCTCGATCGGCGCCACCGAGGGCACCGCGATCACCGGACAGCCGGCCGCCTCGCCCGCGCGCACCCCGGTCGGGGTGTCCTCGACGACCACGCAGCGGGCGGGCTCCGCGCCCAGCCGGCGGGCCGCCGCCAGGTAAGGGTCCGGGAACGGCTTGGTGCGCGGCACCTCGTCCCCGGCGATGCTGAAGGCGAAGCGCTCGGCGCCCAGCGAGCGCAGCACGATGTCGATCACGTGCCGGTGCGAGGCGGACACCAGCGCGGCCGGGACCCCGTGCGCGGCGAGGGTGTTGAGCAGGCGCTCGGCGCCGGGCATCAGCGGCACCCCGCCGGCCAGCAGGTCGACGAAGCGCTGGTTGACCAGCACCCCCAGGTCGGCCGGGGCGATGTCCACCCCGGTCCGGGCGACCAGGTAGTCCATCACCCGGGTCATCGGGCCGCCGACCACGTGCGCCCGGTCCTGCTCGTCCAGCTGGTGGCCCAGCTCGGCGAAGAGCGTGACCTCGGCCTGCCACCAGAAGTCCTCGGTGTCCACCAGCGTCCCGTCCATGTCCAGCAGCACCGCCTGCAGGCCGCGGCCGTCCCCGTGGTCGAGCGCCAGGGCGGTGGTGGAGCTGGTGGTCATGGCGAGTCCTTCCGGCAGTGCCCCGCGGCGCGTCCTGGGACGCCCCCCGGGATGGCACAGGCCGGCCCGCTGGTGAGCGGACCGGCCCGTTCAGGATCATCAAGGATACGCCCGCTCCGCCCGGAAAGAGCGAACGCAGAAGGGCATCCGGGTTACCTGGCGTTGAAGTACTTCGCCTCCGGGTGGTGGATCACGATCGCGTCGGTGGACTGCTCGGGGTGCAGCTGGAACTCCTCGGAGAGCACCACGCCGATCCGCTCGGGCCTCAGCAGCTCGGCGATCTTGGCGCGGTCCTCCAGCTCGGGGCAGGCCCCGTAGCCGAGCGAGAAGCGGGCGCCCCGGTACTTGAGTGCGAACATGTCCTTGACGTCCTGGGGGTCCTCGCCGGAGAAACCCAGCTCGTAGCGGACCCGGGCGTGCCAGAACTCGGCGAGCGCCTCGGCCAGCTGCACCGAGAGGCCGTGCAGCTCCAGGTAGTCGCGGTAGGAGTTCCCCGCGAACAGCTCGTTGGCCGCCTCGGAGATCCGGTTGCCCATGGTGACCACCTGGAGGCCGACCACGTCCCGCTCGCCGGACTCCTCCGGGCGGAAGAAGTCCGCCAGGCAGAGCCGGCGGCCGCGGCGCTGGCGGGGGAAGGTGAAGCGGGTCCGCTCGGTGCCGTCCTCGTGGAACACGATCAGGTCGTCGCCCTTGGAGTTGGCCGGGTAGTAGCCGTAGACCACGGCCGCCTCCAGCCAGCCCTCGGTCTGCAGCCGGTCCAGCCAGGCCCGCAGCCGCGGCCGGCCCTCGGTCTCCACCAGCTCCTCGTAGGACGGGCCCTCGCCGTTGCGCGCGGCCTTCAGGCCCCACTGGCCCTTGAACAGCGCGTCCTCGTCCAGCCAGGAGGCGTAGTCCGCGAACGGGATGCCCTTGACGATCCGGTCGCCCCAGAACGGCGGGGTGGGCAGCGCGTTGTCCAGCGCGACGTCGGAGCGGATCTGGCCGAGGTTGACCTCGGGCTCCGGCTCCGCCACCTCGACCCGGGCGTGCCGGCGCTGCTTGAGCTCCGGCAGGGCCGCGCCCGGCACGCCGCGCTTGACCGCGATCAGCGCGTCCATCAGCCGCAGGCCCTCGAAGGCGTCCCTGGCGTAGCGGACCTCGCCCTCGTAGATCTCGTGCAGGTCCTGCTCGACGTAGGCGCGGGTCAGGGCGGCGCCGCCGAGGATCACCGGGTAACTGGCGGCCAGCTTGCGCTGGTTCAGCTCCTCCAGGTTCTCCTTCATGATCACCGTGGACTTCACCAGCAGGCCGGACATGCCGATCACGTCCGCGTTGTGCTCCTGAGCGGCGTCCAGGATCGCCGAGACCGGCTGCTTGATGCCCAGGTTGACCACGTTGTAGCCGTTGTTGGACAGGATGATGTCGACCAGGTTCTTGCCGATGTCGTGGACGTCGCCCTTGACGGTGGCCAGCACGATGGTGCCCTTGCCCTCGCTCTCGGACTTCTCCATGTGCGGCTCCAGGTGGGCCACCGCGGTCTTCATCACCTCGGCGGACTGGAGCACGAACGGCAGCTGCATCTGGCCGGAGCCGAACAGCTCGCCGACCACCTTCATCCCGGCCAGCAGGGTGTCGTTGATGATCTCCAGCGCCGGGCGCTCGCCCAGCGCCTCGTCCAGGTCGGCCTCCAGGCCGTTGCGCTCGCCGTCGATGATCCGGCGCTGCAGCCGCTCCTCCAGCGGGAGCGCCGCCAGCTCCTGCGCCTTGGAGGCCTTGACCGACGCCGTGGAGACGTTCTCGAACAGCTCCAGCAGGCGCTGCAGCGGGTCGTAACCGTCCCGGCGGCGGTCGTAGACCAGGTCGAGGGCGGCCTCGCGCTGGTCCTCGGGGATCCGGGAGATCGGCAGGATCTTGGAGGCGTGCACGATCGCCGAATCCAGGCCGGCCTCCACGCACTCGTGCAGGAAGACCGAGTTGAGCACCACGCGGGCGGCCGGGTTGAGGCCGAAGGAGATGTTCGACAGGCCGAGGGTGGTCTGCACCCCGGGGTGGCGGCGCTTGAGCTCGCGGATCGCCTCGATGGTCTCGATGCCGTCCCGGCGGGACTCCTCCTGGCCGGTGGCCAGGGTGAAGGTCAGGCAGTCGACCAGGATCGAGCCCTCGTCGATGCCGTAGTCGGTGGTCAGCTCGGCGATCAGCCGCTCGGCGATCGCCACCTTCGCCTCGGCCGTACGGGCCTGGCCCTGCTCGTCGATGGTCAGCGCGATCAGACCGGCGCCGTGCTCGCGGGCCAGCGAGGCGATCTTTCCGAAGCGGGAGTCGGGGGCGTTGCCGTCCTCGTAGTTGACCGAGTTGAGCACCGCGCGGCCGCCGAGCGCCTCCAGGCCGGCCTGCAGCACCGGCGGCTCGGTGGAGTCCAGCACGATCGGCAGGGTGGAGGCGGTGGCCAGCCGGCCGGCGATCTCCTTCATGTCGGCGACGCCGTCGCGGCCGACGTAGTCCACGCACAGGTCCAGCAGGTGCGAGCCGTCCCGGATCTGGTCGCGGGCGATCTCCACGCAGGCCTGCCAGTCGCCGGCCAGCATCGACTCGCGGAACTTCTTCGAGCCGTTGGCGTTGGTGCGCTCGCCGATCGCCAGGTACGAGGTGTCCTGGCGGAACGGCACCGCCTGGTAGAGCGAGGCGGCCGAGGGCTCCGGCTGGGGCTCGCGCCGGGCGATCGGGCGGCCCTGGACCCTCTCCACCACCTGGCGCAGGTGCTCGGGGGTGGTGCCGCAGCAGCCGCCGACCAGGGAGAGGCCGTACTCGCGGGTGAACACGTCGTGCGCCTCGGCCAGTTCGGCCGGGGAGAGCGGGTAGTGGGCGCCGTCCTTGCCGAGCACCGGCAGGCCCGCGTTGGGCATGCAGGACAGGCCGATCCTCGCGTTCTTGGCGAGGTAGCGCAGGTGCTCGCTCATCTCGGCCGGGCCGGTGGCGCAGTTCAGGCCGATGTAGTCGACGCCGAGCGGCTCCAGCGCCGTCAGCGCGGCGCCGATCTCGGAGCCGAGCAGCATGGTGCCGGTGGTCTCCACCGTCACCTGCACCAGCACCGGGAGGTCCAGCCCGGCCTCGGCCAGGGCGCGCTTGGAGCCCAGGATCGCGGCCTTGGTCTGCAGCAGGTCCTGGCTGGTCTCCACCAGCAGCGCGTCGGCGCCGCCCGCGATCAGACCGGCCGCGTTCTGCTGGAAGCCGTCGCGCAGCGTCCGGTACGGCGCGTGGCCGAGGGTCGGCAGCTTGGTGCCGGGGCCGATCGAGCCGAGCACCCAGCGGGTGCGGCCGTCGGCGGCGTGGGCGTCCGCCACCTCGCGGGCGATCCGGGCCCCGGCCTCGGAGAGCTCGAAGATCCGCTCGGAGATGTCGTACTCGCCCAGCGCGGCGAAGTTGGCGCCGAAGGTGTTGGTCTCCACGCAGTCCACGCCCACCGCGAAGTAGGCCTCGTGGACGGAGCGGACGATGTCCGGGCGGGTGATGTTGAGGACCTCGTTGCAGCCCTCCAGGTCCTGGAAGTCCTCCAGGGTCGGGTCCTGCGCCTGGAGCATGGTGCCCATCGCACCGTCGGCGACCACCACCCGGGTGGCGAGCGCTTCGCGCAGCGCGTTCGCGCGGCTCTGCTGAGTGGTGGACGGGTCGGCTGCAGTGGCCATGGGGCGTCTCCCTGGTGCGACGGCTGTCGGCTTTGCGAACCCGCTTCGTCGGGCCCGCACGTCGTCAGGGTATCCGGCCGACGGCCCGGCACGCGGGCCCATTCCGTATCCTGAGCGCTCGACCGCAAGGGGGGAGCGATCGCGTGGCACGGATACGGGCCGCCGCGCGGCACGTGGGGCGGGCCGTCTCGGCCCCGTTCCGGGCGCTGCGCGAGCGTTGGAGGGGCTGGTCCTGGTGGCGCCGGGCGCTGCTGGCACTGGGGCTGGCGGTGGCCGTCCCGGTCGCCGCGCTGGGCTCGGTGTTCGTGGCGATCCGGCTGCACTACACGGGTGAACCCGCCGCCGAGGCGCGCACCCGGGGCCGGGACGCGGTGTGGCTCGGCCACGCCTGGGTGGACGGCCGCAAGACCGACGCGGACGTCGAGGCGCTGGCCCGGCAGCTGGCCGGCACCGGGGTGCGCGACCTGTACGTCCACACCGGCCCGCTGGAGCACGACGGCTCGCTTCCGGCGTCCGTCCACCCGCGGGCCCGCTGGTTCACCGAGGCCGCCCACCGGGCGCTGCCGGGGGTCCGGGTGCAGGGCTGGCTGGGTGACGAGGTCAAGCCGGAGAAGGACGCCCTGGACCTGGACGACGCGCCCACCCGGGAGCGGGTCACCGCCTCCGCCCGCCAGGTGCTGGACCAGGGCTTCGACGGCGTGCACTTCGACATGGAGCCGATCCGCCCCGGCTCGGCCGGCTGGCTCGCCCTGCTCGACCAGGTCCGCCCGGTGACGGCGGCGCGGCGCGCCGTGCTGTCGGTGGCGGCTCCGCAGATCGACCCCGTCCCCGGACTGCACACCGCGGGCATCCTGCTCACCGACCACGGCAAGTGGTGGGACCAGGCGTACTTCCGGGAAACCGCCCGCCGGGTCGACCAGGTCGCGGTGATGGCCTACGACACCTCGATGCCCACCGAGCCGCTGTTCGGCGGGTACGTCGCCCAGCAGACGGAGATGGCGCTGCGGGCCACCCCGCCGCAGGTCGACCTGCTCATCGGCCTGCCGTTCTTCTGGGACGACAAGTGGGGCCACTGGGGCGACGCGGAGACCGTCCCGGCGGCCGTCCGGGGCCTGCGGCTCGGCCTCGGCCGCCAGGACCCGGGGCGGGCCAACTTCGGCGTCGCGCTGTACGTGGACTTCGCCGCGACGCCGGAGAACTGGGCGGCGTACCGGCGCGGCTGGGTGGACCCGGCCTGAGCGGCCTGAGCGGCCCGCGACGGACGGGGCTCAGGCCGCCATGCGGTGGGCGAGGGCGCCCAGGTAGCGGTGGACGCCGGCGTCCTCGCCGGTCAGGTAGTGGGAGACGGCCCGGTACAGCGGCCTGCGGACCTCGCCGCGCTCGGTGACGGTCAGCGAGCAGCCGGCTCCGGCCGGGGTGAGCCGGTACGTCCAGGTGCCGCCGTAGGGCAGGTCGGGGTCGGCGATGCCGGTGACCAGGCGGTGCGGGGCCTCGCTGGCGACCACCTCGTAGGTGGTGTGCCCGTGCCGGTCGTACTCGCGCCAGCGCGGGCGGCCGCCGGCTCCGGCGGGCAGCCGTTCGACGTGGGTCAGGCCCGGGCGCCAGGCCGGGTAGAGGTCGATGTCGGTGAGCACGTCCCAGACCGCACCGGGCGGCTGGGCGAGCTCCAGCCCGCCTTCGGTCACGTGCTCCACCGGCAGCCGGCGCCCGGCGCGGTCCGCCGCCAGCAGCGCGGCCCCGAGCAGCGCCGCCGCGCCCGTACCCGCGCCGATCCACAGCCATCGGTTCATCGGTGGGCCCCTTCCGCCCGGCCCCGTCCACCATCATCGCGCCGCCGGCGCCCGGGGCGGCACTCCTGTGCGCTCCGTCGCCGGCCGGGCACCCTGTGCCGCCGTCCGGGCGGGCTGACGGGGCGTCAGCCGTCACGGTGCGGATATCCGCTGGATCGCGGCGGTCCGCTCCCCCAGACTGTCCCGGTGCCCGGCCGCCATGCGCATCAAAGCCCGTAGGCTGGGCAGGTAGGGACCATGGGGCGAGCCGTTCCATGGGAGACGAGAGGTTCGACAGGCGGGAGCCGGCCCGTCGGTGCCCCGGCTGGCCAGCCGGGGCGGTGCCGGTCCGACCGCCGACCGGAGGGAGACGCTGGGTGATCGAGCTGGAAGATGTTCCCGAGTTGATCGACCCGGTGATGGTCTGCGCCTTCGAGGGGTGGAACGACGCGGGTGACGCCGCCTCCGCGGCTCTGGCACATCTGGACGACACCTGGGGCGGCAAGGTGTTCGCCGCCCTGGACGCGGAGGACTACTACGACTTCCAGGTCAACCGGCCGACGATCTGGCTGGACGGCGGCGTCCGCCGGATCACCTGGCCGACCACCAGGCTCTCGGTGGTCCGGGTGACCGAGCCGGTGACCAGGGACGTGGTGCTGGTGCGCGGCATCGAGCCGAGCATGCGCTGGCGCTCGTTCTGCAACGAGCTGCTCGGCTTCGCGCACGAGCTGGGCGTCGAGCTGGTGGTGATCCTGGGCGCGCTGCTCGGGGACACCCCCCACAGCCGCCCGGTGCCGGTGAGCGGGGTCACCTCCGACCCGGAGCTGGCCCGCCGGCTGGATCTGGAGGAGAGCCGCTACGAGGGCCCGACCGGGATCGTCGGGGTGCTGCAGGAGGCCTGCACCCACGCCGGGGTGCCGGCCGTGACGCTGTGGGCCGCGGTGCCCCACTACGTCGCGCAGCCGCCCAACCCCAAGGCCACGCTGGCGCTGCTGAACAAGCTGGAGGACCTGCTGGACCTGCGCATCCCGCCGGGCGAGCTCGGCGAGGACGCCCGGGCCTGGCAGCTCGGCGTGGACCAGCTGGCTGCCGAGGACAGCGAGGTGGCCGAGTACGTCCAGCAGCTGGAGGAGGCGCAGGACACCGCCGAGCTGCCGGAGGCCTCCGGGGACGCGATCGCGCGCGAGTTCGAGCGCTATCTGCGCCGCCGGGAGAACGTCGGCCCGACCGGCGAGAAGCCGGTGTCCGGGCACGCGACGGCCGAGCGGCCCGCCGAGCCGGAGTCGCCGGGCACGACCCGGGAGAGCCAGGAGGGCGCCGAGGACGAGTAGTCCTCCCCCGCCGACGCCGAAGGGGCGTCAGGACCGAGGTCCTGACGCCCCTTCGGCGTGGTTGCGGTCGGGCCGGACTACAGCGCGACGCCGAGCAGGGCGTCCACCGTCCGGGTCACCAGGCCGGGCGCCCCGGTGTCGGTGCCGCCCTCGTTCTCCTGCTGGGCGGCCCAGCGGTCGACGGCGGCCAGCGCGGCGGGCGCGTCCAGGTCGTTCGCCAGCGCCGCCCGGACCTCGGCGAGCAGTTGCTCGGCCGCGGGGCCGTCCGGCCGGGAGACCGCGGCCCGCCAGCGGGCGAGGCGCTCGACGGCCTCGTCCAGGACGGACTTGGTCCACTCCCAGTCCTCGCGGTAGTGGTGCGAGAGCAGTGCCAGGCGGATCGCCGCCGGGTCGACGCCGTCGCGGCGCAGGGCCGAGACGAACACCAGGTTGCCGCGGGACTTGGACATCTTCCGGCCGTCCAGGCCGACCATGCCCGCGTGGACGTACGCCTTGGCGTACGGGTGGGAGCCGGTGGCGACCTGGGCGTGCGAGGCGCCCATCTCGTGGTGCGGGAAGGACAGGTCGCTGCCGCCGCCCTGGACGTCGAAGGTCATGCCCAGGTACTGCAGCGCGATGGCCACGCACTCGATGTGCCAGCCGGGGCGGCCGCGGCCGAGCTCGGTGTCCCAGGCGGGCTCGCCGGGGCGGGCGGCCAGCCAGAGCAGGGCGTCCAGCGGGTTGCGCTTGCCGGCGCGGTCCGGGTCGCCGCCGCGCTCGGCGAAGACCGGGCGCATGGCCTCACGGGTGAGGCCGGAGACCTGGCCGAAGTTCGGGTCGGCGTCGACCGAGAAGTAGATGTCCTCGTCCACCTTGTAGGCGGCGCCGGAGGCCAGCAGCTTCTGAACGATCGGGACGATCCACGGGATGGACTCGACGGCGCCGACGTAGTGGGCCGGCGGGAGCAGCCGCAGGGCGGTCATGTCCTCGCGGAACAGGGCCGTCTCGCGTTCCGCCAGGGCCACCCAGTCCTGGCCGGTCTCGATCGCGCGCTGCAGCAGCGGGTCGTCCACGTCGGTCACGTTCTGGATGTACAGGACGTCGTGGCCGGCGTCCTTCCAGACCCGCTGGACCAGGTCGAAGGCGTTGTACGTGGCGGCGTGGCCCATGTGGGTCGCGTCGTAGGGGGTGATGCCGCAGACGTAGATCCGGGCGGTGCCGTCCTGCGGCACGACCTCGCGGACCTTGCCCGCTGCGGTGTCGAAGATGTGGAGGGGGAGCCCCTGACCAGGCAGGGCGGGAACCTCGGAGGCGGGCCAGGCATGCATGGGATCGACTTTAACCTTGAGAACATTTGAAAGCCTAACCAGTCAACAAGATCGACTGATTTCTGATCCTGTCGTTGCCTGACTGCTTTCCGACTGATAGTGAGCGTTCGGGCCCGGGTCGAGCGGGCCGGGCGGGCAGGGGTGAGCGCCCGGTCGACCCTGCCGCCGACCGGGCGCCCGGCTCCCCCGGGGAAGCGGCCGGAGCCGCTACGACCGCTGCCAGAGGGCCGGCACGTTCGGCGGCTCCCAGCCCACCATGGCGGTGTGCGCCTGGAGGCAGACGTAGGAGGCGCCGGAGTAGGTGACGCGGTCGCCCGCGTTGTACGACCGGCCCGGGGCCCAGCTGCCGCTCGGTGGCGTGGTGGGCCCGCCGGTCGGCCCACCGGTCGGGGTGGCGGTGGCCGTCGGGCTCGGGGTGCCCGGGCTCTGCGGCACGTCCAGCACGAAGTCGTAGGTGGCCGTCTCGCCGGACCCGTTCTGCTGGACGTTCATCAGCAGCCGGGCGTCGTAGATGGTGTCGGTGCTGTTGCGCGGCTCGCCCGGGAAGTAGAGCTGGGTGGTCAGGATCGGGCGGCCGGGGGCCTGGAGCTTGACGTGCAGGTGCCGGGTGCGGCCCGGGTAGAGGCCGGGGACGACGGTGTCCAGCTTGTACGCACCGTTGGCGTCGGTGAACTGGTGGCCCCGGAAGGTGTAGCCGACGTTGTCGTAGTTGCCGCCGTCGTCGGCCTGCCAGAAGTCCAGCAGGACACCGGAGACGGGCCGGCAGGCCCGGCCGAAGACGTAGCCGCTGACGGTCAGCCGGGTGCCCGGGCCGTCATTCACCATCGAGCTGCGCAGCGGGGAGTTGGGCTTGAAGTAGGGGCCCTCGATCTGCTCGACGGTCGGGTCGTCGCCGTCGTGGCACTCGGGGGTCAGTCCTGGGGTTCGACCGGTGCCGACCTGCTCCCGGGCCAGTGCGACCCCGCCGCCGACCAGCAGCGGTGCGGCCCCGAGCGCGGCGGCGGCCTTCAGGACGGTCTTGCGGCTGATCATGCCGTCGGACGGGGGCATGCGCCGTCTCCTTCCGGTGGGTTCCTCGTGGAGGTGGGGGTCGGCCCTTGCCATGGTGGGGGCATGACAAGGGCCGGACCGGCCGCCGTCCGCGCGCTGGATCGACCGCCGGTGGCCAGCAGTAAATCTACGGACCGTCCGGCGCGACGGCGATGGACATGATCCGGGGATCGTGGTGATTTCCGTCGACCCGGGACCGGAACTCCCCCGGGGTCATCCCGGTCTCCCGCCGGAAGAAGCGGCAGAAGTACGCCGGGTCGGCGAAACCCGCCTCCTTCGCCACCTGGCGGATCGTCAGATCGGTGCAGGCGAGGAGCCGTTTGGCCTCCAGGGTCTGCTGCCGGCGGATCAGTCCGCCCGGGGTGCGGCCGGTGGCCTGCTTGACCAGGGTCTGCAAATGCCCCGGGGAGACGCCGAGTTCCTGGGCGGTGGAGGCCACCGAGTGCCGCACCCCGCCCGGCTTGGCGATCAACCGGGTGAAGGCGGCGGCCAGTTCTGCCGGACGGGTGGGCACCGCGGGCCGGTCGCCCGGGGCGCAGGCGCGCAGCGCCCGGACGATCAGGATGTGCAGACTGGCCCGCAGCACGCCCTGGTAGCCGGGCGCCCTCGTCCGGTACTCCTGCTCCATGTCGGCGAGCAACCGGGCGACCGCGCCGGCGTGTTCGCCGAGCCCGATCCCCGGGCGGGTGGCCAGGGCGCGCAGCGCGGCCAGGTCCTGGGGGTGGCTCAGCAGGAAGTCCTCGTTGAACAGGACGACCCGGCCGGCCAGCTCCTCGGTGTCCGCCCAGTAGTGCACCTGGCCGGGCGTGATCACGCACAACTGCGGTGGCGCCAGCGGCTGGTGGACCAGGTCCAGGACATGGGCGCCACGGCCTCCGGTGACCAGGACGATCTCGTAGAACGAGTGGCGGTGGGGGAAGTTGGCGCGGGAGAGCGCGCCGATCGCGTCGAAACTGCCGATGGCGAAGGGCAGCAGCTGGGGCAGCGGGACCTGCAGGCGGTGCAACGGCAGGTCCGGCGCGGTTCGGGGGGTGGGGGTGGTCCGTCGCACGTCCATCGGAGCAGTGTGCGACCTGTTCCGGCAACAGGTCCAGACCACCGGCCGGTAACCTCGCCGGCCCGGGCCCGGACGGCCGCACCCCGTCGGACGGGCCCTGAGGACAGGCCCTGGGGCCTGTCCTCGAACTCCCGTCGTCCGCCCGGGGCGGGCGGGGCGGCGTTGGGGTGCGTGCATCGCAAGGCGGAGAAGGGAGCCACTGCGGAGCATTGGCGACCGACGACAACGCGGCGAGGTGCGTGCCCCGGCGTCGGCCCGCAGGCGGGAGTTCGAGGACGGGCCCTAAACGGGCGGCCAGGGGATCGCCGGCCAGTCCGCGGAGGGCAGCGGGTGCCGGCCCGAGCCGCGCAGCGCGGCCACCCGGGCGCGGGTGGCGTCCAGTTCGGCGCCGGTCAGGTGCGGGGCGAGGCGCTCGGCCAGTTCCCCGTCCAGCTCCCGGGCCAGCCGGGACAGCACCTCCAGCGCCTCGGCGGGCAGCGGGTCCCCCGCCCAGCCCCAGAGCAGGGTGCGCAGCTTGCCCTCGGTGTTGAAGGTGACGCCGTGGTCGATGCCGTACACCCGGCCGTCGGCGGCGGGGATCAGATGGCCGCCCTTGCGGTCGGCGTTGTTGAGCACCGCGTCCAGCACCGCGAGCCGGCGCAGCCGCCGGTCGTCGTGGTGCACCAGCAGCGCGGTGCGGCCGTCCTCGATCTCGGCCCGGACGATCGGCAGCCAGCCCGACTCGGGGCCGTCCGGGTCCTGCAGCGCCAGCAGCGGCTCGGCCTGCGGGTCCGGCTCGACCCACAGCTGCACCATGCCGGGCCCGTGCGGGCCCTCGCGCAGCACGGTGGGCGGGATCAGCTCCCAGCCGGTCTCCGCGGACAGCTCGTACGCGGCGACCTCGCGACCGGCCAGGGTGCCGTCAGGGAAGTCCCAGAGCGGGCGCTCGCCGGCCACCGGCTTGTAGACGGCCTGCGCGCTCAGCGAGCCGTGCTCGACGGTGCAGTACAGCGCGGCGTTGGAGGCCTCGGTGAGGCGGCCGTGCACCGTCAGCTCGCCCTGGCGCAGCAGCGCGAGGGCGGTCGGCACGTCGGCGGCGAGGGCGGCGGCCGCCGCCGGGTCGGCCTGCGGCGGGGTCTCGGTGTTCAGCGCCGGTAGCCGTTCGCGCGCGGGCACAGGTGGCCCTCCGGGTCCAGCGGCAGGTTGCAGAACGGGCAGGGCTTGCGGCCGGCCGCGACCAGGTCCAGCGCGCGCTTGGCGAACACCCGGGCCATCGCGCCGGTCAGCCGCACCCGCAGCATGTCCGGCCCGTTCTCGTCGTCCTGGAAGACCGCCTCCTCGGCGTCCTCCTCGTCGTCCTCCACCAGCGCCTGCGCCTCGACCACCAGGCAGGCGTCCACGCTGTCCCAGGCCAGCGCCATCGTGCCGACCCGGAACTCCTGCTCCAGCGGGAGGTCCAGCGGGGCGGTGTCGAGCAGGTCCCTGGGCGCGGTGGCCGGGATCGAGGCGTCGCCGCCGCTGCGCCGCAGCGCCTCGTCGAGGACCTCCTCGATCCGCTCGGCGAGGGCGGCGACCTGGTTCTTCTCCAGCAGCACGCTGGTGATCCGGCCCCGGGCGCTGGCCTGCAGGTAGAACGCCCGGGCGCCGGGCTGGCCGACGGTGCCGGCCACGAACCGTTCGGGCTGGTCGTAGAAGAAGACCTGACGGGGCACGCTCTAGCTCCGGATCGTGTCGGTCGGCGCGGATCCGCCGTGCGGGACCGCGGGATTGTCCAACGGGGCGGGGTCGTTCAACGGTCGGGGGGTCGAACTACGGGGCACTCGGGACTACGGGCACTCATCAGTCACCCTACGACCTCCGGGGCCCGGCCGGGGAGCCGAGCCGGAGGCCGCCGGGCGGGGTGGCACCCGCGGTCCCGGGCCGTGCCGCGCAGCTCAGGCCGTTCCGCCGACCACCGCGTCGCCGGCCGGGGTGGCCGGGTCGGCGGAGGACTTGGGCGCCAGCGAGGAGAGGTCGCCGGTGTCGCCCATCCTGAGGACGAAGGGGCGCTGCGGGGTGTAGCGGATCGCGGTGACCGAGCAGGGCTCGACGCTGATCCGCTGGAAGTGGTCCAGGTGCAGGCCGAGCGCGTCGGCCACCACCGCCTTGATCACGTCCCCGTGCGAGCAGGCGACCCAGACCGCGTCCTCGCCGTGCGAGGCGGCGATCTTCGCGTTCCACTCGCGGACCGCCGAGACCGTGCGGTGGCTCAGCTCGCGCAGCGACTCACCACCGGGGAAGGCCGCGGCGGCGGCGTGGTCCTGCACCGTGCGCCAGAGCGGCTCCTTGGCCAGTTCGGCCAGCGGACGGCCGGTCCACTCACCGTAGTGGCACTCCCCCAGCCGTTCGTCCTCGGCCGGCGGGCCCAGCTCCGGGCGGACGGCGAGCAGCGGCTCCAGGGTCTGCCGGCAGCGCTCCAGCGGACTGCTGACGGCCTGCACCAGCGGGATCGCAGCCAGCCGGCCGGCCAGCGCGGCGGCCTGGGCGCGCCCGGTGTCGTCCAGGTCCACGCCGGGGGTCCAACCGGCCAGGGTCCCGGCGGTGTTCGCGGTCGAGCGGCCGTGGCGGACGAGCAGCAGGGTGGGCATGGGGCTTAGCCTACGGCCTCCGGGCGCGGCGGTGGGGCCCGGTTCCCGGTCGGACCGCCGCCGCGGGCGTTGCCCGGTCCGTCGCCGCGGCTCGGGCCGTCGCGCAGACTCCCGCATCGTCCGGCGTTCCCGGGGAACAATGGCCCGCATGATCGTCCACTGCGCCGCGTACCAGGACGGCCGCCGGATCGGGGCCTCCGAGGATCCGACCGACGCGCTCACCGCCGCCCGCGAGGCCGGGTCCGGGGCCTTCGTCTGGATAGGCCTCTTCGAGCCCACCACCGAGGAACTCGACCGGGTCGGCAAGGAGTTCGCACTGCACCCGCTGGCCGTCGAGGACGCCGTCAGCGCCCACCAGCGCCCCAAGGTCGAGGCCTACCAGGGCTCGCTGTTCGTCACCCTCAAAACCCTCGGCCACCACGCCGACACCCACGCCGTCACCAGCGGCGAGGTGATGGTCTTCCTCGGCCCCGACTTCGTGATGACCGTCCGGCACGGCGCGGACAGCCCGCTCAGCGGCCTGCGGGCCCGGCTGGAGCAGGAGCCCGAACTGCTGCGGTACGGGCCCAGCTCGGTGCTGCACTCGGTCTGCGACACCGTGGTGGACGGCTACGTGGAGGTGGCCGCCGCGCTGCAGGGCGACCTGGACGAGCTGGAGGCGGACGTCTTCGCCCCCGGCCGGGTCGACCGCGACGCCGCCGGGCGGATCTACGGCTGCAAGCGCCAGGTGATGACCGTCCGGCGCGCCGCCTCCCCGCTGCTGGAGCCGATGCTGCGGCTGGAGCGCGGCGCCCCGTTCGTCCACCCGGAGACCGCCCCCTACCTGCGGGACGTCGCCGACCACCTGGCCCGGGTGAACGACCAGGTGGACGGCATGGACCGGCTGCTGTCCGACATCCTCGGCGCCAACCTGGCGCAGGTGAGCGTGCAGCAGAACAACGACATGCGGAAGATCTCCGCCTGGGCGGCGCTGGCCGCCGTACCGACCATGATCGCGGGCGTGTACGGGATGAACTTCGACGTCATGCCGGAGCTGCACGAACCGTGGGGCTACCCGGCGGTGCTGGTGCTGATGGCGGTGGTCTGCGTGGTGCTGCACCGAGTGTTCAAGCGGCACGACTGGCTGTAGTGCCGCCGGCTCCCCGTACCGTCGTCACGACGCGAGTCCGGCCCGCTCCAGCGCCTCGACGCCGGTGCGCAGCGCCTGGATCCGCTCGTCCAGGGTGAAGCCGGCCGGGGCCAGGGTGAGCGTGGTGACGCCCGCGTCGGCGTAGGCCTGCATCCGGTCGGCGATCCGGGCGGTGTCGCCGATCAGCGAGGTGGCGTCGATCAGGTCGTGCGGAACGGCGGCGGCGGCGCCCGCGTAGTCCTTGGCCAGGTACTTCTCCTGGATCTCGTCGGCGGCCTGCTCGTAGCCCATCCGCCGGGCGAGCTGGTTGTAGAAGTTCTTCTCCTTGCTGCCCATGCCGCCGATGTAGAGCGCGGCGTAGGAGCGCTGGGAGTCGACGCCCGCCTTGATGTCCTCGCCGACGGCGATGGTGACGGTCGGGCAGAGGTCGAAGCCGTCCAGGGACTTGCCGGCCTTGGCGCGCCCGGCCCTGAGCGGGTCGAGGGAGAGCGCGGCGTGCTCGGGGGCGAAGAAGATGCCGAGCCAGCCGTCGGCGATCTCGCCGGTCTGCTCCAGGTTCTTCGGGCCGATCGCGGCGATGTACAGCGGGATGTGCTCCCGCACCGGGTGGACGGTCAGCTTGATCGGCTTGCCCGGGCCGCCGGGCAGCGGCAGGGTCCAGTGCGCGCCCTCGTGCACCAGGCGCTCACGTGACATCGCCTTGCGGATGATCTCCACGTACTCGCGGGTGCGGGCGAGCGGCTTGTCGAACTTCACCCCGTACCAGCCCTCGGAGACCTGCGGGCCGGAGACGCCGAGGCCGAGCCGGAAGCGGCCGCCGGAGAGGGTGTCCAGGGTCGCGGCGGTCATCGCGGTCATCGCCGGGGTGCGGGCCGGGATCTGGAAGATGGCCGAGCCGACGTCGATCCGCTCGGTCCTGGCCGCGACGAAGCTCAGCACGGTCGCGGCGTCCGAGCCGTACGCCTCGGCGGCCCAGCAGACCGAGTAGCCGAGCCGGTCCGCCTCCTGGGCCACCGCGATGTTGTCGGCGTCCATGCCGAGTCCCCAGTAGCCGAGGTTGATGCCGAGTCGCATGTGCCGAACCTTCCAGTCGGGTGGCCTTGGTGGTCGAGCGTAATGGTGTCCGCACGGGTCAGGCTACTGACGGGTAGCAGTGGTCTGGGTCACAGCGCCGCCGTTGATCGTTCTGCGGGTCTGCGCCCCTGTCCGGGCACCGGCCGCTACGCTCAGCCGACGTGGGGAGTGCTCTCCCCACCTGCGCGTTTACTGGGCTACCGGCGCCACCGGTGCCACCCGGCCAGTGGAGGGCCCGTCCGATGGAAAAGCGTCACCTCGGCCGTACCGGCCTGCAGGTCTCCCGCCTCGGTCTCGGCACCATGACCTGGGGCCGCGACACCGACGAGCACGAAGCCGCCGAGCAGCTCAAGGAGTTCGTCGACGCCGGCGGCAACCTGGTCGACACCGCCGACGTGTACGCCGACGGCGGCGCCGAGTACCTGATCTCCCGCCTCACCGACAGCCTGATCCCCCGCTCCGAACTCGTCATCGCCACCAAGGCGGGCAGCGTCCCCGAGTCCGCCCGCCGCTTCGACGGCTCGCGCGGCCACCTGCTGGCCGCCCTGGACGCCTCGCTGCGCCGGCTCGGCACCGACTACGTCGACCTGTGGCAGGTGCACGCGTTCGACCCGATGACCCCGGTCGAGGAGACCCTGAGCGCCCTCGACATCGCCGTCTCCTCCGGCCGCGCCCGCTACGCCGCGGTCTGCGACTTCAGCGGCTGGCAGCTCGCCAAGGCCGCCACCTGGCAGCACGCCCACCACGACCGGATGCCGCTGGCCGGGGCGCAGTTGGAGTACTCGCTGCTCCAGCGCGGCATCGAGCGCGAGGCGCTGCCCGCCGCGCTGGACGCCGGGGTCGGGATCCTGGCGGGCTCACCGCTCGGGCGCGGGGTGCTCACCGGCAAGTACCGGCACGGCGTCCCGCAGGACTCGCGGGGCGCCTCGGCCTACCTGTCCGGGTTCGTCCAGCCCTACCTCGGGGAGCGCTCCCGGCGGATCGTGGACGCCGTCGCCACCGCCGCGGACGGACTGGCCAGCAGCCCGCTCGCGGTCGCGCTGGCCTGGGTCCGGGACCGGCCCGGGGTGGCCAGCGCACTGGTCGGGGCGCGCACGGTGGCGCAGCTGCAGGCGGCGCTGTCGGTGGAGGCGCTTACGCTTCCGGGTGAGATCCGCGGCGCGCTGGACGACATCTCGTCGCCGGTGCACCGCTACCCGGACCAGGGGTGGACGGAGCTGTAGCCCCGGGCCGGTCGTCGAGCAGAACGTGCAGTGGAGTGACCTTTGGAGCGGACGACGATGAGTGACACGGGGAACGGCGCTCCGGAGGTGACCACCGGGGCCCAGCTGACCGCGGAGGAGAAGGCGGCGAAGTTCGCGGAGCTGGCGCAGCGGATCCGCGGCATGCAGCCGGAGGACGCCGCGGCGAGTGCCGCGCGGGCGGGTGCCGCACGGGCGCAGGCCTCGATGGCGGAGGCTCCGGAGGCCGAGACGGCGGAGCAGACCGAAGAGGTCGAACAGGCCGAACAGGCCGAACAGGCCGAGCGGGCCGAGCAGGCCGAGCAGGCCGAACAGGCTCCTCCGGCTCCTGCTCCGGCGGCTGCGGCTGCCCCTGCCGCTCCGGCGGCTGCGGCCACCCCTGCCGCTCCGGCGGCTCCGGCCACCCCTGCCGCTCCGGCGGCTCCGGCCACCCCTGCCGCTCCGGCGGCTCCGGCCACCCCTGCCGCTCCGGCGGCTCCGGCCACCCCTGCGGCTCCGACCCCTCCGGCCCCGGTGGTGCCCGACCGGCGGCACGGCGACGCGCTCCGCGCCACCGCCGAAGTGCTGACGGCCGGTGGCGCCCCCACCGAGCTGGCGGCCGCCGCCGTCGCGGAGTTCGGCGAGGACGCCGCCGGACGGCTGCGCGACGACCCGTGGGCGGTCCTCGGGCTGCCCGGCGTGCGCCCCGAGCACGCGGACCGGTTCGCCCGCGGCCTGCTCGGGGCCTCGGTCGGGCCGGACGACCCCCGCCGGGCCCAGGCCCTGGTGGTCTGGCTGCTGGAGCAGGCGGCGCTGCGCGGGCACTCCGCCCAGGAGCTGTCCGAGGTGGCCGCCGGGCTGGAACGGCTCCGGATGCCCGAACCGGCCGCCGCGATCGAGGAGGCCGTCGCGGACGGGCGGGTGCTGCCCTTCCAGGAGGAGCTGAGCGGAGCCGAGGCGCACGCGGCGGGCGGCGACGAGGAGGAGGAGCCGCCGACGCGCACGCTGCTCGCGCTGGAGACGCTGGCGATGGCGGAGGACAGCCTCGCCGAGAAGCTGCTCCAGCTGATGGCCTCCTTCGTGCCGGGCGAGGACGCCGGGCACGAGGAGACCGGAGACGCCGAGGGCACCGACGACCCGGAGGCGGAGGGGTCCACCGAGGCCGCGCCCGTCTCCCCCGGCCCCGCCGCCTGGGAGGCCGCCGCCGGGACGGCGCCGTCCTCCTCCGCGACCGCCCTGATCCGGGCCGTCGCCGAGAGCGCCCTGGTGCTGCACACCGGCGGCGAGGCGGCCCGCGCCGAGCCGGCCGCGCTGCTGACCGCCGCCACGGGCCTCGGGCTGCGCGCCTGGGCCGCCACCTGGACCGACCAGGGCAAGGAGTCCTTCGCCGCCCTCTGCGGGGCCGGGGCCCCGGTGGTGACCCTCGCCGAGCTGCTGTCCGGTACGGCCGGCCCCGGCCGCGCGGCCGACGGCACGCTCGCCCTGGACCTTCTGATCGTGCTGGACGCGCCGCTGCTGGACGTCGAACTGGCCGCCACCGTGCTGGAGTCGCTCGCCGACGGAACCCGGCTGGTACTCAGCGGGGACCCGGGCCAGCTCTGGTCGGCCGGCCCCGGCCGGTTCTTCGCCGACCTGCTGGCCGCCAAGGTCTGCCCGGCGGTCGCCTCCCGTACCCCGGACTTCGGCCCGATCGGCGAACTGGTCTCGGGGGTCGGCATCGGCGAGCTGCAGCCCGTCGAGGCGCCGGACAAGGAGGTGGTCATCCTGACCGCCAAGGACGGCGGCGAGGCCGTCCACCGCGCCGTCCAGCTGCTCACCGACTCCATTCCGCGCGCCCTCGGCATCCCCGCCGAGCAGGTGGTGCTGCTCACCCCCGGCCACGGCGGCCCGGCCGGTACGCGTGCGCTGAACGCCGCCGCCAAGGCCCGGCTGAACCCCGGCCCCGGCCGGTTCGGCGGCTTCGACCCGGGCGACCGGGTGGTGGAGTCCCCCGCGCCCGGGGTCGTCCGCCCGGCCCGGGTCCTGGACGGCGACGCCGCCGGGCTGCACCTGGAGTACCCCGACGGATCCCGCCGGACCGTCCCGCCCGCCGAGGCCGGCCGGCTGCGGCACGGCTGGGCACTGACCGTCCACCAGGCACTGGGCCGTCGTTGGCCCGCCGCAGTGGTCGTGGTGCCGGAGGACGCCGGGCCGGCGCTCTCCCGGCAGTGGGTCTACACCGCGTTCGGGCGCGGCGAGCGGCACCTGTCCGTGGTCCACGCGGCGGGCCCGGCGCTCGTCCAGGCCGTCGCCGAGCGCCCGGCGCAGCCGCGCACCACCCGGCTGCGGGCGGTCCTCGCGGAGAACGCGGTCGCCGCGGACTGAGGCGCGTCCCGCGCATCACGCGCATCACGAGCGGAGGGGGGGGCCCGGGGGCCCGGGGCCCCCCCCCCCCCGGGGGGGGGCCTCAGAAGTCGGGGGTCCGCGGGTGCGTGAACACCCACACCGCAGACAGCCCCCGGACCACCGC
>NZ_JBIWPL010000005.1:0-10414 GCF_044768255.1 Kitasatospora sp. NPDC101157 | reverse complement strand
GCCGCCCCCCCCCGGGCGGGGGGGGGCCCCGGGGTTACCGGGGGCGCCGGCGACGGGGGGCGGGCCCCCCCAAACCCCCCAACCCCGGGGGGGGGGGGGGCGGGGCCCCCCGGCCCCCCCCCTCCGCTCGTGGGGCGACATCAGTCGTCGGGGTCCTCGTCGTCGTAGACCTCGCTCACGTCGAACCGGCAGATCAGCAGCTGCGGGTCGGCGTGCTCGAAGGGCTCCGGCAGCCACTCCCCCGGCTCGGTCGGCTCGGTCGCCGCGACCCAGAGCGTCGAGTCCGCCTCCTCCAGGCCGAACTCCTCGCTGCGGGCGGCGATCTCGTCCGGTTCGTACTCGCCGAACAGCACGCCGATCGCGGCGTTCACGCCGCCGGCGCCGCCCGGGGTCAGCGACTCGTCGAGCCGCTCGGCCTGCGCGCGCAACCGCTTGGGGTCGACCACGTGGTAGTCGCGGCGGATCAGCACGCTGATCGCCTCGGGCTGTTCCGGGCCGTGGTAGCCCCCCGGGCCCTCGTCGCCGGGGATCTCGAAGGGAGTGACCTCGTCGTAGACCTCGTAGAGGAGTTGGTCATAGGCGATGGCCGCCGTCGCGAGCTGCTCGTAGGCAGCGGACACGGCGGGATCATCGGCTGCGTTGGGGCTTGACACCGCTTCCAGATGACGGTCGATGGCGGCCTTGACCGCCTCAGCGGCGGCGCGTACCTCGGCAATGGTGGGCTGCGCGGCATCAGACATGGTGCAGACGCTATCTCCCCTCGGCGCCGGTACGCACAGCGGTTGTCACCTACACCCGCGATTTCACCGCAACTTCCCCCCTGATGTCCGATTCAGGGGTTTCTGTCCACCGGCAGAACCGGCGCGGGGCGGGCGCGAAGAGCGCACGGCCGGTCGGCCGGGGCCGTCCGGGTGCGGCTGCGCGCGCCGGTATCGGGGTATTCACTCCACAACGGCAACAGAACTGATGGACTGTCAGACGGGTGCCCGGGCGAGGGCCGTCGGACCGCAGCGGCAGGGCGGGAGGACGGCCGGAAATCTCCGGGCCGACTGTCCGGGGCAGGCCGTAGGCTTGCGTGCAGTGATCCTCAGGAGGAGCGTTTTGACCCCACCGAAGCCGGTCCGGCAACCGGAGTACGAGTACCAGTCGCTGCGCATGCCGCGCGGGACGTCGCGCAACGCGGCACGCCAACTGCTCACCGAGCACGCCGAGTACGGGCACTGGGAGCTCGACCGGCTGAGGCTGTTCCCCGACGGGAGCCGGACGGTCCGGCTGAAGCGGCGGATCATCCGGCAGGTCCGGAGCTGGTGACGGACGGGGCGATGGAACGACGCACCCGCGGCCGCCCGTGGAACAACGGGCGGCCGCGGGTGCGTGCCGGGGGCTTTCCGGTGACGGGTGCCGCTGAGCGGTCGGGGAGCTCAGCCGGCGGGAGGGCTCAGCGGGCGCCGGCGCGGGCGCGGCGGTAGAGCACACCGCCGCCGACCAGCAGCGCGAGCCCGGCGGCCCCGAGCGCCTCGACGCCGCCGGCACCGGTGTGGGCCAGCTGACCGCCCTCGGCGACGCTCTGCGCGGCGGGGGCGCTGGTACGGGCGGCGGCCGGGACGGCCTGGGTGCCGTGGCCGGCGGCCGGGGCGCTGGGGGTGGCCCCGGCGGACGGACCGCCGTTGCGCGGGCCGCCCGTGCCGGTGTCGCCGGGCGGCGGGGTGGCCGGGGTGGACGGGGTGTGGTCCCCGGGGCAGTCGTCGGTCGGCTTCGGGGCGGGGTGGGCGACGTTGCCGCACTCGTTCCCGAAGGCCGGGTTGCCGACGCCGACCACGTTCACGGAGTTGCCGCAGGCGTTCACCGGGACGTGCACCGGGGCCTGGACGCTGTTGCCCGAGACCACCCCGGGCGAGCCGGCGGCGGTGCCGGCGGCGGAAGCGCCCGAGGCCGAGGAGCCCGAGGCGGAGGAGCCGCGGCTCGCGCCGGTGCCGGAGCTGTCGCTGCCGCCGGAGTGGCCAGTCTGACCGGTCTGGCCGGGCTTCGGGGCGGCGTGCCGGCCGCCGCTGACATTGGCGCAGCGGTTGCCGTACGCCGGATTCAGCGCGCCGACCACGTCGACGGTGTTGCCGCAGGCGTTGATCGGCACCTCGACCGGCACCTGCACCGAATTCCCGGAGGCGACACCCGGTGATCCCACCGCGCCTCCCTGCGCCTCGGCGGCCGCGTAGGCGTAGCCGGCGGTGGAGGCCAGCACGCTGCCGGTGGCCACGGCGGTGAGGATCCCCTTCTTGGCTACATTCCTCATGTTTTCCCCTGACGTTTCGAGAAGGCGGCGATCTTGACGTGAACCTTATGAAAGTCGGAATTTCTGTATATCCGGCAATCACGCAAGGTCTTTGACTGCACAGGAGTTAACGAGGGGCGAACGGCCAGGTTGGGCCGAACGAAGCAGCTTCACCCGATCGAGCGATCGGGACGTCAGGGCCTTGCCGGCCCACGCGGCCAACCCGGGACCGGATCCCGGCACGCCCCGGCCCGGAGCGCGCGAAGGCCCCCGGTGCGGCGCGTCCGCCGCCCGGGGGCCGTACCGAGTCGGGCTCAACAGGCCTCAGCGGCCCGGAGGTTGACTCAGACGTTGGCGCAGTGGTTGCCGAACGCCGGGTTGATCAGACCGATCACGCTGACGGTGTTGCCGCACACGTTGACCGGCACGTGGACCGGGATCTGGATCTGGTTGCCCGCGACGACACCCGGAGAGCCCGCGGCCACACCCTCGGCGCCGGCGCCGCCGTGAGCGGACGCGACACCGGCGGCGGCGAGCACCAGGCCACCGGTGGCGGCGGTGACGGCGGCGATCTTCTTGACCTTCATCATTCCTCCTGTATGGACAACGCAACCCGTTCGGCGGGCTGCACAGGAAGAAACGACGCTGCGGCGAACGGGGTACGGAACAGATTTCCCATTCACCCGCAACGGTGACGCTTCGCACAGATAAGCGGCGCGGAATTCCGGGAAGAATCGTTTCTGTTGATCTCCTCGAACCCGTCCCACAATCATGCGCTCCGACAATGCGGTCGGCCCGCCCCCGGCAGTCCGGGAGCGGGCCGACCCAGTCGCCTGATCAGCGGGCGCCAAGGGACGCCGGGCGATCAGCAGGCGTCGATGAAGCGGTCCAGGACCCGGACGCCGAACTTCAGCCCGTCCACCGGCACCCGCTCGTCCACGCCGTGGAACATCCCGGCGAAGTCCAGCTCCGGCGGCAGCTGCAGCGGCGCGAAGCCGAAGCAGCGGATGCCGAGGTCCTGGAAGGACTTGGCGTCCGTCCCGCCCGACAGGCAGTACGGCACCGCGCGGGCGATCGGGTCCTCCGCGCGCAGCGCGGTCTGCATCGCCTCCACCAGCGAGCCGTCGAAGCTGGTCTCGATCGCCCGGTCCGTGTGCAGGCTCTCCCGCTTCACGCGCGGACCCAGCACGCTGTCCAGCTCGGCCAGGAACTCCTCCTCGTAGCCGGGCAGGAAGCGCCCGTCCACGTGCGCGGTGGCCTGACCGGGGATCACGTTCACCTTGTAGCCCGCGCCGAGCATGGTCGGCTGGGCGGTGTTGCGCAGCGTGGTGCCGATCATCTTGGCGATGCCGCCGAGGACGCGCAGCGTCTCGTCCATGTTCTCCGGGTCCAGCTCGACCCCGAGCGCGTCGGACAGCTCGTCCAGGAAGGCCCGGACGGTCTTGGTGATCCGCAGCGGGAACTTGTGCCGGCCGAGCCGGGCGACCGCCTCGCACAGCTCGGTGATCGCGTTGTCGTCGTTCTCCATCGAGCCGTGCCCGGCCCGGCCCTCGACCGTCAGGCGCATCCAGTGCATGCCCTTCTCGGCCGTCTCCACCAGGTAGAGCCGCACCTGGTCGTTGACCGTGAAGGAGAAGCCGCCGACCTCGCCGATGCCCTCGGTCACGCCCTCGAACAGCTCGGGGTGCTTGTCCACCAGGAAGCGCGCGCCGTACGTGCCACCCGCCTCCTCGTCGGCGAGGAAGGCCAGGACCAGGTCGCGCGGGGGCTTGCGGCCGGTGCGCAGCCGGTCGCGGACGACCGCGAGGGTCATCGCGTCCATGTCCTTCATGTCCACCGCGCCGCGGCCCCAGACGCAGCCGTCGGCGATCTCGCCGCCGAAGGGGTCGTACGTCCAGTCCGCGGCGTTGGCCGGCACCACGTCCGTGTGGCCGTGGATGAGCAGGCCCGGGCGGGACCGGTCCTCGCCCTCGATCCGGATGACGGTCGAGGCCCGGCCCTTGGCCGACTCGAAGATCTGCGGCTCCACCCCGAACTCGGCGAGCTGCTCGGCCACGTACTCGGCCGCCTTGCGCTCGCCCGGGCCGGAGCCGTCGCCGTAGTTGCTGGTGTCGATCCGGATCAGATCGCGACAGATCTCCGCGACCTCCGACTCAGCCGTCACCTTCGGCGCCGCCGACTCGCTCCGCTCGCTCACGGTCACTCCTCGTCTTGGGCCCGCACCGACGCACCAGCGCGCCACCCCCAGGCTCTGCACCCGGGCCGTACGAGCACGTCCGCCCATCCTCCCCCAGCGCCCGATCCCGATCCACCCCCCGTACCGCCCCGAAACCCGCTGGTCACGCCCCCGCCACAGGCCGGCCCCCGCTCCCGCCACCGGCCCGGCCACCCGGGCCGGAGCCGTTTTGGGAGGCCCAGCCGATCTTTGCTACAGTTACATCTGTCAGCGCGACGGACGAGAGATCGGAAGCCGCGAGGACGACACCCGGTCCGGGTGGCGGAATGGCAGACGCGCTAGCTTGAGGTGCTAGTGCCCTTTATCGGGCGTGGGGGTTCAAGTCCCCCCTCGGACACCAGTCAGGGCCCCAGTTCATCTGGGGCCTTCTGCGTTTCCGGGCCGTGGCGGGAGCCACGGCCCGGAAACGTTTCGGGGGCCCGGCGGGTCAGCTGCGGGCCGGGTCGGCGGGCTTGATGTCCTGGTCACCCGGAAGACGTTGGCGGGGTCGTACTTCGCCTTGAGTTCCGAGAGGCGCCGGTAGTGGTCGGCGCCGTGGGCCGCGACGATGCGCCGCTCGCCCTCGTCGAGCAGTTCGTTGACGTGGACGCCGCCCGAGGTGAAGCGCTGCATGGTGTCGTAGACCTCGCGGCACCAGCCCGTGTTGGCCGCGTCGTCCTCCTCCTCGGTCCAGCCGCCGAGCAGGGTGACCAGGAAGCCGGGCTCGCGGTGCGGGTAGGCGGTGGCCTCCGGGGCGACCCGGGCGACCCGGCCGCCGAGGAGCATCATGCCGATCTGGGACAGCTCCGACTTGCGGGTGCGGAAGCCGTCGATCAGACCGGCCAGCGTCTCGGCCGTGACCGTCGTCCCGCTCCCTGGGTCTGCTGGGGCGTCTCCTCGTCGGGACAGGCCAAGGGGGACGCATGCTTCGCAGCGATCGTAGGGACACTCACATACCTTTGAGAAGGTATTTTTAGCGGTCCCAACGTGCGGAAGCGAGCCCTTCACGTGGAGGGCCGTGGAACCGGCGATCAGCGGGCCGCGGCTCCGGCCGTCAGCTCACCGGGCGTCAACTCCCCTGCGGCCGGGGCGCCCGCCGTCAGCGCACGGGCCGGAAGCGGCCTGCCGACCGGCAGCAGCCGGGCCCCGGGCACCCGGTCGGCCAGGTCAGGGTCGCCGACCACCACGGGGTGCCCGACCTCGGTCAGCATCGGCAGGTCGGAGACGTGGTCCCCGTAGCCGTAGCAGTCCGCCGGATCGATGTGCGGGTACGCCCGGAGCAGGGCGCGCACGGCCCGGCGCTTCTCCTCGCCGATCACCGGCTCGCCGACCAACTCGCCGGTGAACACCCCCCGACGCACCTCCGGCCGGCTGCACAGCACGTGCGCCGCGCCGATGTCCCGGGCGACCGGCTCGACCAGCGCCGGGAAGGACCCCGACACCAGCGCCACCGGATCGCCCGCCACCCGGTGCCGCGTCAGGGCCTCGCGGGTCGCGGCGATGTAGAAGCCGGCGACGCGGGAGCGCTGCGCGAACCACTCCCGGCCGGCCACCCCGACCGACTCCTCCCGCTCCCCGGCCCAGACCCGGTAGTAGGCCCGGTTCGCCTGCTCGCGCGGGGTCCCGGCGGCCGCCAGGGCGACGAGCTCTGCCCGCACCCGGGCGGCCCGCCGGACACCCGACGGCCCGTACCGGCCGCCGAGGTAGAAGTCCAGGAAGTCGAACATGCTCTTGCAGTCGATCAGCGTCTCGTCGAGGTCGCTGAACGCCAGACGGTCGGACTGGACCACGGAGGACTCCTCGGGGGCAGTGGTCACCCGCGGGTGACGGGGCGGTCGGGGTCGGCGGCGGTGCCCGGCCGGGCGCGCAGGGCGGGGAACAGGGTGTCGCGCACCTCGCGCCAGCGCTCGACGAAGTCCGCGCGGCCGTTCAGGTTGTCGGAGATGTGCTGGGCGCCGAAGAACGCCGCGACCGCCACCCGCGCGGCGACGTCCGGATCCACGTGCCGCGCCAACTGGCCCTGCTGGTGGGCCTCGTGCATCAGCATCGAGATCAGCTTCGTCCAGTCCACGTAGGGCGGCGGCAGCTCGACGTCGACGGCGTCGCGCTCGTTCTGCAGTCTGGTGCCCGCCTGCATGATCGGGTCCTCCAGGAACGCGGCGGTGGCCGCGTTGAACATCTCGATCACGGTGTCCAGCGGCGAGAGGCCCTTGCCGCGCACCGCCTCCAGCGTCACCGGCCAACGTGAGTACAACTCCTCCACCACGGCGATGGCAAGGGCCTGCTTGTTGGGGAAGTGGAAGTAGACGGCGCCCTTGGTCATGGCCACCTCGTCCGCCACGTCCTTGATGCTGGTCTGCTGGTACCCGCGGTCGGCGAAGATCCGCGCGGCACAGTGCAGGATCTGCTCCCGGGTGCGTTCGGCGCGCTCCTGACGCAGCAGCGGCCCGGCCGTACCCGAACGCTGGATCTTCGGGGTCGGCCACAGCGGCTCCACGGCAACACCCTTGTTCTGACTCACTCCTCGCCCTTTCTCTCTACACCGAGCACTTCTGGCTATATACCTTCCCCCAGGTATATTTTCGGCCCGGGATCGACGTCACCTGACATGACCCTCGCCCGCAGATGGGGTGGCACCACCTTAGGGAACGGCACACCAACGGGGAGACGTGCTCGCATGTCCATCATCACCGCACCGCCAAAGTACCTGCCGTCGGACCAGGCAGCACCGCTGTCGACCGGCCCCGGGATCTCGTTCACCCACCGCCTTCCGGCCGCTTCCGTCCACAAGGCCTCCGCGGCCGAGGTCCTGCTCACCGACGCGGTCCGCGACGGTGACCGCCGGTTCACGGTCGGCGCCGTGTGGCCGCGCGACCGCTTCCTCCACCACAGCGGGCAGGGCCGGTCGCCGGATCCGCTGCTGCTGGCCGAGACGGTCCGGCAAACCCTGATACTCCTCTCGCACCGCTTCCACGGCGTACCGCAGGGGCACCCGTTCGTCCTCGACCGCCTCGACCTGGAACTGACGGACGGCGCCGCGCCGCTGCGGCCCGGCGCACCGACGCGCGTCACCCTGGACGTCACCTGCACCCGGACGGTGACCACCCCGCGCCGCACCGGCCTCGCGCTGGAGGCGGCGGCGTCCGTGGACGGTGGCCTGATCGGCCGGGCGGGCATCCGCTGGGAGGTCCTGCACCCGGCCTTCTACCAGGTGGTGCGCCACCGCGGGGCCCGTCCGAGGACGGCCGGGGCGCCCGAGCGCCCCGAGGCCCCGCTGGGTCCGCTGGGTCCGCTGGGCCCGCTGGGCCCGCTGGGCCCGCTGCGGCGGCTCGCCCCCGACGAGGTCGGGTACCCGGGCGACGAGCACGTCCTGCTCGCCCGGGACTCCTCCGGCCTCCACGGGGGTTTCTGGCTCGACCCGGACCCGGGCCACCCGGTGCTCTTCGACCACCCGTCCGACCACGTCGCCGGGATGGTGCTGCTGGAGGCCTTCCGGCAGGCCGGCCGCGCCATGGGCGCTCCGCTGCACCCAGCCGGGCTCTCGGCGATCTTCACCGCGTTCGCGGAGCCGGACCTGCCGGTGGCCGTCACGGTGACGCCCTGGCCCGACCCGACGGTCCGGACCGGTGAGCCGGACCGGATGCGGACGGCCGAGGTCACCGCCACCCAGCGCGGCGTCGTCCTCGCCGCGGCGCGGCTCGCCTACCCGGCGGACCGTCAGGAGACCCCGTGAAGGAGCCCGTCGTGCACGTCCCCGCCTCGCCCGCCGTCCCGCCCACCCCGTCCGCCGCCCCGTCCGCCGTCCCGCCCACCGCCTTTCCCGCCGACGCGATCGGGCGGGTGGTGGACGCGGCGCGGAACGATCTGTCCGGCGCGGAGGAGCGGCGCCGGCTCGGCCCGGAGGCGGTCGGGGCCGTGGTGGCCGCCGGGTTCCCCCGCCACTTCGTCCCCCGCGGGTTCGGCGGTACGGCCGGCACCTTCGCCGAGCTGCTCGGCGCGTCGGCCGGGATCGCCCGGACCTGCCCGTCCACCGCCTGGTGCGCCACCCTGTTCGCGGCGCACGGCCGGCTCGCCGCCCACCTCCCCGAGGAGGGACGCAAGGAACTCTGGGGGGCCTCGCCCGACGTGCTGATCTCCACCTCGATCATGCCGCCGCAGGGCGAGGCGGTCCGGGACGGGGCCGGCTGGCGGATCCGCGGGCGCTGGGACACCGCCAGCGGGGTCGACCACGCGGACTGGCTGCTGCTGGCCTCCCGGACCGGCTCCGCGGAACGACCGGAGCACCGGATCTTCGCCGTCCCCCGGTCGGACTGGACCGTCCTGGACACCTGGCGGAGCCTGGGCATGCGCGGGACGGGCAGCAACGCGGTGGAGGTGGCCGGGGCGTTCGTCCCGGACCGGCTCTCCTGCACCCTCGCCGACCTGCAGCGGCCGCCGGGGCCGGACGCGGCCCGCTGCCACCGGGTGCCGGTCCACCTGGCCGGGGCGCTGATGTTCGCGGCGCCGGTCCTGGGGGCGGCCGAGGGCGCGCTCGACGCCTGGCACTCGGCCGTGACGCCGCGTCTGCCCGTCCTCTCCCCCGCCCGGCGGGCGGAGGCCGAGCTGGCGCTCGGCGAGGGCTCGGCCCGGATCGCCGCGGCGCGGCTGTTGCTGGAGCGGGTCGCCGAGCGGGCCGACCTCGCGGAGGTGACCCCGCTGCTGGTGGCGGAGAACCGGCGGGACGCCGCAATGGCCTCGGCCTGGTGCGCCGAGGCGGTCGACCGGCTCTTCCGTGCGGCCGGATCGCAGGCGCAGCGGGAGGACTCCCCCTTCCAGCGCTACTGGCGCGATGTCACCACCGCGGCCTCGCACGGAGTGCTCGGCCCGGCGGCGGCCGCCGCCGACTACGCCGCGGCCGTGCTCGGCGGATAGCCGCGCCACCCGCCTCGCCACCGCGGCCCCGTCCCGGCCAGGGGTCGATCGTCCGTCAGGTCAGCGATCGGCCCCTGGTGTTCACCGTTCTTTCAGAGCCTGCGGGTGTCGCCGATGGCGCTCTCGATGCCCTGGACCATCCGCCACAGCGGCGCCCGGCGGCTGGCGACCAGGACCACCACGTCGTCGGCCGCGTCCTCGCCCGCCGGGGCGGAGTCGGCGGGGCGGTCGCTCCAGGTGGAGGTGACGAAGGCCATCGCCGCGTCCACCTCGGCCACCCAGTCGCTCTCGCCGCCCGACCGCAGCCAGGTGCGCAGGGCGTGGTTGTGGGCGGCGACCACGGCCGCGGCGATCACGTCGGCGCGCAGCGGGCCGTCCGGGCGGTCGGCGAAGCGGCCGCGCAGGTAGGCGGCGAGGGTGTGCTCGTAGCGCCAGACCACCGAAAGCTCGTACGCCCGCAGGCCGGGGACCTTGCGGGTGAGGCGGTAGCGCTGGACGGAGAAGGAGGGCTGCTCGGCGTACATCCGCAGGACCAGCCGGGCGGCGTCGCAGGCGTGCTTGACCGGGTCCTCCTCGCCGGTGCCGGAGTCCAGGAACTCCGTCATCTCGGCGAGGCTGCGCTCGTGGTCGGGGAAGACCACGTCCTCCTTGGCCGGGAAGTAGCGGAAGAAGGAGCGCCGGCCGACGCCGGCGAGCGAGACGATGTCGTCGACCGTCGTCTGCTCGAAGCCCCGCTCCAGGAAGAGCTCGAAGGCCGCGGCCACCAGCGCCTCGCGCATCGCCGGCTTCGAGGGCCCGTCGTTCATGGGCAGGTCCTGCTCTTCCTTCTCACTCATTCTCCGGAACTTAGCATCGGCGCAGGACGTCGGCCCCGACGGCCCGGGGGGCTCTCCCGCCCGGCCGCCGGGGCGCCTCGGGGCGCCGTTACGGCAGGTTGCGGGCCATGACGATCCGCTGGACCTGGTTGGTGCCCTCGTAGATCTGGGTGATCTTCGCGTCCCGCATCATCCGCTCCACCG
>NZ_JBIWPL010000004.1:387208-563299 GCF_044768255.1 Kitasatospora sp. NPDC101157 | reverse complement strand
GTCATGAGTCCACACAACCCTTGATGATCACGCGGTGGCCGTTCCCGTTCCCACCCGGCCCCGGCGCGAGATCACGAAGTCACACTGGAGTACTAGGGGCCCGCTCTACAAGGGTGGAGGAGGTGGGTGGAGGAGCGGGAGGAGGGAGGGGAGGGGAGGGGAGGGGAGGGGGGAGGGGGAGGGGGAGGGCCCCAGAAATAGCGGAAAGAGCCAGGTTCCGGGCCCCGGCGCCGCGCTCCGCAGCGCCGGGGCCCCGGGAAAGCACCATTCGCACCACCCCCGAGGCCTTCTCCGCTCTTCTCCGCGGCATCAACGCCTGCGAGTTCGCTTATCACGCCTGACAAACCTCCCCGTGCCGGAGTAGGAAGTCGGCCCGGCCGACTTCCTACTCCGTGCACCATCTTCCTCGGGTCGCAGGGCCGTTGAGGCCAAGGAATACCGGCCCTGGCCCCGGCCCCCGGCGCCGCGCTTCGCGGCGCCGGAGCCCAAGACGCACCATCGCCGGCGGCTCGGAGGAATTCGACGAATCTCTCAGCGCCCATTCCCCACGTCCTTGAGGCGCTCCCCCGTCGCTGGGGCCTCGCCGGGCAGCGGACGGCTGGTGGTCCTACGGTGAGGCGCCCTTGCTGAGCAGCCCAGCAAGGGCGCCCAGTGTTCTCCTCTTCCGGCTGCGCCCATGAAGTGCCGCCCCTTGCCGTCTCGGTGTGCCGAAAGGCAACGGAAGTGCGGCTCGCGGAAGTTGCCTGGCGCCGGGTGTACCCAGCCGCCTGAGGGTCGCCAAAGGGCCGAAAGTCCGATGCGGAGGTCCGGGCCCGGGCCCGGGGGAGAGCAGGAAGGGGGAAAACCCACCCCTTGCCACTCTCAACGTATAGCGCACGGGGGGTCTTGCGGCAAGGCCCCCGTGGTGGCTCACAATCACAGGCCTCAGATCGGAGCTGATGCCATGAACCACCTGACCACCAGTGCTTTCGACCTTCCCGAGCGCCTGTCCGCCAAGGCCGACCCCGCGCTCGTCGCGGCCGACGAGCGGCACTTCGCGGCCATCGCGGAGAGCCTGGACCAGGCGATCGGCGAACTCTCCGAGCAGCTCGACGCGGTGCGCCGGGCTCCGGGCGGCGCCGGGCAGGCGGCGATGGACCGGGACATCCAGGTCCACCGGTTGAGCGCCCGGCTGCGCACCCTGCGCCGTTACGGCCTGGACCTGTGCCTCGGACGCATCGTGACCGCGGAGGACGCCGAGCCCCTGTACGTCGGCCGGCTGGGACTGACCGACAGCGAGGGCCGTCGCCTGCTGGTCGACTGGCGCTCGCCCGCGGCCGAGCCGTTCTTCGCCGCGACCCATGGCGACCCGATGGGCCTGGTCAGCCGCCGCCGGTACCGCTGGGCCCTCGGCCGGATCGCCGACTACTGGGACGAGGTGTTCACCGTCGAGGGCCTGGAGGGCCACGCCGCGCTGGACGACCAGTCCGCCTTCATCGCCGGCCTGGGCGGCAGCCGTTCGGCCCGGATGCGGGACGTGCTCGCCACCATCCAGGCAGACCAGGACGCGATCATCCGGGCGGGCTCGCGCGGCGCCCTGGTGGTCGACGGCGGCCCCGGTACCGGCAAGACCGTGGTCGCCCTGCACCGCTCCGCCTACCTGCTGTACTCCGACCCCCGCCTCGGCCACCGGCGCGGCGGCGTGCTGTTCGTCGGCCCGCACCAGCCGTACCTGAACTACGTCGCCGACGTCCTGCCCAGCCTCGGCGAGGAGGGCGTGCGCACCTGCACCCTGCGGGACCTGCTGCCCGAGGGTGCGGACGCGGCGGAGGAGGCCGACCCTGAGGTCGCGCGGCTGAAGTCCTCGGCCGAGCTGGTGCGGGCGATCGAGAAGGCCGTCCGGTTCTACGAGGAGCCGCCGACCGAGGGCATGGTGGTCTCCACCCACTGGGCGGACCTCTGGCTGAGCGCCGAGGACTGGTCCGAGGCCTTCGACGCCCCGGGCCCGGGCACCCCGCACAACGAGGCGCGCGAGCAGATCTGGGACGAGCTGGCCGCGATCCTGCTGGACAAGCTGGAGCAGGACGAGGAGGAGGTCACGCCCGAGCTGTTCCAGCGCTCGCTTCGACAGGACCGGGAACTGGTGGAGACGCTCAACCGCGCCTGGCCGCTGCTCGAAGCGGCCGACCTGGTCGGCGACCTCTGGTCGGTGCCCGCCTACCTGCGGATGTGCGCTCCCCACCTGGCCCCCGAGGAGGTCCGCGCGCTCCAGCGCAAGCACGCCCCGCACGCGTGGACGGTCTCCGACCTGCCGCTGCTGGACGCGGCCCGCCAGCGGCTCGGCGACCGCGAGGCCACGCTGCGCCGCAACCGCCACCGGGCCTCGGTGGCCGCCGAGCGCGAGCGGATGGCGGACGTGATCGGTGACCTGCTGCAGGCCGACGACGACGGCGAGGGCGCGGTGACCATGCTGCGCGGCAAGGACCTCCAGGACACCCTGATCGACGAGGACGCGCTGTCCGGCGCCGACGGTGACCCGCTGGCCGGCCCCTTCGCCCACATCGTGGTCGACGAGGCCCAGGAGCTGACCGACGCGCAGTGGCAGATGCTGCTGCTGCGCTGCCCGTCCCGGAGCTTCACCATCGTCGGGGACCGCGCCCAGGCCCGGCACGGCTTCACCGAGTCGTGGCAGGAGCGCCTCGAACGGGTCGGGCTCGACCGCACCACCATGGCCTCGCTGAGCATCAACTACCGCACGCCGGAGGAGGTGATGGCGCAGGCCGAGCCGGAGATCCGGGCGGCGCTCCCGGACGCGAACGTGCCGACCTCGGTGCGCAGCAGCGGCATTCCGGTCCGGCACGGGTCGGTGGCGGAGCTGGCGGAGGTCCTGGACTCCTGGCTCGCCGAGCACGACGAGGGCGTCGCCTGCGTCATCGGCGCACAGGGCTTCGAGGAGCGCGCCCGGGTCCGCTCGCTCACCCCGGAGCTGGCCAAGGGGCTGGAGTTCGACCTGGTGGTCCTGGTCGACCCGGAGGCGTTCGGCCAGGGCGTCGAGGGGGCGGTCGACCGCTATGTCGCGATGACCAGGGCGACCCGGGAGCTCGTCGTCCTGCGGACCTCCTGAAGGCCGGCCGCCGGGCGTCGCGGGCCCCGCGGGCGCGGCGGACGCCACGGTCCGGCCGGTGTCCCCCGGTCGGGTGACGGGGCTGTCGGTCGCGGCCGTCGGCAGTCCAGACTGGCTCGATGGACGAGGACGAACCGCTGGCGTCATGGGCCGAGCGGCGGGAGCAACGGCTGCGGCCGGTCGGCCAGTTGAGGGCGGTACGGCTCACGGTCGGCCGGCAGCGCGGCGCCCATGTGGCGCCCGACGAACCGCGGCTGATCATGCGCTGGGACGGCTACCAGTGGCTTCCGGAGACGGTGGCCGAGAACTACGCCGCCGCCCAACGGATCCTGCACGGGATCGAGGGCGACGGCGTGCGGCGGCCGCTCCACGGGGCGCCGCGCCCCCGGAAGGCCCCGGGGCGCCACCGTCGGCCGTAGCCCGCCCTGCCGCGCCGACACCAAGCTGCCCGGCACGCCGACCCGATGCCTGGCGCGCCGACGCAATGCTCCCGGCAAGCCGACAGGAAGCCCCCGGCCGACAGGAAGCCCCCGGGCAAGCCGAAGGGGTCCAGCGCGCCCGGCGCCGGACCCCGAAGGCCTTCCGAACCTGAACGGCCGTCAACTACCCGACCGCAGAGATCAGTTGTGGGCGTGCAGGTCCGCGTTCAGCCCGCCCCAGGAGCCGGAGCGGGCGATGACCTCGACCGCGCCGGTCTGCGAGTTGCGGCGGAACAGCAGGTTGTCCTGGCCGGACAGCTCGACGGCCTTGGCGACCGTGCCGTCCGGGGTGGTGACCCGGGTGCCCGCGGTGACGTACAGGCCGGCCTCGACCACGCAGTCGCTGCCCAGCGAGATGCCGATGCCCGCGTTGGCGCCGAGCAGGCAGCGCTCGCCGACCGAGACGACCTGCTTGCCACCGCCGGACAGGGTGCCCATGATCGAGGCGCCGCCGCCGATGTCGCTGTGGTCGCCGACCACGACGCCCGCGCTGATCCGGCCCTCGACCATCGAGGTGCCGAGGGTGCCGGCGTTGAAGTTGACGAAGCCCTCGTGCATCACGGTGGTGCCGGCCGCCAGGTGGGCGCCGAGCCGGACGCGGTCGGCGTGGGCGATGCGCACGCCGCTCGGGGCGACGTAGTCGGTCATCCGCGGGAACTTGTCGATCCCGTACACGGCCAGCTGGCCGCCCTGGGCGCGGACGGCGAGGCGGGCCTGCTCGACCTTGTCCACCGGGACGGGGCCGATGCTGGTCCACGCGACGTTGGCGAGCAGGCCGAAGATGCCGTCCAGGTTCTGGCCGTGCGGCTGGACCAGGCGGTGGCTGAGCAGGTGCAGGCGCAGGTACACGTCGTGGGTGTCCAGCGGCTTCTCGTCCAGCGATGCGATGGTGGTGCGCACCGCGACCACCTCGACGCCGCGGCGGGCGTCGGCGCGCAGCGCGTCGGCGGCACCGGCGCCGAGCTCGGCCTCGGCCTGCTCGGCGGTCAGGCGCACGGTGCCGGCCGGGCCGGGCTCGGCGGCCAGCGCGGGGGCGGGGTACCAGGTGTCGAGGACGGTGCCGTCGGCGGCGATGGTGGCCAGACCGGTGGCCACGGCGCCGGTCGCCGGGGAGGTGGATTCGAGCGGGGTGGATTCAGCAGTCACACCGTGCACGTTAACCAATGCGGGGCCCCGCTGCCGAACACGCCCAGCGTCCGGACACGTCGGTCGGACCCGCAGGCCAGCGGCGCGGCGGGGCGGAAAACCCGGTGCTCGGCGGTCGTCCGCTGGGCAATACTCGGCCGGGTGTTCATGTCGATCTCCACCACCGGCAGCGCCGAGAGCCCGGCGACGGATCTCGGGTTCCTGCTGCACAAGCACCCCGGCAAGGTCCAGCGCTTCACGACGTCGCACGGCGAGGCCCACGTCTTCTACCCCGTGGCGGGGGACGAGGCCTGCACGGCGGCGCTGCTGCTGGACATCGACCCGATCGCCCTGGTCCGCAAGGGCCGGGGCAACGGCAAGGGCCGCGGCGGCTCGCCCGACTTCGCCCTCTCCCAGTACGTCAACGACCGCCCCTACGCCGCGTCCTCGCTGCTCGCGGTGGCGTTGCGGACGGTGTTCCGCTCCGCGATGAAGGGCGACTGCGCGCTGCGCCCCGAACTGCCGGGGCAGCTCCGCCCGCTGCGGATCGAGCTGCCCGCGGTGCCCGCGAACGGTGCGGGCGAGGGCGGCGGCCCGGCGATGGTGGCCCGGCTGTTCGAGCCGCTCGGCTGGCGGGTCGAGGCGTCGGCGATCCCGCTGGACGAGGACTTCCCGGAGTGGGGCGAGTCCCGCTACGTGCGGGTCGCGCTGGCCTCGGACGCGGTCCGGCTCGCCGACGCGCTCCAGCAGCTGTACGTACTGCTGCCGGTGCTGGACGGCGCCAAGCACTACTGGGTCGCCCCGGACGAGGTGGACAAGCTGCTCGCGGCCGGTGAGGGCTGGCTGGCCGCCCACCCCGAGCGCGCCCTGATCGCCCGGCGCTACCTGTCCCGGCGCTGGTCGCTGACCCGGGCCGCGATGGAGCGCCTGGAGCTGGCCCGACTGGCCGAGGCGGACGACCGCGAGGTCGAGGAGATCGACAACGCGGTCGACGACCGGCCGGAGGACGAGGACACCGGGACCACCGGCAGCACGACGACCACCACGACCACCGAGAGCACCGAGACCGCCGACACCGCCGACACCCCCGCGCCCCGGCAGCCCTCCCTCGCCGAGCAGCGCCGCACCGCGATCCTCGCCGCCCTGCACGACAGTGGCGCGGCCCGGGTCGCCGACCTCGGCTGCGGCCAGGGCGAGCTGATCGGCGAGCTGATGAAGGACGCCCGCTTCACCGAGATCCTCGGCGTGGACGTGTCCGCCCGGGCCCTGCAGGCGGCGAACCGCAAGCTGCGCCTGGCGCGCCTGCCCGAGCGGCAGGCCGCGCGGGTCACGCTGGCGCAGGGCGCGCTGACGTACACCGACGCCCGGCTGAAGGGCTACGACGCGGCGGTGCTGTGCGAAGTGATCGAGCACCTGGACCTGCCGCGGCTGCCGGCCCTGGAGTACGCGGTGTTCGGCGCGGCCCGTCCGAGGGCCGTCGTCGTCACCACGCCCAACGTCGAGTACAACGTCCGCTGGGAGAGCCTCCCGGCGGGCCGCGCCCGGCACGCCGACCACCGCTTCGAGTGGTCCCGCGCCGAGTTCGAGGCCTGGGCCGGGAAGGTCGCGACGGCGTACGGGTACACGGTGGAGCTGCGCCCGGTCGGCCCCGAGGACCCGGAGGTCGGCCCGCCGACCCAACTGGCCCTGTTCCGCGCAGGCACCAGCACGCCGGGAACCGGCACCACCACGACGCCCGAGGGGGGCGAGACCCGATGACCGACGACGCGACCGATAACGACCGCACCGCGACCGACCACGACGCGACCGAGCCCGACGCGACCGATAACGACCGCACCGCCACCGACCACGACGCGACGGAGAACGGCCACAACGCGACCGACCGCACCGCGACCGACGACCGGACCCCCGGGACCCCCGCCGCCCCTCGCTGCCTCCCCGTCACCGACGTCTCCCTCGTCGTCCTGATCGGCACCAGCGGCGCGGGCAAGTCCACCTTCGCCCGCCGCCACTTCCTCCCCACCCAGGTGGTCTCCTCCGACTTCTGCCGCGGCCTGGTCGCCGACGACGAGAACGACCAGTCCGCCTCCGCCGAGGCCTTCGACGTCCTGCACTACATCGTCGGCAAGCGCCTCGCCGCCGGCCGCCTGACCGTCGTGGACGCCACCAACGTCCAGCCGGAGGCCCGCCGCCGGCTGGTGGCGCTCGCCCGCGAGCACGACGTGCTGCCGATCGCGATCGTGCTGGACGTCCCGCCCGGCGTGTGCGCCGAGCGCAACCGTTCCCGCCCGGACCGCCAGCTGCCCGCCCATGTGGTCCCGCGCCAGCACCGTGAGCTGCGCAGGTCGCTCAGGGGCCTGGAGCGCGAGGGCTTCCGCAAGGTGCACGTCCTGCGCGGCGAGGCCGAGGTCGCGGCCGCCGGGATCGAGCTGGAGAAGCGCTACAACGACCTGCGCCACCTCACCGGCCCGTTCGACGTCATCGGCGACGTCCACGGCTGCCGGTCCGAGCTGGAGACCCTGCTGGTCCGCCTCGGCTACACCCTCACCCGGGACGCCGAGGGCCGCCCGGTGGACGCCGCCCACCCGGCGGGCCGCACCGCCGTGTTCGTCGGCGACCTGGTCGACCGCGGCCCGGACACCCCGGGCGTGCTGCGCCTGGTGATGGGCATGGTGGCGGCCGGCCACGCGCTCTGCGTGCCCGGCAACCACGAGAACAAGCTGGGCCGCGCGATGGACGGCAAGAAGGTCACCGTCGCGTACGGCCTGCAGGAGTCGCTGGACCAACTGGCCGGGGAGTCCGAGGAGTTCAGGGCCGAGGTGCGCGCCTTCATGCGCGGCCTGGTGAGCCACTACCTGCTGGACGGCGGCGCCCTGGTGGTCTGCCACGCCGGTCTGCCGGAGAAGTACCACGGCCGGGCCTCCGGCCGGGTGCGCTCGCACGCCCTGTACGGGGAGACCACCGGCGAGACCGACGAGTACGGCCTGCCGGTGCGCTACCCGTGGGCGGAGGAGTACCGGGGCCGGGCGCTGGTGGTGTACGGCCACACCCCGGTGCCGAGCGCGAGCTTCCTCAACAACACCATCTGCCTGGACACCGGCTGCGTCTTCGGCGGCAGCCTGACCGCGCTGCGCTACCCGGAGCGCGAGCTGGTGGCCGTCGAGGCCGAGCGGGAGTGGTACGCCCCGGTGCGCCCGCTGCTCACCGACGCGCCGGGCGCCCGCGAGGGCCGTCCGCTGGACCTCGCCGACGTGGCCGGGCGCCGGATCGTGGAGACGACCCTGCACGGACGGGTGGCCGTCCGGGAGGAGAACGCGACGGCCGCGCTGGAGGTGATGAGCCGCTTCGCGCTGGACCCGCGGCTGCTCGCCTACCTGCCGCCGACGATGGCGCCGAGCCCGACCTCCCGCAGGGAGGGCTACCTGGAGCACCCGGAGGAGGCCTTCTCCGCCTACCGCGAGGACGGTGTCCGGCAGCTGGTCTGCGAGGAGAAGCACATGGGCTCGCGCGCGGTGCTGTTGGTTACCCGGGACGGCGCCGCGCTGGAGCGGCGCTTCGGGGTGGCCGGGCCGGGCGCGATCTGGACCCGGACCGGCCGGGCGTTCCTCGACGACGAGGAGCTGACCGCCGCCGTGCTGGGCCGGGTCCGGTCGGCCGCCGAGCGCGCCGGGCTGTTCGAGGAGTTGGGCAGCGACTGGCTGCTGCTGGACGCCGAGCTGATGCCCTGGTCGCTGAAGGCGGTGGAGCTGCTGCGCCGCCAGTACGCCGCGGTCGGGGCGGCGGCCGGCGCCGCGCTGCCCGAGGTGCTGTCGGCCCTGGAGCAGGCGGCGGCGCGCGGGCTGGAGCTGGGAGAGCTGACCTCTCGCCAGCGCCGCCGCGCCGCCGACGCCCGGGCCTTCACCGAGGCGTACCGGCGCTACTGCTGGCCGACCGAGGGCCTGTCGGGCATCCGGCTCGCGCCGTTCCAGCTGCTGGCGGCCGAGGGGGTGAACCTGGCGGCGCGGCCGCACGACGAGCACCTGGCCCGGATCGACCGCCTGGTGGACGCCGACGAGGCGGTCGCGGCGGAGGGCGGTGACGCGGCGGACCCCGTGCTGCACCGCACCGGCCGGGTGCTGGTGGACACCGCCGACGAGGCCTCGGTGGCCGCCGCCACCGCCTGGTGGGAGGAGCTGACGGCGGCGGGCGGCGAGGGCATGGTGGTCAAGCCGCTGGCCTCGGTGGTGCGGACGGCGCGCGGCGAGGGCCGCCCGGGCGGTCTGGTGCAGCCGGGGGTGAAGGTGCGCGGCCGGGAGTACCTGCGGATCATCTACGGCCCGGACTACACCGAGCACCTGGACCGGCTGAGGATGCGCTCGCTGGGCCACAAGCGCTCGCTGGCGCTGCGCGAGTACGCGCTGGGCCTGGAGGCGCTGGACCGGCTGGCGGCCGGGGAGCCGCTGTGGCGGGTGCACGAGCCGGTGTTCGCGGTGCTCGCGCTGGAGTCCGAGCCGGTGGACCCGCGCCTCTGACGGGGCCGGAGGCCCGCCGTCGAGCGCGGGTGAAGCGGGGGAGTCCCGCCCGGGATTCCCCCGCCTCACCCCCTTTCTGTATAGAAATTCCAATAGTCGTATACACTTGCCGCCTTCCCGTAGTCCCGTCACCCCAGGAGCCCGGCATGGCCTTCAACCTCCGGAACAGGCACTTCGTCAAGGAGCTCGACTTCACGCCCCAGGAGTTCCGCTTCCTGGTGGACCTCGCCGCCGGGCTCAAGGCGGCCAAGTATGCGGGCACCGAGCAGCCCCGGCTGCGCGGGAAGAACATCGCGCTGATCTTCGAGAAGACCTCCACCCGCACCCGCTGCGCCTTCGAGGTCGCCGCGCACGACCAGGGCGCCACCACCACCTACCTGGACCCGGCCAGCTCGCAGATCGGCCACAAGGAGTCGGTCAAGGACACCGCCCGGGTGCTCGGCCGGATGTTCGACGGCATCGAGTACCGCGGCCACGGCCAGGAGATCGTCGAGGAGCTGGCCCGGCACGCCGGTGTCCCGGTCTGGAACGGCCTGACCGACGAGTGGCACCCCACCCAGATGCTGGCCGACGTGCTCACCGTCACCGAGCACACCACCAAGCTGCTCGCCGAGGTCACCCTCGCCTACCTCGGCGACGCCCGCTACAACATGGGCAACTCGCTGCTCGTCACCGGCGCCCTGCTCGGCATGGACGTCCGGATCGTCGCCCCGCGGGCCCTGTGGCCGGCCGAGGAGGTGCGGAAGTCGGCGCAGGCGCTGGCCGAGCGGACCGGCGCGATGATCACCCTGACCGAGGACGTGGCCGAGGGCGTGGCCGGCGCGGACTTCCTCTACACCGACGTCTGGGTCTCGATGGGCGAGCCCAAGGAGGTCTGGGCCGAGCGGATCGAGCTGCTCAAGCCGTACCAGGTGTCCATGGACACCGTCCGGGCCACCGGCAACCCGAACGTGAAGTTCCTGCACTGCCTGCCCGCCTTCCACGACCTCGGCACCGTGGTCGGGCGGCAGATGTACGAGGAGACCGGCATGACCGAGCTGGAGTGCACCGACGAGCTGTTCGAGTCGGCGCACTCCATCGTCTTCGACCAGGCCGAGAACCGCCTGCACACCATCAAGGCGGTCCTGGTCGCCACCCTGGGCTCCTGAGGGGCCCGTTCGGGCGGGTCAGCGCGCCAGCCTGACGCAGGCCACCCGGTCGCCCGCCGCGTGCGGCCCGGCCGGGGTGCCCGCGTGCAGCACCAGCGAGCGCCCCTCGCCGGGCCGCGGCTGCCAGCCCACCGCCGCCCGCGCGGTGCCCGCGCCCCGCCCGTCGGTGCGCAGCACCAGCCGCAGTTCGTTGCGGTCGTTGGCGTAGGCCGGGTCGGTGGACGGCTGCACCGGGTCGACGACGTCCTGGTAGTGCGGTCCGGAGGCGGCCGGGTCGGCCCCGCAGTCGCCGGTGTGCAGGTGCACCGGGAACTCGTGGCCGGGGGCGAGCCCGGCGACCGTCAGGGTGAGCACCGTCCGCCCGGGCACCGAGCGGTCGGTGACGATCCGGGCGTGCGAGCCGTAGGGCACCAGGTCCTCGGCGTAGCTGATGGCGGTCGGCCGGACGAAGGCGGTCGCCGGGTCGAAGGCCGTGTCCGTCACGGAGACCGGCGAGGCGGCGGGGGCGAGCAGGGCCAGCGGCAGCAGGGCGGCGGCGAACGGAGCGGGCATCGGGTCGGGCCTTCCACGGGCGGGGCGACGGTCACCCTGCTAACGGCGCCGGGCCCCCGGGGGACACTCTCAGCTCACCTCGCGCGCGATGCCCCGGATCTCGCAGCGCGGTCCGCTGGCCCGCATCAGCCGCAGGTCGGCGGTGACCAGCGGTGCGCCGTACCGCTCGGCGACCGCGACGTACGCGGCGTCGTCCGGGGTGAGGTTGTCCTTGAGTTCCCAGATCCGGCCGAGCAGCGGTGCCACCTCTACCTTGCGGACGGCCACCGCGGCCAGTTCACCGGTGAGTTCGGCGACCCGCTCGGCGGTCAGCTCCCTGGCGAGGTAGAGCCCGCGCAGCGACTGCATCACCTCGACGAGGATGTGCTCGGGCGCCAGCCACTCGCCGTCGGCGGCCAGTTCGGCCCGGGCGCGGTCCCCGCGCGGGCCCCGGTCGGCGAGCGCCAGCACCAGCGCGGACGCGTCCACCACGATCATCCTCGGCCCCCTCCGCCGGTCGGCACAGCGGCCACCGTACCGGGCGCGGGCCGGGGGTCCGCGCCCGGCGGCCCCGATCGCCCCGGTGACCTGCGTCGAAACGCACCGGGGTATGCCTACGGTGGTGATGGTGGCGGCATGCACTATGGTTTATCTCGACATCGAGATAACTGCCCCTTACGATATATCTCGACATCAAGATACTTGCCGAGAGGCGCTCACCGGCGATGCGGGCAAGGCAAGCCTAAGTAAGGCTGACCTTACCACCGCGTGGCGGCCGGATATCGCACGAAGCACCCAGAAGGAGTCAGTCGTGTCCGCGAACAGCTTCGACGCCCGCAGCTCGCTGCAGGTGGGCGACGAGTCGTACGAGATCTTCAAGCTCTCCGCCGTCGAGGGTTCCGAGCGGCTGCCCTACAGCCTCAAGGTGCTGCTGGAGAACCTGCTCCGCACGGAGGACGGCGCCAACATCACCGCCGACCACATCCGCGCCCTCGGCAACTGGGACGAGAACGCCCAGCCGAGCCAGGAGATCCAGTTCACGCCCGCCCGCGTGATCATGCAGGACTTCACCGGCGTGCCCTGCGTCGTCGACCTCGCCACCATGCGCGAGGCCGTCAAGGAGCTGGGCGGCGACCCGGCCAAGATCAACCCGCTGGCCCCGGCCGAGCTGGTCATCGACCACTCCGTCATCGCCGACAAGTTCGGCACCAAGGACGCGTTCACCCAGAACGTCGAGATCGAGTACGGCCGCAACAAGGAGCGCTACCAGTTCCTGCGCTGGGGCCAGACCGCCTTCGACGAGTTCAAGGTCGTCCCGCCGGGCACCGGCATCGTCCACCAGGTGAACATCGAGCACCTGGCCCGCACCGTCATGGTCCGCGGCGGTCAGGCCTACCCCGACACCTGCGTCGGCACCGACTCGCACACCACCATGGTCAACGGCCTGGGCGTGCTGGGCTGGGGCGTCGGTGGCATCGAGGCCGAGGCCGCCATGCTCGGCCAGCCGGTCTCCATGCTGATCCCGCGCGTCGTCGGCTTCAAGCTGACCGGCGAGCTGCCGGCCGGCACCACCGCCACCGACCTGGTGCTCACCATCACCGAGATGCTGCGCAAGCACGGTGTGGTCGGCAAGTTCGTCGAGTTCTACGGCGACGGCATCGGCGCCATCCCGCTGGCCAACCGCGCCACCATCGGCAACATGTCGCCGGAGTTCGGCTCGACCTGCGCGATCTTCCCGATCGACGCCGAGACCATCAACTACCTGCGCCTGACCGGCCGTGACGAGCAGCAGCTCGCCCTGGTCGAGGCGTACGCCAAGGAGCAGGGCCTCTGGCACGACCCGTCGGTCGAGCCGGTCTACTCCGAGTACCTGGAGCTGGACGTCTCCACCGTCGTCCCGTCGATCTCCGGCCCGAAGCGCCCGCAGGACCGCGTGATCCTGGCCGAGGCCGCGAGCAAGTTCGCCGAGGCGCTGCCGGCCTACTCCGCCGAGGCCTCGAAGCCGACCACCGTCACCGCCCCCGACGGCTCGACCTACGAGATCGACAACGGCGCGGTCGTGATCGCCTCGATCACCTCCTGCACCAACACCTCCAACCCCTCCGTCATGCTGGGCGCCGCCCTGCTGGCGAAGAAGGCCGTGGAGAAGGGCCTGCACGTCAAGCCCTGGGTCAAGACCACCCTGGCGCCCGGCTCCAAGGTCGTCATGGACTACTACGAGAAGGCCGGCCTGCTCCCGTACATGGAGAAGCTGGGCTTCAACCTGGTCGGCTACGGCTGCGTCACCTGCATCGGCAACTCGGGCCCGCTGCCCGAGGAGGTCTCGGCCGCCGTCAACGAGTCCGACCTCGCGGTCGTCTCGGTGCTCTCCGGCAACCGCAACTTCGAGGGCCGGATCAACCCGGACGTCAAGATGAACTACCTGGCCTCCCCGCCGCTGGTGGTCGCCTACGCCCTCGCCGGCAACATGAACATCGACATCACCAAGGACGCCCTGGGCCAGGACGCCGACGGCAACGACGTCTTCCTCGCCGACATCTGGCCGTCCGAGCAGGAGGTCGCCGACACCGTCGCCGGCTCCATCGACGAGGCGATGTTCGACAAGGGCTACCAGGACGTCTTCGCCGGTGACCACCGCTGGCAGTCGCTCCCGGTCCCGACCGGCAACACCTTCGAGTGGGACGCCGAGTCCACCTACGTCCGCAAGCCCCCGTACTTCGAGGGCATGGCCAAGACCCCGAGCCCGGTGACCGACATCGCCGGCGCCCGTGTCCTGGCCAAGCTGGGCGACTCGGTCACCACCGACCACATCTCCCCGGCCGGCAACATCAAGCCGGGCACCCCGGCGGCGCAGTACCTGACCGCCAACGGCGTCGAGAAGCGTGACTTCAACTCCTACGGCTCGCGCCGTGGCAACCACGAGGTCATGATCCGCGGCACCTTCGCCAACATCCGCCTGCGCAACCAGATCGCGCCGGGCACCGAGGGCGGCTACACCCGCGACTTCACCCAGGCCGACGCCCCGGTGTCGTTCATCTACGACGCCTCGCAGAACTACCAGGCCGCCGGCATCCCGCTGGTCGTCCTGGCGGGCAAGGAGTACGGCTCCGGTTCGTCCCGCGACTGGGCCGCCAAGGGCACCGCGCTGCTGGGCGTCAAGGCCGTCATCGCCGAGTCCTACGAGCGCATCCACCGCTCGAACCTGATCGGCATGGGCGTCCTGCCGCTGCAGTTCCCCGAGGGCGAGAACGCCGAGTCCCTCGGCCTGACCGGCGAGGAGACCTTCTCCATCACCGGCGTGACCGAGCTCAACGAGGGCCGCACCCCGAAGACCGTCAAGGTCAAGGCCGGTGACAAGGAGTTCGACGCGGTCGTCCGCATCGACACCCCCGGTGAGGCGGACTACTACCGCAACGGCGGCATCCTGCAGTACGTGCTGCGCTCGCTGATCGGCTGAGCCTCGCGCCGGCGCCGGAAGGGCCGGACCGCACTTCGCGGTCCGGCCCTTCCGCGTGCGGCGCCGGATGCCGACCCCCCTTCCGGCCCGCGCCGCGACGGGGGCCGGGGACAGAGACAGGGGGCCCGCCGACACGCGGTCGGCGGGCCCCCTGATCAGCCCGGGCGGGCCCGGGCGTCAGCCCGTCAGGCCCGGTCGCAGGCCTGCGCCCGCAGGGCGCGGGCCAGGTCGTCCCGGCGCTCCAGCACCAGCCGGCGCAGCGCCGGCGCGGCCTGCGGGTGGCCGTCCAGCCAGACGTCCGCCTCGGCCAGGGTCTGCTCGTCGGTCTGGGCGATGGGGAAGAAGCCGCCGACGATCCGCATCGCGATCTCGATCGTCCGCTCGGCCCAGACCCGCTCCAGCAGCTTGAAGTAGGGCGCCGCGTAGAGGGCGGTCAGGTCGCGCTGGGCCGGGATCGCGAAGCCCGCGCTGTTGGCCTCGACCAGGGCGCTCGGCAGCTCGTCGGAGTCGATCACGGCGGACCAGGCAGCGGCCTTGGCCTCCGGGGTGGGCCGGGCGGCCAGGCACTGGGTGTACTCGCGCTTGCCGCCCGCGGTGTTGTCGGAGGCGAGCTCGCCGGCCAGCTCCTCGTCGGTGGCCTGCCCGGCGGCGGCCAGCGCCAGCCACAGCGACCAGCGCAGCTCCTGGTCGACCTCCAGGCCGTCGATCCGGGCGCTGCCGGCCAGCAGGCCGCGGACCAGGCCGAGGTGTTCGGCGCCGCCCGCGGTCCGGGCCAGGAAGCGGGCCCAGGCGAGCTGGTGGTCGCTGCCGGGGACGGCGGCGCGCAGCTCGTGCAGGGCGCCGTCGGCGAGCTTCCGGGCGCCCTCGGCGCGCCACTCGGGGGCGGCGTACAGGTCGACGGCGGTCTTGGACTGGGCGTGCAGCGACTGCAGCACGCCGATGTTGCCCTCCTGGCCGGCGAAGCGCAGCACCAGGGCGACGTAGTCGCGGGCGGGCATCAGACCGTCCCGGGTGAGGTTCCAGACGGCGGACCAGGCGAGCGCCCGGGCCAGCTCGTCGCGGATGTCGCCGAGGCCGGTGCGCAGGGTCTCCAGCGATTCGGCGTCGAAGCGGATCTTGCAGTAGGTCAGGTCCTCGTCGTTGAGCAGGACCAGGTCGGGGCGTCGGCGGCCGACGGCCTCGGCGACGACGGTGCGGGCGCCGGTGACGTCCAGTTCGATCCGCTCGGTGCACAGCAGGGCGCCGTCGGCGTCCCGGTCGTAGAGGCCGACCGCGATCCGGTGCGGGCGCAGCACGTCGCCGTCCTGGAGGACGGCCAGCTCGGTGATCCGGCCCTCGGCGTCGGTGGTGACCTGCGGGGTGAGCGCGTTGACCCCGGCGGTCTGCAGCCACGAGGCGGCCCAGCTCTTCAGGTCGCGCCCGCTGGTCTCCTCCAGCACGCCCAGCAGGTCGGCCAGTTCGGTGTTGCCGAAGGCGTGCCGCTTGAAGTAGCGGCGGGCGCCCTCGAAGAAGGCCTCCGCGCCGACGTACGCGACCAGCTGCTTGAGGACGGAGGCGCCCTTGGCGTAGGTGATGCCGTCGAAGTTGAGCTTGGCGTCCTCCAGGTCGCGGATGTCGGCGGTGATCGGGTGGGTGGTGGGGAACTGGTCCTGCCGGTAGGCCCAGGCCTTGCGCTGGTTGGCGAAGGTGACCCAGGCGGAGGAGTACCGGGTGCGGGCGCCGATCAGGGCGTAGGAGCCCATGAAGTCGGCGAAGGACTCCTTCAGCCACAGGTCGTCCCACCAGCGCGGGGTGACCAGGTCGCCGAACCACATGTGGGCCATCTCGTGCAGCACGACGTTGGCGCGGGACTCGTAGGCGGCGTCGGTGACCTTCGAGCGGAAGACGAACTCCTCCTTGAAGGTCACGCAGCCGGGGTTCTCCATCGCGCCGATGTTGTACTCGGGGACGAAGGCCTGGTCGTACTTCCCGAAGGGGTACGGGTAGTCGAAGGTCTCGTGGAAGAAGTCGAGTCCGAGCTTGGTGACGCCGAGGATCTCCTCCGCGTCGAAGTGCGGGGCCAGCGACTGGCGGCAGAGTGCGGCGAGCGGGATCTCCAGGGCGGTGCCGTCGGGGAGTTCGCGGCTGTAGTGGTCGTTCACCACGTGGTACGGGCCGGCCACCACGGCGGTGAGGTAGGTGGAGATCGGCGTGGTCGGCGCGAACTCCCAGGTGCGGGCGTCGCCTTCGGTGCGGACGCTCTCGTGCACGGCGTTGGAGCGCACGTCCCAGGCGGCCGGGGCGGTCACCGTGAAGGTGAACGGCGCCTTCAGGTCGGGCTGTTCGAAGTTCGCGAACACCCGGCGGGCGTCGGCCGGCTCGTAGTGGGTGTACAGGTAGGTCTCGCCGTCCGCCGGGTCGACGAAGCGGTGCAGGCCCTCGCCGGTGCGGCTGTAGGCGCAGTCGGCCTCGACGGTGAGGACGTTCTCGGCGGCCAGGCCGTCGATGTGCACCCGGGCGCCGTCGTAGGCGGTGGCCGGGTCGAGTTCGCGGCCGTTGAGGGTGACCGAGCGGACGGCGGGGGCGAGCAGGTCGAGGAAGGTGCCGGTGCCGGGCTGGGAGCAGCGGAAGGTGACCGTGGTGGTGGAGCGGAAGGTGGCGGCGGCCGGGTCGGGGGCGGAGGTCACGTCCAGCCGGACCAGGTAGCCGTCGACGGCCAGGACGCCGGCTCGCTGTTGTGCTTCCTCGCGGCTCAGGTTCTTGCCCGGCACGGCGGTACTCCTTTGTCCGGCTCGCACGGTGGTGCGCGTGTGGGTGGTGCGGGTCCGCGCGCGGTGTGCATCGCGCACGCAGGGGCATCCTTTCACGGGCTCCCCGGCCGGTACCATTGCACAGATCGCCGCGCCCGGGCCGGAATCAGCGGCGGCGCGCGGGTGTTGGGGTTCGGATGGGGCCGTGCCCCGCCGCCTCGGAACACCTCACGAAGGACGAGACCCAGTGACGACTGCCGCTGAGCGCAAGACCGCCGACTTCTGGTTCGACCCGGCCTGCCCCTGGGCCTGGATGACGTCCCGCTGGCTGATCGAGGTCCAGCAGCTGCGCCCGGTCGACGTGAACTGGCACGTGATGAGCCTGTCGGTGCTGAACGAGCACCGTGACCTGCCGCAGAACTACCGCGAGCTGCTGGACAACGCCTGGGGCGCGGTGCGGGTGTGCATCGCGGCCGCCCAGCAGCACGGCGAGGAGGTGCTGGGCCGGCTGTACACGGAGCTGGGCGTGCGCTTCCACAACCAGGGCCTGCCGCAGAACCGGGAGACGGTCGAGGCCGCCCTGGCGGCCGCGGGCCTGCCCGTCGAGCTGGCGGCCGCGGCGGACACCGACGCGTACGACGAGGCCCTGCGCGCCTCCCACAAGGAGGGCATCACCCTGGTCGGCGAGGACGTCGGCACCCCGGTGATCGCGGTCGAGGGCGCGGACGGCGAGCGGGTCGCCTTCTTCGGCCCTGTGGTCACCCCGGCGCCCAAGGGCGAGGCGGCGGCCCGGCTGTGGGACGGCACCCTGCTGGTGGCCTCCACCCCGGGCTTCTACGAGATCAAGCGGACCCGTACGGCGGGCCCGTCCTTCGAGTAGGCCCGCGGGCAGGCCCGGAGGGACGCGGAAGGGGCCCGGCACCGAGTGAGTGGTGCCGGGCCCCTTCCGCGTTTCCCGCCGGGTTCAGCCCGCGGCCGCGTCCCGGCGCTGCTTGACCAGGCCGGCCGTGATGAGCAGGGCGACCAGCACGCCGGCCGCGTACAGCTGCTGGCGGTTGCCCTCGGTGGTGGTCATCAGGGCGAGGATGCCGGCAACCGCGGCCATGGCTGCCCAGGTCAGGTACGGGTAGCCCCACATCTTCACGGTGATCAGCTCGGGCGCCTCGCGCTCCAGCCGGCGCCGCATCCGCAGCTGGACGATGCAGATGAACAGCCAGACCACCAGGATCGCGACGCCGGTGGTGTTCATCAGCCAGGTGAACACGGTGGCGGGCCAGAACTTGGCGGCCAGCACGGCGCCGAAGCCGAACAGGCAGGAGGCCAGCACGGCCCGGCGCGGCACCCCGCCGCTGACCTTGGCCAGCGCCTTGGGGCCCTGGCCGCGGCCGACCAGCGAGTACGCCATCCGGGAGGCGCCGTAGATGTTGGCGTTCATCGCGGACAGCAGCGCGACCAGGACCACCACCTCCATGATCGTCCCGGCTCCGGGGACCCCGAGGTGGCGCAGCACCGTGACGTACGGGCCGTCGGCGACGACCGCCGGGTCCTTCCAGGAGACCAGGGTGACCACCAGGGCCATCGAGCCGATGTAGAAGATCGCGATCCGCCACACCGCCGTGCGCACCGCGTTGGCGACGTTGCGCTTGGGGTCGTCGGACTCGGCCGCGGCGATGGTCACGGTCTCCAGGCCGCCGTACGCGAAGACCGAGGCCAGCAGGCCGACGATCAGTCCGCTGACGCCGTTGGGCAGGAAGCCGCCGTGGCCGGTGAGGTTGGTGGCGCCGGGGGCGCCGGGGCCGATCACGCCGGCGATGCCGAGCCCGCCGAGGACCAGGAAGGTGACGATCGCGGCGATCTTCACGGCGGCGAACCAGAACTCGAACTCGCCGAAGTTCTTCACCGCGGTCAGGTTGCTGGCGCAGAAGAAGACCATGAACAGGCCGACCCAGACCCAGGAGGAGACCCCGGGTATCCAGCCGTTGACGATCTTCCCGGCGGCGGTGGCCTCGGCGGCGACGCCGCAGCAGAGCATCACCCAGTACATCCAGCCCGCCGTGATCCCGGCCCAGGGGCCGATCTCCTTCTCGGCGTGGACCGAGAAGGAACCGGAGGCCGGTCGGGCGGCGGACATCTCGCCGAGCATCCGCATGATCAGCATGACCAGGAGGCCGGAGAGGGTGAAGGCGAGGATGATCGCCGGGCCGGCGGCGGCGATGCCCGCGCCGGAGCCCACGAACAGGCCCGCGCCGATGACGCCGCCGAGGGCGATCATCGAGAGGTGGCGCTGCTTGAGCCCGTGGCTGAGCTGTTGGCCACCGGGCGCCTGCGTGGCGCTGCCGGTGGTCCCGGGCGCCGGGGGCGCGGGGGTGGGGGCCATAGGGCTGGATCCAGACTGTGCGGAATGCGGCATGAGTTGTCCAATATCCGGGGGCCCCACCGTTCATGCCAACGACGGAGGCCCCGGGCCCACCATGCGGACCGCCCGGTGACGGTACGCGGCGGTAGACTGACGGGGCGTCGTTACGGGCCGGTTCCGACAACGCCCGGGGGCGGGGCTTTGTCCGAAACCGTGGCGGCGGCGCAGTGGATCACCGCGTAGGTTCACAGGTGTTCACTCACCTGGATCCTTACCGAGGAGCCCCCGATGGCCACTGCCACCACCCCGATAGCGCGCCGCGCCGTCCTCGCCGACCTGCTGCCCACCGCCTCCACCCGCCTCGGAGCCCAGGTCCGCGACCTGGCCCTGGTGGTCGGCGGCGCCGCGCTGACCGGCGTGGCCGCCCAGCTGTCGGTGAACGTCCCCGGCTCGCCGGTGCCGGTCACCGGCCAGACCTTCGCCGCCCTGCTGGTCGGCACGGCGCTCGGCGCCCGGCGCGGCGCCGCCTCGCTGGCGCTCTACCTGCTGGCCGGCATGGCGGGCCTGCCCTGGTTCGCCGAGGGCACCTCCGGCTGGGCCATGCCCTCCTTCGGCTACGTGCTCGGCTTCGTCCTCGCCGCCGCCCTGACCGGGGCGCTGGCCCGCCGCGGCGCCGACCGCACCCCGGTGAACACCGCCGTCACCATGGTTCTCGGCAGCCTCGCCATCTACGCGGTCGGCGTCCCGTACCTCGCCCTCACCCTGCACGTGTCGCCGGCCCGCGCCGCCGAGCTGGGCCTCTACCCGTACCTGGTCGGCGACGCGCTCAAGGCCGCCTTCGCGGCCGGCGCCCTGCCGCTCGCCTGGAAGCTGCTCGGCCGGCGCTGACACCGGCGCCCCCGTTGTCGGAGCCGGGCGCGCCCGCATGCCACACTCATGGCATGCGCGTGTACCTGGGCTCCGACCATGCCGGATACGAACTGAAGAACCACCTGGTGGAATGGCTGAAGGGGGCCGGCCACGAGCCGGTCGACTGCGGGCCGCACATCTACGACGCCGAGGACGACTACCCGCCGTTCTGCCTGCGCGCCGCCGAGCGCACCGCCGCCGACGAGGACGCCCTGGGCATCGTGATCGGCGGCTCGGGCAACGGCGAGGCGATCGCTGCCAACAAGGTCAAGGGCGTCCGTGCGGCGCTGGCCTGGAGCGTGCAGACCGCCGAGCTCGGCCGTCAGCACAACAACGCCAACGTGATCTCCATCGGCGGGCGGATGCACACGGTCGAGGAGGCCACCAAGTTCGTCGAGGTCTTCCTCAACACTCCCTACAGCGGCGAGGCCCGGCACACCCGCCGGATCGAGATGCTGAGCGAGTACGAGACCACCGGCGAGCTCCCGCCCATCCCGGCCCACCACCCCCAGGGCTGACCCCGCCACCCATCACCCACCGACGGCCGGCCGCACCTCCGTGCGGCCGGCCGCCGTCGTCCGCGGCCCCGCGCCGCCTGTGGGATCGGCCACAGGCCCCGGCGCACCCGCGTCCGCGCGCGCGGGGCGCACGCTCCGCCCGCAGGCTCCGTACGCCCCAACCGCCGCACGCCTCCTGACGCCGTGCCCGCCACCGGCCCGATCGGCCGAAACCCGCCGAGCGGCCCGTGCACCCGCGCCGCCGCCCGCCCCCGGCCCGTCGACGCCGGGCCGCACCCGTGGATAGGGTCGGACCCCATGGCTGGCAGACCGCCGGGCGCACCGCCCCAGACGACTGCGACGAGGCCCGGCCCCGCCCCGGCGGCGTCCGAGCCCGTGACGGCCCGGCTGCGCAAGAGGCTCCGCCGGGCCCGCCGAAGGCTGCGCACGGCCGGGGTCGACTACTTCCGCGGCGGCGCCGCCGACTGGCCGGTGCTCTGCGCGCTGGCCCTGCTCGTCCCGCTGATGATCCTGCTCAACATCTGGATCCCCGACTGGGCTCCGCCCACCGCCCTGGTCCTGCCGATCCTGGCCGGCGCGCTGCTGCTGCGCCCCGGCAGCCTGGTGGTGCTCTACGCGCTGGCCGCCCTCGGGCTGTCCGCCGAGTCCGTGATCCACACCGGCCAGCGGGTCGCCAGCGAGAACCCCGAGGCCTACGTCTACGGCGTGACCCCCGGCGCGGCCCTGGTGGTCGGTGCCGCCGGGGTGGGCGGCCTGCTGCTGGCCCAGTTCCGAGCCCGGGTCGGCGTCCCCTGGTGGGGCGGCTCCACCATGCTGTTCGACCTGCGCGAGCGGCTGCGGGTGCAGAGCCGGGTGCCCCGGCTGCCGGCCGGCTGGCACGCGGACATGGCACTGCGCCCGGCCGGCGGCCAGTCCTTCTCCGGCGACTTCGTGGTGGCCGCCCGCACCGGCCCCGGCCAGCGGCTGCTGGAGGTGGTCCTCGCGGACGTCTCCGGCAAGGGCATGGACGCGGGCTCGCGGGCGCTGCTGCTGTCCGGCGCCTTCGGCGGCCTGGTCGGCTCGCTGCCCGCGCACGACTTCCTGCCCGCCGCCAACGGCTACCTGCTGCGCCAGTCCTGGGAGGAGGGCTTCGCCACCGCCGTCCACCTGGTGCTCGACCTGGACACCGGCGAGTACGAACTGCTCTCGGCCGGGCACCTGCCGGGCATGCAGCGCCTGGCCGGCGCCGGGCGCTGGGAGGTCAAGGAGGCCGAGGGCCCGCTGCTCGGCATCTACGACGGTGCCAAGTTCGAGGGCGTGCGCGGGCGGCTGAACCGGGGCGACGTGCTGATGCTGTGCACCGACGGCATGGTCGAGGCGCCCGGCCGGGACCTCGCCGAGGGCATGGACCGGCTGATGGGGGAGGCCGACCGGCTGGTCCCCGGCGCCGCCCCGGGCAGCGGCGTGGGCGCGGCGGCCGCGCTGATCGAGACGGTGGCCCGGGACATCAACGACGACCGCGCCGTCCTCCTGCTCTGGCGCGACTGAGGTGCCGGCGCCCGCGGCACATGCCGCGGGCAGCCGCTGTCAAGCCTGGCAGCTGATCTTCGGCCATATCGGACGCCCCGTCGGCTGACCGGACCAGCGGCTTCCGGTCCCCGCTCCCGGGCGCGTCCCGGCCGCTCAGCCCCGCCCCGCCGACGATTCGTCAGGGCGGCTCCGCTATCGTCCCGGTCGGCGGAAACTCGTCCCGCACCGCAGGATGTCGGCGCCGGCCCGGAGGCCAGACCTTTACGCAATCGGCACGGTCGACCACACTGAGTCCGGGCGGGAATGTTCAGGATTCGGGGGATGGGGGGCGACACGTGCGACACACCACACGGCTGGCCGACGCGGGCCCCCTCGCCGGCGCTGTGCCGGACGGTCCGCGATTCCGCCTCGGGACCGTCGGACAGGCCGGGGTCCGGCTTCGCAGGTGCCGCCGGGCGGCGGCGCCACGCTATGAAACGAGGAAGTGAGTCCGGGTGGCACTCTCCGTCTCCGCGCTGGTCCTGTTCGCGATCCTGTGCATCATCTTCATCCGGAACAAGCAGATGAAGATCCCGCACGCGATCGTCGCCGCCCTGTTCGGCTTCATGCTGCACGAGACAACGATGGCGACCTCGATCAACTCGCTGCTGGCCAACCTGGCGCACAGCATCTCCAGCATCACCGGGGGCTGACCGGGCCGGGCCGACGGCCGGCCCCGCGCGCCCCTCGACCCGGGGCGGGCGGGCGAGCGACCGCCGCTACCGGCCGGCCCGCCTGGCCGCCTCCCGCCAGCGAGCGAACAGACCCCGGGGGCGCGCCGCCGCCGGGGCAGGAGCACGTACCGGCAAGGGTGCCGCGGCACCCGCCGGCGCGGCCGCGACCGACGCTGCCCGCTCCTCGGTCAACAGCACGAACAGCCGCGCCCAGCACAGCCGTTCGCCGCGCGGCCAGTCCAGCGCGCGCAGCGCCGCGGAGGCCGCCTCCGACACCTCGCCGCCCACCCGGACCTCGGCGACGTCGTCGCCCGCCTTCCCGCCCAGGAAGAGCTTCACCCCGACCGGCCCCGGCCCGGCCAGTTCCCGGCGCAGCGCGGGCGCCAGCGCGGGCAGCACCCGGTGCTCGGCGAGCCAGGCCGCCAGGTGCTCGTTGCCGAAGCCGAACACCGCCGCCGGCCCCTGCACGGCCCGCCAGCCCGGGAGTTCGGGCACGTGCGGGCGGTCGGCGTGCACCCCGCGCCCCTCCGCCAGCTCGACCAGCACCGAGGCGGTGGTGGTGGCCCACATCTTCACCGCGTTCGCGAGCTTCTCCTCCTCGGTCTTGCCGAGGCCGGCCGCGCAGTCCCACACCACCGGTGCGTCCGCCCGGCCCAGCTGCAGCACGAAGCCGAGGTCCACGTGCCCCGCGCCGCCGTCGTCCCCGGGGTGCTCGCGCACCGCGACCGCCGTGGTGCCCGGTCCGCGCACCACCTCGCCGTCCCGACGGAAGACCTGGCCCAGCCGCGCCATCTCCAGGACCACACAGCGCTGTATGACGGCCAGTCGCTCCTGCGGACGCACCGGGACTCCTCCACCTCGGGAGCGCGGCGCGTGAGGTCGCGCTCGAACTGCGCTCGAACGCCGCCGAGGCTATCGGCCCGACCGCCGTGCGGGAAACCGCGCGCGCAGTCCGAATCTCCGGTCGCGGAAATGTCCTGAATGCCCCACTTTGGGGAGCGGAAACCGAAGGCCGTCCGCCTGGAGAGCCCGCATGCCCCGCCCCGCCCCGGCACCCCGCCCCGCCCTGACCCTGCGCCCCGCCCCGACACCCGCTCCCGCCTTGCCGTTCGCCCCGGACGGGTCCGGCCTGGTCGCCGAGATCGAGGCCTACCTGGCCTCGCTGCCCGCCCCCGCCCGCACCCCCGGACCGTACGTCTGCCCGTACGGAAGCACCCCGATCCCCTGGCACGCCGGCCACCCGGCGCCCCGGGCCACCCTGCTCGACCGGGCGCTGCGCCGCCCCGCCCGGCCCGTCCCGGTCACCGCCGCCGACCACCTGCGGCTCGCCTCCCGCTACATCGGAGCCCACGGGTGGCTGCAGGGCGCGATGTGGGACGGCGCCGGCCGGGTCTGCCTGCTCGGCGCCCAGGCCGCCGTCCTGGCGTACGGCTACGGCACCCCGGCGACCGTGCGCACCGCGCGGGTCCAGCTGATGGAGGTGCTGCACGCCACCGGCCGCCCGGCGCGCTCCCCGGACGAGTACAACGACCGCCCCACCACCCGGGAGGGCGACGTGCACCAGCTGCTCGACCGGGCCGCCGCCCGGGCCGCCCGGCTCGGGCTCTGAGAACGACGGCGGCCCCGGTGCGCTGGGCGCACCGGGGCCGGCCTGTTCGGAGCGGGCGACGAGAATCGAACTCGCGTGACTAGTTTGGAAGACTAGGGCTCTACCATTGAGCTACGCCCGCGCGCGACCCCCAGCCGTGTCCGGCCGGAAGTTCGGGAGACAGCGTACCTGCTCCGGCCCCTCCCGTGCACACCGCATTTCCCGCGGCCCCTCCTGCGCGTGCCCCGAATAAGTCGGCGAGCCGTACAGGCCCGGCGTGTACGCTTCCTCTCGGCACCACGGGGTGTGGCGCAGTTTGGTAGCGCGTCCGCTTTGGGAGCGGAAGGCCGTCGGTTCGAATCCGGTCACCCCGACAGTGCGGCAGGGTCTCGCCCACCGGGGCGGGGCCCTGTTCTGTTGGGGCGGTACGGTGGCGTCTGGCGTCCGCCTTTCGTGGTACCGGTAGGATGGGGCGCTGGCGGTAGTCCCTGTGGCGTCCACCCAGGTCAACCGCACGAGGGCGAGGAGTCAAGCTCACCGTCCACCCACACGGGAGATGCAGCTCCAACCGCCCATCGCCCGTCTCGCCCGACCCATCCGTACCGGCCCCGGCCGAGGCGGGGGACGGGCGGAGGCAACCTGACCGCAAGCCCATAGGAGACCTAACCGTGAAGAGCGCCGTCGAGACTCTGAACCCGACCCGGGTTCGACTCACCGTCGAGGTGCCCTTCGAGGAGCTCAAGCCCAGCCTCGACGCGGCGTACAAGAAGATCAACCAGCAGGTCACGGTTCCGGGCTTCCGCAAGGGCAAGATCCCGGCTCGCGTCATCGACCAGCGCTTCGGCCGTGGTGCCGTGCTGGAGGAGGCCGTCAACGACGCCCTGCCGCGCTTCTACACGCAGGCCGTCGACGAGGGCAAGATCGAGGTCCTCGGCCAGCCCGACATCACCAACATCGAGGGTGTCGAGAAGATCGCCGACGGCGGTGACCTGAAGTTCACCGCCGAGGTGGACATCCGTCCCGAGATCACCCTGCCGGAGTTCTCCTCCATCGAGGTGACCGTCGACCCGATCGCCGTCTCCGACGAGGACATCGAGAAGTCGCTGGAGCAGCTGCGCGAGCGCTTCTCCTCGGTCAAGGACGTCGAGCGCGCCGCGGCCGCCGGTGACATCGTGGTCGTCGACCTCGTCGCCAAGGTCGACGGTGAGGTGCCGGAGGACGGCACCGCCACCGGCGTCAGCTACGAGATCGGCTCGGGCCGCCTCATCGACGGCATCGACGAGGCCGTGACCGGCCTGTCCGCCGGCGAGGAGAAGACCTTCGAGACCGAGCTCAAGGGTGGCACCCAGGCCGGCAAGACCTCCGAGGTCACCGTCACCGTCAAGGCCGTCCAGGAGAAGGAGCTGCCGGAGCTGGACGACGAGTTCGCCCAGCTGGCCAGCGAGTTCGACACCCTGGAGGACCTGCGCGCCGACTCCCGCAAGCGCCTGGAGCGCATGAAGGAGTACGACCAGGCCACCCAGGCCCAGGAGAAGGTCCTCGACGCCCTGCTCGCGCTGGTTGAGATCGAGTACCCCGAGAAGCTCCTGAAGGACGAGATCGAGACCCGCAAGCACAACGTCGAGCACCACCAGCTGGAGCCGATGGGCCTCAACCTCGACACCTACCTGGAGACCCAGGGCAAGACCCGCGAGGAGTGGGACGCGGAGATCGAGGAGCAGGCGAAGAAGGGCATCAAGACCCAGTTCGTCCTGGACCAGATCGTCGCCAACGAGGAGCTGGGTGTTAACCAGGAGGAGCTCACCGAGCACCTCATCCGCCGCGCCGCCGGCTCGGGCCTCACCCCGGACCAGTTCGCCCAGCAGGTCGTCCAGGGCGGCCAGGTTCCGCTGCTGGTCGGCGAGGTCGCCCGCGGCAAGGCGCTGGCCACCGTGGTCGAGGCCGCCAAGGTCGTCGACACCGAGGGCAACGAGATCAACTTCGACGACGACGAGGACGAGACGGCCGAGACCGTCGACGCCCCGGCCGAGGAGAAGGCCGAGGAGGGCACCGAGGCCTGAGTGCCCCGGTAGCCCCCTGAGGCGACACAGCGGGCCCGGACGCCGTACGGTGTCCGGGCCCGCCGTCGTCCCACCGCGCGCGGCGCGACCCTGCGCTCACAGCGAACAGTTCTGCGTGAGGGATTCTGCGGCCGGGCCTGCGCGTTAGGGTCCTTGGACAGCAACAATCACGACGTGATACCCGGAAGCTGTGCGACACCGTGAGAGCCGTGGAGCGGCCCTCCAAATCGACTGAGCAGGTGGCTAAGTGACGTTCCCGCAGATGCAGATGCCTGGCCCGATGGCGCCGCACGCCGCCGCTGGTGACGTGCTCGGCGGCCTTGGCGACCAGGTCTACAACCGGCTGCTCAACGAGCGGATCATCTTCCTCGGCCAGCAGGTCGACGACGACATCGCCAACAAGATCACCGCCCAGCTGCTGCTGCTGGCCGCGGACCCCGAGAAGGACATCTTCCTCTACATCAACTCCCCGGGTGGCTCGATCTCGGCGGGCATGGCGATCTACGACACCATGCAGTACATCAAGAACGACGTCGTCACCATCGCGATGGGCATGGCCGCCTCGATGGGCCAGTTCCTGCTGACCGCCGGCGCCAAGGGCAAGCGCTTCTCGCTGCCGAACGCCAACATCCTCATGCACCAGCCCTCCGCGGGCCTCGGCGGCTCCGCCACCGACATCCGCATCCAGGCGGAGCAGCTGCTCCGCACCAAGAAGCGGATGTCCGAGCTGATCGCCTTCCACAGCGGCCAGTCCTTCGAGCAGATCACCCGGGACTCCGACCGCGACCGCTGGTTCACCCCGGAGGAGGCCCTGGAGTACGGCCTCATCGACGCGATCATGCACAGCGCCGCGGACGTCCCCGGCGGCGGCGGCACGGGCGCCTGAGCCTCGGCCCGGCCCACGAGACCACAGCCACAACGCCCCGGAGGACAAGAACCCCCATGAACATCCCCAGCCTGTCGGCCGCCAAGGCCCGCGTCGAGGACATGCGCGCCGAGGGCCGCTACATCGTCCCGCGCTTCGTCGAGCGCACCACGCAGGGCATCCGCGAGTACGACCCGTACGCCAAGCTGTTCGAGGAGCGCATCATCTTCCTCGGCTCGCAGGTGGACGACGTCTCGGCGAACGACATCATGGCGCAGCTGCTGTGCCTGGAGTCGATGGACCCGGACCGCGAGATCCAGATGTACATCAACTCGCCCGGCGGCTCGTTCACGGCCCTGACGGCCATCTACGACACCATGCAGTACGTCAAGCCGGACATCACCACGGTCTGCATGGGCCAGGCGGCCTCCGCCGCGGCCGTGCTGCTCGCCGCCGGCACCCCCGGCAAGCGGATGGCGCTGCCGAACGCGCGCATCCTGATCCACCAGCCGTACACCGAGACCGGCCGCGGCCAGGTGTCCGACCTGGAGATCCAGGCCAAGGAGATCTTCCGGATGCGCGAGCAGCTGGAGGAGATGCTCTCCAAGCACTCCAACAAGTCGGTGGAGCAGGTGCGCGACGACATCGAGCGCGACAAGATCCTGACCGCCGAGGAGGCCGTCGAGTACGGCCTGGTCGACCAGATCATCTCCACCCGCAAGACCTCGCTGACCTCCTGAGGCCGGCACCGACGGGGCGGGGCGCGCACCCGGTTGCGCGCCCCGCCCCGGCCCGTCGGCGGGTTCTGTCACGGCATCTGTTCGGTATCAATTCGCCCAGGGCGTAGGGCAGACCCGGCGAAGAGGACGGAATAACGGGCCCGGCAGAGTACCGTCGGATAGCGAGACCGAGCGCCGTCGGCGCGGACGGTCCACAGCACCAGGCCCCGGAACCCCCGCGGGGCCCCTGGCGAAGGGGAAGCACCTCGTGGCACGCATCGGAGACGGTGGCGACCTGCTCAAGTGCTCGTTCTGCGGCAAGTCGCAGAAGCAGGTGAAGAAGCTGATCGCCGGCCCAGGCGTGTACATCTGCGACGAGTGCATCGACCTGTGCAACGAGATCATCGAGGAGGAACTCGCCGAGACCTCCGAGGTCCGCTTCGAGGAGCTCCCGAAGCCGCGTGAGATCTACGAGTTCCTGGACCAGTACGTGGTCGGCCAGGACCTCGCCAAGAAGGCGCTGTCGGTGGCCGTCTACAACCACTACAAGCGCGTCCAGGCGGGCGAGGCGGGGCGCAGCGGCGGCAACGGCCGCGAGGACGCCATCGAGCTGGCCAAGTCGAACATCCTGCTGCTGGGCCCCACCGGTTCCGGCAAGACGCTGCTGGCGCAGACCCTGGCCCGGATGCTGAACGTGCCGTTCGCGATCGCGGACGCCACCGCGCTGACCGAGGCCGGCTACGTCGGCGAGGACGTCGAGAACATCCTGCTCAAGCTGATCCAGGCGGCCGACTACGACGTCAAGAAGGCCGAGACCGGGATCATCTACATCGACGAGATCGACAAGGTCGCGCGCAAGAGCGAGAACCCGTCGATCACCCGCGACGTCTCCGGCGAGGGCGTGCAGCAGGCGCTGCTGAAGATCCTGGAGGGCACCACCGCCTCGGTGCCGCCGCAGGGCGGGCGCAAGCACCCGCACCAGGAGTTCATCCAGATCGACACCACCAACGTGCTGTTCATCGTCGGCGGCGCGTTCGCCGGCCTGGAGCGGATCATCGAGGGCCGCGCGGGTGCCAAGGGCATCGGCTTCGGCGCCAACATCCGTTCCAAGCGGGAGTCGGACGCCAGCGACCACTTCCGCCAGGTGATGCCCGAGGACCTGGTGAAGTTCGGCATGATCCCCGAGTTCATCGGCCGTCTGCCGGTGATCACCAGCGTGCACAACCTCGACCGCGAGGCGCTGCTGCAGATCCTCACCGAGCCGAAGAACGCGCTGGTCAAGCAGTACCGCAAGCTCTTCGAACTGGACGGCGTGGAGCTGGAGTTCTCCCGGGACGCGCTGGAGGCGATCGCCGACCAGGCGATCCTGCGCGGCACCGGCGCGCGCGGTCTGCGGGCCATCATGGAGGAGGTGCTGATGTCCGTGATGTACGAGGTCCCCTCGCGCCAGGACGTCGCGCGCGTGGTGGTCACCGGGGACGTCGTCTCCAAGCACGCTATCCCGACCCTGGTCCCGCGCGACATGATCAAGCGCGAGCGGCGCGACAAGAGCGCCTGACGCCCGCTGGACATACGGGAGGGGCCCCGCACCGGTGCGGGGCCCCTCCCGTACGTCGTGGGCGGCTGCCTACTTCGGCACCTCGGCCACCGCGCGCAGGTCGCGGGCGTCGGCGGCGAGCTTGTCCACGTCGGGCTGGGTGCCGTCGTCGGAGCCCTTCAGCACCATGACGACGCTGCTCTTGTCGGCCCAGGCGCAGAGGGCGAGCTTGCTCTCGCCGTCCTCGGAGGTGGCGCAGTCCATCTGGCCGCCCTTGGGACCCGGGTCGACCGAGTGGCGGCCGGTGACCGTGGCGCCGGCGCCGCTGAAGCCGCTGAACATCTGGTCCAGCTCCTGCTTGGGCAGCAGCACCTTGCCGTAGACGCCCACCGCGATCAGCTGGGGGTTGGAGTCGGAGTCCTGGTAGACCCCGGCGACGCCGGTGGGCTTCCAGTTGCCGTCGCCCTGGCCGATCTTCGAGGTGAGTTCGTCCTGGATCTTCCCGGTCACCGCCGGGTCGTCGTTGGCCTTGAGGTCCTTGAAGGTCGCCGGGAAGGCGATCTTCTGGGTGCCGGCGTTGCTGGTGGTGTCCCAGACGAAGTAGCCCAGGGCGCCGCCGACGATCACCAGCACGGCGGCGATGGTGCCGAGCACGATCCACAGGGTCCTGCGGGACTTGCGCGGCGGCACCGGCGCGTACCCGCCGTAGCCGGGGTAGGCCCCGGGCGCCGCCTCCGCGTAGCCCGGGTAGCCGCCGGCCTCGGGCGCGCCGGGCGCGGGGTAGCCGGGCGGCGGGGCCTGCGGCGGGACGGCGCCGTAGCCGGGTGCGGCCGGCGGCGTCGCCGGGTAGCCGGGCTGCGGCGGGGGCCCGTACGGGTTCTGGTCGGACATGCGAGGCCCTTTCTGGGACGTCACGCGTGGATGCCGCCGGAAGTTCCGGCGGTGTGGTGGTGCTGCGGCATGCCCCGGGTGCGGGCCCGGGCTACTTGGCGACCTTCATGGCGTCGCGGATGCTGCGGGTCTTCTCCGCGGCCTGGTCCGGGGTGAGGCCCTGGCCGCCGCCGGTGCTGTCCAGGCTGAAGTGGCTGAAGGTGACCCGGCCGTAGGTGGACTTGTCCGCCCACACGCAGACCGTCGGCCCGGGCTTGCCGATGATGCTGGTCACGCCACAGCTGAGCTTGCCGGCGGAGGCGTGGCCGTCCTGGGCGGGGTAGTCGGTCATCGGGGTGGACCAGGTCAGACCGCCGCTGTCCTGCTTGGAGTCGGCGATGATCTGGCCCGGGTCGTTGAGGCTCCCGTAGATGCCGATGACCGACAGGGAGTCCATGTTCTTGACGTCGGCGCCCTTGCTGTAGCTGGCGACCACCGCGTGCAGGTCCGTGCCGACCTTCGCGATGTCGGGCTTGCTCATGTCGGCGGCCTGCTCCTTCGCCGACTTCTGGACGTAGCCGTCCAGCAGCGTCTGCGGGGCGCTGAGCTTGTACTGGCCGCCGGAGTCGCTGCCGGCGAGGAACTTCCACGCGGCGAAACCGCCGCCGCCGAGCACCAGGGCGCCGATGACCAGGCCGATCACCACACCGCCCTTGCCCTTGCGCGGCGGCGCCGGGTAGCCCGGCTGGCCGTACGGGGCCTGCGGCGGCACGCCGTACTGGGGCTGCGGCTGGCCGTACGGCTGCTGCGGCGGGTAGCCGTACTGGGGCTGCGGCTGCCCGTACGGCTGCTGCGGCGGCGCGCCGTACGGCTGGCCCCCGTAGGGCTGTCCCTGCTGCGGATACTGCTGCTGTCCCTGGCCGTACATCAGTCCTCGTGCTCCCCCGCCGCGCCCGCGGCCGATCTGGTGGTTGCTGGTTCCGTGCACGTCCGGTCACCCGGACGAGTGCCCGGGCACGCTACCGCACGGCGCCCGTCCCGGCGGTGTTCGGGCAGGGGGAGTCCGCGGACCGAAAGCGGTTCGTAACCAGCGCCCCCGGTTACGTAAACTGTGCGTCGTGACCGACACGACGAACCAGCGCCCCGTGAGCACCACCGGGGACGATGCGGCAACCCTCCCGACGACCTACACCCCCGCGGACGTAGAGGGCGAGCTGTACGAGCGCTGGGTAGAGCGTGGCTACTTCACCGCGGACGCGAAGAGCGACAAGCCCGCCTACACGATCGTGATCCCCCCGCCGAACGTCACCGGCGTCCTGCACCTGGGCCACGCGTTCCAGCACACGCTGATGGACGCGCTGACCCGCCGCAAGCGCATGCAGGGCTTCGAGACGCTCTGGCTGCCCGGCATGGACCACGCCGGCATCGCCACCCAGAACAAGGTCGAGCAGCAGCTCGCCGAGGCCGGGCTGTCCCGGCACGACCTGGGCCGCGAGGCCTTCGTCGAGAAGGTCTGGGAGTGGAAGAAGAGCTACGGCGGCCGCATCCTCGGCCAGATGCGCCGCCTCGGTGACGGCGTGGACTGGTCGCGCGAGCGCTTCACCATGGACGAGGGTCTGTCCCACGCCGTCCAGACCATCTTCAAGCGCCTGTTCGACGACGGCCTGATCTACCGCGCCGAGCGCATCATCAACTGGTGCCCGCGCTGCCTCACCGCGCTGTCCGACATCGAGGTGGAGCACGAGGAGGTGCCCGGCGAGCTGGTCTCGATCCGCTACGGCGAGGGCGAGGACTCGATCGTCGTCGCCACCACCCGGGCCGAGACGATGCTGGGCGACACCGCCGTGGCCGTCCACCCGGAGGACGAGCGGTACAAGCACCTGGTCGGCCGGACCATCAAGCTTCCGCTGACCGACCGGGAGATCCCGGTCGTCGCGGACGAGCACGTCGACCCGGAGTTCGGCACCGGCGCCGTCAAGGTGACGCCCGCGCACGACCCGAACGACTTCGCCATCGGCCAGCGCCACAACCTGCCGAACCTGACCGTGATGGACGACCACGGCGCGATCACCGTGCACGGCCCCTTCCTCGGCATGGACCGGCTGGAGGCCCGCTCGGCCGTCGTCGGCGCGCTGCGCGAGCAGGGCCGGATCGTCGCCGAGAAGCGCCCGTACATGCACGCGGTCGGCCACTGCTCGCGCTGCCACACCGTGGTCGAGCCGCGCCTGTCGCTGCAGTGGTGGGTCAAGGTCGAGCCGCTGGCCAAGGCCGCCGGCGACGCCGTCCGCGACGGCAAGGTGGAGATCCACCCGAAGGAGCTGGAGCGCCGCTACTTCGACTGGGTCGACAACATGTACGACTGGTGCATCTCGCGCCAGCTCTGGTGGGGCCACCGGATCCCGGTCTGGTACGGCCCCGAGGGCGAGGTCGTCTGCGTCGGACCGGACGAGCAGCCGCCGGCCGGCGAGGGCTGGCACCAGGACCCGGACGTCCTGGACACCTGGTTCTCCTCCGGCCTGTGGCCGTTCTCCACGCTCGGCTGGCCGGAGAAGACCGCCGACCTGGAGAAGTTCTATCCGACCGACGTCCTGCTCACGGGCCACGACATCATCTTCTTCTGGGTCGCCCGGATGATGATGTTCGGTCTGTACGCGATGGATGGCGAGGCACCGTTCAAGACCGTCGCGCTGACCGGTCTGGTGCGCGACGAGTTCGGCAAGAAGATGTCGAAGTCCTCCGGCACCGCCGTGGACCCGCTGGACTGGATGGACGCCTACGGCGCCGACGCCGTCCGCTTCACCCTGGCCCGCGGCGCCAACCCGGGCGCCGACGTGCCGATCGGCGAGGACTGGGTCAAGGGCTCGCGCAACTTCTGCAACAAGATCTGGAACGCGACCCGCTTCGCGCTGATGAACGGCGCCACCGTCGAGGGCCCGCTGCCCGCGCCGGAGGAGCTGACCGCGGTCGACCGCTGGATCCTGTCGCGGCTGAACGCCACCGTCGCCGAGGTGGACGCGCTGTACGACGACTACGAGTTCGCCAAGGTCTCGGACGCGCTGTACCACTTCGCCTGGGACGAGGTCTTCGACTGGTACGTCGAGCTCTCCAAGACCACCCTGGCCAAGGGCGGCCCGCAGGCCGACGCCTCGCGCCGGGTGCTGGGCGAGGTCCTGGACGTCACCCTGCGGCTGCTGCACCCGGTCGTCCCGTTCGTCACCGAGGCGCTGTGGACGACGCTCACCGGCGCCGAGTCGCTGGTCGTCTCCGAGTGGCCCGAGGACAGCGGCTACCGTGACGCCGCCGCCGAGGCCGAGATCGCCACGCTGCAGCAGGTGGTCACCGAGGTCCGCCGGTTCCGTTCGGACCAGGGCCTGCAGCCCGCGCAGCGCGTCCCGGCCCAGCTGGAGCTGGCCGGCACCGTGCTGGACGTCCACGAGGACGCGATCCGCTCGCTGCTGCGGCTGACCGTGTCCGAGGAGGGCTTCGCGGCCACCGCCTCGCTGCCGGTCGCCGGTGCCACCGTCTCGCTGGACCTCTCCGGCACCATCGACGTCGCGGCGGAGCGCAAGCGCCTCGCCAAGGACCTCGCGGCCGCCGAGAAGGAGAAGGCCCAGACCACCGCCAAGCTCGGCAACGAGGCCTTCCTGGCCAAGGCGCCGGACGAGGTGGTCGCCAAGATCCGGACCCGCCAGGAGGCCGCCGAGGCCGACATCGCCCGGATCACCGCCCAGCTCGCGGCCCTGCCGCAGGGCTGAGCCGCCCGCAGCCCGAGAAGGGCCGCACCCCGCGACGCGCGGGGTGCGGCCCTTCGGGTTTTCCGGCGGGCGCGCCGGGGCCGCCCTCTTCCTGCGACTAATAGGGAAGCTGCTACGCCTAATAGAGCAGCAACATTGCTCCCTTCCGGCGAATATTCATCCTGGACCGGGTGAGGTCCTTTTCCGAGCGAATTGATTCCGGTCTTGCCCGCGCGCGTTCGCGGAAGTTTCCAGGTCGGATGTGTACGGTGTGCACGGAGTTTCCGAAGGCGATTCCGCTGAGCTTCCTGCTGAGCGACGGACGGGAGGGCATGGCGTGGTGGTGACCGAGGAGTTGGCCCAGGAACTGCCTGCCGAGGCGGTCGAGGAGGCCAAGGCCAGGGCGGCGACGCTGCTGCTCGCCTTCCGGCACGGGAACCAGCTCGCTTTCGACCACGAGCTGGACCTGCTGCTGGCGGAGAACGTCGAGCGGGAGGTGACCACCCTGCTCACCTGGATCGCCGCCGAGGCCGTCCGCAAGGCGTACGCCCCCGAGGTCGGCGACCGGGTGCTGCGGGCGATGGCCCGCCGGGCCCCGCAGGACAGCGCGGCGGTCCAGGTGGACGAGGAGACCGCGAACGCGGCCCAGCTGATCGAGGCGGTGGCGGGCGGCCGGGTGAACGAGGTCCGCGGCCTGGTCACCGCGACGGCGGACACCACCTACCTGCTCGGCGGCCTGCTGCAGGGCGTCGCGATGATGCTGCCGCTGCTGCCCGAGGGCGAACTGGCCGAGATCACCGCCGAGTTGCGCCGCCGGCACGGCGGCGCCGCGCACGTCCCGGAGGCCCGCGCCGGGGTCTGATCCCTGCACCCGGCCCCCGGACGGCCTATGCGGCCAGCGGCACCACGGGCTCCTCGCCGTGCTCGGCCAGCGCGGCGGTCAGCGCGGCGATCCGGGCCGAGGCCAGGCCGTCGCCGTACGGGCTCGGGGCGGCGGCCAGCCGGGCCAGCCGCTGCGGAGTGTCGGACAGCCAGGCGCGGGCCAGCTCGCCCAGCTCCGCGCCGGGCCGCACCAGGGCGGCGAAGCCGGCCGCCACGGCCTCCGGTCGCTCGGTGGAGCGGCGCACCACCAGCAGTGGACGGCCGAGCACGGTGCACTCCTCCTGCACGCCGCCGGAGTCGGAGACCAGCAGCGCGGCGTGGCGCGCCAGGCCCAGGAAGTCGCCGTAGCCGACCGGTCCGGTGACGGCCAGGCGCTCCAGCAGGCCGTCCAGCCCGAAGCGCTCGACGGCGGCCCGGGTGCGCGGGTGCATCGGGAACAGCACCGGGGTGCCGGCCCGGGCGATCCGGTCCAGTTCGGCGAGCACGGCGCCGAGCGCCTCGGCGGTGTCGGTGTTCTCCGGGCGGTGCACGGTGGCCAGCACGTACCCGTCGGGGCGCAGCCCGCGCGCGGCGAGCAGCGCGGCGCGGGCGGCCCGGTCCGGCAGCTGACGGCGGACCACCTCGACCACGGTGTTGCCGGTGAGTTCGATCCGCCCCCGGTCCAGGGACTCGGCGCGCAGGTTGGCGACGTTCTCCCCGGTGGCGGCGCAGAGCAGGTCGGAGACGTGGTCGACCATCACCCGGTTGTGCTCCTCGGGCATGGCCCGGTCGTAGCTGCGCAGCCCGGCCTCGACGTGCACCAGCGGGATCTGCCGGGCGTTGGCGGCCAGCGCCCCGGCGAGGGTGGCGTTGGTGTCGCCCTGGACGACCACGGCGGCGGGGCGGTCCTCGGCGAAGGCGGCGTCCAGCTGACCGAGGGACTGCGCGATCTGCCCGGCCCGGGGACGGCCGCCGACGCCGGTGAGCAGTTCCGGCCGGGGCAGGTCGAGGTCGCGCAGGAAGCGGCCGGACATCGCCTCGTCCCAGTGCTGGCCGGTGTGCACCAGCCGGGTGGCGTCGCCGAGTTCGTGGATCAGCGGGGCGAGCTTGACCAGTTCGGGGCGGGTGCCGAGAACGACGGCGACGCTGTTGGGGGGCAGGCAGGTGCTCATGGGGGCTCCGGGTGGGACGTGGGGGAGGGGCGCGGTGGGGGCGGCTCAGGATTCGAGCGCGGTGGGGGCGCCGACGGCGACCTTCTCGGCGTTGCGCCGGGTCTTGGCCCAGCCGTTGCGGCCGAGCAGCATCCGGACGGCGGCCCGGGCGGCGACCACGAAGAGGTGGTAGGCGTAGAGCCAGACCAGGACGCCCCAGAGCAGCCCGGTGAGCCGGCGCCGGTCCGGGTGGACGGTCCGGCGGTAGGCGAGGCCCCAGAACACCATCGGCAGGGTGGCGAGCACGAAGGCGAGCAGCATCCACGGGCCGTAGCGGAGCTGGAACTCGGCGGTCTCGGCGGGGAAGAGCACCAGTCCGGCGGCGGTGATGGCGAGCGAGAGCGGGAAGAGCAGCACCAGCAGCACGCAGACCACGGGCTGGAGGAAGGTGTAGAGCACCTCGGCCTTGCCGGACGCGGTGTAGTGCGGGGAGCGCAGCACCCGGCCGGTGTAGCGCAGGCACTGCATGTTGCCCTGGGCCCAGCGGGTGCGCTGGGTGAGGAAGCGGCGCAGCGAGATCAGGCCCTCCTGGGAGACCTGGGCCTCGGTCACGTGGGTGAGCCGCCAGCCGGCCAGGCGCAGGTCGAGGCCGGACTCGTAGTCCTCCAGCAGGGCGCGCTCGGGCCAGGGGCGGCCGGCCCGGCCCTCCTCGGCGGTGAGCGAGTCGAGGGCGGTGAGCCGTACGAACTGGCCGTTGCCGCCGAGGCCGACGCTGCCGGTGCGGCGGCGCAGCAGTTGCATGCCGGCGTTGTTGGCCTGGAACTCGACGTCCTGCATCCGGACCAGGGCGCGGGCGAGGGCGTTGGCGGTGCGGCCGCGGCCGGGCAGCGGGCGTTCGTCGTCGGCGTTGCGCATCCGCACGCCGATCTGGACGGCGCCGGTGTCGGGGCGGCCGAGGGCCTTGGGGTTGCAGACCTGGCCGAGGGTGCCGGGGTCGAGCTGTCCGTCGGCGTCGACGACGCCGATCACCACGCGGGAGCGGTCGGTGGACTCGGGCAGCCGGGCGGAGATCTCGCGGTAGGCGGCGTTGAGCGCGGCGCCCTTGCCGATCCGGGCGTGCGGGCGGCGGCGCTGGACGAGGTGGATCCGGGGGTCGCGGGAGGCGGCGGCGAGGACGAGTTCGCGGGTGGCGTCCTCGCTGTCGTCGTCGATCACCCACAGGTGGGCCTCGGGTGCGGTGGCCCGCAGGCCGTCCAGGGTCTGGGTGACCACGGCCTCCTCGTCGCGGCAGGGGATGACCAGGTGCCACTGGAAGGCGGAGGGGTCGCCGGGCTCGGCGGGCCGGTTGCGCCGGAAGGCGTGGCGGGAGCCGGCCCAGTACACGAGGAAGCGTCCGAAGACGAAGGCCATGTAGCCGACGAGCGCCAGGGAGATCAGTCCGGCGAACCAGACGACGGCGTCCTGGCGGAGCACGAACCAGTCGTGCAGGGCGTCGGGCATGGCGCAGTGCTCCTCATCATCAGCGAGGCCTCATGATCAAAGGCGGTCAGCTCCTGGAAGTTGCGAATCGATGCCTCATTGCCGTCAAAACTCGCAGAATCAATAGTAAGGGGAGCAAACTGGGGCCTTGGGGGAAAGCCGGGGCAAAGTGGCCGTTCTCACCCCGGCGTGCGTCGTGTTCGCGCCATGACACTCACCCTGTGGGGGCGGGCCGCCGCCGCTCCGTAGACTGTGGTCGTGAGCGACAAGGCCGACCCGAATCCGTACACCCTCCGCCCCGCCGACGGCGACACCGGCGACGCCCTGCGCGAGGTCGAACTCGAACTCTCCAAGCGCTGGCCGGAGAACAAGCTGGAGCCCTCGCTCGACCGGATCGAGGCGCTGATGGACATCCTGGGCCAGCCCCAGCGGGCCTTCCCGTCCATCCACATCACCGGCACCAACGGCAAGACCTCCACCGCCCGGATGATCGAGCAGCTGCTCAACACCTTCGAGTTGCGCACCGGCCGCTACACCAGCCCGCACGTGGAGACCGTCACCGAGCGGATCAGCCTGGACGGCGCGCCGATCAGCCCCGAGCGCTTCGTCGAGGTCTACCGCGACATCGAGCCCTACGTGCAGATGGTCGACGCCGCCCAGCCGGTGCCGATGTCCTTCTTCGAGGTGCTCACCGGCATGGCCTACGCGGCCTTCGCCGACGCCCCGGTGGACGTCGCGGTGGTCGAGGTCGGCATGGGCGGCAGCTGGGACGCCACCAACGTCATCGACGCCGCCGTCGCCGTGATCACCCCGATCGGGCTGGACCACACCGACAAGCTCGGCGGGACCACCGGCGAGATCGCGGTCGAGAAGTCCGGGATCATCAAGTCCGGCGCCGTCGCCGTGGTCGCCCAGCAGCAGCTGGACGCCGCCCAGAACATCCTGCGCCGGGCCGTCGAGGTGGACGCCACCGTCGCCCGCGAGGGCATGGAGTTCGGCGTGATGCGCCGTGAGCTCGCCATCGGCGGCCAGCTGGTGACGCTGCGCGGGCTCGGCGGCGAGGAGTACGAGGACGTCTTCATCCCGCTGCACGGCGAGCACCAGGCGCACAACGCGGCGCTGGCGCTGGCCGCGGTCGAGGCCTTCTTCGGCGTCGGCGGCGCCCGCGGCGGCCAGCTGGACGTCGACAAGGTCCGCCAGGCCTTCTCCGGCGTCTCCTCGCCGGGCCGCCTGGAGGTCGTCCGCCGCAGCCCCACGATCATCCTGGACGCCGCGCACAACCCGCACGGCGCCCGGGCCACCGTCGCCGCGATCTCCGAGTCCTTCGGCTTCACCCGCCTGGTCGGCGTGATCGGCACCTCCGGGGACAAGGACGTGGCCGGCGTGCTGGAGGCCTTCGAGCCGATCCTGGCCGAGGTCGTCATCACCCAGAACTCCACCCACCGCGCGATGGACGTGGACGCGCTCGCGGCCCTGGCCGTGGAGGTCTTCGGCGAGGACCGGGTCCAGGTCGAGCCCCGGCTCGACGACGCCATCGCCGCCGCCGTCACCCTGGCCGAGGAGGAGGGCGACCTCGGCGGCGCCGGGGTGCTGGTCACCGGTTCGGTCATCACGGTGGGCGAGGCCCGCCTGCTGCTCGGGAGGAAGTGACATGAGGACGCTCTGCTCCTCGACGCTGATCGGCGAGGCGCTGCTGATCATGTTCGCGGCGCTGGTCGCGATGCAGCTCTCCAGCGTCTCGACGGCCACGGTGTGGATCGTCAGCGGCATCGCGATGGCGCTGTGCGTCGCGCTCTGCGGCATGATCAACCGCCCCGGCGCGGTGCAGATCGGCTGGGCGCTGCAGATCGGACTGGTCGCCAGCGGCTTCGTGCTGCCGACCATGTTCGGGCTCGGCGTGGTCTTCGCCGGCCTGTGGTGGTGCTCGGTGCACTACGGCCGCAAGGTCGACGAGTTCAAGGCCGCCCGGGCGGCCGCCGAGGCCCGGGCCCAGGCCGCCTGACGGCCCGGCCGGCCGGCCGCCGGGACCGCGGAACCGACCGGTCGTTCACGCAAGGTAACCTCTGCCCCATACCGCACGCCGTACCGAATACCCAGGAGACGCACCGTGTCCCAGCGCACTCTCGTCCTGCTCAAGCCCGACGCCGTCCGCCGCGGCCTGGCGGGCGAGATCATCAGCCGCATCGAGCGCAAGGCCGGCTGGCGGCTGACCGCCGTCGAGCTGCGCACCTTCGACCGGGAGACCCTGGAGCACCACTACGCCGAGCACGTCGGCCGCCCCTTCTACGAGCCGCTGCTGGAGTTCATGACCTCCGGCCCGTCGATCGCGATGATCGTCGAGGGCGAGGAGGTCGTGAAGGGCATCCGCATGCTGGCCGGCGCCACCAACCCGCTGGAGGCCGGCTCCGGCACCATCCGCGGTGACTACGCGACCATCACCCGCGAGAACCTGATCCACGCCTCCGACTCCCCGGAGTCCGCCGAGCGCGAGATCAAGATCTTCTTCCCCGCACACGCCTGAGCCCGGCGGGCGACGCGCCCGGTAGGACGTTCGTACCGCCCCGGTCGGGTCCATTGGCCCGGCCGGGGCATTCTTATCGTGAAATAGGGAACTGGGGAGGCCGACACGGCGTCCCAATCCTGGGAGAAGCGATCACGCTCCGGACAATGGACCGTATGCCCCGCGTCGACGTCCGTACTGCGCGGCGTGACTACGATGGACGCGACTCAAGGGCCCGGTAAGGCAGCTCAGCTGGTCTCCGCCCAAGCGTGGGCGCACGCATCCGTCCACCCCCATGAACTCCGAGCCCGGGAAGGCACCCACACCCCATGGCGAGCAACCTGTCGTTCATCGGCCGCGACTTGGCGATCGACCTCGGAACAGCCAACACGCTGGTGTACGTCAGGGGCAAGGGGATCGTCCTCAACGAGCCGTCCGTCGTCGCGGTCAACACCAACACCGGCGGCATCCTGGCGGTCGGCGCCGAGGCCAAGAAGATGATCGGCCGCACCCCCGGCAACATCGTCGCCATCCGCCCGCTCAAGGACGGCGTGATCGCCGACTTCGAGATCACCGAGCGGATGCTGCGCTACTTCATCCTCAAGATCCACCGGCGCCGCTACCTCGCCCGCCCGCGCGTCGTGGTCTGCGTGCCCTCCGGCATCACCGGCGTCGAGCGCCGCGCCGTCATCGAGGCCTCCTCGCAGGCCGGCGCCCGCCAGGTGCACATCATCGAGGAGCCGATGGCCGCCGCGATCGGCGCCGGACTGCCCGTCCACGAGGCCACCGGCAACATGGTCGTCGACATCGGCGGCGGCACCACCGAGGTCGCCGTCATCTCCCTCGGCGGCATCGTCACCGCCCAGTCCATCCGGGTGGCCGGCGACGAGCTGGACAACGCCATCGTCCAGCACATCAAGAAGGAGTACTCCCTCCTCCTCGGCGAGCGCAGCGCCGAGCAGATCAAGATGAGCATCGGCAGCGCCTACGGCCTTGAGGGCGAGAAGGACGAGCACGCCGAGATCCGCGGCCGCGACCTGGTCAGCGGCCTGCCCAAGACCGTGGTCATCTCCGCCGCCGAGGTCCGCGCCGCCATCGACGAGCCGGTCAACTCGATCATCGACGCGGTCAAGACCACCCTCGACCAGTGCCCGCCCGAGCTGGCCGGCGACGTCATGGACCGTGGCATCGTGCTCACCGGCGGCGGCGCCCTGCTGCGCGGCCTGGACGAGCGGCTGCGCCGCGAGACCGGCATGCCGATCCACATCGCCGAGAACCCGCTCGACTCCGTCGCACTCGGCTCCGGCAAGTGCGTCGAGGAGTTCGAGGCGCTCCAGCAGGTACTGGACGCCTCGCCGCGCCGTTAGCACCACAGCGAAGAATCCGACACTCAACTGAACGGGCGGCCGCCCGGGCCCCACAGCCCCGGGCGGCCGCCAGGTACGAAGGGGCAGTACCAGCACCGTGAGGGACACACGAGAGAGCCGGCTACTGCTCATCCTGCTGGTGGCCGTCGCCTTCGCGCTGATCACCGTGGACATCAAGGGCGGTGAGGACTCCCCGCTCGGCCCGGCCCGGCACGCGGCCGCCGGCGTCCTCGGCCCCGTCGAGCGCGGCGCCGCCACCGTGGTGGACCCGGTCGCGAACACCGTCCGCGCCTTCCGCGACGCCGCCACCGACAGCGGCCGCGCCGACCAGCTCGCCCGCGAGAACACCGAACTGCGGCAGAAGCTCGCCTCCTCCGACATGGCCACCGGGCGCACCAAACAGCTGGACGACCTGCTGCGCACCGCCGGCGCCGGCGGATACACCGTCAAGGCCGCCCAGGTCATCGCCATCGGCCCGGCCCAGGGCTTCTCCTGGACCATCACCATCGACGCCGGCAGCGACGACGGCCTCACCCGCGACATGACGGTCATCAACGGCCAGGGTTTGGTCGGCCGGGTCACCACCGTCGCCCCGACCACCGCCACCGTGCTGCTCGCCTCCGACCCCGGCTTCTCGGCCGGCACCCGCCTGGAGGGCAACGGCGAGATCGGCTTCGCCTCCGGCGGCGGCGACAGCCCGATGAAGGTCTCCCTGCTCAACGGCAAGGCACAGGTGAAGAACGGCGACCGGCTGGTCACCTTCGGCTCGCAGAGCGGCCGCCCCTTCGTGCCCGGCGTCCCGGTCGGCAAGGTCATCGAGGTCCAGGCCAACGCCGGCCAGCTGACCAAGACCGTCCTGGTCGAGCCCTTCGTCCAGTTCACCCGGCTCGACCTCGTCGGCGTGGTGGTCGTGCCGCCGCGCACCGACCCGCGCGACGCCGTGCTGCCGCCCGCCCCCACCCCGGGGCAGGGCCAGGCCCCCTCCGCGCCCGCCCAGCCGCAGGCCACCGCGCCCGCCGCCCCGCCCGCCAAGCCCAATGGGGGGAACTGAGCCATGCGCCTCGCCCGCATCCCCGTCTCCGCCGCGCTCGTCCTGTTCGGCCTGATCCTCCAGGTCAGCGTCTTCGGCCGGCTCCAGCTCCCGGGAGCCACCCCGGACATACTGCTGCTCATCGTGGTCGGCCTGGCCATGGTCTACGGCCCGACCGGCGGCTGCCTGGTCGGCTTCGCGGGCGGCCTGCTGGCCGACCTCGCACCGCCCTCCGACCACGCGATCGGGCGCTACGCCCTGGTGCTCTGCCTGATGGGCTACGTCGCCGGGCTGCTGCGCCCCGAGCACGGCCGCCAGCGCTCCGTCTCCAGCGCGCTGATGGTCGTCGGCGCCGCCGCGATCGCCTCCACCCTGCTCTACGCGATGGTCGGCGCCCTGGTCGGCGACACCGCGGCCCGGCACGTCGGCCTCGGCGGCCTGGTGATCAGCGCCCTGCTGTACGACCTGCTGCTGGCGCCTTTCGTGGTGCCGCTGGTGATGCTGCTCGGCCGCCGCTTCGGCCGCGACCCGGTGGCCGCCGCCAGCGACGACGACCAGGGCGGCCCCGGGCTGGGCACCCTGGCCCGCTACCGCACCACGCGCGAGGTCTCGGCCGGCCCGTCCTACAAGAAGCGGCGCATCCCCGGCTTCGCCCGCCGCCCGTAACGGCCCGTCCAGGCCCCCGACCTCCTGATCCTCCCGCATCCCTGGAGCGCACGAGACGTGAGCAACATCCCCGAGACCGGCCGCACCCGGCGGGTGACGATCCGTCTGGTGGTGCTGCAGATCCTGGTGCTGTCACTGCTCGCCACCCTCGGTGGACGGCTGTGGTACCTGCAGATCCGCAACGCCAAGGAGTACACCGCCAAGGCGACCGGCAACCACATCCGCGAGGTGGTCGAACCGGCCGTCCGAGGCGAGATCCTGGACGCCTCCGGGCGGATCCTGGCCGGCAACGAGACCCGGCTGGTGGTCTCCGTCAGCCGCACCTCGCTGCTCCAGCAGAAGGACGGCGGCAAGGCGGTGCTGGGCCGGCTGGCCGAGGTGCTCGGGATGCCCGCCAAGGACGTCCAGGAGAAGGTCCGGCTCTGCGACGCCAAGACGCCGCAGCCGTGCTGGAACGGTTCGCCGTACCAGCCGATCCCGGTCACCAAGGAGGCGACCACCCAGCAGGCGATGCAGATAATGGAGCGCCGCGAGGACTTCCCCGGGGTCACCGCGCAGCCCACCGCCGTGCGCCACTACACCGGCGCCGAGGGCGCCAACATGGCCCAGGTGCTCGGCTACCTCTCGCCGGTCACCGACGAGGAGGTCAGCAAGACCGCCGACAAGAGCGGCCTGGACCGCTACCTGCCGGCCGACCAGATCGGCCGGGCCGGCCTGGAGTCGGTGTACGACCGCGACCTGCGCGGCACGGCCGGCATCACCAAGCTGGAGGTGGACAACCTCGGCCGGGTGATCGGCACCGCCGGCGCCGTCGCCCCGCAGACCGGCAACAACCTGGTCACCAGCATCGACGCCCGGGTGCAGAAGGTCGTCGAGGACAACCTGGCGCAGGCCATGGCCGACGCCCGGAAGACCTTCGACAAGGTCACCAACCGCAACTACGAGGCCGACTCCGGCGCCGCCGTCGTGATGGACGTGCACACCGGCCGGATCATCGCGATGGCCAGCGCCCCGACCTACGACCCCAACCTGTGGGTGGGCGGCATCAGCGGCAAGGACTACCAGTCGCTGACCAGCAAGGACTCCAACTTCCCGCTGCTCAACCGGGCCATACAGGGTCAGTCCGCCCCCGGCTCGACCTTCAAGGTCGTCTCCACCACCGCCGCCGTGCAGGCCGGCTACTCGCTGGACGGCACCTACCCGTGCCCGAAGGCCATGACCATCGGCGGCCGTGAGTTCAAGAACTTCGAGAGCGAGAGCTTCGGTTCCATCTCCCTGGAGAAGGCGCTGGAGGTCTCCTGCGACACCGTCTTCTACGGCCTGGCGTACGACCAGTGGATGAAGGACGGCGGCATCAAGCCGAAGAAGGACCCGGCCGACTGGTTCTTCAAGACCGCCCACGAGTTCGGCCTCGGCGCCAAGACCGGCATCGACCTGCCGTCCGAGGTCCCCGGCCGGGTGCCGGACCGGCAGTGGAAGCAGTCCTTCTACGACAACAACAAGGACGCCTGGTGCGCGCAGGCGCAGAAGGGCGGCAACAGCTTCTCCGACCAGATCGCCAAGGAGAACTGCATCGACGGCTACCAGATGCGCGCCGGTGACGCCGTCAACTACGCGATCGGCCAGGGCGACACCCTCGTCACCCCGGTCCAGATGGCCCGGATCTACTCGGCGCTGGCCAACGGCGGGACCTTCTACCGGCCGACCATCGCCAAGGCGGTGATAAGCCCGAGCGGGGACCTCGTCCGCGAGATCGCCCCGCACGCGGACGCCAAGTTCCCCGGCGACCAGAAGCTGCTCAGCTACATCGACCAGGCCACCGCGGGCGTCATCACCAGCGGTACCGCCGCCTGGAAGTTCAACGGCTGGCCGCAGGACAAGATCGCACTGCACGCCAAGACCGGCACCGCCGAGGTCGAGGGCAAGCAGACCACCTCCTGGCTGGACACGTACAGCAAGGACTACGCGGTCATCATGACGATCAGCCAGGGCGGCACCGGCTCCGGCGGCTCCGGCGACGCCATCCGCCGGATCTACCAGGCGCTGTACGGCGTGGACGACAAGGGCAACATCGACAACGGCAAGGCGCTGCTGCCGACGCCGCAGGGCGACCTGCCGAAGTTCAACCCGGACGGCACCGCGATCATCAAGCCGGCCGCGTACACCGTCGACCCGGCGCAGGGCTCCGTCGCTCCGGCTTCCGCTTCGGCGTCGGCTCCGCTGACGGCGTCGGTTCCGGTATCGGCTCCGGTCGCGGCGTCGGCCCCGGTTGCGGCCGTCGCCCCGGCGGACGCCGGGCAGGCCGCGGCGACGGGCTACGACCCCTCGGCGACCTTCCTCGATCCCGCGCCGCCGGCCGGCGGCTCCGCCTCGTACACCGCCGCCGACGCGGCGCTCGAACCGACCAACCGCCAGGGAAGGGGACGGGCATGAGCTCCTACGGCTCGTACCGGCAGCTGCGGCTGACCCCCCAGCGCAGCGGGGTCTCCAAGGCCCTGGCCAAGGACTCCCCGCTCTGGCGGCTGGACTGGATACTGCTGCTGGCCGGACTGGCCCTGTCGGCCGGCAGCTCGCTGCTGGTGTGGTCGGCCACCCGCGGGCGTGACAACCTCACCCACGGGGACCCGCAGTACTTCCTCTACCGGCACCTGACGAACTTCGTCATCGGCCTGGTGCTGTGCGCCGTGGTGATAGGGATAGGAGCCCGGCGGGTCCGCACCCTGGTCCCCTTCGTCTACGTCGGCGTGATCGTGCTGCTGCTGGCGACGCTCAGCCCGATCGGCTCGACCGTCAACGGTGCCCACTCGTGGATCCAGCTCGGCGGCGGCTTCTCCGTCCAGCCGGCCGAGTTCGCGAAGATCGCCATCCTGCTGGCGATGGCCGTCGTGCTGTCGGACCAGGTCGACGCGGGGGAGCGGGAGTTCCCCTCGCACCGGGCGGTGTTCCGGGGCCTGATCTGGGCCTGCGTGCCGATGGGCCTGGTCCTGCTGATGCCGGACGCCGGGTCGGTCATGGTGATGTCCGCGATCGTGCTGGGCATCCTGCTCGGCTCCGGCGCCGCCAACCGCTGGGTGCTCGGCATCCTCGCGCTCGGCGTCGGCGGCAGCATCGCGATCTGGAAGCTCGGGCTGCTGAGCCAGTACCAGATCGACCGCTTCGCCGCCTTCGCCAACCCCCAGCTCGACCCCAACGGCGTCGGCTACAACACCGCGCAGGCCCGGATCGCGATCGGCTCGGGCGGGCTGATGGGCAAGGGGCTGTTCCACGGCACCCAGACCGTCGGGCAGTTCGTGCCGGAGCAGCAGACCGACTTCGTGTTCACCGTCGCCGGCGAGGAGCTCGGCTTCGTCGGGGCGCTCGCCATAATCGCCCTGGTCGGCGTGATCCTCTGGCGCGCCTGTCGGATCGCCCGCCAGGCGACCGACCTGTACGGGACGATCGTGGCGGCCGGGATCATCGCCTGGTTCTCCTTCCAGGCCTTCGAGAACATAGGGATGTGCCTGGGCATCATGCCGGTCGCCGGCATCCCGCTGCCCTTCGTCTCCTACGGCGGCTCGTCGATGTTCGCGGTCTGGATCGGCATCGGGCTGCTCCAGGCGGTGCACAGCCAACGGCCGATAGCGGCCTGAGCGTTCGACGGCAGGGCCGGTCCGGGGTACTCCCGGGCCGGCCCTTTCTCGTTGCTTCCCAGGTGAGTTGACGATGCGTCAGATCGGCTGCAGCAGGCAGTCGGCGGCGGTGAGGATCGCCCGGGTCTGGTGGGCCAGCTGCTCCTGCACCGGGACCCAGCGGGCGCCGAAGCGGCTGCGCAGCCGGTCCAGGCTGTCCGCCACCACGGCGCGGGCGCGCTCCCGGGCGGCCTCGGCGGCCGGGCCGCGGGCGTCGGCGAGCAGCCGCAGCAGGATCGAGGCGACCCGCAGCGGCAGCCGGGCCGTCACCAGCCCGGCGGTGGTCGCCCGGGCGGAGCTCAGCGGCCCCTGGCACCACAGCTCCAGCCACTCGGCGGCCACCCGCGGGGCCACCGCCAGGTTGAACTCGGCGGTGCGCGCCAGCGGGCCGTACGCCTCCCGGGCCTGCGCCGGGACGCGGGCGAGCAGGGCGGCGAGCTCCTCGGCGCGGGCGGTGAGCTCGTGGGCGGCGTCGCCGACGACCTGCGGTCCGGCCGGATGCGTACGGGCGTCGCCGACCGCGTCCACCGCCCACATCGGGACCTCCAGGACGGCCGTCACCGCGCCGTACCGGGCCGCGTAGGCCCAGGTGGACAGCTCGGGCTCGTCCGGCAGCGCCCGGGAGGTCCCCGGGCCGCCGGGCGTCGGCATCAGATAGGTGCCGGGGGCCGGGCTGCTCCAGCCGACGGCGTCGTAGGAGTCCACGTCGAGCGGGATGCCGGCCCGGTCGGCGGAGCGGGCGAAGCGCTCGGCCAGGCCGCGGACCGGCCCGGTCAGCTGGACGAAGGCGCCGCCGAAGTCCACCCCGTGCAGCGAGCACTGGAGGAAGGGGCGCAGCTCGTCGATCAGCCCGGTCAGCGCCACGCTCTCCGGCATCGGCGGCCGGCCGGAGCCGGGGGCGGGCAGCAGCTCGGGCTGCTCCTCGAAGGCCGGGCGGAAGAAGTGCTCGTAGTGGCGGCGCATGGTGAGCGGTCCGTCCAGCCAGCCGGCGTTGAGCGCGGCGCCGTCCGGGTCCAGGCACAGCAGCAGGTGCCAGGACAGGCCGGGCCGGGCGGGCCGCTCCAGCAGCACCTCGGCGAGCCGGACCGCGGCGGCGGTGCCGATCGGCTCGTTCGGGTGCGGGCCGCCGACCACCAGCACGGCGCGCGGCCCCCGGTCCACCGAGAGCAGCAGCAGGGGGCGTCCGGCCCGGGAGCGGCCCACCTCGCGCAGCCGGCAGCGGTCCGGGTGGCGCAGGGCGAGCCGCCGGGCCGCGCACTCGGCCTGGGCCGGGGTGGGGTAGCGGGCCGGCCGGGCGTCGGGGGTCCGCGGGGACAGGGGCCGGACCCGCCGACCGGTGTCGGTCATGGTTCTCCTTGCGACCGGTCGTACGGCCGCCGGGGCGCGGGCGTGCTGCGCCGCCGGCCGCGGCCTGCGGGCCGGGGACGGGCTGTGCGGGGCCGGGGGAGGAGGCCCTGCGGGGGACGGGGGAGGGCGTGCTGGGGCGAACGGGCCGCCGGGGGAGTCGGCGTTGGCCGAGCGTACGACCCAACTCCTGTCACGGGAAGGGGTGCAGGGCCTCGGGCAGGGCCCCGTCAGTACCGCACGGGCCGTCCGGGCGTGTCAACGGCGGACGGTGCCCGGCGGCGGGCGCGCACCGCGCGTGCCGGGGCGGTCACCGGCGGGGGCGGGTCGCGCCGGAGCGTGCCGGGGCCGGCTCCGGCGCAGACGGGTCGATCCCCGGATTGGGCTACCCTTGAGGGTCACCCCTCCCGTGCCGGCTCGCGGCACCGAATCACGTCGTAAGGGTTCCTAGTACATGACTGTCGAATCGGTCTTCCCACGCCTGGAGGCACTCCTCCCGCACGTCCAGAAGCCGATCCAGTACGTCGGCGGCGAGCTCAACTCGACCGTCAAGGACTGGGACGCCTGCGACGTCCGCTGGGCGCTGATGTATCCCGACGCCTACGAGGTCGGGCTGCCCAACCAGGGCGTCATGATCCTCTACGAGGTGCTGAACGAGCGCGAGGGCGTGCTGGCCGAGCGCACCTACAGCGTCTGGCCGGACCTCGAAGCGCTGATGCGCGAGCACCGCGTCCCGCAGTTCACGGTGGACGCCCACCGGCCGGTGAAGGCCTTCGACGTGTTCGGGCTGTCCTTCTCCACCGAGCTCGGCTACACCAACATGCTGACCGCGCTCGACCTGGCCGGCATCCCGCTGGAGGCCAAGGACCGCACCGAGGACGACCCGATCGTCCTCGCCGGCGGCCACGCGGCCTTCAACCCGGAGCCGATCGCGGACTTCCTGGACTGCGCGGTGATCGGCGACGGCGAGCAGGCCGTGCTCGACATCACGGAGATCATCCGCGCCTGGAAGGCCGAGGGCCGCCCGGGCGGCCGCGACGAGCTGCTGCTGCGCCTGGCCCGTACCGGCGGGGTGTACGTGCCCAAGTTCTACGACGTGGAGTACCTGGCCGACGGCCGGATCGGTCGCGTCGTGCCGAACGCCCCGGGCGTGCCGTGGCGGGTGTCCAAGCACACCGTGATGGATCTCGACGAGTGGCCGTACCCGAAGCAGCCGCTCGTCCCGCTCGCGGAGACGGTGCACGAGCGGATGTCCGTGGAGATCTTCCGCGGCTGCACCCGCGGCTGCCGCTTCTGCCAGGCCGGCATGATCACGCGCCCCGTGCGGGAGCGAAGCATCACCGGCATCGGCGAGATGGTCGAGCGCGGGCTCAAGGCGACCGGCTTCGAGGAGGTCGGCCTGCTGTCGCTCTCCAGCGCCGACCACACCGAGATCGGCGACATCGCCAAGGGCCTGGCGGACCGCTACACCGAGGACAAGATCGGCCTCTCGCTGCCGTCCACCCGCGTCGACGCCTTCAACATCGACCTCGCCAACGAGCTGTCCCGCAACGGGCGCCGCTCCGGGCTCACCTTCGCCCCCGAGGGCGGCAGCGAGCGCATGCGCAAGGTGATCAACAAGATGGTGTCGGAGGAGGACCTGATCCGCACCGTCGCCACCGCCTACGGCAACGGCTGGCGCCAGGTGAAGCTGTACTTCATGTGCGGCCTGCCCACCGAGACCGACGAGGACGTGCTCCAGATCGGCGAGATGGCGAAGAACGTCATCCAGAAGGGCCGCGAGGTCACCGGCCAGAACGACATCCGCTGCACCGTCTCCATCGGCGGGTTCGTGCCCAAGCCGCACACCCCGTTCCAGTGGGCCCCGCAGCTGTCCGCCGAGGCCACCGACGCCCGCCTGGCCAAGCTGCGCGACTCGATCCGCGGCGACCGCAAGTACGGCAAGAACATCGGCTACCGCTACCACGACGGCAAGCCCGGCATCGTCGAGGGCCTGCTCTCCCGCGGCGACCGGCGCGTCGGCGCGGTCATCCGCGCGGTCTACGAGGACGGCGGCCGCTTCGACGGCTGGCGCGAGTACTTCTCGTACGACCGCTGGATGGCCTCCGCCGAGAAGGGCCTGGCCGGCACCGGTGTCGACGTCGACTGGTACACCACCCGCGAGCGCACCTACGAGGAGGTGCTGCCCTGGGACCACCTGGACAGCGGCCTCGACAAGGACTGGCTGTGGGAGGACTGGCAGGACGCCCTGGAGGAGGTCGAGGTCGACGACTGCCGCTGGACGCCGTGCTTCGACTGCGGCGTGTGCCCGCAGATGGACACGGCCATACAAATCGGCCCGACGGGCAAGAAGTTGCTGCCCCTGACTGTAGTCAACGGCGCTGAGCAGCAGAAGTAGGCGGCGGCGACGTGGGTGACGCGGTGAGCGAGCTGTGTGACTTACTTCACGGCCTCTCGGAGGGTGAGCGGGAGCTCGTCCTGGGTGCGCTCGACATGATGCGTGCCCCGGGCGGGCCTGCCGCCTCCGTCCGGGAGGCCCGGCAGGGCGGCCAGAGGACCCCTCTGCCCGCCGCCCGGAGTGCCCCGGGCATCGAGTCCTCGATCGAGTGGGTCTGACCGCTTGAGCAACGCATGGGAGCCCTCCCCGATTCTGTCGGGGAGGGCTCTTGTGATTGGGGGTGCTGCCCGCTTTCGGGCGATGGCCGACGGATGTCAGCTACGCCCTGTGTGAGCGGGGCAGCGTGATGGGCGGCAGGAGGAACAGGTCGTAGTCGGTGGCGATCCGCTGGGCGATCAGGCTGGCGACGACGGTGTCGGTGGTCAGGGGCAGGTGATCGCCGTGCTGTTCGAAGCTGCCGATCGGCAGTACGGCGATCTTGGCGCCGTGCCGGCGTTCGTTGCGGAGGTGGCGGCCATGAGCAGTTGAGTATTCGTACTCAGGCGCGACCACTCGACTCCTGGTTCGATCGACTCCGAACGGAGTAGTCGATCCCACACGTACCGGATGTGACGAGTGAGCGGTAAGAGCGACGACGCGCTGAAGGTGGACACCAACGGCCTGAGGAAGGTCGGAAAGCAGTGCCACGACATCGCAGAGCAGATGCCGGCCGAGTTGGCCCGGGTGCACAAGCCCTCGGATGAGGCCGCGGCGGGTCTGAGCGGCTGGCTCTCCGGCGCCGCGATCACGGCGTGCACGGAGGCGTGGGAGAAGGGGCAGCGCCAACTCGCCAAGGACATTGGTGACAACGGGAAAAACATGGTCACCGCGGCGGATAGCTATGACGGCGTGGATGAGGCCGTGCACAAGAGCCTGGTCTACGGGGGCAAGTAGATGGACCTGTACCAGCTGGAAAACGCGCAGCCCTCGCATCTGGCCGCTCTCGCCACCGCCTACGACTCCCTTGGGAAGGCCAACCACGCCCACTTCGAGGCGGTGAAGGAGACCTCCCGCTGGGTCGGGACCAACTGGTCGGGGACCGCCGGGAAGGCCGCGAGCACCAAGCTGAAGCAGACGAACAACTCGCTGGACGGCTCGTACGTGGCGATGCAGGCGACGAGCGCGCTGTTGCGCCATGCCGCCGAGGCGTTCGAGCTCGCACAGTCCAAGCTGATCGAGGCGTTGGAAGAAGCCCGGAAGGCGGAGTTCACGGTCGGCGCCGACGGGTCGGTCACGTATCCCAAGCCGAGCACGGCGGAGCAGCACGATACCGATTACGACGCCCCGAAGCGGGCCAGCGCCCTGGCTGAGCGGATCAGCAAGGCGATAGCCGAAGCGGACGCGGTCGATCAGAAGGTCGCGCTACGCCTCAATGCAATCGCCCAGTTGGCGACCTTCGACGGGCTCAATCCCGAGGCGGCGCAGCTCCAGCTCGATGCCGTCAACTCTCTCGACGAGGGACTGAGGAATCTCGGATGGCCAGGCAAGGACGCCACTGCCGCCGAGGTCAATGCCTGGTGGAAGGGGCTGACCCCGGACGAGCAGCAGAAGATGCTGACCCTGCATCCGGACCTCCTTGGCGGTCGCAACGGCATCCCCTCGGAGGTGCGGGACAAGGCCAACCGCGCGCAGCTGGACGGGATGATCAAGTACCTGGAGCAGAAGCCGCACCCGTCGGGTTACGACGACAGCAAGCTGGAGGGCCTGAAGGCGCTCCGGGACAAGCTCGCCGCCAACGACGCCCATCTCAACGACACCGACCCCAAGACCAAGCAGCCTCCAATGTTCCTCCTCGGAGTCGGCATGGAGTCCCACGGCCGGGCGATCGTCTCCTACGGCAATCCGGACACCGCGGACAACGTGTCGGCGTACGTGCCAGGTCTGAACACCAAGCTCGACGGGCACTTCGTCAACAACGACGTCCAACGTGCGCGCAACATCTACGACGCGGCCACCCAGAACGACCCCACGAAGAAGAACGCGTCCATCGTCTGGCTCGACTACGACGCGCCCCAGATCAACGTCGACGGCAACGACCCCACCAACGACCTCAAGGTCACGGGCACCGACAACGCGAAAGAGGGCGGCAGGGCGTACAACGCCTTCATGCAAAGCCTGCGCGCCACGCACGATGGCGCCGTACCCGCCCACGTCACGACGGTGGCGCACAGCTACGGGTCCCTGACCGCCGGCGAGGCGTCCAAGCTGCCGGGCGGCCTGTACTCCGACGACGTGGTGATCATCGGCAGCCCGGGGATGGACCTCCACAAGGCCTCCGACCTCGGTGTCCAGGACGGACACGTCTACGCGGCTGCGGCCAAGAACGACAAGGTGGCGCAGATCCCCGACCTGACCCCCGACCCCAACACGCTGTGGTTCGGCACGGATCCGGCCAGCGCCGAGTTCGGGGCGAAGCGGTTCGGCGCTCCGGACGGGCCGGACAAGGGGTGGACGGGAGCTGTGGGGGGTGACATCCCGGCGCACTCCCTCTACTTCGACGCCCGCGAGGAGGAGGCGTACAACCCGGACGGTACCAAGACCTCGGTGATCGTCCGCCACCCCGACGGGACGATCGAACCGAACGAGTCCCTGCAGGCCATCGCCCAGGTCGTGAGCGGTCACGGCGACCGTGTCGTGACGGTACCGCCCCGATGAGCGGGGAAGGCGGTGTTCGCGGCGGTTGCTTGCGGGTGCTGGGTGTCACCGTGCTGCTGTTGGCAGGGTTCGCCTGCTGGATCGCCTACGGCTGGTGGGACGTACGTCAACCCGCGGACATGCCGATGCGCGAGGGGGTGGCGAAGCTCGACCGAATGCTGGAAGCGACCACCGCCGGCGTCGAACCGCATGTCCGGATGGCCTATGGCTCGATCGAGGGCAAACAGTACGACACCGGGCTCAACGACGAAGTCGACAAGCATCACATCAACGAGACCGGCCAGATCGTGACCCGGATCTCCCCCTCCAAGGCCGTCGAGTTGTCGGACAAGGTCGAGGCCCGATGGAAGCACCTCGGCTACCGGACAACTCGTTCCACCGACACAGCGTCCACCGTCAAGGCCACGACTGGGGACGGCAGCGAGATCCAGCTGGACATCTCGTCGGACGGGCGCGCAACCCTGCGCGTCAGCCTTGGCCCGTATGTGCATCTCTCCCCGTTCAGCCGCCCAAGTGGAGCCCCGGACGGATCGACTACCGAAGCGGTGACACTGACCGAGGACCCATACTGGTCACATTGATCTGGCAGGACGATGCTGCCGCTGACGGTCGTTGGTGGAGCTGGCCAACAGAAGGGGGCGGCAGCGTGGGTGACACGGTGAGCCAGCCGTGTGACTGGTGATCAGGTGGCTCGGTGAGGGGGCTGCACCGGGACGATCACGGACGGTGGCATGATCCAGGTTGCCCGTCACGAGTCCAGCGCGGATGGCGAAAGCTGGGTGCGTCGATGGATGTCACGCTTCGTAAGGTCTGCTGAGCAGACAACAGGCGAGGATCGGCGGCCGGTCTCATACCGAGCCGAGGCAAAACCCGCGCAGCACAGTGCCCTCCCCGATTTGCCGAGGAGGGCGCTGTGCGCGTTGGGGCGGTACTGCCCTGCTCGAACTCGCCCACCTTCGAGTGGCAACCATTAGCTGTCAGCTACCACCTATGAGTGACAGGTGTGCGGCGGCCGACTTGGACAGGCTCTCCAGGAGGGCCTTGCCCTGCTCGGCGGTTCCAAGTGACGGGCGGCCGATGATGCCGTTCTGGGTGTAGCCAGCCATGCCCAGGGTGAGGAGATGTGGGCGCTCCGGGGCGTCGTGGTCGTCCTGCTCGATGCCTTCGCGGATGAGGTGGGGAGCGCCGTGGAGGAGGAGCGACACCTCCAGTTCGCCGCCGTGCATGTCCTCGGCGCCGCTGCTCTCCAGGGCGGCGGCCTCGCGGGCCCGGTGCCAGTCTTCCCGGACTGGGAAGAGTGCGACGCGCGGGCCGGAGGTGTTGGCCTCCTGGACGACGTTGGAGAGGACGTAGTTACCGCCGTGGCCGTTCACGATGAGCAGGCCGGGGACGCCGGAAGCCTGGAGGGACTTCCAGATGTCGTTGATCACGGCGTAGAGCGTGGCGGCGCTGATGCTGACGGTGCCTGGCATGTGGGCGTGCTCGTGCGAGCAGGACAGCGTTATGGGCGGCAGGAGGAACAGGTCGTAGTCGGTGGCGATCTTCTGGGCGATCAGACTGGCGACGACGGTGTCGGTGGTGAGCGGCAGGTGATCGCCGTGCTGCTCGAAGCTGCCGACCGGCAGTACGGCGACCTTGGCGCCGCGCCGGCGTTCGTCTGCGGAAGTGGCGGCCGTGATCAGTGCGTCCATGGGCCCAGCCTCTCTTATCGGGTCGTCAGCGGTCGAGAGGGCTCCCGCTGCTCATCAGGGTCAAACGGCCGGTGAACACGGCCACTTCGGGCACAGATCGCCACTGCTGGAGGGCATTGCCCGCTGCGGACAGTTCGGACATGGCTCGGGCGGACTCGGTGTCGATGGCGATCGACAGCGCCCGGTCGGCTGCGGCCGCCGCCTGCTCCGGTTCGCCGGACACCGCGTAGGCGCGCGCCAGCCGTGAGAGGTACACGCCCTGGTCGTTGCGGTAGATCGGCGGCAGGATTTGAAGCTCGGCCTCGAACATGTCGACGGCCGTTCGCGGATCGCCGAGTTCGATCAGGCAGTTCGCCCGCTGCATCTCGATGTAGGTCGGTGTGCAGTACGCCAGATCAAGCGCGTCGTCTGCGTGCGAGTCATCCGGTTCGGCGGCGAGTTCGTGGGCCTCATCGAACTTGGCTTGTGCGAAGCGAGGGTTACCCATGAGCGCGTGGCCCTGGGCCTCCTGCTGGGCGGCTAGCGCGCGGATGCGCAGTGTGGCGCCGGCCGACCGTTGAGCGGCGCGGGCAAGGCTGACCGCCTTCTGCGCGTTGCGTTGAGCAGTGGCCTGGTTGCTCTTGCGGAAGAGCACGTAGGCGGCCATGACGTCATCCGCGGCCTCCTGCGCCCACTCCATGGCGCGGTCCGACCAGTACAGCGCCTGGCCGAAGTCTCCGAGATCCTGGTTCAACCAGCCCAGGAACTCCGCCGTGCGGGCGCCGATGGTGAGGAGCTCGTCTCGTGCGCGGCCTCCCGCGTTCTGCTGGAGGCGGTCGAGCAACTGGACATGCCGTGTCACCGCGTCGAGCGCGTGGCGAGAACCGAGCAGGTTGGCAGCCTTGTAGTGACCGGGCATGACGCCGCGCAGATGGCTGACGAAGAACTCGGGGTCGAGCGGCGCGCTGAGGCTCTGCCCGCCGGCGGACGGCTCGGGTGCTCGGTGCCGGAGCTGTGGGGCTGCTGCTTCCTGCTCCCATTCCCGGGAGGCCAACCCGAGCATGTGCCCGGGGATGTGCAGCCCGTCTGCGATGCGCTCGATGAGATCGATCTTCTCGATCTTGGGCTTTCCCACCATGACCTCGCCGACTCGGCTCGGTGTCATGTCGCAGGCGCGAGCGATGAGCGAGGGGTAGATCCCGGCCAGCTTGAGCAGCCTGAACACGGTGGCGAAGTCTCGTCTTCGGCAGGCGGCGATCATCTCCGGGTTGGACAGCAGGCTCGGCGGGAGCCGGTCCGGAACGCGCGCCTCGGTCACCACTGCCCCCGCTGTTGAGCAGCCACTTCAAGAAAGTTGATTACCTGTGAGTTTACCCACAGTGGGTAATCGCCTTGGGTACGAAGTGCGCAATCCCTCTCGGCAACCTGGTGTCAAGGGCTGGAACGTCCAGGTTCGGCCTCCCCTTTGGGCACCGGGAGGCTGGTGCACTTGATCAGCCTGGAAGAACCCCGGGGCGTTGCTGAGTCGCTTGAGTCGGACGGTGCGATAGCCGCGTTCGAGGCGATGCTCACCCGCCACCGCAAGTCCGCCGGAGTGGCCCGGGTTCACCTTCGTGACTTCCTTGCAGGCCTGCCCGGCGGGGAAGCCCTCGTGGGTGACGCTCAGGTCGTGCTTGACGAGTTGGTCACCAACGCCGTGACGCACGCCCGGGTGCCGAAGGGGCGGCGAATCGGTGTCCGCTTCGAAATGGTGCTCGGTCACCTCCGCCTGGAGGTGCACGACGCGAGCAGCGAGAAGCCCGCGATCCGGCGGTCTACGGGTTTGGATGCCGAGTCGGGGCGGGGGTTGTGCCTGGTGGAGGCCCTGTCCGTGGAGTGGGGCTTCATGCCTCGTCCGGAAGGTATCGGGAAGATCGTTTGGGCGCTGGTGGGCCCGGGAGGTGGTGCGACGTGAGGAAGCGGGCGTTCGGGTCGGCGGAGACCCGGTGCTTCTACTGCGGGGCGGGGCTGTTGAAGGCGGAGACTTGGTACATCGTCGTCAACGGTCGGACGGTCGGTGTCCACAGCCGGCACCCGCGCCGCACGGGGGAGGTGTCGGCGTGAAGGCTGTTTCCGTGACTGCGAGCGTCGGCGCTTGTCCGCGCCCGGCTGATCGGTTTCCGCACATCGCCCTCAGCCTGGGCCAGCGGCGGATCGATGACGCGTACTGGGAGGTGCAGCGGATTCGTGCCGGGACGCCCTTGGCGGAGATGGATCATGCCGAGTTGCTGTCCATGGCCGAAGGTGCTTTGCGGCACGTGGAGTCGCTGGAGGCACTGCTGGCGGCGGTGGAGTGCGCGATCCCCGTCGACCAGCCGGAGACGCTGGCTCAGGTGATCGCACCGATCCGCGCCTACCTGAAGTGGACGCTGGACGCGGACACGCCGTTCGCCGCTTCGTCGGCGTTCGTCGGCGAGGTGGCCCGGTTCGGCCGGCCCTCGGTGCGGGTGCGGGTGGAACTGGAAGTCGTGGCACGAAAGCCGAGCGGTCCGGCGGTCAAGCACCGAGCGCAGAGGAAGGGAAGGTCATGACCGACACCTTGCACACGGCCATGTCGAACGCGCCGTACCCGTTCCCGGTGATCGTGGAAGTGCGAGGCGTGACGGCGCCCGCGCGGTTCAGCAGGTTGCCGGACGCGATGGCCGCGCTCCTGAAGACGTTGAACGCGCTGCCGCTCAGCCCGGACCAGCAGGGTTACTTCACGGAGAGGTTCGGGCCGTCGGAGGTGCAGTCGATCGGGCACCGGCTCGCGACGCACGGGGAGGTGCGGGCGCTGGCCTTCCTCGACCTGACCCCGACCGTGGTCCGCCTGTACTCCGCCGGCCCCGGGGAGCAGCGGTGATTCGGCAGCCGCGGACCTGGTGGTACCGGGCCTGGACTTGGTGGCTGCTGGACGGCCAGTTCTCCTGGCCGGTGCGGGCTGTCTCGCCGGGGCGCCGAGCCGCACACCGTGACGTGATGGCGTGGTGCGACGAACCCGGTTTCGCCGACGGCCAGCGATCGCAGCTGATGCGGCGCATCTGGCGTGAGGAAACCGGAGTTGATGACCCGCTGATCGGCCTGAGCGAGGCGGAGCTGTTCCGGCGGATCTTCGGCTGCGAGGAGGCGACGCAGGACCGCACCTGACCTGATCAGGGACAACTGAAGACGTGCCGGACCACCCCGTGACCTTGGCGGGAGAGGGGTGGTCCGGTGGGTCGGAACCCGGTGCCGATGGTATCGGGCTCCTCGGTATGTCTGTGCACGGATGGCCGGTTCGGTTGTTGATCAGGGGAGTTGAGCGACTGTTGGACGGGGACGACGACTTCGGTGCGGAGTTGGCGGCGAGCCTCGACCCTGACTCGTGGGTGTGGTTGCCGGGCGTGGACTACGCGGCCGGGTGGAGGGCCGCGCGGCGGACAGCAGACGAGTTGAACGGGCTGCTGGGTTTGTGCGGGGTAGAGCGCTCGGCGCTGCGGGCGATTGCTGACACCGACGCCCAGGGTGGGCCGGTGGTCCGGCTGGTGGGCATCGCCGAAGGGTGGATGAGCCTCGACGAGTTGCTGTGCCTGGCTGCACACGCACGCGGTAAGTCGGCCTGACTGGGGGCCGGTGTGAGCGCAAGCTTGCACTGGCCCTGAGTTCGTTGGCTTCTTCGTCCCGAAGCAACCTGGGCACTCATCCAACCTCGGGTGTTCCCTTAGCGAGGGTGAATTAACATTCAGGCATGCCGAAGGCTCTAGGCACAAATCCTAGTCTACGTCTTCTGGGTCATCGCAATATTCGCCAAAATCAATATGCGCGATCTCATCCTCGGGCCATGCATTTTCGATCTGCATTCCGAGTCCGCCAGATCCACGGCGAATCGCCCCGAAGGGCCGCCCTTTAAGGTGCTGGTGACGATCGCTGGGGAGTGGCTCAATATCCATGTATGTTTCATCCGCATCACCCGCCATTCCGTAGCCATCGACAATGACTTCGCCAATATTTACGACCCTCTTGGAGATCTCCCGCATATCTGGAATCAATCGATCCAGATATGCGGGAAGGAAGCTTTCATGGATGATGTCGTAATGCCTCACGATGCTGGTTAGTCGCGCCTTCTTCGAGGTCTCGGTGATAGGCTCCAGGCGACTGCTCCGTACCCAGGGCAGGGAGAGGAGGCGACTCTTCCCGTCATGCAGGAAACTCCCGATCATCGGCGCCTTTACGACTGCGACGCAGACGATGAAGCGCAGCAGGGTCGCGTCGTCCGAGATCTTCGGCGCACTCAAGAGGCGGACATGATCTGCAGCCTTGAGTAGCGGAAGCGTGATGGCCCGGTATGCATCCTCGCCAGTCAGCTCCAGCTTCGATCCGCCGCGCCGAACCGCTTTTGCGGCACTGATGGCGTAGAAAGTCGGAGAGTCAAGAAAATCAAGATCATAAGCCCCCAGGACATCGTGAATGCTCATCTCGTATGAGAATTCTGGCGGATACTCATCGCCCTTGCTGAAGACTCGAATGCTTTCATTCTGGATTCCAGAAATCTCAGGGAAGACGCTGCCCGCCCCCGGCGAGTCTCCGCGCAGAAAAAAGACGTACGGCAGCTCGCTCTGCTTGCATTCCATCAAGAGCGTCAGATAGGGAAGCACTTTAGGTCGATTGGCTTCGGTTTCGAATTTATACATTGGGAGGTCCGCGAAGATATCAATGGACCTAGCCTGCTGAGTCTCGGGGTCGACGAATGCCCACTCTTCCTGAATTGCTGCTTGCTGGTCATGTTCGGCCAGCTTCGTCCTCAGGGCGTCGGCCACCGAAGCCTGCAGGGGATAGCCGGACTTCTGAATTGCCTCTTGGATATCAGCGCCAGTGACGCCGGCAAAGAGTTCGGCAAACGGTTTCTTATTGCGAGGCGCATCCATGCAATCTCTCCCGCCGTAATATCAGGGTTGATCTATGGTGGCACACCATGCAGGCGGGCAGGGGGGTTTCGCGACTTGCAGAGCTAGTCTCCGAAGGGCGGTGGAGCGGTTTTGGCCGGTGTCCTGTCCGGGGTGGGGTCGAGCATGATCGGGGGGCCGTAAGCTGTTGCGACTCGGTCAGGGCTTTGGGCCTGACCGCAGTTTGGCCGAGTGGCCCCCCGGTCTTGCTCGACGCGGGTCCCTGCCCGGGGAGGTGGGTAAAACCGTGGAGCCGCCCGGCGGCAGCCGTAGCGCGGCAGCCGGCGGCCCGGTCACCGCCTTCGCGGGTGGTGGGATCTGGTTGGGCGGGCCAGGCGCCCGGCCCGGAACGGCCGCAAGGCCGCACGCCCGGCCGGGGCGGCTGGGGCCGCCCGGCGGCGCGGATGCGCCGCCGCTTGAGTAAGTGAAGAAGAGTTGCGACGGGCGTTCGCGCCGGCGGTCCGTTCAGGCGAACTGGCCCCAACTGTCGGCGTTGGGAGGTAGGTTCTTGCTCCTAGATGCGGCCACAGGGCGGGGAGATCTTCTCGATCATGTACGACGCTGAGATCGCGGCAGTGGCAACTGGTGCGGCCGGGACGCTTGTTGCGGCCATCACAACGTGGGGTGCCGGAAAGATGCAGGCCACAGTTGCGCACTTCTTCCGACGTGGTACGCCTCAGGAACAGCGAGCAGCGATGGAGGCCGTCAACGCGACTGCGACTGAGCTGTCTTCCGGTGGGGATGAAGCGCGGACGGCCGCGGCTGCGGCATGGACGGAGATTCTGACGCAGTACCTGTCGGACCACCGTGACCTGCTGGGTGAAGTTGGTGTCCTTGGGCGACCTGGGTCTCCGGTATCGAGTGTGTGGAACCAGCGCAACACGGGATCGGGCACCTTCATCGGCGGGAGCGTGTACGGCGGCCTGACGATCCAACAAGGTGGCGGTCCCGATGGCGGACGGTGAGCCAAAGGAGCAGCACAACCATGGCTCTGGCACGTTCGTTGGCGGGAACGTCCATGGTGGCCTCTTGCAGATCTTCCTACCGCCCTACGGCAAGAAGGGTTCCGATGCTGCGTCGTCAGGCGAGGGGGCTCCGCAGCCGCAGCCGCAGCCGCAATCGGATGAGAACGACTATGACGGTGTGGGCGGCACGATGCTGGCCTGCCTGATCTTCGCTCCAGGCTTGGGCTATGGCAGCCTCCACGAGGTGATGGGGTGGCCGCTGGCCCCAGGTGGGACAGTTCCCGGCGTTGGCGAGCGTATCGGTATGGGCTTCGTTTTTACCTACGTACTGATAGCCCTCATTTCGGCGTTCTTTGCCCGCCTTGCTCAGTTCTTCGAGCTCTGGTCGGAGCGGTGTGCCATCACGGCTTCTCAGACCAGAGGCCGTCTGGTGGCTACTCCTCCAGCTCTGATGGCTCAGTTCACGGCGGCAGTGTCTGCGTGGGCTGCGGCTGTTGCAGGGGTGCTGGCGTCGCTCTACGGCTGGAGCGCCTTCGGCGGGGATGTCTCTCGGCGCGCTCACGCTGCCCGCGTGAACTCAGCTGCCAACGCTACGACGGCGCGTGCTGCTGCCAGGCGGGCAGCCAACTGACCGAGATGGACAGCACCTCGTAGGCAGGTAGCTCGCAGCAGTTTCACAGGCTTGGGTCGTCACACTGCTGCGGTGCGCTTAGGCTTCCGGGCCTCGATGTTGTAGGTCAGTCCGGTGGTCTCGGCGCCGAGGCGGGTCTCTTCGAGGATGAGCGGGAGTCCTGTGGCCTGGTCGTGGGTGATGCGGTGGGCGACCAGGAGGACGGCGGCTTCGGAGAGTTGAAGGGCTTCGCGCTCGTCGGGCTGGGGGACGCGGGCGCTGACCCGCTCGCGCCAGGTGAGGTCATGCCCGGCGGCGGCGAGCACCGCGTAGGCCTCGGCCGGTGTGGCGGCTGGCTGTTGGGCGAGCTGGGTGGCCTCGATGCGCTCCATCGGGAGTAGGAGGCGGTGGAGGGCGCGGCCGTCGCCGGCGGGGTCGGTGAGGAGGCGGTCGCAGCCGATCATCAGCTCGTCCTGGTCCGTCTCCAGCAGTGGCGCGGTGATGGCGTCCGTGCGGGTGCGGTAAACGGTGGGCTCTTCGCCCTGCTGGAACCACGCGTCGATGGGGGTCTCGTAGGCGTCGGCCCGATGGGTGACGGTGCGGTCCAGGCTGGCGGTGGGGCCGTGGACGGCGGTGCGGACGAACGTGCCGCGGCCCTGCTTCACGTCCAACTGGCCCTCGCTGCGAAGGGCGGCGACAGCGAGCCTGACGGTTGGTCGGGAGACTCCGTACTTGTTGGCGAGATCGGTCTCAGTGGGCAGCTGCGTGCCGGGGGGCCACTCGCCGGTGGCGATCGACTGTCGCATCGCCGCCGCCACCTGCTTGTGCAGTGCCTCGTTCCGGATGATCGCCATGGTGTTGACCCCTTGGTGCGGGCGCCGGGGGAGAGGCCCGCCTCGCGTGTTCCGTGTCGTTTTTGAGAGTTCGTCTGTCGTCGTTTGCCCAGCTCGGGCCACGTGTCTAGGTCTGTCGTCAGTCGGTAGCCGTTAAACGTAAGCATGAATCGCTTGCGTCGGGGCGTCAAGGAAGGGCATCATCTCACCATCAAAGGTAAGTATGTTTGACGACTGACGTCATGCGGCCTTTGGTGCCAGAGGAGTGTGCGCTCATGCAGTCCATTCCCGTTGACGGAACCCGGCTGGGCACGATGACCTGCATCGTTGCCCCCGAGGCGCGGATCGCGAACCGCGAGACCGGCGAGGTGCGCAAGGACCGGGAGGGCCAGACCGTCTACACGGTCGGCGTTGCGGTCCGGCAGGACGGCCGGCGGGCCTCGATCATCGAGATCAGCGTGTCCGGCGAACCGGTCGGCGTCGTGGAGGGCGTGCGGGTGCACGTCACCGGCCTGACCGCCTTCTCGTGGGCCATGGGGGACCGGCACGGCCTGTCCTTCCGCGCCGACGCCATCACCCCCGTCCCCGCCCAGGCCTCGGCGGCCTCGCGCAAGGGTGGCGACGCCTGATGAGCAGCGCGACGCGCGTGCGGCTGCGTGGCCTGCTGCGTGAACTCGGCGACCTGGCCGAAGAGGTTGACCCGTTCGGGCGGGACGAAGACGGTGCCCCGCTGTTCGAGCACATTGCCATCGTCGCCACCAAGGCGGCCGGGCAGGCCCGTGACCTGGAGACGGAGGCCCACAACACCGCGATGGAGAACGGGGGTCGGCCGTGATGCTGGCTCAACTGCTCTGGCTGGCGTTGCTGGCGACGGTGCTCATCCTGCTCAGTACCGCCCCCGGGCTGCGGCGCAACTACCCCTACGTGTGGTGGTGCCTGCTCGGCTACCCGGTGGCCGCGGTGCGGGTCCGGGTGACGTGGCGGCGGCTGACCACGAATCTCGGCCTCGCGGTGGCCAAGCGCCCCGGGCGGGCACTGCTCGGCGACATGGTGGTCCGTGGTGATCCGCTGCGGCCCGTGCCGCCCCGCCTTGGTGTGCCGAAGCTGCGGCGCGGCGGCCTGGACGTGGCGGTGCGGCTGCACCCCGGGCAGGTGCCGGACCACTTCCTGTCCGCCGTCGAAGCGCTCACCCACGCCTGGCGGGTCCACGCGGTCCGCCTGTCCTCCGACGAACGCGGGTTCGTCACCCTGTCCGCGCTCGCCTGGGACCCGCTTCGGGCCCCCGTCGTTCCCTACCAACTGAAGCAGCGCGTGCTGCGGGCGGTGGTCGGACTGCTGGAGGACGGCCGGGTCTGGGTGATCGACTTCCGGCGCGCGCCGCACTGGCTGATCGTCGGCGCCACCCGATCCGGCAAGTCCACCCTGATCGCCTCGCTGGTAAAGGAACTCGCCCCGCAACGCGTCGCCCTGTTCGGCATCGACCTCAAGGGCGGCATGGAACTTTCCCTGTTCGAGGACCGGCTCTCGGCCCTGGCTTCCACCCGGGCGGAGGCGGCGCGGCTCCTGGCCGAACTGGTCGCCGAGACCGAAGCGCGGATGCAGCTGTGCCGTTCGGTCGGGGCCCGCTCGATTTGGGACCTCCCGGCCAAGCTCCGCAAGATGCCCATCGTCGTCATCGTGGACGAAGTGGCCGAGCTGTATCTGATGGCCACCAGGGAGGACAAGGCCGAAGTCGGCGAGATCTCCACCAACCTGCTCCGTCTCGCCCAGCTCGGCGCTGCACTCGGCATCCACCTCGTCATCGCCGGGCAGCGGGTCGGCTCAGACCTCGGCCCCGGCGTCACGGCCCTGCGCGCCCAGTTGGCCGGCCGCATCTGCCACCGGGTGAGCGACCCCGGCACGGCGGAGATGGCGCTCGGCGACCTCAACAAGGACGCCCTCGAAGCCGCCCAGCGCATCACCCTCGCCGAACAGGGCGTCGCCATCACCACCGACACCGACGGCCAGTGGACCCGAGCGCGTTCGGTCCACGTCACCCCCGAACAGGCCCGCCGCGCCGCCGAGAAGCACGCCCGCCTCGCACCCTCCTGGCCCGGCCTCCACGTGGCGGACGAGCCGACCGAAGGGGTCTACCTCTGATGGCCACCGCCGTCATCCTCTCCGCCGTCCTGGCCCTCGTCACCTACCTCCTGCTCCGCTCCGGCGAACTCAAGCTCTGGCACGTCCTCCTCGTCGGCGTCCTCGGCATCTTCCTCGACCGCATCGGCTGGGCCGACCCCGTCGTCTACGCCGTGATGTGGCTCGTCCAAGGCCTCACCCACACCACCACCTGAAAGCGCGTGATCACCGTGCCAACCCACCCAATCCCCACCGGCGGCCCCACCCCCACCCGCCGGCCCGGCTCCACCTGCCCCAACGCCACCCCCGGCCGAGCCACACACAAGGCCCGGCCGGGGCCCGGCGAACCCTGGCCCTGGAGACACCCACCATGACCCGCACCAACCCGCACAACGACCCCACCGCACGCCGCGCCCTCCTCAGCCGGGAGGCGCGGCTGCGCCAACTCCCGCTCGTTGACCGTGACTTGGTCCGCCTCGGTGAAATGCCGGACCTGAGCCGCTGGCTCGACCAGATCCGCGCCACCGGCGGCTGCGCCGAACCGGTCTACCTTGCCGGGCACACCACTACGCTCGACGCCGAGACCGGCGAAGTCCTGCGCCGCTACTCGACCGCCACCGAACCCGGCGGCCGGCTCGCGGTCCGGTGCCGCAACCGCCGGGCCACCCGCTGCCCGTCCTGCTCGCGCGAGCACAGCGGCGACACCTTCCACCTCGTCCGCTCCGGCCTCATCGGCGGTAAAGGAGTCCCCGAAACGGTCCGGACGCACCCGCGGCTGTTCGTCACCCTGACCGCCCCCTCATTCGGCCCCGTCCACCGCGCCGGCGAATGCCATCCGGCCCGGCGCCGACGCTGCGAACACGGCGGCCGACACGGCTGCGGCCGAACCCACCTGGACACGGACCCGCTCATCGGGCAACCGCTCTGCGCCGACTGCTACGACTACCCGGGTCACGTCCTGTGGAACGCCATGGCCCCGGCCCTGTGGAAGGCCTTCCGCGACAACCTCTACCACCACGTCGCCACCCGGGCGGGCGTCGGCCGGTCGCAGGTGCGCACGCTGGCCCGGGTGTCGGCAACCAAGGTCGCCGAATACCAGAAGCGCGGCGCCGTCCACTTCCACGCCGTCGTCCGCTTCGACGGCCCCAACGGGCCTGCCTCCCCGCCTCCGCTCTGGGCGACAGCGGACCTCCTCCTGGAGACCGTTCACTCCGCGGCTGCGGTTGTAGCGCTGCCGTGCCCCGACTCGGCGGCCTACAACGGCGGACGGCTCCGCTTCGGCGCTCAACTCGAAGCCCATCCGATAGCCAACGGGGACGGCAGACGACTCACCGACGACGCGGTAGCCGCCTACGTCGCCAAGTACACGAGTAAGAGCGTCGAGGCTGCCGGTGCCGTCGATCGCCGCATCGAGTCCCTGGCAGAGATACGTGCACTCCGTGTGACGCCGCATGTACGGGCGCTCATCGCTACCGCCTGGCGTCTTGGTGGCCTGCCCGAACTGGAACACCTGCGCCTGCGCACCTGGGCCCACATGCTCGGCTACCGGGGGCACTGCCTCACCAAGACGCGGGCCTACTCCACCACCCACGGTCAGCTTCGAGCCGACCGCGCCGAACACGTCCACACCATGGCCAGCGTCCAAGACCTGTATGCCGACTGGGACAGCGAGACCGTGGTCGAAGGTGCCTGGCGTTTCGTGGGAGCCGGTCACACTCCCGGCGAAGCGCTCGTCGCCGCCGGCATCGCCAAAGACATCGCCACAAATCGTGAGATCGCGCGCGAAGTGCTGGTGCGCTCCGATCGGTCTCGGGAGCCGCGGTGAGCGCGAGCTACCCGGCTGAGGGCACGCCCCGGACGACTGCGCAGGTCGTCGAGAGTGAGATCGTCATCGTGGACGACGACGGCAATGAGGAGCCGTACGACCCCGCCAAGCACTGACGACGACAGCCCCCGGCTTGATGACCGGGGGCCGTCGCATGTCAGTCGCGGGCGTCAGAGCTTGCCCGCGAAGTGGTCCTCCTTGACGATCAGGCGCTCTCGGTAGTCCTTGGGGATCTTGAGCTTCATCTTCACCTCTGGCGCGCGCTGGCCCTTGATCTTGGTGCGGGTGATCTCGCACCGGATGCCCACCCTGAGCAGGTCGGCCGACATGGCCTCGACGCCGCCGTCCTCCCAGCGCTGCCGGAACGTCTTGCCGTTGGCCACGTTCACCCATCGGTCTTCGGTGGTCTCGGGGTCGATCTCCCCGAGCTCCGCGATCAGCCTGTCCAGCGTCGCTTCGGCCTGCTCGCGGGTGAACCGGGTCTTCGTGAACCGCCCGCCGGGTTCGAGTTCCGTCATGTAGTAGGCGACGGACTGCTCCAGCTGCGCCACCTTGGCGCGGGCCTCGGCGCCTCGCGCGTACTCCCGGACCTGCACGGGCTCATCGCCGAGGACGGAGAGCACGTCGCTGACGAGCTTGGTGTAGACCCCTTCGGGGTTGGGGAAACCCGCGCCCCCGGCCTTGCACCCCTGGCACCGTAGATACGCGTACTCCCGGTCCTTGACGCGGTTGAGCTGCACCGTCATGTTCGTCGTGCAGTCGACGCAGATGAGGACGCCGAGGAACTTGGTGGCTCCGCCCGGCTTGCGCTGCGGCTGGTTCCTGCTGCGCTTGTCGAGGTCTGCCTGGAGCTCGTGGAAGTCGTCGTCCTCGAAGATCGCCGCGGCGACCCGGATGGGTTTCCCGTCCTTGTCGAGGATGAGCTTGGACCGGCGGACGCCGCCCACCTTGTCCTCTTCCACCCGGTAGCCCATCAGCGCGGGGTTGCGCAGCTGACGGAGGAGGGTGGCCGGAGTGAGGCCGTCGCTGCCGAGACCCGCGCGCTTCAGCAGCCGCACCATGCGGCGGGCGGACACGCCACGACGGGCCATCCGCCGACACCAGTGCAGGGCCTTGTGGGCATCTGCCTCGATGACGAGGACGACGTTCCCGTTCTCGTCCTCCGCCGTGGTGTAGCCGAAGGCCGGCTTGCCGACCAGCCACGCGGACTGGGTCTTCGCGTAGTCCCACAGGCTCGCGACGCGCGTGCTGGTGTTGGTGGCCTCGATCTCTGCGATGCCGCCGATCAGCGTGACCATGATCTTGCCGACGACCGTGGTGAGGTCGATCGAGTCGTGCTTGGAGATCAGGTTCTTCCCGTACTTCAGCGCCCAGTCGATCATGGTGTTCAGATCGGACAGTCGACGGATGAAGCGGTCGAGCTTCCAGAACAGGAGCACGTCGAACTCCGGCGCCCGGTTGTTCAGCCATTCACCCAGTTGCTTCCGCTTCCATGGCGGCACCTTCGTGGCCGACACGTTGAGGTCGCTGGCGACGCCGACCACGCGGCAGCCGCGGTTCAGCGCCTCGCGGCGGAGGTCGAGCTCCTGGCGGACGGGGGAGGTGGTGTCTTCCGTAAGCACGGAGAGACGGACTGAGAGCAGAGCCCGGGGCGCGTCGGCCGGGAGGGCGGCCTCGGCCTTCTTCAGCTCTTTCAGCAGCGCCAGATCCGCTGGGGTCCACTCGGCTTCGACGGTGTAGGCCTTCTGCTGCTCGGCACGCGCGGTACGGGAGCGTTTCGCCATGTCGGGGAAACCTATCCATGGTTTTAGGCCCGTATTCGTATAGCCGCAGATGGACACCCACATTCAGGTCGGTCCGACGGGCAAGAAGCTGCTGCCGCTGACGGTCGTCGGCGGCGCCGACCAGCAGAAGTAGGCGACGACGTAAGTGGCACGGTCGGCGAGCTGTGTGACTGACTTCACATCCTCTCGGATCTGAGGCCTTGAGGCCACGCGTAGAGCCCTCCCCGATTCCTTCGGGGAGGGCTCTTGCGTACGCTCCTCTGCTGCCGGCCACGGACTTCCGGTCCTCTGCGCATGTGCTCGGCATAGTCTTCCGCGAATGACAGAGATACGGTCCGCCGCGTACGGCCCGGCCTGGGCCACGCTGACCTCAGTCACCGACGTCGACCGGAGGTCGGGCCTTTCCTGGTTGTCCGGGCTCGGGTTCAACCGTGCGGCACCCGAAGATCTGCTTCTCAGACTGCTGGACTGCGGTGAGGACGCGTTCCTGCACCGTGGAGACCTGCCCGACGCTGTCGTGGACGCTGCCGCTGTCCACCCGACACGGAAAGTCCGCATCGGAATCGCGGAAACCGGTCGCCTGTCACCGGCCCAGTGGGAACAACTGATCGCTGCCTCGCCCGAGTCCGGCCTTCGCGGGCTGTTCGTGCAGCTTGACGAGGAACATCGGGAAGCTCGGCGACTGTCGCGCGGCGGCCGAGGCGTCGGACGCGCACCCCACCCCGACGCCGTGCCGCCCACCACCCCTGACGAGATCGCGTCGATGGCCTCCGGGGTTCCCGACATCGACCCGCAGAGCGTGACAACCGCTTTGTGGTGGGTCGGCGCCCTGCACACCAACGCAGCTGCCATGCGCCAACTTGCGACCTCTCCGAAGCTGCTGATCCGCCGCAGTGTCGCGAGGGCACCGCGTCTGCCCGTCGGGCCGGCATCCGTAGGTCCAGCTCCCGGCGGACCGGCGACGTGGTCCCGTCCGTGAGGACACTCGGCAAGTAGGCGAGCTGTGGTGTGAGTTAGTTCACGGCCTCGGAGGGTTCGGGGCCGGTGCGGAGCCCTTCCCGGGTGGTGTCGGGGAGGGCCCTCGTGCTGCGGGGGCCGGGGCGGGTTCGAGGTGGCGGCTGACCAGGGGCGGAGCGAGGGGGGCGGCGGGGCGCGTACCCTTGAGGTGACAGAGTCCGGGCAGTGGCGGAAACGCGCTGCGCCGGACGGGGACAACTGACTAAAGGACTGAGCGACCCTGGCACGCCGTACGCCCGACGGTCCGCCGCCCGCGCCGACGGTGCAGCGGATTCGTCTCCGCTACACCAAGCGCGGCCGGCTCCGCTTCACCAGCCACCGTGACTTCCAGCGCGCCTTCGAGCGCGCCCTGCGCCGGTCCGCCGTTCCGATGGCCTACTCGGCCGGCTTCACCCCGCACCCGAAGGTGTCCTACGCCAACGCCGCCCCCACCGGGGTGGCGAGTGAAGCGGAGTACCTGGAGATCGGCCTGGCCGCCGTGCGCGACCCCGAGCAGCTGCGGGCGCAGCTGGACGAGTCGCTGCCCGCCGGCCTGGACGTGATCGACGCGGTCGAGGTCCGGACGCCGAACTTCGTGGAGCGGCTGGAGGCCTCCGAGTGGCTGGTGCGCCTGGACGGTGTCGAGCCGGACCAGGCGGCCAAGGCGGTCCGCACGTTCCTCGCCGAAGAGAAGGTCGAGGTCGAGCGCAGGACCAAGAACGGCGTGCGGGTCTTCGACGCGCGCGGTGCGGTGGCGGCGCTGGAGGCCGTCGAGCCGCAGGTCGACGGTGGTAGGGACACGGCCGCCGGAACCGACCGCGATGTTCGGACCGGCCGTCCCTGTGCGATACTGCGCCTGGTAGTACGACACGCCACACCCGCCGTACGACCCGACGACGTATTGTCCGGTCTCCGTGCGACGGCCGACCTGGCGCCGCCGGTCCCCGCAGAGGTGACCAGGCTGGCGCAGGGGCCGCTCGACGAGGAGTCGGGCACGGTGACCGACCCGCTGGCGCTCGACCGCGCCGCGGCCCCGGCCGGCTGAGAAACGGCCGCCGGGCCGCGCGCTACCGCGTCCGCCTAGGGGGCGGAGGCCGGTTCCAGTGCCTCACTGGAACCGACGGTCCTCCAGGGTTCCCGCGGCTCCCCAGGGGAGCGAGCGTCGTCGCAGCACAGGCCGGCCTCTCGGGGCCCGCCGACCAGGACGGTCGGTGGGCCCGGGACCCCTTCCGGGAGCCACCCGGGGTTGGGGGACGGCTCAGCTTGGGAAAACCTCAGAAGACTGGTCAGACCAGAAGACTTTCGACACCCCGCGGAACGCGGGGCGCCGAGCGAGACTACGAGCCCCTGTGCGGCCTCGCGTCCGCGCGGCGGCACCGTCAGAGGGTCCGGCCCGAGCATCCTCGCGATGCCGGCCGCCCACAGGTGCCGCGCCGTGCCCGGATGTGGAGCCCGGGGGCCTGACGGGAGATCCACCCGCATGCTCGATAACACCGATCCGCAGCAGTCTGCGGCCACGGAACAGAACGGAACCGCCGGGACCGGTGGCGAGGGCGCGTCCGCCGCGCCGCCGCGCCGTCGTCGCCGGGCGGTGTCCCGCCCGGCGGGCACCCCGCAGGGTGCGGCCGCCGAGGCGGCCGAGACGGTCCTCCCGGTCGAGGCGCACGTGGCGCCCGCCGCCGAGGCCCCGGCGGCCGAAGCCGCCCCGGTGGCGGAGAAGCCGGTCCGGGCCCGCCGGACCCGCAAGCGGGCCGAGGCCCCGGCGGGTGCGCCGGAGGCCGGCGCGATCGTCGTGACCGCCCCGGAGGCCGCAGTGGCCGCCGTCGAGGAGGCCGCCCCCGCCGAGGCCGAGAAGAAGGCCGAGCCGGAGGCCGGCCGGACGGACGAGAAGGCGGAGAAGCCCGCTCGGGCCCGTCGGACCCGCAAGCGGTCCGAGGCGCCCGTCGCCGAGGTCCCCCTGGCCGAGGAGCCCGCCGTCGTCGAGGCTCCGGCGCCCGTCGCCGAGCCCGTGGCCGAGGAGGCCCCGGCCGCTCCGGCCCGCCGCACCCGCCGCCGTCGCGTGGTCGAGGCCGCGCCGGTGGTCGAGGCGCCGGTCGAGGAGCCGGTGGCCGAGGAGCCCGCCGTCGAGGAGGAGCCCGAGGAGGAGACCGTCGAGGCCGCCGCCGAGGCTCCCGCCCCGGCCCCGGCCGTCGAGGCCGAGCCGCACCACCGGGTGCGCCGCCGTGCCGTCCGCCCGGCCACCGCCGTCTTCCAGGCCCCGGTCTTCCAGGAGCCCGCCCCCTACGTCGCTGCCGCCGCGCCGCAGCAGCCCGCCGCCGCCCCGGCTCAGGTCGAGGCCCCGGCCGCCGCCGAGCAGCGCTCGGAGGAGGACGAGTACGAGTACAGCGGTGTCGGCCGCCGCCGCCGGGTCCGCACCCGGGTCGAGCCGAACCGCCGCAAGCCGGCCGCCGAGGCGCCGGTGAAGGCCGCCCCCGCCAAGGCCCCGGCCAAGGCGCCCGTGGAGGCCCCGGCCGCCGAGGCGCCCGCCGTGGAGGCCCCCGCCGCCGGTCCGGAGACCGAGGGCGAGTGGGAGGAGGACGGCCGTCCGTCCCGCCGTCGCCGTCGCGGCGGCCGCCGCCGTCGCCGTGGCGAGGCCGAGGAGTTCGAGGCCGCCGAGGCCGTCGAGGCCGAGCAGCCCGCCGTCGAGGAGCCGGTCCGGGCCGCCGCCGAGGAGGAGGACGAGGAGGACGACGACGACCTGGCCGCCGGCCTGTCCTCGTCCCGCCGTCGTCGCCGCCGTCGCCGCCGCAGCGGTGAGGCCGGCGCCGTCGAGACCGCCGAGACCACCGAGGACGGCGTCCGCACGGTGGTGAAGGTGCGCGAGCCGCGCCGTCGTTCCACCGAGCCGTCCTTCGACCCGGACGAGGTGCAGTCCATCAAGGGCTCGACCCGTCTGGAGGCGAAGAAGCAGCGCCGCCGCGAGGGCCGCGAGCTGGGCCGCCGCCGGGTGCCGATCATCACCGAGGCCGAGTTCCTGGCCCGCCGGGAGTCGGTCGAGCGCGTCATGGTGGTGCGCCAGAACGGCCAGCGCACCCAGATCGGCGTCCTTGAGGACGGCGTGCTGGTCGAGCACTACGTCAACAAGGAACAGGCCACCTCGTACGTCGGCAACGTCTACCTGGGCAAGGTCCAGAACGTGCTGCCGTCCATGGAGGCCGCGTTCGTCGACATCGGCAAGGGCCGCAACGCGGTGCTGTACGCCGGTGAGGTCAACTTCGGCGCGCTGGGCCACGGCGGCCCGCGCCGGATCGAGTCGGTGCTGAAGTCCGGCCAGTCCGTGCTGGTGCAGGTCTCCAAGGACCCGATCGGCCACAAGGGCGCCCGCCTGACCAGCCAGATCTCGCTGCCCGGCCGCTACCTGGTGTACGTGCCCGAGGGCTCGATGACCGGCATCTCGCGCAAGCTGCCCGAGAACGAGCGCGCCCGCCTGAAGCAGATCCTCAAGAAGATCGTCCCGGACGACGCGGGCGTCATCGTGCGCACCGCCGCCGAGGGCGCCTCCGAGGAGGAGCTGACCCGCGACGTCCAGCGCCTCCAGCAGCAGTGGGAGGACATCCAGAAGAAGGCCGCGACCGGCAACGCCCCGGCGCTGCTGTACGGCGAGCCGGACATGACCGTCCGGGTCGTGCGCGACATCTTCAACGAGGACTTCACCAAGGTCATCGTCTCCGGCGACGAGGCGTGGAAGACCATCCACGAGTACGTCTCCAACGTGGCCCCGGACCTCGCCGAGCGCCTCCAGCGGTGGACCTCCGAGGTGGACGTGTTCGCCACCTACCGGATCGACGAGCAGCTGATGAAGGCGCTGGACCGCAAGGTCTGGCTGCCCAGCGGCGGTTCGCTGGTGATCGACCGCACCGAGGCGATGGTCGTCATCGACGTCAACACCGGGAAGTTCGTCGGCCAGGGCGGCAACCTGGAGGAGACGGTCACCCGGAACAACATCGAGGCGGCCGAGGAGATCGTGCGCCAGCTGCGGCTGCGCGACCTCGGCGGCATCATCGTGATCGACTTCATCGACATGGTCCTGGAGTCCAACCGCGACCTGGTGCTGCGCCGCCTGCTGGAGTGCCTGGGCCGAGACCGGACCAAGCACCAGGTGGCCGAGGTCACCTCGCTGGGCCTGGTCCAGATGACCCGCAAGCGGGTCGGACAGGGCCTGCTGGAGTCCTTCTCCGAGGCCTGCGTGCACTGCAACGGCCGCGGTGTGATCGTCCACATGGAGCAGCCGAGCGCCCACGTCCACGCCCCGTCGGCCGCGGCCGTCGAGGCGGGCTCGGGTGGCGGCAAGCGCCGTCGCCGGGGCAAGGGCGGCGCGGGCCACGAGGAGCCGCAGGCCGTCGAGGCCGGGCCGGTGGCCGAGGCCGTCGTCGAGTCGGTCGTGGAGCCCGCGGAGCCGGTGCGCGAGGAGATCGAGGGCCAGCTGGCCCTGGAGGTCCCGGGCGTCGAGGCGGAGGCCGTCGAGGCCGCGCCGGCCGAGACCGCCGTGGTCGAGGCGCCGGTGGCCGAGTCCCCGGCCGCCGCTCCGGCGGGCCGTCCGCGCCGCCGCGCGGTGCGCAAGGCGACGGCTCCGGCGGGTTCGCCGAAGGCCGCCGAGATCGTGGTGCTGCAGGCGAAGGCCGATGCGGCCCTGGAGGCGGCCCTGGCGGCCGCCGCTCCGGCCGCCGAAGCCGCTGTCGAGGCTGTCGCCGAGGCCGTGGCCGAGACCGCGCCGGAGGCCGCCGAGGAGCTCGTCGTCGCGGAGGCCGTGGTCGTCGAGGCTCCGGCCGCGGAGACCACGGAGGCTGCGGAGACCGAGGCGCCCGTCGAGGCTCCGGCCGAGGCCGAGGCCCCCGCCGAGGCGCAGGCCCCCGCGGAGGAGGCGTCCGCCGAGGAGGCCCCGGCGCCCAAGAAGCGGGCCGCCCGCAAGACCGCCGCGAAGAAGACCGCCGCCAAGAAGACGACCACGGCGGCCAAGAAGACCACCGCCCGCAAGACCGCGACCAAGCGGACGAGCGCGGCGGCCAAGAAGGCCGCGACCGCCGAGGGTGATACGGCGGCCGAGTAGTGCCCACGCCCGGGGCGGGAGTGATCCCGCCCCGGGGCGTACGGGCCGGTTTGCCCCGAGGGCGGCCGGTCCGTATTCTTGACCATCGGCGTGTCTACGCCGCGCTCCCGAGCACATCACCTTCCCGAGAGTCCCGCGCCCAGCGCGGAGCGGTCGGGAAGAGGCCCCTGTGTCCGTACCCAGGTGGCTGGCGTCGGGAGTTCCGACCGAGTTGGGAAAGTAGGTACCGCATGTACGCGATCGTTCGCGCAGGCGGCCGCCAGCACAAGGTCGCCGTCGGCGACGTGCTGGAGATCGACCGTATTGAGGCCAAGCCGGGTGACTCGGTGGAGCTCTCGACCATCCTGGTCGTCGATGGTGACGCCGTCACCTCCGACCCGTGGGTCCTGGCCGGCGTGAAGGCTCACGCCGAGGTGGTCGACCAGACCAAGGGCGACAAGATCGTCATCCTGCGCTACAAGAACAAGACCGGCTACCGCCGCCGTCAGGGTCACCGTCAGAAGCACACCGCGGTGCGCATCACCAGCATCGACTCGGTCAGCAAGTAAGGGGTTAGCGAGATATGGCACACAAGAAGGGCGCAAGCTCTACCCGCAACGGCCGTGACTCGAACGCCCAGCGCCTCGGCGTGAAGCGCTTCGGCGGCCAGGTCGTCTCCGCCGGCGAGATCCTCGTCCGCCAGCGCGGCACCCACTTCCACCCGGGTGCCGGTGTCGGCCGCGGTGGCGACGACACGCTGTTCGCGCTGACCGCCGGTGCGGTGCAGTTCGGCAACCGTCGCGGCCGCAAGGTCGTCAACATCGTGGCCGTCGAGGCCTGAGTCCCAGCGGACTCGCGAGTCGCGCCAGACTCACACTGAAGGGTGGGCCGGAATGTTCCGGTCCACCCTTCGGCTTTACGCAGCAAGCAAGCAGACTCATCCGCACTGGAGGCACAACCATGACCACCTTCGTGGACCGCGTCGAACTTCATGTCGCCGCGGGTAACGGGGGCCACGGCTGCGCCTCCGTGCACCGCGAGAAGTTCAAGCCGCTCGGCGGCCCGGACGGCGGCAACGGCGGCGAGGGCGGCAGCGTCATCCTCACCGTGGACTCCCAGGTCACCACCCTGCTGGAGTACCACCACTCGCCCAAGCGCAAGGCGACCAACGGCAAGCCCGGCGCGGGCGGCAACCGCACCGGCGCGGACGGCGAGGACCTCGTCCTGCTGGTGCCGGACGGCACCGTGGTGCTGGACCGCCAGGGCAACGTGCTCGCCGACCTGGTCGGCCACGGCACCAGCTTCGTCGCCGCCCAGGGCGGCCGCGGCGGCCTCGGCAACGCCGCGCTGGCCTCGGCCCGCCGCAAGGCCCCGGGCTTCGCGCTGCTCGGCGAGCCCGGCGAGGCCCGCGACATCGTGATGGAGCTCAAGTCCGTCGCCGACGTGGCCCTGGTCGGCTACCCGAGCGCCGGCAAGTCCTCGCTGATCTCGGTGCTCTCCGCCGCCAAGCCGAAGATCGCGGACTACCCGTTCACCACCCTGATCCCCAACCTCGGCGTGGTCACCGCGGGCGACACCGTCTACACCATCGCCGACGTGCCCGGCCTGATCCCGGGCGCCAGCCAGGGCCGGGGCCTGGGCCTGGAGTTCCTGCGGCACGTCGAGCGCTGCTCGGTGCTGGTGCACGTGCTCGACTGCGCCACCCTGGAGCCGGGCCGCGACCCGCTGAGCGACCTGGAGACCATCGAGGCCGAGCTCGCCGAGTACGGCGGTCTTGAGGACCGCCCGCGCCTGGTCGCGCTCAACAAGGTGGACGTCCCGGACGGCCAGGACATCGCCGACCTCACCCGCGCCTCGCTGGAGGAGCGCGGCTACCAGGTGTTCGAGGTCTCGGCCGCCTCCCGCAAGGGCCTGCGCGAGCTGAGCTTCGCGGTGGCGAAGATCGTCGCCGAGGCGCGCGCCGCCAAGCCGGCCGAGGAGTCGACCCGGATCGTGCTGCGCCCCAAGGCCGTGGACGACGCGGGCTTCACCATCACCGAGGAGGACGGCGCGTACCACATCCGCGGCGTCAAGCCGGAGCGCTGGGTCCGCCAGACCGACTTCAACAACGACGAAGCCGTCGGCTACCTCGCCGACCGGCTGGCCCGCCTCGGTGTCGAGGAGCAGCTGTGGAAGATCGGGGCGCAGGAGGGCGACACCGTCGTCATCGGCCCCGAGGAGAACGCCGTCGTCTTCGACTGGGAGCCGACCATGGCCGCCGGTGCCGAGATGCTCGGCCGCCGCGGTGAGGACCACCGCTTCGAGAGCCCGCGCCCGGCGGTAGACCGCCGCCGCGAGAAGCAGAAGGGGCGGGACGCGGCCGAGGCCGAGTTCCTCGCCTTCGAGGCGCTCTCCAGCGGCCGGCAGTCCGCCATCGAGGGCGACGACGAGGACTACTGAGCCGGTAGCCGGTAGCCGGTAGCCGTGAAGCGGACGGCCCCGCCACCCAAGGACAGGTGGCGGGGCCGTCCGCTTCGTGCGGTGGTGACGAAACGTCACTTCGTCCAGGCGGCCTGGACCTTGGTGATGTCGCTCGCGTCGCCGAAGCCGACCATCACCGGGGTGACTCCGGCCTGGAAGCTGACGATGGAGCAGCCCTTGAACGCGACGCCCTTGGTGGCGCCGGCCCAGCTCGGGGTGTTGCACTTGGCGACCGGGGTCGACCCGACCGGGTCGGCGCCCATGCCGATGTTGCCCGAGGCGTCGTAGACCTTGAGCTTGGCGGCGGGGTCGCTGAAGGTCAGCTTGGTGTCGCTGAGGTTCGTCGTGGTCCAGCTGACGTAGAACAGCGCGCGGCCGTCCAGGCCGGCGGTGTTGGCCTTGGCGTCCTGGAAGTCCTTGATCGAGCCCGGCTGGATCCCGGTGACGGTCCACTGCAGCTTGGCGGCGGCGTTGGACGTCTTGTCGGTGAAGTCGATGCTGGCCGGCTGGCCGAACTTCACCGAGGTACCGGCCTGCGGCAGCTTGCCGCCGCCCGCGCCGCCGCCGGACGCTCCGGCCGTACCGGCACCGCCGGTCGCCGCACCGCCGGTGGCGGCACCGCCCGTACCGGCACCGCCGGTGGCCGCTCCCGACGGGGCGGCGGTCGAACCGCCGGCCGTGCCGCCGGTGGCCGCGCCGGTCTGGGCCGGAGCCGCTCCGGTGGCGCCGCCCGTGCCGGCCGGGTCCGCGTTGTCCGGACCGCAGGCGGCGAGCGAGAGGGCGGTGGCCGCCGCCAGGGCGGCAACGGTCAGCTTCGTGGTGTACGAACGCATGGTGCGCTTTTCTCCTGGGCGCGCGGCCGCGAACCGTTGCCGGCCTGCCCGTTGCGGCGCCGCCCCGTGTGACGGGAACGTCGAAGACGAGTGGGTACAGCGGGCAAGAAGCCGTCCCCCGATCTGGCTTTCGGTCAGGGACCATACCAGCCATCCGGATTGGCGGGCGGGCTGTGGCGGGCGCGTGACCGTGCCGGGTCCAGCCGGTGAAACACGGTGGGGGTGACCTGCGCGGATCGCGTAGATTTCGGACATGGCGGCCGGGCCCGGCCCCGTCGTACCCGCACCACCGGAAGGGCGTACAGCGAGATGAGCGAGGACTCACTGCGGGAGGAGGTGCTGACCGCACGGCGGATCGTGGTCAAGGTCGGCTCCTCCTCACTCACCACGGCGGCCGGCGGCCTGGACGCCGACCGGGTCGACGCCCTGGTGGACGCGCTCGCCAAGGTGCGCAGCCGCCCGGACGCCCCCGAGGTCGTCCTCGTCTCCTCCGGCGCCATCGCCGCCGGGCTCGCCCCGCTCGGCCTGGACGGGCGGCCCAAGGACCTGGCCCGTCAGCAGGCCGCCGCCAGCGTCGGCCAGGGTCTGCTGGTCGCGCGCTACACCGCCTCCTTCGCCCGGTACGGCATCCGGGTCGGGCAGGTGCTGCTCACCGCCGAGGACGCCAGCCGCCGCGCCCACTACCGCAACGCCTACCGCACGCTGGACCAGCTGCTGGCGATGGGCGCGATGCCGATCGTCAACGAGAACGACACCGTCGCCACCGCCGAAATCAAGTTCGGGGACAACGACCGGCTGGCCGCGCTGGTCGCCCACCTGGTCCGGGCCGACCTGCTGGTGCTGCTCTCCGACGTGGACGGCCTCTACGACGGCGACCCGGCCAAGCCCGGCACCAGCCGGATCGCCGAGGTGCGCGGCCCGCACGACCTGGACGGCATCGAGATCGGCAGCGCGGGCAAGGCGGGCGTCGGCACCGGCGGCATGGTCACCAAGGTCGAGGCGGCCCGGATCGCCACCGGCGCGGGCATCCCGGTGGTGCTCACCGCGGCCAGTCACGCGGCCGACGCGCTGGCCGGGCGGCCCACCGGCACGCTCTTCCTGCGCACCGGCGGCCGCTCCTCCGGCCGGATGCTCTGGCTGGCCCACGCGAGCAGCCCGCGCGGGGCCCTGCACCTGGACGCGGGCGCCGTCGAGGCGGTCGTCTCGGGCGGCGCGTCGCTGCTCCCGGCCGGGGTGACCAAGGTGGACGGGGAGTTCGCCGCGGGTGATCCGGTGGACCTTCTTGCCGAAAACGGCCACATCGTGGCTCGCGGACTGGTCAACTTTGATGCGAGGGAGTTGCCCCGCCTGCTCGGCCGGTCCACCCACGACCTGGCCCAGGAGTTCGGCGCCGCGTACGAGCGCGAGGTCGTCCACCGCGACGACCTGGTCGTTCTGCGCGGCTGACCGGCCGTCCGGTCGGCACCGGCCGGACGGCGCAGTGCGGTCGGCGGGCCGCTCCGTACCGGGAGCGGCCCGGCCGCGGGCGAGGAGGGGCGCAGCCGTACCGGTCGGCCGAGGGCCGACGGGGGCGGTGGGGACGACACGAGATCGCCGAACAGGAGGCCGCCGGTGGAACGCAGGCGCGAGGCAGCGCTGACCGGAGGGACGGCGGGCCGGCGGCTGACCAGCATCGACGGCGGACGCGGGGACGGCCCCGCCGAGCCGGCCGGTCCGCCGCCGCAGGGGCCCGGCGGGGCGCGCGGGCTGCGGCCCCGGCGCACGGAGGCGCCGGAACCGCCCGCGGTGCCGGAGCAGGCGCGGCTGTGGCACGTGGTGCTGAGCGTGGCCGGCCAGGCCACCCCGCTGTCCTCGCTACGGGCCTCGTTGGAGCGGCTGGCACACGACCACTCGTTCTTCCTGACCGCCCGCTACGCGGCCGACCACGCCGAGATCCGCTACTGGGAACAGGCCCGGGACCTGCACGACGCCGCGGCGATCGCGCTGCGGCTGTGGGGCGAGCACAAGGTGACGGCGAACCTGCCACCGTGGGAGATCGTCGGACTGGAGGTGGTCGACCGGGCGACGTACCACAAGCGGGTGGCCGAGGGCTTCGGCGGTCCGCCGCCCCGGCTGGGCGGCGTGTATCCGTACTGACCTGCCCTGTTCGGATGGCGAAACGGCGACCGGCGGTGCGGGGGCAGTCGCTACGCTTGGCGGCATGACCAGCGACCTCACCACCGCCGACAGCCCCGTCCTCGCCGTAGCGCGCCGAGCCCGGGAGGCCGCCGCCGCGCTCGCCCCGCTGCCGCGCCGGGCCAAGGACACCGCGCTGCTGGCGATCGCGGACGCGCTGGTCGCCCGCAGCGCCGAGATCGTCGCGGCCAACGCCGAGGACGTGGCCCGGGCCCGCGAGGCGGGGACGGCCGAGTCGGTGATCGACCGGCTGAGCCTGACCGACGAACGGATCGCCGCGATCGCCTCCGACGTGCGCGACGTGGCCGGCCTGGCCGACCCGGTCGGCGAAGTGGTGCGCGGCTACACCCTGCCGAACGGCCTGGACGTGCGCCAGGTACGGGTGCCGCTCGGCGTGGTCGGCATCATCTACGAGGCCCGGCCGAACGTCACGGTGGACGCCGCCGCGCTCTGCCTGAAGTCCGGCAACGCGGTGCTCCTGCGCGGATCCGCCTCCGCGTACCGCTCCAACACCGCGCTGGTCGCCGTCCTGCGGGACGCGGTCCAGGCGGCCGGGCTGCCGGCCGACGTGATCCAGCTCGTTCCGGGGGAGAGCCGGGACTCGGTGCAGGAGCTGATGCGCGCCCGTGGCTACGTCGACGTGCTGATCCCGCGCGGCGGGGCCTCGCTGATCCGCACCGTGGTCGAGGGCTCGACCGTCCCGGTGATCGAGACCGGCACCGGCAACTGCCACGTGTACGTGGACGCGCAGACCGACCTGGCGATGGCCGTCGGCATCCTGCTGAACTCCAAGGCGCAGCGGGTCAGCGTCTGCAACGCCGCCGAGACGCTGCTGGTGCACCAGGACGTCGCGGACGCCTTCCTGCCGCTCGCGCTGGCCGCCCTGGGCGAGGCCGGGGTGACGGTGCACGGCGACGAGGCGGTGCTGAAGGCCGCCGAGGGCAGCGGCGCCACCGTGGTGCCGGCCACCGACGAGGACTGGGGCGCCGAGTACCTCTCGTACGACCTGGCCGCGGCCGTGGTGCCCTCGCTGGACGCCGCGGTGGAGCACATCCGCCGCTGGTCCTCCGGCCACACCGAGGCGATCGTGACCACCTCGCAGGCCGCCGCCCGCCGCTTCACCCAGCTGGTGGACTCGACCACGGTGGCCGTCAACGCCTCCACCCGGTTCACCGACGGCGGTGAGTTCGGCTTCGGCGCGGAGATCGGCATCTCCACCCAGAAGCTGCACGCCCGCGGCCCGATGGGCCTGCCGGAGCTGACCAGCACCAAGTACATCGTGACCGGGGACGGGCACGTCCGCGGCGAGGGGACGCAGACCGTGGGCGGGGGCGCGGACGCCCGCTGACCGCGGGGCGCGTGGTCCGTCACACGTGTGACGGACCAACTGCCGGGACCCACAGACAAATCGGCCGACCGGTAATACGCTGAATCCGTGGCTGAGGAGGTGGGGGGCTTGCCGTACCCCGACGGCGCCGACCACGGTGGTGCGGACGACGAGTTCGCCACCGTGGTCTTCGATGAGGCCTTCGTCCGGTCCGCCGCCGTGCACGAGCCGACCGCCAAGGAGCGGCAGCTCGCCGCCGCCGAGGCGCGGTTCGAGCCGGACACCGCGGGACCGGGCTGGAGCTACGACGTTCCGGCCGGGGACGGGCTTCCGCTGGAGCTGCGCCCGTACCCGAGCGGACTCGACGAGGACCACCTGTACCCCGACCCGTGGTCGGGCCCGGACCGGGCGGCCGGCCACCGGGGCCGGCGCTGGGGGCGGCGCTGTGACCCGGTGCGCGCCCGCGGGCGGTACGTGGCCCAGCAGCGCTGGCACCGGCCGATGGCCTGGGTGCTGGCCGTGATCATGGGCGTCAGCCTGGTGGCGGTGGCGGTGGCGGTCGCGGCGATCTACCAGGGCGTGGGCGGCCCCTCCGGCGCGCCCCGGCGGCCGGAGTCCGGCAGCAGCAGCCCGGGGACGGACCCGCGGTCCGCACCGGCCGAGCCGTTGCCGGTGGTCACGGCGCGTGCGGGCTGAGGGGGACGGGGGCGTACGCCCGGGGCGGGTGGTCGCCGGGCGTTCCCGGCAATCTGCGCCAGGGCCCTCGTGGCGGGGCTGCGCTCCGCCTACCCTGGTGTTATGGGTGACCCGCGCGAGCCTCCTGAGGGTACGCCCGAGGGCGGTTCCGGCAATGAGGACGAGTTCCGGTCCGTCGTCTTCGACGAGTCGTTCGTCCGGGCTGCCCGGATCCAGGAGCTGTCCGCCCGGGAGCGGCTCGCGGGCTCCTTCGGCAAGGCCACCCGGTCGCGGGTGCGGCTCGGGCCGCTGGGGACGGTGCCGCGCCAGGCGCTCGCCCTGCTGCTGCTGATCCTGCTGGCCTTCGGTGCCGCGGTGTACTTCGGGGTGAACTCGCCCAGGGGTGTCCCGGAGCGCCCGGAGGGCAGTCAACTGACCGTCAGCCTGGTGGCGTTGAGTCCGGCTTCGGCCGTCCGTCCGGTGGCCGACCCGGCTAATCCCTTCGCCGCGCTGCCGTCGGGGTACGGCGAAGGGACGGCCGGGCTGAACACCCCGGCCGGGGCCGCCACCGAGCACTTCAGCAAGGTCGAGGTGACCAAGGCGCTGGACACCGTGCAGCGCTACCTGGTGGCCTCCTCGCTGTCGCCGGCCGCGCTGGTCCGGGGCGCCACCACCGACGTGCGGACCTTCGTGACACCGGGCGAGCAGGCCCAGTTCGACGCCTCCGTCAGCCAGCCGGTGGACGACCGGCACCACGCGGTGACCGGCTGGATCGTGCGCTTCGACCCGGCGCAGGCCGCGCTGGCCACCGACACCGTGAAGGTGGTCGGGGCGATGCGGGTCGACGAGGCGGACAACGGCTCGCTCCAGATCACCACCGACCACACCTTCGTCTACGCGCTGAGGCCGGCCGGTGCCCCGGCCGGGGCACCGGTGACCCTGGAGACCGTGCGGCGCGAGCTGACCTTCCAGTTCGACCGGGTGGACCTGGCCTCGGCGCAGCTGCGGCTGGTGGACTCGGTGCTGCAGGCCGGGCCGGAGCCGTGCACGGCCTCGATGGCGGGCTTCCTGCAGCCGGTGCTGGCCACCGCGCAGGGCATCGTGGTGGCGCCGCCGTCGGCGGTGGACCCGGGCAACCACGCCCGGCCGGCCTGGCAGGTGTGCGGGGTGCTGGCGGGGAGCTGAGAGGGCTGCGTCCATGCGGACGTTCGGTCACTCGGACACTCGGACACTCGGACACTCGGACACTCGGACACTTGGCCATGCGGTCACTCGGTCACTTGGTCATGCGGCTATTCGGTCATGCGGATTTCGGCCGGACGGCCGGTGCCCCCGGGCGGGGCACCGGCCGTCCCGGAGCGTCGGGCGCGGCTGCCGGGACCGGCCGCCGGCTCAGCCGTCGCCGCGCTCCGAGGAGGCGTGGTCCGTCGGGGAGCCACCGCGGCCGTTGCCGGTGAAGGTGTCGCGCAGCTTGCCGCCGACGGTCGCGGCGCCGCCCGCCACGTCGCGCAGCAGGCCCATCAGCGGGTCCTTGCTCTCCTTGACCGAGGTCGTGTAGTGCTCGGCGGCGGCCTTCCACTGCTCGCCGACCGAGGTGTCCCGGTCGTCGGTGCGGCGGGGGTAGGCGCCTGCCATGATCGAGCGGTACTCGTCGCTCTCCGCCCACTTCTTCAGCTGGGCGACCCGGACCACCGCGAACGGGTGGGTCTGCGGCAGCAGCTGGAGCAGCTTGAGCACGCCGTCGCGCAGGTCGCCGGCCTTCTCGTACTCCTCGGCCTGCTCCAGGAAGGCGTCGACGTTCATCTCGGCCAGGTTGTGCCCGCCGGCCAGCTTCATCAGGGCCCGCATGGACGCCTGGAGGTCCTGTCCGGCGAGCAGGCCGGCCCGGTCGCTGGAGAGCTCGGCCTTGCGGAACCACTCCTTGAGCGCGGTGACGACGGCCATGATCGCCAGGTTGCCGAGCGGTATCCAGGCGATCCGGGTGGCGATGTTGGTGAGGATCATCAGCATCGTCCGGTAGACGGCGTGGCCGGACATCGCGTGGCCGACCTCGTGGCCGATGACGGAGCGCAGCTCCTCCTCGTCCAGCAGCTCGACCAGGCCGCTGGTGATCACGATGATCGGGGTGTCGATGCCGATGGTGAACGCGTTGACCGCCGGGTCCTGGGTGACGTACAGGTCCGGGACCTGCTCCAGGTCGAGCACGTAGGCGGCGTCGCGGACCATGTCGTACAGCTCGGGGAACTGGCGCTCGGAGGTCTTCACCGCGGTCGCCAGGAACATCAGCCGGATCGAGCGCTCGGAGACCAGGCCGGCGAGCTTCTTCAGGATGTCGTCGAAGCCGGACAGCTTGCGCAGGGCGACCAGCGCCGAGCGGTCCGCCGGGTGCTCCCAGGCCCGGGTGGAGATCTCGGGGAAGCGCTGGCGACGCCGGCTCGGGGTCTTCGCGGTCGTGTCGGTCATGGTGTGAGTGCCTCCTGTCGACGGCGGCTCCGGCGCAGTGGCCGGCCCCCCCGCTGGTCTTCGCCTGCAACGACTCGTCTGCAACGACTGCCTGTGCAACGTCCGCGGTTGCGTACTCGTCCCCGGATTCGGCGTACGCGGCCCCGGGCGCGGCGCGGGGGCCGGTGGGCGGTGCCGGTGTGAGGCCGGTTTACCCTGAATGCCCTGGAGAACCGGGACCGGACCCGGCCGCGGTACCGAGCAGTTCGAGGAGCCCCTCAGATGTCCACCGAAGCGCTGGTCAGCCTGGCCGCACCCATCTCCGACGAGGCCGGCCCGGGCCTGTTCCTGCGGATCATCGTGGTCGCGTCCTTCGTCGGCATCGGCCTGCTGGTCTGGATCATGGCCCGCGCCTTCCGGGGCCAGTAGGCCCCCTTTCCCGGTCGATCGCTCACGCGCCCGCCTCGCTGCGCTCGGCGGGGGCGTTCGCCCATGCACCCCTTTTTTGATGGCTCGCTCGCTCCGCTCACTCACGCCCGGTCAGCGGCGGTGGGCCGCCGAGCGGTTGCCGTGTAACCCCCCGTACGATGACGGGTGGGCCCTCACCGGCCCGGAACCACCCCCAGGTCCGTTCACCGAGCCGAGAAGGTCCCGCCGACCATGAGCACTGCTGCCGCACTCCCCGTCCTGAACCTGCTCGCCGAGGGCGAGGGGGGAAACCACGACAGCCTGAACCCGCTGCTGACGGGCGGCTCCGCGCTGTTCATCCTGATGCTCCTGCTCTTCATCGTCACCCGCTTCAACCGGGACCGCTGAGCCGGGACCACGGACCGCTCGGGGAGCGTCCGGCCAGTGGGCCGGCCGCTCCCTCACGCATCTGCGGGCAACCCCCACACGGCCGTTCCCGCACCGTGACGGGCGTCGCGTAAGGTGTGGCGGCATGGGAGAGCAGGCCGGGAATCCCGGCGGACCGGAACCGGTGAAGAAGCGCCTCGGCGTGATGGGCGGCACCTTCGACCCGATCCACCACGGCCACCTGGTCGCCGCCAGTGAGGTGGCGAGCGCGTTCCACCTGGACGAGGTGATCTTCGTCCCGACCGGGGAGCCCTGGCAGAAGAGCGACCGCCACGTCACCCCGGCCGAGGACCGCTATCTGATGACGGTCATCGCCACCGCCGAGAACCCGCAGTTCTCGGTGAGCCGGATCGACATCGACCGCCAGGGCCCGACGTACACCGTCGACACCCTGCGCGACCTGCACTCCCTGCACCCGGACGCGGACCTCTTCTTCATCACGGGCGCCGACGCGCTCGCCCAGATCCTGTCCTGGCACGACTCCGACGAGCTCTTCTCGCTGGCCCACTTCATCGGGTGCACCCGCCCGGGACACACCCTGTCGGACGCCGGGCTCCCGGTGGGCGGGGTCTCCCTGATGGAGGTCCCGGCGCTGGCCATCTCCTCCACGGACTGCCGCAACCGGGTCGCCAAGGGCGAGCCGGTCTGGTACCTCGTTCCGGACGGGGTGGTCCGCTACATCGACAAGCGGGCGCTGTACGCGCCGCACGGGACCTGAGCCGGGAGCGGGCGTGAGCGATCGCAACGGCAACGGCGGGCAGCAGCCGCAGGAGTGGTCCACCGGGCAGTACCAGCAGCCGTACCAGGGCCAGGAGTACCAGGGCCAGGAGTACCAGGGCCAGGAGTACCAGCAGCAGGCGCAGCCGCAGGCGTACGAGCAGCAGCAGTACGACCAGTACGGGCAGCCGGTGTACCCCCAGGACCCGTACGGCGGCTACCAGCAGCAGGGCTACCAGCAGGGCCGGCAGACCGGGCAGTTCCCGCAGCAGCAGTCGTACGGGCAGCAGCAGTACGACCAGTACGAGCAGCAGCAGTACGACCAGTACGGGCAGCCGGTGTACGGCCAGGACCCGTACGGCGGCTACCAGCAGCAGGGCTACCAGGGGTACCAGCAGCCGTACCAGGCCACGCCGGTCGCCGCCGAGCCGCAGCCCGAGCCGCAGCCCGAGCCTCCCGTCGTTCCCGAGGCTCCCGCCGCCTCCGCCCCCGCCGCGGTGCCGCCGCCGCGCCGCCGCGCGCCCCGGCCGGCCGCCGAGGCGGCTCCGGCCGCGCCGGAGGCGCGGTCCGAGCAGGTCGCCGGGGCCCGGCCCGGCAGGACCGGCGGCCGGGCGCCCAAGGACGCCTACGCCACGGGCGAGTTCACCTTCGTCGACGAGGAGGCGGAGGAGTCCGAGGACGTCATCGACTGGCTGAAGTTCGCCGAGTCCCGCAGTGAGGTGCGCGCCGAGCGGCGTCGCAAGCTGAAGAACCGGCTGATCGGCCTCGGCGTGGTGCTGGCGCTCGCGGCCGGCGGCGTCGGCGGCTACCTGTGGTTCACCGGCGAGAAGCCGACCGCGGCCGCCGCGGCCGGCGGGCGGCAGGTCAACGTCGTCCACCTGCGCGACCTGCAGGGCAAGGTGTCCAGCGCGTTGCTGGTCGACGACGCCTCCGGGCACAAGGGAACGGTCCTGCTGCTGCCCGACGTGCTGCGGCTGCCCGGCCCCGGCGACCCGCCGGTGACCACCGTCGGCCAGGCCATGGACGCGATCGGCGCCTCGGCGACCCGTGACGGCCTGTCCGCCGTGCTGGGCGCCCCGGTGGCCGGCACCTGGCGGCTGGACACCCCGTACCTGGAACTGCTGGTCTCCCAGCTCGGCGGGATCCGGGTGGACACCAACGCCGCGACCCACGAGGGCGGCAAGCCGGACGGCAAGGAGCTGTCCCCGGCGGGCAAGAACACCCTGCTCAGCGGCAAGGCCGCAGTGGCGTACGCCACCCTCCAGGCGCCCGGCGAGAACCGGGACGCCCAGCTGGCCCGGTTCGGGCAGGTGATGGACGCGGTGGTGCGCACCATGCCGACCGCGTTCAAGGACGCCAAGGACGACGTGCACCGGATGAACGCGGTGCTCGACCCCTCACTGCCCGAGGACGCCCTGGCCGGGGTGCTCGCCCAGCTCGCCCAGCAGGCCAAGGACGGCCACTTCGGCACCACCGCGCTGACCGTCAAGCCGGACGGGACGCTGGACGAGGCGACCGCGGGCAAGCAGGTCAAGGAGGTGCTCGGCGGCACCGTGAAGGCCGCGGCGGCCGGCGACGCCCCCGCCCGGGTCGCGCTGCAGGACGCCTCCGGCAACGATGCGGCGGGCGCCGCCGCACAGGTCCAGATCGTCAACTCGGGCCTGACGTTCATCCCCGGCGGAACCAAGACCGCGCCGCAGGCCACCAGTGAGATCCGCTACACCGACGACGCCAGGCAGGCCGTGGCGAAGTCCCTGGCGACCAGCCTGGGGCTGCCGGACACGGCGGTGAAGAAGGTCGGCGACGCCCAGAACGCGGACCTGGTGGTCGTGCTCGGCAAGGACTACCAGCCGCCGAAGAGCCAGTAGCCGCTCAGGCCGGTCACCGGTGGCCCGGTGACCGGCCTGCGGCGGGTCCGGCCCGGTGTGGACCGGAGGCCCGGGAAATGCGTTCCGGGGCCGACGGGGCGGCGTGAGATCCTGGAAGGCGACCCCGGCCGCGCGCCGGGGCCGCCCCAAGCCGCCGAGCCGGAAGAACACCGTGACCGTCACCGACCACAGCCAGCAGCTCATCACCGTCGCCGCGCAGGCGGCGGCCGACAAGCTTGCGCACAACATCATCGCCTTCGACGTCAGCGAGGTGCTGTCGATCACCGACGCCTTCCTGATCGCCTCCGCGAACAACGACCGCCAGGTCCGCTCGATCGCCGAGGAGATCGAGGACCAGCTGCGCGAGCAGCTGGACATCAAGCCGGTGCGCCGCGAGGGCGAGCGCGAGGGCCGCTGGATCCTCCTCGACTACCTGGACATCGTCGTGCACGTCCAGCACTCCGAGGAGCGCTCCTTCTACTCCCTCGACCGGCTCTGGAAGGACTGCCCCGAGCTGCCGCTGCCCGCGGACGCCATGGAGTCGCGCAACCGTCCCGACGCCATCACCGACGGGGCCGGCAACGCCGTCGCCCCGGCCGACGACTTCGGCAAGCCCGAGGACCTGCACTGAGCAGGGACGCGCGGGGCCCGCGCATCGTCTTCTGGCGGCACGGCCAGACGTCCTGGAACCTCGAATCGAGGTTCCAGGGCACCACGGACATCGAGCTGACCGGGCAGGGCGTCCTGCAGGCCCAGCGGGCGGCCCGGCTGCTCTCCGGCCTGCGCCCCGACCTGCTGATCTCCTCGGACCTCAAGCGCGCCCGGCGCACCGCCGAGGAGCTGTCCGCGGTCACCGGGCTGGACGTGCAGCACCACGAGGGCCTGCGGGAGACGTACGCGGGCTCCTGGCAGGGGCTGACCAACGCCGAGATCCGCGAGCGGTACCCGGAGGAGTACGCGGCCTGGGCGGCCGGGGAGCCGGTGCGGCGCGGCGGCGGCGAGCTGTCCAGCGAGGTCGCCGACCGCTCGGTGCCGGTGGTGCTGGAGGCCGTCGCCAAGCTGCCGGAGAACGGCACCCTGGTCGTGGTCAGCCACGGCGGCACCATCCGGACCATGCTCGGACGGCTGCTGGGCCTGGAGCCGCCCCTGTGGGAGTGCTTCGGCGGGCTGTCCAACTGCTGCTGGTCGGTGCTCGGCAGGGGGGCGCGCGGCTGGCGACTTCTGGAGCACAACGCGGGCACGCTCCCGCAGCCGGTGATCGGCGACGACACCTGACGGCACTCGGTGACGGGGCTTCGCGGGGGCCCGGAAGGAGCGGATTTCGCAGTTCCGGGCCTGACCAGCTAGAGTCTTCCTCGTTCGCAGGGAAGGAACGCGGCCCGGAAGGGAAGCGGGAGATCCGGTGAGTGCGGGGCTATAGCTCAGTTGGTAGAGCGCTTGCATGGCATGCAAGAGGTCTGGGGTTCAATTCCCCATAGCTCCACTCCGCATCGGCGGTCGTGGCCATTGGGAATTCCGGGGCCGGGATCGTCCGTGTCGCGGGGCTATAGCTCAGTTGGTAGAGCGCTTGCATGGCATGCAAGAGGTCTGGGGTTCAATTCCCCATAGCTCCACAGCAGTTCGAGAGGCCGTCACCCGGTGGGTGGCGGCCTCTCGGGTTTCCCCGGCCATCCGCTACGGCGTGCAGGTGTGGGTCCAGCCGCCCGGCGCCAGCGAGTTGAGCCGCTCGACCAGCTCCCGGTCCTCCGGGCTCTCCGGGACGTACACGACGATGTAGCACTCCGGGACGCCCGGCATCGTCAGGTAGGTGGCGTTCAGCCGCATCACGCCGAGCTCCGGGTGGCGGAAGGTCCGCCGCAGGGTGCGCGGCGGCGAGACCTCCTGGCGGGCCCACAGCTCGCGGAACAGCTCGCTGCCGGCCGACAGCCGCTGCACGTGCTCCTCCCAGGCCGGCTCGCCGACGTGCTTGCCGTACGCCGAGCGCAGCACCGCCACCATCCGCGGCAGGGTCTCCTCCGGGTTCTCGCACGGGTTGCAGCAGGCCGGCGCGGTCAGCATGCACCAGAGGCTGTTGAAGAAGACCCCGTGGGACGGGCGCATCCGCTCCGTGCCGAACAGCGACCGGTACGGCCGGTTGAAGCTCAGCACGTCGAACCGGGTGTTGGAGACCGCCGCGGGCAGCGGGGCGAGCGAGTCCAGGATCACCTGGATCGACGGACTCAGCTCCGGCGGGGCCGGCTGCGCCAGCGGCGAGGGCGACACCCCGGCCAGCCGGAACAGGTGCTGGCGCTCGGTGCCGTCCAGCCGCAGCGCCCGGGACACCGCCAGCAGCACCTGCTCGCTCGCGTTGATCGGCCGCCCCTGCTCCAGGGAACTGTTCACCCCCTGGGATACGGGCCGCACGACTGAGGGCCGTATCCCGGCACAGTCCCGGAGGAATTCGGTGCTCCCTAGCCAGTCTGTGAAGAAGACGACCGTTCTTGTAGCTGCCGCCGCTGTGCTGTCGAGCGGCGTGACTCAGGCGACCCCCGAACATCCCCGCGTTGTGGCCATCGCCCGTGATCTCCAGACCCCGGCGAAGGCGGCCCCACAGCCGTCGGCCGTCCGCCCCGAGCTTGCTTTCAGCCTTCGCCTGTCCCGCGCCTCCGATGAGTCTTCCTCGCTGGACGTGCAGCGCCGCGCCTGCCGCGCCAAGGCCGAAGCGCTCGGGTTCGACGCCGAGACGATCGCCGCCGCCGACGCCAACGCCTACGTGGACGACGGCGTATCCGGCGGTTCCGCCCTGGAGTCCCGCAAGCGAGGCATGGTCCGGATCATGGCCGACCGGCCAACCGTCGTCATCGCGTGGAAGCTCGACCGGTTCGCCCGAAGCTGCCGCGAGTTCCACAAGCTCATGGACTGGGCCGACGAGAACGACGTCCGGCTGATCACCTCGGACGGCATGCTCGACAGCGCCGACAAGAGCGGAACGGGCCGCATGGTCGCCAACATCATTGCGGCCGTTGCCGAGTGGGAGTTGGGAATCATCACCGATCGCAGCGAGGCAGCGCACGAGGAACGGCGCACTCAGGGCCGGTGGATCTCCGGCAAGGCACCGTTCCCGTACGTCATGGAGCGCCGCGACGGCAAGGCCTACCTTGCGGAGGACCCCGAGGCGTTCGCGCTGGTACGCAAGCAGGTGGACGCGCTGTTGAAGGGCGGCAAGGGCGGTTCGCTGGCCGCTACCGCCGGACCGTTGCCGATCGGCCGTCAGCAGTGGCGCAAGCTGCTGCGCGGGGTGGTTCTGCGCGGGTGGCGGGAGCACAAGGGAGAGCTTGTGACCGAGGCGGACGGCGTGACCCCGGTGCAGTTCGGCCCCGAGGTGATCGACGCCACGACCTACCGGCGCGTTCAGGACCGGCTCAAGGAACTGGAAGCGGGTGAGCGGGCGGAACGGCGCGACGCTCCGTGGCTGGCGGGCATGGTCGTCTGCCACTGCGGCGCGAACATGAACGGCGGGCTGTCCAGCTACAAGCGGGCACTGTACAAGTGCTCCGGCGGGTGCGGGTCGATCATGGCGGACCGGATAGAGCCGCTGGTGTTCACGGACTTCCGCGACCAGCACGGGGATGAGCCGCTGTATGAGGTGACCTACTCGGGAGGCATCGACCACAGCGCCGAACTCGCCGATCTCACCGAAGCGCGCGCCCGCGTGACCACCGCCGTTGCCAAGGTGAATGGTCCGGCACTGGACACCCTTGTTGCCAAGCTGAACGAGATCGAAGCCACGTACGCCCGCCTGCAAGCCGAGCACGACCCCGAGGTGACCGAGACCGTGACGCGCACGAACACGCTGCTGTGGGAAGCGTGGGACGCCAGCGGGCCGGATGAGCGGCGCGTCATGCTCGACGCCTGGGGATGCAAGGTGACCGTGTACCCGGCTGGGCATCCGGGCGGGCGCGTCACGATCGCATGGCAGCCGGTACAGCGAGACACCGCACCCGCCGACTACGAGAAGGCCGCGTAGGGCCCCTAGAAGCCCGTAGAACGCCCCGGTACGGCTCCGAGCCTGCCGGGGCTCTTTCCTTCCCGCTGAGGGCCCTATTGGGGCCTGAGGCGGCCGCACAGCGGGCCGGGAATGCCCTGCGCTCTCCCACGGATCGGGGAAGGGCGAACGGCCCATCCGTCGGAATCCGTCGCAAGGTCGAACCCCGTACGAGACAACCAAGGAGTAACGACGTATGGACCGTCCCCATTTCGATGCGATACGCCGGGCACTGGAGTCGGCCGAAGCCGCCACCTGGGAAGCTCTGGGCAGCCGGAACCCGGACCGCGTAGAAGAGGCGCACAGACGAGTGCGCGAGGCGCTGAGACTCGCTGAGGCCGTCGATGAAGCGCCCCGATGCGGGCGGTCGGAGTGCTCAAATCCCTTGCCACACAAGGAACGAGGCCGTCCGGCGCTATTTTGCTCTCGGAGGTGCCGGGACCGCACCCGGTACAGGGAGGCGCGGCAGGCTGGGGCCGTCTAGCGGACCCCGTAATCCCTTGAGGTGCCTCGGTATGGCTCTGAGCCTGCCGGGGTGCTCGCACGGCCCACAGATGGCCGTAGAGGGCTTCCGGCTGGGCGCCGTGAGCGCACCGCACGCCACCATGCGCCTCAGCGGGCGGAGCGCGAGCCAAAGACCGGGTACTGCTTTCCAGCGTGACGATGTGACGTTTCGATAGGTCTTTGGGATATCCCAATGAGATCTCACAAGGAAACCCAAACCGGCATCCGAAACGTCACTCCGTCACACGCCCGGGCGGCGCGCCCCCTCCGCTGGCCAGGAGCCATAGAACGGCCTCTAGAAGCCGCTTGCGCCCTACTTGAGACTTAGGGACCGAGAGCTCGCCAGAGGTCCGCAGAGACACCCTGTAGCCCCTTATTGGGCGATCCCTTCATCCCGCTGCACCCCTGGAACGACAGAGGACCACCTACCAACCCTGGTAGGTGGTCCTTGGGCCTTGCTGCGCGTTCTACCCCGCCGACATGCCAAGCAACGCGACCATCGGGCGCGACGGCTGCACGGGAATCCGTTGCGCTCTAGTCAGTTCGAGCCCACCGCTTTACTGCGGCGCTCTGCGCTCGGCGGCGCGCCCACTGATCTTGGCCCTCGTGTACCCGGAATGCATGCCGCCCATAGGCATTCCGGGTCGCGGGGGCCTTTTGTATTTTCCAACCAAGGAATCACCATGAATCCAAGCGAGATGACTCGTCAGCTGAGACCCGCCCCGGATGCCGGACCCGACGCGTTCATTCCGGAGCTGCGCCTACGCCTCAATGTGCTTTCCCTCGCTGCCCTTGAGGTGGTCGAGCGCGACGGCGTCGCGGTCGATGGAAAGCCGCATCCGATGCTTTCCGCCCTTACCTCGCTGGTCGAGGTCGGCACCGATATGCGCCGACTGGCGAATGACCGCCGGATTGCCAACGCGGTTCTGGAGCGACGTGGACAGTGACCGCCTAAGGGCGCGTCCGAACGGCCGCATGAGCCATGCGCTCGCAGTAATTGCCGATCACACCCGCGTGCCCCGTGATCCCCGTACGCGCGCTGAACTGCTCGCCGCATTTCGCACCCTTCACTGCGAAGCGGCCAACCCGACTGAGAACGACAAGGAACCAAATGGATAAGCGAGACATGATCGCCGATCTGCGAGCGAGGCGCGAAATGTCGCGGGATGCGCTGAATCGCATTCTTGAGCGCGCCAAGGCCGGAAATCGCAGCCTCACGCCGGCCGAAGCCAGGAATTTCGATACGACGGAGGCTGAAATTCGCGCCTTCGATGACCGTATCGAGGAACTAGACGAGCAGGTGCGGGCGGATGACGCTGCCGCGCCGATGCAGCGCATGTACGCCCCCCGGGCAGGAGTAAACCACGTGATTACTGAGACCCGTAAGCCGACCATGCCTGGCGCTGCCATCATTACCCGTGAGCCGGAGGTGTATAAGCGCGAGGACGCTAAGACCTCATTCTTCATGGATATGCTGAATGTTCGCAACAGTGGCGACCGGAATGCGCGTGAGCGGCTGGACCGCAACAACAGGATGGTTGCCGACCGGGCCCGCGCGAACGGTGAACTTCGCGCTATCAGCACCACGAACGGCAGCGGCGGCGAATTTGTCCCGCCTATGTGGCTCGAAGTCGAATTTGTCAAGCTAGCCCGACCGAGGCGCGTATTTGCGGACCTGGTGACGAATGATCCGCTACCTCCCGGCACTGATCAGCTCAACCTTCCGAAGGTCAATACTGGCACCGCGACTGCCGTTCAGACTACGCAGAACAGCCAGATTCAGCAGACGGACCTAACGACCACCAGCATTTCAAGCAGCGTAACCACCGTCGCGGGCGGGCAGACCGTTTCCTTGCAGCTCATAGAGCAGAGCCCGCTGAATATTGATGACGTGATCCTCGGCGACCTCGCCGCCGATTACGCGATGCGCCTAGACACGCTCTGCCTTACCGGCCCGGGTACGGGTGGTCAGCCGACCGGAATTCTGACCCTTGCGGGCACCAACTCCGTTGCGTGGTCCGGCACCGCGCTGACTGGCGCCAACTCGCTTTACAACGCGATTGCGTCGGCGATCAGCAAGGTTTATACCTCGCGCTATGAGGCGCCGGACGCGATCGTCATGCACCCGCGCCGGTTTATGTGGATGCTGGCTCAGCAGGACACTCTAGGCCGCCCGGTCATTGTTCCCGCTGAAAGCGGCCCGAACAATGCTCTCGGCGTGCTCGGTCCGAAGCTGAACGCTCAGGGTCCGGCGGGCCGAATGGCTGGTCTGGATGTATACCTCGATGCGAATATCCCCACCAACCTGGGAACCGGCACGAATGAGGACCGAATTCTAGTTCTCAAGTCGGATGACGTTCGACTGTGGGAGTCGCACATTCGGGCTGAGGCTTTCCAGCAGACGTACGCCAATCAGATGTCTGTGTTTGTGCGGCTCTATAATTACGCATCTTTCCAGGCCGCCCGCTACCCTGGTTCAATTTCAGTGATCTCCGGCACTGGCCTTAACCAGGTCCTGTAGGAAATCGACTAACTAGCGCCCGTCGCAGTCGCCTTGCTGGCCGCTGAGGCGGGCGCTTTGCGTTACCCATCCCCGAATCGGCGGCGTGTTACCCAGTGTGACTCCCAAATCGGACAGTAGGGGGTACCGGGGGCGGATCAATCTCAAAATACTGAGCTTTTAGGGACCCGGCCCCAGGGGAAACGCGCATGAACTAACTCCGTGAAACGCACGAAACGAGGAATGGAGGGTTTCCCGTGAACTATGAACACCACCTAGCCTCACTCAGCACGACCGCTCGCACCCTGTGGGACTCCGTAAATTCGGACTACGACCTCACTCCCCAGGAACAGCGCCTCTTGCTGGAAATCTGCCGCACCTCAGACACACTAGACGCGCTCGATGCAGACGTTCAGCGCAACGGCGTCATGCGGGCAAACAAGGTTAATCCCGCTGTGGTCGAATTGCGGCAAACCCGAATCGCCTTCGCCCGCCTGAATGCCGCTCTCGCGCTGCCGGACCTCGAAGAGGACGACGACGCCCCGCCGAAATATCAGCGCCTCGGCACCCGGGGTCCGTACAAGCTTGTGAAAGGTGGCTAACCGTGGCTAAGGCCAAGCGAAAGGCCGAGAATACCGCCGCTCTGTTCCAGCGGACCGAAAGCCAGTGGGAGCGAATCCTCGGCCACGACCGGGGCGCCGCCTTTTTTGCCGCCCTGCCCACAGCGGGAATCGGGGCGCTCATTGAGCGAGGCGAGGCAACCCCCGCCGAGATCGCGATGATTCACGCCGTGGCCGAGGGGCGCGCCGAGCACGAGCAACTGACCGCCGAACGAGCAGTGCGCATCCTCGCGGACATGCCCGCCGACTGACAATGCCCGCGTTGGCTAAGTTGAGTTGGGAACCTCGATCCCTCGGCCGGCGGGGACCAAGTGCCCACCGTGGAACGAGAGTTGCGAGGTGGTGTGACTGGCGCGTGTGCCCAACTCGGACTAGCGGCAACGCCCGTGACAGTTGCCTCAGAACCACAGCAGAAAGCCCCCTGTTCCTTCCGCTGCCCCGTTGGGCGTGGTCGGTGCAGGGGGCTCTTGTGTTTTCGGGTGGCTCACACGTCGCCGAATTCACCAGCCCTCACAGCGGCCACGAAGGCGGCGAAGCCGTCGAGGGAGAAGGTCAGGGCCGGGCCGTGAGGGTCCTTCGAGTCACGGACCGGGACAGCGTGCAAGCGCCCAATTTCACTTGGCGCCCACTCGACGCACTCCCCGCCGCTCTGGCTGTAAGACGACTTCACCCAACCGGCGTTGGCAAGGTCGATACTCATTGAAGTCCCTTTCGGACATTGCTGATCCTGGCGAGCGAAGCCACAGTCGATAGCGACTCCACCTGTAGCTGATCGTAGTCTCTCGCCCATGCCGCGCAGGTGGTCGAGTTCCGTTCCAGGTACCCACGCGCGTGGGTCTCGCTGTAGCCCACCAAGGACCGATCTGCGAGCGTCAACAGCACGACGGGGAAGATGAAGGGCACCATCTCGCCCAGGCTCAGCGGGGCAACTTGCACGGTGATGTTCGGGCGTTCAGCGAGAGCGGCCACATGGTCCAATTGCCGCGCCATCACGGGAGGGCCGCCAACCAGCCGCGTCACGCAGCTTTCGTCCATGACCGTGTGGATGATCGGCGGGTTTGGCCGCTCAAGTACCCGGTGCTGCCGGGCAACCAGGAAGGCAACGCGCTCGTCCGCCTGGTCCTGGGTGATGCTGCCGCGTCGAACGGCTGCGGCTGCCAGGGCTGCCGCGTACTCGGGGGTCTGGAAGAGTCCAGGGATCACGCTCGTCTGGAAGGACCGAAGCTTCCGGCAGCGGGCCTCGCAGTCGGCGAAGTCCTCGAACCCTTCCAGCAGAGCGGCGCCGGTGATGCGTCGGAGCAACTCGACGAACACCCCGCCGGTTTCGAACACTTCATCGGCTTTTAGTGCCAGCTTGGAAGTTGGGGTCTCTTTCCCCCGTTCGATCAAAGAGATCCATGTGTCCGAGTACCCCAGGAGCCCACCAAGCTTCTCCTGTGTCCAGCCGCGCAACCGTCGCAACCTGCGAAGTTCTGCGCCGAAGCGCGCCACCGGGGATGACGTGGAGTCAGAGTCAGGCGTCAACGTGGTCATCAGGAATTTTTACCTGCCGATCTACTACGGGTTGGAGCACTGGCCTTCGGCCCCCTCGGTGCCGATCCTAGTTACGAACCAAGCACGGAGAGGAGCGGCGCTGTCACTTCGACAGCGAGCCCCTCGGCCAGTCGCTGGCAGGCCCAACTCGTGGGCCACTAGGGCGACTTCGCACACAGCGGTAGCGGCGGGAGCCCGCTGACATGGAAGAGGGTGACCTATGGCACCACCTGAGTGCCCCGTCTGCCGCGCGTTTCGGCGGGTCCTGCGGGCGGAGTTGGTAAGGGCGTACCCCGTGCTGAGGCGCCCGGATGTGATCCGTGATCTCAGGATGCTTCGTGCCAGGCACGCACGCAGATGTGAGGCGGTGGCCCGTGTCGCTGTCTGAGGATCAACCACCGTGCGTCACGCGGGCCGAAATCGAGCAACACAAGCAACAGGCCGACGAAGCGGCGGACGCCCTGGAAGCAGCGTTCCGAACCGCCCGGCTGCCCGTCCCGGCGGGTCTGAGCCCGTCCTACGGTGTGATCGATCAGGGATACGGGCCCAGGGTGTACCTCGGCACCGTAGGCGTGCGACAGGCGGAACAGCTGATTCAGGCGCTCAACCAATACTCCCGGCTCCAGGGGTATGTGATGGACGACGAAGCGCTCGGCCTGGCCGCCCAGGTGCTCTGGGAATTCCGGGTTCCCGCGATCTCCAGCGACGGAGTCACGTACGTGCGTAAGGAGTTGGAATGACCGACCCCGAGTGGCTGTTTGGCGACTGGACAGCGTTCCTTGGCGGCCCGGTCAAGTACCCCGACCTGGACGCCCAGGCGCAGCCCAGCGACGACGCGGCGCCGCCCTTGGAGCCGGTGCCCGAATCGCCTACCCTCCGGCGACTCCGCGCCGAACGGCGAAGGGTCAACGACCCTCCTGCGTAGCTAAGTTGGGCAAACGAGGCCCCACATACCCCCGTGCTGGCTGAGCGCACTCACGGCGCGCCGCCGAAGCGGGTCACGCAACTCGCAGCAATCCGAGAGGAGTTCAGCAATGAGTACTACCGCTCAGGAGAGCGCTCCCGTCATGGCGACGGCGCGAAGCCTCATCACCCCCGAAGAGTTCATCGGGGTCGCGTCGACCGTGCAGCGCAACAACCCCGGCATGGCGCTCGACACGGCCGAAGAGATCACGGCCGAAGCGCTCAAGTTCGTTGCGGCGTGCGCGGCTTCGCCCACGTCCGGGCTCAAGCCGTCCCGCACCGTGGACGAGGGGTGGCACGCCCTGATCCTGCACACGGTCGTGTATGCCCGTCTGTGCAAGCGGTTGGGGCTGTTCGTCCACCACGTCCCCGAGCCGCCGGACGTGACCCGCCACGACCCCGGCGCGCTGGCCCGCACCATGGACGCGATCACCGCTGCCGGGTACGAAGTCAACGCGTCCCTGTGGAAGCCGCCGACGGACCGAAGCATCCCGGTTGCTGCCGACTGTGAGCACAGCGAGCCCGCTCCGGCTGGATGCGGATTCGACTGCTCGAACACCGGGCCGAACGTGGCCTAACGCCAACTGGCATGGCAGAACCCAGGTTGCGGCGTATCGGGCATGCGGGTTCTGCCATGCTGGTTGCATGCTGATGTTCAGTGATCTTCCGCCTGGCACGCCCGACTTCGTCAAGGACCACGTCCACGCGATGTGTGAGCTAGCTGCCGGGCGCGTCACCGCTGACAGGCTCATCCACGTTCCCTGGCCGGAGGGAAGCGAGCAGTACGACCACCTGGTGGGCACCTCGCCGGGGTTCCGAACCTCCTGGTACCGGCTCCCGCTGGAAGGTCCCGTGCCAAGGAAGCGGCACCACCGGCGGTCTACAGCGGGTGATGGTTGGACGCTGGACTCACTTGGGGGAGTCAGCTAACGCGCGCTTCTCCGAGCGGTAAGCCGCCCCGTCCGACCTGTCTCCATTGCCCTGGTCGGGCGGGGCCTCGCTGTTTTCCCGAAATCCTGACGGGTGGACAGATCAACTACAGCGGGCTTACCTTTCGATCACAACAAAAAAGCGACCCCGGCGGGTGCTGGTAACACCCCCGGGGCCATGGCCGAAGCCTCTGGAGGGCTACGACATGAACAATCTTATCGTCCTCGCTGTGCTGTGGGCGCTCAGGCTCCTTTTGCCCGCCAAGGGCCGTCACAGGGAGCAGCCCGACCCGCGCCGACTGGTCTGCGGATGGGCCGCCCCCACCCCCGCACACGTGCTCGCCCGCACGATCCCGCTGGACCCCGACGACCACCCCATCGTGCGCCCGTACGTGCTGCTGGCGGAACAAGAACGCAGGCGGCAGGAAGAACGTCGAGACGCGCTGTTCGCCGCGTCGGTCGGACTGCCCGATCCCGGCTACAGCTACCCGGGCGCTCACTCTCTCGCTGGGGCGGTGGCGTCGTGACCGACGAGACCCGCGTCCGGAAGTGCGACGGCTGCTGTGAGACCCGCCGGGACGTGACCGAGGTGGGCCACATCGAAGCGGCCAGCGGCCCCGGGTGGCCCGTCCTCGCCTGCCCTGAGTGTGCGCCCCGTCTGCGGCGGCTCCTGGGCGAGTAGCACCCCGACAACGGCCCCGTCCGACTTACCACCGGGCGGGGCTTCGTGCTGTTCAGGCGAAGACCAGTGAGGACGTATCCCGAGGGGTGTACTGTTCCAGCCACGTGTACCAGGTGACCCCGACCCCGGCGAGCTGGGCGACCTCCTCGCGCCGCAGTCCCGGCGTACGGCGGCGCAGCCCGGGCGGCAGGCCGACGTCCTCGGGGGTGACCCGCGCCCGGCAGGCCTTCAGGAAGCGGGCCAGCTCGGTCCGGCGGCGTTCGCGGTCGCCCGCCGCGGTGGGGGTTTCCTCCAGGACGGTCATGCCGTCCATCGTGCCGCAGCGCGCCCGGGCGATACAGGTGCTGCCGGTACCAGGATCGGCAGGCTCTAACCACCAGTACCGGCCCGGCCCCAGGCTGCTGCCATGACGGACCTCCAGATCCGGCCCGGCGCGGCCGGAAGCACCACCGGGGCCCCGGCCGTACGGCCCGGGCTGCTCCTCGCGCTCGTCCTGTGCGGGCAGTTCATGGCCGTGCTCGACGGCTCCATCGTGAACGTCGCGGCGCCCGCCGTCCGCACCGACCTGGGCGCCTCGGGCGCTGCCCTGCAACTCGTGATCGCCGGCTACACCATCTCCTACGCCGTGCTGCTGATCACCGGCGCCCGGCTCGGCGCCCGCTACGGCTTCAGCCGGCTGTTCCAGCTCGGCCTGGCCGGCTTCACCGCCACCTCGCTGGCCTGCGGCCTCGCCCCGACCACCGGCTGGCTGATCGCCTTCCGGCTGCTCCAGGGCGCGGGCGCGGCACTGATGGTGCCGCAGGTGACGAGCCTGCTGCAGCGCACCTTCACCGGCGCCGCCCGTGCCCGGGCGATCGGCCTCTACTCGGCGGTGCTGGCCGTCGGCGTCGCGTTCGGGCAGGTGCTCGGCGGGGTGCTGGTCAGCGCCGACCTGTTCGGCACCGGGTGGCGGCCGGTGTTCCTGGTCAACGTGCCGATCGGGCTGGTGCTGCTGGCGGCGGGCGCCCGGCTGCTGCCGAAGCTGCCCGGCGACGCCTCGCGCGGCTTCGACGTCCCCGGCCTGGTGGTGCTGGCCGCGGCGCTCGGCCTGCTGGTGGTGCCGCTGGTGCTCGGCCACGAGCTCGGCTGGCCGCTCTGGGGCTGGGTGATGATCGCGGCCGGCGTTCTGCTGTTCGGACTGTTCGTCGTGGTCGAGCGCGGTGTCGCCCGGCGCGGCGGGCAACCGCTGATCTCCGGGCGGGTGCTGCGTACGCCAGGGCTGCGCCCGGCGGCGGCCGGACTGTTCACGATCATGGCGGCCTACGCGGGCTTCATGTTCGCCTTCGCCCTGCACCAGCAGGCGGCCCTCGGCCACAGCGCGCTGCGGGCCGGGTTCTGCTCGGCGCCCGTGGCGATCGGCTTCGGCCTGGCCGGCCTGCGCTGGCACCGGCTGCCGGCCCGGCTGCACGGCGTGCTGCCGTCGGTCGCCGGGGTACTGCTCGGGGGTGGCTACCTGCTGCTGGGGGTGCTGCTCGGCGGCGGCGCCGGGATCGGGGCGGTGGTGCTGGCCGAGACGGCCGCACTCGGCCTGGTCGCGGGCTTCGCGTACGCGCCGCTGTTCGCCCGGGCGCTCGCGGGGGTGGCGCCCGAGGACGCGGTCGATGCCAGCGGGGTGACGGTGACCGTCCTCCAGCTCGGGCAGGTGGTCGGGGTCGCGGTGGTGGGCTCGGTGTTCCTCGGGCAGGTCGACCTGCCGGCACCGGCCGCCGACTCGGGGCGCGCGCTGCTGGTCACCCTGGCGGTGAACGCGGCGGTGGTGCTCGTCGGGGCGGGGTTCGCCGAGCGCAGCCGGCGGGTGGTGCGCTGACGGGGGTCGTCCCCGGGCTGCCCGGTGGCCTCGGGAAACGGATTTCAGGAGCACGCCCCGGACCGTGTAAAGTAGTCGATGTCGCCGAGGGAAACCGGACGGAAACGACGGGAAACCCGGTGACATCGCAGGTCAAGGGGCTATAGCTCAGTTGGTAGAGCGCTTGCATGGCATGCAAGAGGTCTGGGGTTCAATTCCCCATAGCTCCACAGTGGTTGAGAGCCGCCTCCCGATTCGGGGGGCGGCTCTTCGCCGTTGTGTGCATGCCATCGGCGGGCGGGCCGCAAAGAACGCTACCGTCGTGCCATGGCCGATCTGCAGCGAAGGCGGAACGAGGAGCTGGCCCGCATACTGCACCAGCTCGGCTGGAGTCCGGAACGACTCGCCCGTGAGGTGAGCCTCGCCCTGCCGCCCGGCCTGGCGATCAGCTCCACCGCCCCGTACAAGTGGCGCGACCGCGGCATGGTGCCGCGCAGCCCGCACGACCAGACCGTCTGCGAGGTGCTCAGCCGCACCCTCGGCATGGCCGTCACCTACGAACAGCTCTGGGGCCGGATGGGCGGCCACCGCGGCGCCAAGATCCTCTCGCCCCGGCTGCTCACCGACCCGTGGACCGCCGACACCGCCCAGACCGCGCTGCGCGAGGCCGCCACCGACGCCGGACCGGTCCGCCTCACCGACCTGTTCCGCAGCGCCGATCTCGACCACGCCGCCGAACGGCTCTCCTCGCCGCCGCCACCGGTCGGCGGGGGAGAGGGCGCGCTGCGCGTCGACCCCTCGCTGGCCGGCGAACTCGGCCTGTCCTACCGGAGCAAGCAGCGCCTCGAACGCTCCTGCGGCGGCGGCCTCGTCCTCGGCCCCACCCGGGCCGAACTCGCCATGCTGGCCAAGCTGTTGGAGCTCGGCGCGTACGACGAACGGCTCGGCCGCGAGCTGTACGGCACCGCCAGCAGGCTCGCCCGCCTGGCCGGCTGGGCCGCGTACGACCTCGGCCACGACGCGGCCGCCCAGCGGGCCTTCGTCGCCGCGCTGCGCGCCGCCCACGTCAGCGGCGACCCCCGGCTCGGCGTCGCCGGGCTCGGCGCGCTGGTGGTGCTCGCCACCCAGGGCGCCGGCGGACGCGGCCTGGACGCCGTCACCGCGCTGCGCACCGCCCTGGACGCCCACGGCCCCGCGCTCAGCCCCGCCGGCCGGGCCCGCCAGCTCGGCCGGATCGCCCGCGCCCACGGCCGGTGGGGCGAGGCCGAACAGGCGGAGGAGGCCGCCGCCCGGGCCTTCGCCGAACTCGACGGCGTCCCCGGCACGGAGGAGGCCCGGGCCGACCTGGCCGGAATGGTGGGGGAGGGGCGGCTCGCGCTCGGGCGGCACCGAATGGCCAAGGGGCTGCTCGCCGAGGCCGTCGCGGGGCTCGGACCGGGGCGGGCCCGGGCCAAGGCGATGCTGATGGTCCGCCTCGCCGAGGCCCACCGGCACCTCGGCGACCAGCGGGAGGCCGCCCGGACGGTGGGGCTGGCGCGGGCGCTGGCGGCGGGGATGCAGTCGGAGCGGCTGGCCAGGGCGCTGCGGGACTTCGAGGCGGCGGGGCGGGCGGCGGCGGCGCGGTGAGGCGGCGTGCTGAGGCGGCGTTGTGAGGCGGCGTGGTGAGGCGGGCGCGCCCCGGGATCCGGTTCCCGGGCCGGGCGGGGTGCCCGTGGCGGGGGCGGGGTGGAACGGTCAGGAGCCCCCTGAGCTGCTTGCGGTACCCTGAGCCCATGCGAACCGTGCGCCTGCTCCTTAGCCGGCCGCGCTGACCAGGACCGGCTGCGCCCTCGGGCGGTGCCGGAGTCGGCGTGGCGTCCCCTCCTGCGAGGGGATTTTTTGTTTTCCGCCCCCGCCCGCGTCGTGGGACGGGTCCACGGCCGGCCGCGTCGCGGTTCGCCAACTGACACCGATGGAGCTTGAAGGACCATGAGCGAGACGACCCCTGCGTCCGGCGCGGCCGAGACCGCGACCGAGCCGTTCCGGTACAGCGCCGCGCTGGCGGCGGAGATCGAGTCCCGCTGGCAGGACATCTGGGAGAAGGAGGGCACCTTCCACGCCCCCAACCCCACCGGTGAGCTGGCCGACCCGTCCGCCGGTGACGTCGCCGCGAAGCCGCACAGCTTCATCATGGACATGTTCCCGTACCCCTCGGGCGCGGGCCTGCACGTCGGCCACCCGCTGGGTTACATCGCCACCGACGTGTTCGCCCGCTACCAGCGGATGACCGGCCACAACGTGCTGCACACGCTGGGCTACGACGCCTTCGGCCTGCCCGCCGAGCAGTACGCGGTGCAGACCGGCACCCACCCGCGGGTCTCCACCGAGGCCAACATCGCCAACATGCGCCAGCAGCTGCGCCGGCTGGGCCTGGGCCACGACCCGCGCCGCTCGATCTCCACGATCGACCCGGAGTACTACCGCTGGACGCAGTGGATCTTCCTGCAGATCTTCAACTCCTGGTACGACGAGGCGGCCGGCAAGGCCCGTCCGATCGCCGAGCTGGTCGCCCAGTTCGAGGCCGGCACGCGCGAGGTACCGGGCGGCCGCGCCTGGGCCGCGCTGTCCGCCGCCGAGCGCGACGAGGTGCTGGGCGAGTACCGCCTGGCGTACGCCAAGGAGGTGCCGGTCAACTGGTGCCCGGGCCTGGGCACCGTGCTGGCCAACGAGGAGGTCACCGCGGACGGCCGCTCCGAGCGCGGCAACTTCCCGGTGTTCAAGTCCAACCTGCGCCAGTGGATGATGCGCATCACCGCGTACTCGGACCGTCTGATCTCCGACCTGGACCTGCTGGACTGGCCCGAGGCCATCAAGCTGCAGCAGCGCAACTGGATCGGGCGCTCCGAGGGCGCCCGGGTGGACTTCGCCGTCGACGGCGGGAAGATCACCGTCTTCACCACCCGGCCCGACACCCTGTTCGGTGCCACCTACATGGTGCTGGCGCCCGAGCACGGCCTGGTCGACTCGATCGTTCCCGCCGCCTGGCCGGAGGGCGTGCCCGCGGAGTGGACCGGCGGGGCCGCCACCCCGGCCGAGGCCGTCGCCGGCTACCGCGCCGCGGCCGCCGCCAAGTCGGACGTCGAGCGCCAGGTCGAGGCCAAGGTCAAGACCGGCGTCTTCACCGGCGCCTACGCCGCCAACCCGGTCAGCGGCGAGTCCGTCCCGGTGTTCATCGCCGACTACGTGCTGATGGGCTACGGCACCGGCGCCATCATGGCCGTCCCCGCCCACGACCACCGCGACTTCGCCTTCGCCCGCGCCTTCGGGCTGCCGATGCGCTGCGTCGTCGAGCCGACCGACGGGCGCGGCTCGGACCCGGCGGCGTGGGACGACGCCTTCGACACCTACGACTCCGTCATCGTCAACTCGGCCCGGGAGCAGGGCGACCTGTCCCTGGACGGGCTGAGCGTCGTCGACGCCAAGGCCCGCGTCACCGCCTGGCTGGCCGAGCGCGGCATCGGTGAGGGCACCGTCAACTACCGCCTGCGCGACTGGCTGTTCAGCCGCCAGCGGTACTGGGGCGAGCCCTTCCCGATCGTCTACGACGAGGACGGCGTGATGCACGCGCTGCCCGAGTCGATGCTGCCGGTCGAGGTCCCCGAGGTCGACGACTACTCGCCGCGCACCTACGACGCGTACGACTCCGCCTCCTCGCCGGAGACCCCGCTGTCGCGCAACGAGGACTGGGTCAACGTCGAGCTGGACCTGGGCGACGGCGTCAAGCGGTACCGCCGCGAGACCAACACCATGCCCAACTGGGCGGGTTCGTGCTGGTACGACCTGCGCTACGTCGACCCGACGAACACCGAGGCCGTGGTGGACCCGGCCAACGAGGGCTACTGGCTGGGCCCGACCGAGACCAAGCCGGGCGGCGGCGCCGACCTGTACGTCGGCGGTGCCGAGCACGCCGTGCTGCACCTGCTGTACGCGCGCTTCTGGCACAAGGTGCTGCACGACCTGGGCCACGTCTCCTCGGTCGAGCCGTTCCACAAGCTGTTCAACCAGGGCATGATCACCGCGGACGTCTACCGCGACGAGCGCGGCTTCCCGGTGCCCGCCGCGGAGGTCGAGGAGCGCGACGGCAAGTACTTCTGGCAGGGCGAGCCGGTCAAGCGCGAGGCCGGGAAGATGGGCAAGTCCCTGAAGAACGCCGTAGCCCCGGACGACATCGCCGACGAGTACGGTGCGGACACGCTGCGCCTGTACGAGATGTCGATGGGCCCGCTGGACGTCTCCCGTCCGTGGGACACCCGGGCCGTCGTCGGCTCGTACCGCTTCCTGCAGCGGCTGTGGCGCAACGTCGTGTCGGAGAGCACCGGCGAGCTGGTCGTCACGGAGGAGGAGCCGGACGAGGCGACCCTGCGCGCCCTGCACAAGGCCATCGACGGCATCCGCGGCGACATGGCCGGGCTGCGGTTCAACACGGCCGTCGCCAAGGCGATCGAGCTGAACAACTTCCTGGTCAAGCGCGGCTCCACGCCGCGGGCGGTGGCCGAGCAGCTGGTGCTGATGGTCGCGCCGCTGGCCCCGCACATCGCCGAGGAGCTGTGGCGCCGACTGGGCCACGGCGAGTCGCTGGCGCACGCCGACTACCCGGTCGCCGACCCGGCGTACGTGGTCGACGAGACGGTGACCTGCGTGGTGCAGATCAAGGGCAAGGTCAAGGCGCGGCTGGAGGTCGCGCCCGGCATCACGGACGCGGAGCTGGAGGCGCTGGCGCTGGCGGACCCGGCGGTGGTCGCGGCGATCGGTGACGCGGCGGTGCGGAAGGTGATCGCGCGGGCGCCGAAGCTGGTCAACATCGTGACCGGGTGAGATCGGGGCTGATCGTGGTCCGTGGCTCGGTCAGCACGTGATCGACCGGGCGGGTGTCCTTCGGGGCACCCGCCCGGTGCTTTTCCGGGCGGTGGGGGTGCGCGTTCCTCCGGGCGTCCGGTGCTTCTCCGGGCGGTGGGGTCGGGGGGTGGGGCGGGGCGGGCGGGGGTGAGGTGGGTGAGCGGGGTCGGGGTGGGCGGGGTTCGGGCCCTCGGGGAGATCCCCGATCTGTCCCTGATCTCCCTTCGCCGGCCTCGTTCGGACCGCATCGGCCCCGGTGCGGCGGCTACCGTGGAATTCTCGGCATTGCGGCCCGCGTTGGGCCCGTTGGGGGCCGGAACGGTGGCGGAAGGTGGCGCGCGATGGACGTGTTCGGCGTGATGATCGGCTTGGTCCTGCTCCTCGGGATCGCGGCCCTCGTACTGGCGGTGGTCGGTACGGTCAAGGCCGCCAAGGCCGTCGCCGCGAAGGTCGAGAAGCACGAGGCCAACGCCCGGCGCGCCGTCGAGACCGCCACCCTCAAGGCGAAGACGTACACCAAGGTCGGCCCGCCGGCCAAGATCGCCGGCATCCGGCTCAAGCTGCGGACCTCGCTGGACGGCACCCGGCAGGTGCTGGAGTACGGACTGGCGCAGGACGGTCAGCTCGGCGAGTCCCTCGCGCTGCTGACCAGGCTCGACGCGCACGCGGCCGAGCTGGACGGCGAACTGCGGGTCCTGGAGCGCGAACCGGACACCGCGCGGATCGCGGCCAAGCTGCCGGAACTGCGGGAGCGGGCTGAGCGGATCACCCACGCGGCGGAGACCATGCGGTGGGCGGCGCAGGACCGGGCGCACCGGTTCGCGGACGACGAGCTGAGCCGGCTGAGCCAGGAGTGCGAGAGTGAGGCGGGGGCGCTGCGGCACTGGGTCACCGGGGCTGCTGCGGGGTCCGCTTCGGGCGCGGGTGCCGCTTCCGGGGGCGCTGCGGGTGGTGCGGCCGGTTCGTCCGGTACGGCTGGTTCGTCCGGTGTGGCTGGTGCGGCCGGTGGCGGGGCGGCCCGGGCCGGGCTGACGGACGGGAAGGGCCGGCCGAGTGCGGAGGACCTGCTCGGGCTGGCCGACCCGTTGACGAAGCTGGCGCAGCGGCTGCGGAAGCCGTCGGCGGGGCCTTCGGCGGGGACTTCGGCCGGGCCTTCGGCGGGCTGAGTGTCGGTCCGGGGCGGTGCCGTTCCCGGGAGCGGCGGGGCTTCGCCCGGACGCGCAGGGGCCTCGGGCGGAGCAATGGGACGGACGCTGTCTTCCCGGACGAACGGGGAGTAACCTCCGCCTCATGCCCTCCGACCTCGCACTTGTCACCGATTCCACGGCCTATCTGCCGCAGCAGTCCCTCGACCGGCACGGGATCACGGTGGTCCCGCTCAGCGTCGCGGTCGGTGACTCGGTCCTCTGCGAGGGCGTCGAGATCTCCCCGAAGGACGTCGCCGAGGCGCTGCGCGCCAAACAGCGGGTGACCACCTCCCGGCCCAACCCGGAGGCCTTCGCCGCCACCTACCGGGCGGCCGCCGAGGCGGGGGCGAAGGGGATCGTCTCGGTGCACATCTCGGGCGAGCTGTCCGGCACGGTCGAGGCCGCCCGGCTGGCGGCGGCCGAGGCGCCCGTGCCGGTGCGGGTGGTGGACAGCCGGCTGGTCGGCATGGCCCTCGGGTACGGGGTGCTGGCGGCGGCCGAGGCGATCGCGGCCGGCCGGGACCTGGCGGCGGTGGCCGAGGCGGCCACCCGGCGGGCGGCCGGGACCAGCGGCTTCTTCTACGTGGACACCCTGGAGCACCTGCGCCGTGGCGGGCGGATCGGGGCGGCGCGGGCGCTGCTCGGGTCGGCGCTGGCGGTCAAGCCGCTGCTGCACCTGGACGGCGGCCGGATCGAACCGCTGGAGAAGGTGCGGACGGCGTCGCGGGCGATCGCGCGGCTGGAGGAGATCGCGGTCGAGTGCTCAGGGGAGGGCGAGGTGGACATCACCGTCCACCACCTGGCGGCCGAGGAGCGGGCCGAACCGCTCGCGGAGCGGCTGCGGGCTCGGGTGCCGGGGCTGCGGGACCTGTACGTGGGTGAGGTCGGGGCGGTGATCGGCGCGCACGTCGGACCGGGGCTGCTCGCGGTGGTGGTCGCGCCGCGCTGAGGCGGGGCGGGGCGGGACGGGGAAGGGACGGGGACACGGGACGGGGGTGGGGGCGGTCGGGGCTGATGGGGTGGGGCGTGCGGTGAGGTGTCTCTCCTGGCCCGGGACGGTCAACTTGGGCATGGGGCGACCACTCGTGTGAGTGACTGTTTTTATCCACAACCCCCGGGTTTTCCACAGGCTTTCGGTAATTTCTGCGCGCTCGCCGGACGGCTCCTAGCGTCCTCGCCATGACGACCATGGGCCTGGGCGCGGCTAAGCGCCAAGCGATCAACGAGACGGTGCGTCTGCGGATGGCGGCGCTGCTGCCGACGGACGACGAGCCGGTGGGCGCTGCCGCGCCTGCCGTTCCCCCTGAGTCCGGCGTTCCTCCTGCGCCTGCCGTTCGCCCTGAGCCTGGCGTTTCCCCTGCGTCTGCTGTGCCCTCTACGCCTGCGCCGCCCTCGGCGGCCGCCGGAGCAGTGGGGAAGCCGGCGCCCCTGCCGCCAGGGGCAGCCGACCTACCCGATCCTCCCGATGCCGGCGCGCGGCTGCGGTTCGCCTCGCTTCTGGCGCTCGACCGGCGCGCGGTGGCCGGCCTGACCATCCTGCTGCTCTTCGCGGTGGGCTACGCCGTCCAGCACTTCTGGCTGGCAAGGCCGGAAGCGGTGGCCGTCCCGGCGCTGGTGGCGACCTCCGCACCGCCGGAGTCCGGTCCGTCCGCCGCCGGCGCCCCACCCGGCAGCGGGGCCGGTCCACCCGCCGAAGGCCCCTCGGGGCCGGGCGCCGGGCCCGCCGTCGTCGTCGACATCGGCGGCCGGGTCCACCTACCGGGCCTGCACACCCTGCCCGGCGGCTCGCGGGTGGCCGACGCCCTGAAGGCGGCGGGCGGTCCGCTGCCGGAGACGGACACCCACGGCCTCAACCTGGCCCGCGTCCTGACCGACGGTGAACAGATCCTGGTCGGCGAGCCGGCACAGGCCCCGGTCCCCGTCCAGGTCCCCGGAGGCGGCGGACTTCCCGCGGCCGGAGCGCCCCGAGCACCCGTCAGCCTCAACCGCGCCACCCTCGAACAACTCGACGCCCTGCCCGGCGTCGGCCCGACCCTCGCCCAGCGCATCCTGGCCTACCGAGCCTCGCACGGCTCGTTCCGCTCGATCGAGCAGCTCCGTCAGGTCAGCGGCATCGGCGCCCGTACGTTCGCGGAACTCCGCCCGCTCCTCACGCTCTGACAGCCGTTCTGCTTCCACCTGCCGACCTCCGGAGGGAGGTACCGCCATGTCCGCCGCCACCGCGCCGGTCCCCAGCACCCGCTCCCCGGGTGCCGACTTCCGACTGCTACTGCCCGCTGTCTCGGCCTGGCTGGTCACGGCGGTGCTCCTGCCCATCGAGCCGGGGTCGGAGGCGCTGATCTTCTCGCTGGCGGGCGGGGCGGTGCTCGCGGCCGTGCCGCTGCTCATCCGGCCGGGCCTGCTGCGCCGGCGCGGGGCCGCGGTGGCGCTGGCGGCCGTCCTGCTCACCGGTGCCGCGGCCGCGATCGCGACCCCGCTGCACACCGCAGACCTGCACCGGGGACTCCTGCCGGAACTGGCCCGCGCTGCCGAGCACGCGCTGCCCCGCTCCCCGGGTACGCCTGCCCAGGTGGTGGAGGCGGAGCTGACCGTCACGGGGGACCCGAAGGTCCACACCGCCCGGGGCGGCACCACCGGCGGGCAGACCCTGCTCACCGTCGAGGCCGTGGCCGACCGGGCCACCCTCCTCCCGGACGGACGGTCGACCCGGACCCGCACCCCGGTGACCGTGATGGTCCGCGGGCCGGAGAGCGAGCCGTGGCTGCGACTGCTCCCGTCGGAGCGGCTGGCCGTCGAGGCCGAGGTGCGTCCGGCGGGGGAGGGCCACGACACCGAGGCCGCGGCGCTGCTGGTCGTCCACGGGCCGCCCCGGCAGCTCGCACCGCCGAGCCTGCCGCAGCGGATCGCCGGCCGACTGCGCGAGGGCCTGCGCACAGCCAGCGACGGGCTCCCGCCGGACGCGCGGGGGCTGCTCCCCGGGCTGGTCGTCGGCGACACCTCTCGGCTGCCCGACGACCTGGTGGACGCCTTCCGGGCCACCGACCTGGTGCACCTGGTGGCGGTCAGCGGGGCCAACCTGGCGATCGTCCTCGGCGTGCTGCTGGGCTCCCCGGGCCAGGCCGGTACCCCCGAACGGCGCGGACTGGCAGCGCTGTTGGGGCTGTCCCTGCGCACCAGCGCCCTGCTCGGCGCGGGACTGACGCTGGCCTTCGTGACCGTCTGCCGGCCCGAGCCCAGCGTGCTGCGAGCGGCGGGGACGGGACTGATCGGCATGCTGGCCCTGGCCACCGGCCGCCCCCGTCAGGCCGTACCGGCGCTCGCCGGGGCCGTACTGGTCCTCGTCCTGCTGGACCCGTTCCTGGCCCGCTCCTTCGGCTTCCTGCTCTCCGTACTCGCCACCGCCGGACTGCTCGTCCTCGGGCCGCACTGGGCCGAGTCCCTGCGCGCCCGGCGCTGGCCGCACCACCTGGCGGGCGCGCTGGCGGCGACGGCGGCCGCGCAGGCGCTCTGCGCCCCGGTGACGGTGGTGCTGTCCGGGCACATCAGCCTGGTCGCGGTCCCGTGCAACCTGCTGGCCGAACTGGCGGTCGCCCCGGCGACGCTGCTCGGCTTCGGGGTGCTCGTACTGCAGCCGTTCTTCCCGTCCCTGGCGCGGCTGCTGGCCGGACCGGCCGGGGTGCCGGCCGGCTGGCTGGCCTTCGTCGGACGGCGCGGGGCGGAACTGCCCGGCGGCCAACTGTCCTGGCCCGGCGGCTGGTTCGGGGTGGTGACGGTTGCCCTGGCAACCCTGGCCGCCTGCTGGGTGGCACCCCTGCTGCTGCCCCGGCGGGCGGAGAGCGGCCGGCACGCCAGGCCCCGGCGCCGCTGGGCCCGGGCCCTGGTGACGGGCGCCCTGCTGGTGGTGCTGCTGGCCGTACTGCTGCGCCCGCCGCAGCTGGCCCGGATCGCCACGGGCTGGCCGCCGCCGGGGTGGCGGCTGGCGATGTGCGACGTCGGCCAGGGAGACATGTTGGCCCTTGCGGCCGGTGCGCCGGACAGCGCGGTGGTGATCGACACCGGGCCTGATCCCGAAGCGGCCGACCGGTGCCTGCGCGAACTCGGCATCACCACGGTCCCGCTGCTGCTGCTGACGCACTTCCATGCGGACCATGTCGAGGGCGTGCCAGGAGTGTTGCGCGGTCGTCGGGTGGGTTCGGTCGAGGGCACGGCGCTGGACGACCCGCCGGGCGAGGCGGCCCGGGTGACGGCTTGGGCGGCCGGGGCCGGTGTGCCGCTGGCGCGTGCGGGCCGCGGTGAACGGCGGTCGGCCGGTAAGGAGTTGTCCTGGGACGTGGTGTGGCCCGATCCGGGGGCGGCCGTCGAGGCGCCGGGCGCGAACAACGCGAGTGTGGCCCTGCTGGTGACGTTGGGCGGAGGTTTGCGGATGGCCCTGCTCGGAGATCTCGAACCGCCCGCGCAGTCGGCCCTGTTGGGCCGGATCGGCCGGGTCGACGTACTGAAGGTGGCCCACCACGGCTCGGCCCATCAGGACTGGGACCTGACCGGTGCGCTACGGCCGCGGCTCGCCCTGATCTCCTGCGGTGAGGGCAACGCGTACGGGCATCCGTCGCCCCGGACGGTCGACCGGCTGCGTGCGTTGGGCGCCACCGTCCTGCGCACCGACCGGGCGGGGGACATCGCCGTGACCGGCGACTCCCCGGCCACCCTCGCCGTCGCCGTGCACCCCCAGCCCGACCACGGTGCCCGCGCCGGCCACTCCGGCTCCGGCCACTCCACCCGCAGGCCCCGCGCCCCGCCCCTGTGACCCCCGCTCTCCTCTTCCCTCCACGGCGTGGGGTGGGCAGGGGGTAGGGGTGGGGGAGGTGGAGGGAGGGGGCGGGGGCGGGGGCCCGGGGAAAAGGATTGCGGCGCGCCGCCGGGCAGGCCCGGAGCGCGCCGCCGGGAAGCGCCCGAACCACCCCGGGCCACCGCGCCCGGTGGTGAGCCGCCGGGCGCGGTGCCTCAGGACAGCATGTTGATCCGGTACTGCATGATCCGGTAGTTCTTCGGGTCGTACCACTGGCTGACGACGATGTGGAAGTTGCCGAACGTCGAGCCCGGGATCACGAAGCCGCCGTACGGGCTGGCGACGAGGCTGCCGATCTCCTGGCCCGGCGCGCCGGGAAGGATCATGGCCGCGTGCCTCCAGGGCACGGACACGGCGAGGGCCCCGCCGCTCACTCGGTGGGGCCCTCGCGGGGGACACACCGCCGATCCACCCCGGTGGGGTGCGGAGGCGGACGTCGGGCGGTCAGTCGGCCCGGAGCGGTCAGCCGGCCCGGAGCAGGTCGGGCAGCCCGGCGGTGTCGACGAGGTGCGCCCGGGTGGGGAGGACCCGGCGGAGCAGGAGGTCGTGGAGCTCGGGATCGGGGTCGGCGACGGCGTCGGCGAGGACGTGGAGCCGGTAGTCGCGGTCGGCCGCGTCGAGGACGGTGGACAGGACGGCGCCGCTGGTGCTGATCCCGGCGACGACCAGGGCGGTGATGCCGCGTTCGCGCAGCTGCCGGTCGAGGTCGGTGGTGGACATGGCCCCGTACCGGGTCTTGCGGACGACGATGTCACCGCCGAGGGGTGCCAGGCGTTCGTGGAAGTCGGCGGCGGGGTCCGCGTGGTGCAGGGCGCGGTGACGGGCCACTGCGGCGAAGGACTCGTTTGTGTCCGGGACGGTGTCCCAGTCGGCCTCGGTGAAGGCGACGCGCCCGTGGGCGACGGTGCCGTCGGCCGCCCGGACGTCGGCGACGGCCCGCTCGACGCGGGCGAGCAGGGCTTCCCGGACGCCGTCCCCGGGCAGGGCGGCCAGGACGGCGGGTTGGCAGTCGAGGACGAGCAGAGCGGTGTGCGCGGGGTCGAGCGCGGGGGCGGTGTTCACGCGCGGATCCTCCTTCTGGACGGGGTACGGGCGTCGGCCGGTGCGGGCGGCGGCGGCCGACAACCGGCCGCCGCCGTGGTGTCAGGAGTGGCTGAGGGACGGTTCCGGCTCCTGCGCCGGCACCTGTTCCCGTCGCGGGAGCAGCAGCGGGGTCGCCAGGATGAGCAGCCCCGCGACGGCGAGGGCGGTGCGCGGGCCGGTGGCGTCGGCGAGCAGCCCGCCGAGGGCGGTGCAGACGGCGATGGACGCCTGCTGGCCGATCGACCAGGCCGACAGGGTGCGGGCGACCAGGTGCTTGGGTGTCCGTTCGAGCCGGTAGGTGGCGAGCACCGGGTTGTAGAGGCTCATGTTGACGATGATCGCCAGCTCGACGGCCATCACGGTGACCAGGCCGACGACGCCGGGGCGGACGAGGACCAGCCCGATCAGCCAGACGGCGCGCAGGGTGCCGACGGTCCGGAAGACCCGGTGCCGTCCGTAGCGGGCGACGAAGCGTTGGGCGAGCCGGGAGCCGATGAGCCCGCCGAGGCAGGGAGCGGCGAACGCGAGGCCGTACTGCCAGGCGGGGAAGTGCAGTTGGCGCAGCAGGAGTACGGCGAGCAGCGGCTCGGTGGCCATGATCAGGCCGCTGACGAGCAGGTTGTTGAGGTAGAGCGGCCGAAGGCCGGGGTCGCCCAGGATGTGCCGCCAGCCGTCGAGCAGCGCGCCCGCCCGCACGGGGGTCTTGCCGGTGGGCTGCGGGGCCTCCTCCCGGCCCCGGATCGCGGTGATGCCGAGGGCGGAGAGCAGATAGCTGAGGGCGTCGGCCACGACGGTGGTGACCGGACCGAACAGGCCGATCGCGGCCCCGCCCAGGGGCGGTCCGACCGCGATGGAGCTCCAGTTGGTGGATTCGAACCGGGCGTTGGCGACCAGCAGGTCGTCCGGCCGGACGAGGGCCTTGAGGTAAGCGCCGCTGGCCGCGTTGAACGCGATCTTGGCCGCGGCGACCACGGCCGAGACCACCAGCAGCTGGACGAAGTTGAGCAGGCCGAGGGCGTAGGCGAGCGGGACGGTGGCCATGGCGGCGAACCGGGTCAGGTCCATCGTGATCATCACCGGGCGCTTGCGCCGGAACTCCACCCACGGTGCGAGCGGCACGGCGATCAGCGCGCCCACCGCGGGGCCGACCGCGGACAGCGCGGACACCTCGGCCGGTCCGGCGTGCAGCACCAGGACGGCGACCAGCGGCAGGGCCCCGAACCCCAGCCCGGACCCGTACGCGCTGACCGCGTACGCCGCCCAAAGCCAGCCGAACTGCGGCCCGATCCGTTTCCGGCCCGCCCTCCCCGCTCTGCTCGCCCTGCCCGCCCTGCCCGCCCTGCCCGCCCTGCCCGCCCTGCCCGTACCGCCGTCCCCGCCGGTCCTGCTCATCCTGCCCACCATGCCCGGCGCGCTCCCTCGACGTCCCGTTCGAACAAATCCACGTTGACCGGTGAGAGCTAACCGAGCGGCACAACCACAGGTCAAACAACCGTCCTGCAGCCGCGCCACAACCGTTCGTTGTTCGCTAAAGTGGATCGGCGTGGACCTCGAAGCCGTACGCACCTTCGCCGCCGTCGTGGAAGCGGGCCAGTTCCAGAAGGCCGCCACCGATCTGGCAATCACCCAGCAAGCCGTCTCCAAGCGCATCGCCGGCCTGGAGCGCGACCTCGGCGTCCGCCTGTTCACCCGCACTCCGCGCGGCGCCGAGCTCACCATCGACGGGCAGGCCTTCCTGCCCCACGCGCGCGAGCTGCTGCGCGCCGCCGAGCGCGCGGTGGCGTCCGTGGGCGTCGGGCGGCGGCCGCTGCGGGTCGACATGATCGCCTCGCGGGTCGCGCCGTCGGGCCTGATGCGCGACTTCCACCGTGCGCGCCCCGAGATCGACCTCGACGTGGTGATGCTGTTCGACGTGGAGGCGGCCGTCAGCGCCATCCGCTCGGGCGCGATCGACGCGTCCTTCCGTGCCGTCGCCGCGCCCGGCCGGCCCCTTCCCGAGGACATCGAGTCCGTCCGGGTGCTCGACGAGCCGCTCCAACTCCTCACCGGCCCCGCCCACGCGCTGGCGGGCGCCCGCTCGGTGACCGTCGCCCAGCTCGCCGGGCACCGGATCTGGATGCCCGGCATCGCGCCCGGCACCGAGTGGGCGGCCTACTACGACGACCTCGTCGCCGAGTTCGGCCTCGGCATCGAGGTGACCGGGCCCAACTTCGGCTCCGACGCGCTCCTCGACACCGTCGCCGACACCCCGGCGCTGGCCACCTTCATGAGCGAGCAGACCCGTGTGGTCTGGCCTGCCGGCCACGGACTGCGCCGCATCCCGGTGACCGATCCGACGCCCGTGTACCCGCACTCGCTGCTGTGGCACCGGGACAACCCCCACCCCGCCCTGGCCGCCCTCCGTGCCCACCTCGCCGCGACCCGGCCCGCCCTCGACGCCCCGGGCACCTGGCGGCCGGGCTGGGTGCTCCCGCGCTGAGCAGCTGCCGGCCGCGGGAACGGGAACGGGAGCGGGGCCGGAGCCGACGGGCAGGGCGGAAGCGTGGCTGAACCGGACCGCCGGTCAGGCCTCTTCGCGCCAGCCGTCGTAGGAGCCGACGAGGGTGTCGAGGGCGTGCAGCAGGGCCGGGGTCCAGCCGGCGGACGGCGGATCGAGGACGACCAGCCACTGGGCGTCCTCGGCGTCGTCCTCGCCGGCCAGGGCGTCGCGGACGATCTCCGGTTCGCCGAGGTCCGGGTGGGCGGCGCCGAGCTCCTCGGCGGCCTCGTCGGCCGCGTCGCGGTCGGGCAGGACGAGCAGCTGGCGGACGAACGGGTCCTCGACGTCCGGCAGGTCGGTGGTGTGGTTCTCGGTCACCGGGCCATTCTCCAGGTCGGACGGAGCGGCCGGGCAACGCGGTCGACTGGTCCGGCCCGGGCCCGCGGTCCGGCCGGGGCAGCCGCCCGCCCGCCCCTCGGCCGCCGCCCGCCGCCCGCCGTCCGCCCTCGGCCGCCGTCCGCCCGGGCGGGAGTGTCCGCGGCGCGTGGGATGCTGGTAGGCGATGGCCAGGAAGAGTGCACCCGACGACCTGCTCGCCCCGCTGACCCTCGCGGTCGGCCAGGAGGAGCTGCTGCTGGACCGCGCGGTCGCCCAGGTGGTGGCCGCGGCGAAGGCCGCGGACCCGGACACCGACGTACGTGACCTGCCTCCCGGCGGCCTGCAGCCCGGCAGCCTGGCCGAGCTGACCACGCCCTCGCTGTTCGCCGAGCGCAAGGTGATCGTGGTCCGGGCCGCCCAGGACCTCTCCGCCGAGTCGGTGAAGGAGGTCAAGGCGTACATCGAGGCGCCGGCCGAAGAAGTGATCATGGTGCTGGTGCACGCCGGCGGGGCCAAGGGCAAGGGCCTGCTGGACGCCGGGCGCAAGGCGGGCGGGCGCGAGGTGGCCTGCGCCAAGCTGACCAAGGCGAGTGAGCGACTGGCCTTCGTCAAGGGCGAGTTCCGCACCCTGGGCCGCTCCGCGACCCAGGAGGCCTGTCAGGCGCTGCTGGATGCCCTCGGCAGCGACCTGCGCGAACTGGCGGCCGCGTGCAGCCAGTTGACCTCGGACGTCGAGGGCACCATCGACGAAACGGTGGTGGCCCGCTACTACAGCGGCCGGGCCGAGGCGACCGGCTTCGAGGTGGCCGACCTGGCGGTCACCGGACGGGCGGCGGAGGCGCTGGAACGGCTGCGCTGGGCGCTGGCCGTCGGCCAGCCGCCGACCGGCATCACCTACGCGCTGGCCTCAGGGGTGCGCAGCATCGGACGGCTGGCCACGGCCGGGCGGAACATGCGCCCGGCCGATCTGGCCCGCGAGTTGGGCATGCCGCCGTGGAAGGTGGACCGGGTCCGCCAGCAGATGCGCGGCTGGACGGGCGACGGGGTGGCGACCGCGCTGACCGCGATCGCCCAGGCCGACGCCGCCGTCAAGGGCGGCTCGGACGACCCGGCCTTCGCCCTGGAGCGCGCGGTGGTCGCCGTCGCCAGGGCCGCCCGGGCCGGCTCCCGCCCGGCCTACTGACGCGGGGCCCACCGACCCCCGGCGCACGGACGCCCGGGTCCACTGACGCCCGGTCCACTGGCGCCCGGCCCACGGACCCCCGGCCCACGGTCCCCTGGCCCACCGACCCGGCCCACCGGACGCCCGACCCCCTCCTGTGGCCCGCCCCGCGCTATCTGCGCATCGCCCGTACGGCGTTGTCGGCGTCCGCCTGCAGCATGCTGCGCAGCTCGTCCATGGACGGCGGGGTGGCCTTCCCCTGGGTGTAGCTGGCGCTGTAGGTGACGTAGAAGGTCATCCCGCCGTCGCGGACGTCCACCTCGGCGTAGATGTCGCGGTACTTGTCCGACGAGCCGTCGTCCTTGTACACGAAGTACGCGTCCTCGCCGATCCCGGGGGCGGCCGAGATCTGGTAGCCGCGCGACCGGTAGGTCTCCTTGTTGGCCGAGAGCTCGGGCGCGGGGTTGACCGCCTTGTGCAGGTCGGCGCGCAGGTAGACCGAGGCGTACTCGCTGTCGCTGGTGCCGCCGGTCCGTTTGAGGGACATCGAGCAGTTCATGCTGTCCAGGGCCGGATTGCGGTCGGTGTGGTGGCTGGGCGAGGTGCTGCTCGTGTTGACCGTGTACTTCTCCAGCAGCCGGGCGGGCTTGCCGACGGCGCAGAAGTCGTCCGAGACGTGGTAGCTGCCGAGGCTGCGCGGGGCGGAGTCGCCGCCGCTGCCGACCATGCCCGGGATGACCAGGACGGCGGTGGTCCAGCCGGCCGAGGCGAGCAGTGCGCCGACGAAGGCCCAGACGGCGTTGCGCCGCAGATTGCCCCCGGAAGCCCCACCCGCGGGACCGCCACGGCCACCGCCACCGGCGCCGGCACCGGCACCCGGAACGACGGCGGGACCGCCCGGGCCCGGCGAGGCGGTCAGCCCGGCCGGCGGGCCGAAGCCCGGAGCCCCCGGTGCCTGCTGCGGGAACCCGTACCCGGGCCCGCCCGGTGCCGGGGACGGCGGCTGCGGCTGCTGCGGTGGTGGCGTCGTCATGGATGTTCCCCCCTCGGGACCGGCGCCGGAATGCCCCCCGCATCCCCGGTCGCGCGTGATCGACCATAGCGGCCGGGCCGCGGAACGCGACAGGCGCCGCAGTCGGCCCCTGGGGAAGGGACCGGCTGCGGCGCCTGCCGTACAGCTGCTGTGCACCGCACCCGCGTGGCGAACGCAGGCCGCGTGCGGTGCGAGTCTGGCACGCCTCTGGAGCCCGGGTAGAGGGCCGGTTCGTCCGGAGGCGGTGGGGGCCGGAGCCCCCGGTGGCGTCAGGCCTGGGCGGCCGCGTTGACGCGCTTGGTGATGGCCGACTTCTTGTTGGCGGCCTGGTTGGCGTGGATGACGCCCTTGCTCACGGCCTTGTCCAGCGCCTTGGAGGCGGCGCGGGCCAGCACGGCGGCCTTCTCGGTCTCACCGGCGGCAGCGGCCTCGCGGGCCTTGCGCAGAGCGGTCTTCAGCGAGGACTTGACGGCCTTGTTGCGCAGGCGCGCCTTCTCGTTGGTCTTGTTGCGCTTGATCTGGGACTTGATGTTCGCCACGAAGGAGCCTCAGTCTTGTCTAAAAGGTTTGAACGGGCTGCACCCGCAGGCCGCCGGACCAGCTGAGAGGGCATGCCGGGGCCAGGTGCAGCTGACCACGCTACCAGGGGCCCGCCGCCCGCCCCAAACCGGCCGCCGGGCCCGCGGGCGGTCGGGCGGCCGCCCGCGGAGGGGTCAGGCGCTCAGCACCGGCTCCCCGTAGTGCTCGACCTCCGGGAACGGCCGGTAGAACCGGTGCAGCAGCTCCCGCCACCGCTGGTATTCGGCCGAGCCGCGGAACCCCTCGGTGTGGTCGGCGAGGGTCTCCCACTCCACCTGCAGCAGGAAGCGCGAGCCGCGCCCCTCGTCCACGCAGCGGTGCAGCCGGAGGGAGCGGAAGCCGTGCTGGACGGCGATCAGCGGGCGGGCCTCGGCGAAGGCGGCGAGGAACTCCTCCTCCCGGCCGGGCAGGACGTCGAGCAGGGCGCTTTCCAGGATCATGGGAGGCCATCCTGCCCTGCCACGACCGGGGACGGAACGCCCCCGCGGAGCCTTGCGAGGTGCCCGAACGGTGTCCGGTGCCGCGGTCGTGGGAAGATGGGAGGAACTATTTCGATCGGACGAGACTGTCCGGTCCCCGGGATAGCCGGTCAGCGATGATCCGGACACCCCCGGCCCCGGACCAACGGAGAATCGGACCAAGGTGCCCGCGACCCCCAGCAATGTGCCAGAGCCCAGCCGTACCGACCCGGCGCTGATCCGCAACTTCTGCATCATCGCCCACATCGACCACGGCAAGTCGACGCTCGCAGACCGGATGCTGCAGATCACCGGCGTCGTCGACCCCCGGCAGATGCGTGCCCAGTACCTCGACCGTATGGACATCGAGCGCGAGCGCGGCATCACCATCAAGTCGCAGGCGGTCCGCCTCCCGTGGGCCCCGCAGACCGGGCCGAACGCCGGCACGACGCACATCCTCAACATGATCGACACCCCCGGCCACGTGGACTTCACGTACGAGGTGTCCCGCTCCCTCGCGGCCTGCGAGGGGACCGTCCTGGTGGTCGACGCCGCCCAGGGCATCGAGGCGCAGACCCTCGCCAACCTGTACCTGGCGCTGGAGAACGACCTCACGATCGTCCCGGTCCTCAACAAGATCGACCTGCCGGCCGCCCAGCCGGAGAAGTACGCCGAGGAGATCGCCCACATCATCGGCTGCGACCCGGGCGACGTGCTCAAGGTCAGCGCCAAGACCGGTCTGGGCGTCGAGGACCTGCTGGACCACATCGTCAACACCGTCCCGGCCCCGGTCGGCGTCGCGGACGCCCCGGCCCGCGCGATGATCTTCGACTCGGTGTACGACGCCTACCGCGGCGTGGTCACCTACGTCCGTGTCGTGGACGGCCAGCTGAACAAGCGCGAGCGCATCCAGATGATGTCGACCGGCGCCACCCACGAGCTGCTGGAGATCGGCGTCATCTCGCCCGAGCCGAAGGTCGCCGACGGCCTGGGCGTCGGCGAGGTGGGCTACATCATTACCGGTGTGAAGGACGTCCGGCAGTCCAAGGTCGGTGACACGATCACCTCGCAGCACAAGGGCGCCACCGAGCCGCTGGGCGGCTACAAGGACCCGCGTCCGATGGTGTTCTCCGGCCTCTACCCGCTGGACGGCTCGGACTACCCGCTGCTGCGCGACGCCCTGGACAAGCTGCGGCTGAACGACGCCGCCCTGGTGTACGAGCCGGAGACCTCGGTCGCGCTGGGCTTCGGCTACCGCTGCGGCTTCCTCGGCCTGCTGCACCTGGAGATCATCCGGGAGCGCCTGGAGCGCGAGTTCAACCTCGACCTGATCTCCACCGCCCCGAACGTGATCTACCGGGTGGTGATGGAGGACGGCACCGAGCACACCGTCACCAACCCGAGCGAGTTCCCGTCCGGCAAGATCTCCGAGGTCTACGAGCCGGTCGTGCGCGGCACCATCCTGGCGCCCAACGACTTCGTCGGCGCGATCATGGAGCTCTGCCAGTCCCGCCGCGGCAGCCTGCAGGGCATGGACTACCTGTCCGAGGACCGGGTCGAGCTGCGCTACACCCTGCCGCTCGCGGAGATCGTCTTCGACTTCTTCGACCAGCTGAAGTCCAAGACCCGTGGCTACGCCTCGCTCGACTACGAGCCCATCGGCGAGCAGAGCGCCCAGCTGGTCAAGGTCGACATCCTGCTGCACGGCGACGCGGTGGACGCCTTCTCCGCGATCGTGCACAAGGACAAGGCCTACAGCTACGGCGTCATGATGGCCGGCAAGCTGCAGAAGCTGATCCCGCGCCAGCAGTTCGAGGTGCCGATCCAGGCCGCCATCGGCTCCCGGGTTATCGCCCGGGAGACGGTCCGCGCGATCCGCAAGGACGTCCTCGCCAAGTGCTACGGCGGTGACATCTCCCGCAAGCGGAAGCTGCTGGAGAAGCAGAAGGAAGGCAAGAAGCGGATGAAGATGGTCGGCAGCGTGGAGGTCCCGCAGGAGGCCTTCATCGCGGCGCTGTCCACCGACGCCGAGTCTCCGAAGGACAAGAAGTAGCGACGACGGAGACGTGGTGACGACGGAAGGGCCCCGGGGCCGAACGCCCCGGGGCCCTTCCGCGGGTCGGACCCGGTCAGTCGACCTCGGCCACGGCCTCCGCGAACTGCGCCTGGTAGAGCCGGGCGTAGGCGCCGCCGGCGGCGATCAGCTCGTCGTGCGAGCCCTGCTCCACGATGGAGCCGTTCTCCATCACCAGGATGACGTCGGCGTCGCGGATGGTGGAGAGGCGGTGCGCGATGACGAAGCTGGTGCGGCCGGTGCGCAGCCGGGCCATGGCCCGCTGGATGAGCACCTCGGTGCGGGTGTCGACCGAGCTGGTGGCCTCGTCCAGGACCAGGATCGACGGCTGGGCGAGGAAGGCCCGGGCGATGGTGATCAGCTGCTTCTCGCCCGCGCTGACGCCGGTGCCCTCGTCGTCGATGACGGTGTCGTAGCCGTCCGGGAGGGTGCGGACGAAGCGGTCGACGTGGGCGGCCTTCGCGGCCTCGACGACCTGTTCGCGGGTGGCCGACCCGGCGCCGTAGGCGATGTTGTCGGCGATGGTGCCGCCGAACAGCCAGGTGTCCTGGAGGACCATGCCGATGCCGGCGCGCAGGTCCTCGCGGGACATCGCGGCGATGTCGACGCCGTCGAGGGTGATCCGGCCCGAGCTGACCTCGTAGAACCTCATCAGCAGGTTGACCAGGGTGGTCTTGCCGGCACCGGTGGGGCCGACGATGGCGACGGTCTGGCCGGGTTCGACCTTGAGCGAGAGGTCGTCGATGAGCGGCTTGTCGGGGTCGTAGCGGAAGGACACGTCCTGGAAGGCGACCCGGCCGTGGACCGCGTCGGGCTTCTCGGGCATGGCCGGCTCGGGGCTCTGCTCGGGGGCGTCGATGAGCTCGAAGACGCGTTCGGCGGAGGCGACCCCGGACTGCACCAGGTTGGCCATGCTGGCGACCTGGGTGAGCGGCTGGCTGAACTGCCGGGAGTACTGGATGAAGGCCTGGACGTCGCCGATGGACAGCGAGCCGCTGGCCACCCGCAGGCCGCCGACGACCGCGACCAGCACGTACTGGAGGTTGCCGATCAGCATCATCGCGGGCTGGATGATCCCGGAGATGAACTGGGCGCGGAAGCTGGCGTGGAACAGCGCGTCGTTGTGCTCGCGGAAGGTCTCGGCGGACTCGCGCTGGCGCCCGAACACCTTGACCAGGGTGTGGCCGGTGTACATCTCCTCGATGTGGGCGTTGAGCTGGCCGGTGGACTTCCACTGCTGGACGAACTGCGGCTGGGCCCGCTTGCCGACCTTGGCGGCGACGACCACCGACAGCGGCACCGAGACGAGGGCGATCAACGCCAGCAGCCAGGAGATCCAGAACATCATCGCCAGCACGCCGACCACGGTGAGCAGCGAGTTGACGACCTGTCCCATGGTCTGCTGCATGGACTGGCCGATGTTGTCGATGTCGTTGGTGACCCGGCTGAGCACCTCGCCGCGCGGCTGCTTGTCGAAGTAGCTGAGCGGCAGGCGGGCGAGCTTGGCCTCGACGTCCTGGCGCAGCCGGTAGCTGGCGGACTGGATGGCCTTGGTGGCCAGGCGGCCCTGGAGGATGCCGAAGCCGGCGGAGGCGACGTAGATGCCGAGCACCCAGAGCAGGACGGAGCCGATGGCGCCGAAGTCCATGCCGTGCCCGGGGGTGAAGTCGACCGCGGAGAGCAGGTCGGCGATGCCGCCCTGGCCGTGGGCGCGCAGGCCCTCGATGACCTCGGTCTTGGAGGTGCCGGGCTGGAAGCGGGCGCCGATGACGCCGGCGAAGATCAGGTCGGTGGCGTGGCCGAGGATCTTGGGGCCGGTGACGGCGCAGCCGATGCCGAGGACGCCGAGCACCAAGACGCCGATCAGCAGTTTGCGTTCGGGGCGCAGCAGTCCGAGGACGCGCTTGCCGGAGCCCTTGAAGTCCATGGACTTCTCGGCGCCCTGGCCGCCCATGAAGCGGCCCGGTCCGGCCGGTCCGCGGCGGGCGGCGGCGGCCTGGGAGTCGCTGGGCAGCCGGTCGTGCGGCTTTCCGGCGGGCTTGCCGTCGGGGCTCGCGGCGGGCTTTGCTGGGGTGGTCACGCCGCCTCCTGCTCGGTGAGCTGGGAGAGCACGATCTCCCGGTACGTCGGGTTGTCGGCCATCAGCTCGTGGTGGGTGCCGGTGCCGACGACGGCGCCCTCGTCGAGGACGATGATCCGGTCGGCGTCGCGGATGGTGGAGACGCGCTGGGCGACGATCAGGACGGTGGCATCGGCGGTCTCGCGGGCGAGGGCCTTGCGCAGCCTGGCGTCGGTGGCGTAGTCGAGCGCGGAGAAGGAGTCGTCGAAGAGGTAGACGTCGGGTCTGCGGACGAGGGCCCGGGCGATGGCCAGGCGCTGGCGCTGGCCGCCGGAGACGTTGCTGCCGCCCTGGGCGATGGGGGCGTCCAGGCCCTCGGCGAGCTTCTCGACGAACTCCTTGGCCTGGGCGATCTCCAGGGCGTGCCAGAGTTCCTCGTCGGTGGCGTCGGGGCGCCCGTAGCGGAGGTTGCTGGCGACGGTGCCGGTGAACAGGTAGGGCTTCTGCGGGACGATGCCGATGCTGTCGGCGATGGCGTCGGCGGAGAGTTCGCGCACGTCCACGCCGTCGAGCAGGACCTGGCCGGAGGTGGCGTCGAAGAGCCGGGGGACGAGGCCGAGCAGGGTGGACTTGCCGCTGCCGGTGGAGCCGATGATGGCGGTGGTCTCGCCGGGGCGGGCGGTGAGGTCGATGCCGCGCAGCACCGAGGCCTCGGCGCCGGGGTAGCGGAAGTCGACGTCGCGCAGTTCGAGGTGGCCGCGGCGCAGCAGCTCGGTGACGGGGGCGGCGGGCGGGACGACGCTGGAGGAGGTGCCGAGGACTTCCTGGACGCGTTCGGCGCAGACCTCGGCGCGCGGCACCATCATGAACATGAAGGTGGCCATCATGACGCTCATCAGGATCTGCATCAGGTAGGAGAGGAAGGCGGTGAGCCCGCCGATCTCCATGTCGCCGCTGTCGATGCGGTGGGCGCCGAACCAGAGCACGGCGACGCTGGAGACGTTCACGACCAGCATCACGGCCGGGAACATGACGGACATCAGCCGGCCGACCTGGCCGGCGGTGCGGGTGAGGTCCTCGTTGGCGTCGGCGAAGCGGGCCTGCTCGTGGCCGTCCTTGACGAAGGCGCGGATGACCCGGATGCCGGTGATCTGCTCGCGCAGGACCCGGTTCACGGTGTCGATCTTCACCTGCATGCTGCGGAACTTCGGCCGCAGGGCGCGCACCAGCAGGACGACGACCACGCCGAGCGCGGGGATGACGGCGAGCAGGAGTCCGGAGAGCGGGACGTCCTGGTTGAGCGCCATGATGATGCCGCCGACGCACATGATCGGGGCGGCGACCATGAGGGTGAAGCTCATCAGGGCCAGCATCTGGACCTGCTGGACGTCGTTGGTGGTGCGGGTGATCAGGGAGGGGGCTCCGAACTGGCCGACCTCGCGGGAGGAGAAGCTCTGCACCCGCTCGAAGACGGCGGCGCGGACGTCGCGGCCGAAGGCCATCGCGGTGCGGGCGCCGAAGTAGACGGCGCCGATCGAGCACAGCGCCTGCACCAGGGTGACGCCGATCATGACGGCGCCGAGGCGCAGGATGTAGCCGGTGTCGCCCTTGACCACGCCCTTGTCGATGATGTCGGCGTTGAGTGTCGGCAGGTAGAGCGCCGCGAGCGTGGATACCAGTTGGAGGATCACCAGCATGGTGATCGGTCGGGAGTACGGGCGCAGGTACGCCCGGAGCAGTCTGATCAGCACTGGCCCACTCTTGTCGTCGCCGGTCGGGTTCGCACCCCAATTCTCGGTGTTCTGTGGCGGCGGACAGACGATTCCGGGGCTGTCCGGCTGAGGTTTGCCGGGCCTTTGCCATTGCCGCCGCGGGGTGGGGCACCGGCCCCGCGGGGGTGTGCCAGCTGGATTCGCCCCCTTACGGAATGACCGGTTTCCCCCTAGGCTGCTGACTACGCCCTTGTTACTGACCGGTACCGCTCACGTTAACGGGCCCGGCGGCCGCCCCCACGGACGCCGCGACAATCCCTCAGACGGCCACCCGCCCCCGGAGGTCCTCGTTGAGTTCCGCGCAGTCCCTGATCGACTCCGGCAAAGCCGACATCGTCGCCGGGCGTCCCGCCTCCGTCGCCCACCTGTTCCTGGAACGCGTCGCCGCCACCCCGAACCATGAGGCCTACCGCTACCCCGCCTCGGTCGACGAGCAGGCCGCGGACGGCGCGCCGGGCGCCGAGCAGTGGCGCTCGCTCACCTGGGCGCAGACCGCCGTCCGGGTCAAGGCGGTGGCCGCCGGCCTGATGGCGCTCGGCATCCAGCCGGAGGACCGGGTCGCACTGGCCGCCTCCACCCGGCTCGAATGGATCCTCACGGACCTCGGCGCGATGTGCGCGGGCGCGGCCATCACCACGATCTACCCGAGCACCAACGCGGACGAGACGGCCTTCATCCTCTCCAACTCCGGCTCCCGGGCCATGTTCGCCGAGAACGTCGCCCAGCTGGCCAAGGCCGTCGACCACATCGACCAGCTGCCCGAGCTGCGCACCGTGATCCTCTTCGACGCGCCCGCCGAGGCGCCCCAGCCGGAGGCCCTCCGGACGGCCGGCCTCGACCTGATCACCCTGGCCGAGCTGGAACGGCGCGGCGCCGAGTACCTGGAGCAGCACCCGGACGCCGTCGAGAAGGCCGTGGCCGCGCTCGACCGGGAGCAGCTCGCCACCCTCATCTACACCTCCGGCACCACCGGCCGCCCCAAGGGCGTGCGCCTGGTGCACGACTGCTGGGCGTACGAGGGCCGGGCCCAGGAGGCCAGCGGCCTGCTCGGCCCCGACGACGTCCAGTTCATGTGGCTGCCGCTGTCGCACGTCTTCGGCAAGACGCTGATCTCCGGCCAGATCGCCACCGGCCACGTGATGGCGGTGGACGGCCGGGTCGACCGGATCATCCACAACCTGCCGGTCATCCGGCCCACCGTGATGGCCTCGGCGCCGCGCATCTTCGAGAAGGTGTACAACGGCATCGCCGGCCGGGCCCGGGCCGAGGGCGGCGCCAAGTACAAGATCTTCATGTGGGCCGCCCAGGTCGCCCGCGAGTACGCCCGGGTGGTCCAGGAGAGCCGGATCGCCACCGGCACCGAGAGCGCCCCGCTCGGCCTGCGGCTGCAGCACGCGCTCGCCGACAAGCTGGTGTACGCGAAGATCCGGGCAGCCTTCGGCGGCCGGCTGCGCGGCGCCGTCTCCGGCAGCGCCGCGCTCGCCCCCGAGATCGGCTACTTCTTCCTCGGCGCCGGGGTGCCGATCCTGGAGGGCTACGGGCTGAGCGAGACCAGCGCCGGCTCCTGCGTCAACCGCAAGGAGGATGTGCGGATCGGCACGGTCGGCCGCCCGCTGCCCGGCACCGAGGTGCGGATCGCCGAGGACGGCGAGATCCTGCTGCGCGGCCCCGGCGTCATGCGCGGCTACCACGACCTGCCGGAGAAGACCGCCGAGGTGCTGGAACCGGACGGCTGGTTCCACACCGAGGACATCGGCGAGCTGAGCCCCGACGGCTTCCTGCGGATCACCGACCGCAAGAAGGACCTGTTCAAGACCTCCGGCGGCAAGTACGTGGCGCCCAGCGAGGTCGAGGGCAAGTTCAAGGCGGTCTGCCCGTTCGTCAGCAACATCCTGGTGATCGGCAACGGCCGCAACTACTGCACCGCGCTGATCGGGCTGGACGAGTCGGTGCTGCTGCCGTGGGCCGCCGAGCACGGCCTGGCCGGGAAGAGCTACGCCGAACTGGCCGTCGAGCCGGCCGTGCACCAGCTGATCGAGGGCTTCGTCAAGCGGGTCAACGGCGACCTCCAGCGCTGGCAGACGATCAAGAAGTTCCACCTGCTGCCGCGCGACCTCGACATCGAGCACGGCGAGCTCACCCCCAGCCTGAAGATCAAGCGCCCGGTGGTCGAGCGGACCTACGCGGACGCCGTGGCGGCCATGTACGCGGGCGCCAACGAGGCCTGATCCCCGCTCCCGTACGGTCCGCGCGGAGTTCGCGGGCCGTACGGGACAATGGGGTCATGCCCTCCGCACTCCCCGACGGCGAACCGGTGCCGTCCGACGGTTCCCTGCCCACCGACGCCCTCGCCGGGCTGGGCCGGCGGCCGTTCGGCTTCTACCTGCACGTGCCGTACTGCGCCAGCCGCTGCGGCTACTGCGACTTCAACACCTACACCGCCACCGAGCTGCGCTCCTCCGGGGCGGTCGCCTCGCAGGAGACCTACGCGGACAACGTGGTCGCCGAGATCCGGCTCGCCCGCAGGGTGCTGGGCGACGTCGACCTGCCGGTGCGCACGGTGTTCCTCGGCGGCGGCACCCCCACCCTGCTGCCGGCCCGCGACCTGGTGAAGATGCTCGCCGCGCTGCGCGAGGAGTTCGGGCTCGCCCCGGACGCCGAGGTCACCACCGAGGCCAATCCGGAGTCCGTCGACCCGGCGTACCTGGCCGAGCTGCGCGAGGGCGGCTACAACCGGATCTCCTTCGGCATGCAGAGCGCCCGCCCGCACGTCCTCCAGCTGCTCGACCGCCACCACACCCCGGGCCGCCCCGAGGCCTGCGTGGCCGAGGCCCGCGCGGCCGGCTTCGAGCACGTCAACCTCGACCTGATCTACGGCACCCCCGGCGAGTCCGACGACGACTGGCGGGCCTCCCTGGACGCCGCGATCGGTGCCGGGCCGGACCACGTCTCCGCGTACTCCCTGATCGTCGAGGAGGGCACCAAGCTGGCCGCCCGGGTCAAGCGCGGCGAACTGCCGATGATCGACGACGACGTGCACGCCGACCGCTACCTCATCGCCGAGCAGGCCCTCGCCGCGGCCGGCTACTCCTGGTACGAGGTGTCCAACTGGGCCACCACCCCCGAGGGCCGCTGCCGCCACAACGAGCTGTACTGGACCGGCGCCGACTGGTGGGGCGCCGGCCCCGGCGCCCACAGCCACGTCGGCGGCGTCCGCTGGTGGAACGCCAAGCACCCCGCCGCCTACGCCCGGGCCCTGGCGGAGGGCCGCACCCCGGCCCAGGGCCGCGAGGTCCTCGGCGACGAGGACCGCCGGGTGGAGCGCATCCTGCTGGAGCTGCGCCTGGTGGAGGGCGTCCCGCTCGACCTGCTGACCGACGTGGGCCGCAAGGCCGCCGCCAAGGCCCTGGCCGACGGCCTCCTCGCCGAGGAGTCCTACGAGCAGGGCCGCGCCGCCCTCACCCTCCAGGGGAGGCTGCTGGCCGACGCCGTCGTGCGTGACCTGGTGGACTGACATTCGTTAACGTGGGCGTCAGCCGTCGGAGGGAGCGTGCGATGACCGCCATCGATGATCGGATGACCGGGATCTTCGAGAACCTGGAGGTGCCGGAAGGCGTCAAGGCCGAACTCATCAGGGGGGAAATCGTGATGATGGCCGGGCCGGACATGGTCCACAACCTCATCGTCTCCGCGATTCAGCACCAGACTCCCTACGCCCGGTGGCGGGCACTCCAGACCCAGGACCTGATCATCTCCGGTGAGGCCAGCGAACCCCAACCGGATCTGGTCGTCTTCGAGCGTGGTGTCGTCCCGGAGACGGGCCGTCTGCTGCCCGCCTCCGCGGTGACGCTCGTGGTCGAGGTGGTCTCCAAGACCAGCGTGCACCGGGACTACCGGATCAAGCGTGAGATGTACGCCCAGGGTGGTATTCCGGCGTACCTCATCGTCGATCCGCTCAAGGGCGTGTGCGTGCTCCTCACGGACCTGACCACCGACACCCCGTCGGGGCTCCCGGTGTACTGGTCCGAACGGACCACCAAATTCGGTGACCCGATTCGGGTGGACCTGCTCGACATCACCATGGACACCTCGGAGTTCCGGACCTACTCCTGACCCGGCAGGGCCGTGAAGTCGATCAGTTCCTCGACCCGGCCCAGGAGTTCGGGTTCCAGGTCCTTGTAGCTGTTCACCTTCGAGAGGATGTGCTTCCAGGCGGCCGGGGTGTCCACCGGCCAGCCGAGGCGGCGGCAGGTGCCCTCCTTCCAGTCCTCGCCGCGGGGGACGGCGGGCCAGGCGGGGATGCCGACACTGGACGGTTTCACGGCCTGCCAGATGTCGATGTAGGGGTGGCCGACGACCAGCACGTTCTCGCCGGTGACCTGGGCGGCGATGCGGTGCTCCTTCGTCCCCGGGAGCAGGTGGTCGACCAGGACGCCCAGGCGCCGTCCCGGGCCGGGGGCGAAGTCGGCGACGATCGCCGGGAGGTCGTCGATGCCCCGGAGGTACTCGACGACGACGCCCTCGATGCGCAGGTCGTCGCCCCAGACCCGTTCGACGAGCTCGGCGTCGTGCCGGCCCTCGACGTAGATCCGGGATTCCCGGGCGACCCGGGCCCGGGCGCCGGGGACGGCGACGGAGCCGGAGGCCGTACGGCCCGGGCCGCGGGAGGGGGCCGGGGCGGCGGGGCGGACCAGGGTGACGACCCTGCCCTCCAGCAGGAAGCCGCGCGGCACCATGGGGAAGACCCGGTGCTTGCCGAAGCGGTCCTCCAGGGTGACGGTGAAGCCCTCGGCGGTCTTCTCGCAGCGCACCACCGCCCCGCAGTAGCCGGTGGCCGCCTCCTCGACCACCAGGTCCCGCTCGGCGGGCACCTCGGGTGCCGGCTGCTGCTTCTTCCACGGCGGGGTGAGGTCGGGTCCGTACTGGTGGCTGCGCATGGGGGCGACTATACGGACGGACCGTCAGAGGCCCGGCGCGCCCCAGACCGGGAACCAGCGGCCGAGGTCCTTCTCCAGCCGCAGGTCGTTCGCCAGCATCGCGTTGACCTGCAGCTCCAGCGGGCTGTTGCGCCGCTCCCCGCCGCCGGGCATCGGGGCGAAGGGGTAGAAGGTGCCGCGCTTGTAGAGGTAGACCAGGGCCAGTGACTGGCCCTCCCCGTTGCGGAAGCCCACCAGCGAGCAGAGCAGCTGCGGCCCGAAGCCGTTGGCCTCCAGCTCGCTGTTGACCGCGTGGAGGTCGTTCACCAGCTCCGGCAGTTCCTCGGGGGCGTGCCGGGCGAGCAGCCAGGAGTAGCCGTAGCCGTCCTTGGAGGCCTCCACCGGGACGCCGCCGCGCTCGGTGTCGGCGTCCAGCAGCGCCCGGACCTGCTGCTCCACCTGGACGAAGGCCGCGCCCTCGACGGCCGCGAAGCAGACCGAACCGAGCCCGGTGGGCAGGAACCCGGCCCCGGCCTCCAGGGTGAGCGCGGCGGACGGCACGCCGAACAGCTGGTCGAGGTCGGGCTTCACGGGCTTGGTGCGGCCGAACAGGGCGTCCAGGAATCCCACGTCGGTCCTTTCGTGAGCGGGGTCGGAACGGGTCAGCGGCCGAGCTGCTCGGAGATCTTCGCCAGCTGGGCCAGTCGCTTCTCCAGCGTCGGGTGGGTGGAGAACAGCTGGGAGGCGGTCTCCCGGGCGCTCAGCGCGGGGGCGAAGTAGAAGGCGTTGTAGGGCTGGGAGCGGCGCAGGTCCTCGGTGGGGATGGCGGCGATCTGCCCGGTCACCTTGGTGAGGGCGGAGGCCAGGGCGCTGGGCCGGCCGGTGAGCTGGGCGGCGGCCCGGTCGGCGGCCAGCTCACGGTAGCGGGAGAGCAGCCGGGTGAGCAGGAAGCTGATGGCGTAGACGACCATCGACACCAGCGGGATGACCAGCGCCGCGATCGCCGCGTTCTGGTCGTTGCTGTTGCGGTTGCCGCCGATGAACCCGCCGTACATCGCGATCCGGGTGATCGCCCCGGCGAGCACCCCGAGGAAGCCGGCGATGGTCATCACCGCGACGTCCCGGTGGGCGACGTGCGACAGCTCGTGCGCCAGGACGCCCTCCAGCTCCTCCGGTTCGAGCCGGCGCAGCAGGCCGGTGGTGACGCAGACCACGGCGTTCTGCGGGTTGCGGCCGGTGGCGAAAGCGTTGGGCATGTCGTTGTCGGCGACCGCCACGCGGGGTTTGGGCATGTCGGCCAGGGCGCAGAGCCGGTCGATCGTGCCGTGCAGCTGGGGGAACTGCTCCTCGGTCACCGGCCGGGCGCCCATGGCCCGCTCGGTGATCTTGTCGCTGAACCAGAACTGGGCCACGAACAGCCCGCCCGAGATCAGCACGATCAGCGGCCAGGCCCCGCGCAGCAGCGCGATCAGCAGGCCCGTGAAACCGACGTACAGCAGCCCGATCACGAACATCGTCGCGACCATGCGGCCGGTCAGACCGCGGTCGGGTGCGAAACGGGTGTGCTGGCCCGAGCTCGACATCTCCTGCTCCTCCGTTCGCCGTCGCTTCCGATGCTGCCACCCGGACGGCCCCGGGGCACCACCCGCGCACGCGGAGTGTCGTGGCGGCCGTCCGGAACTGCGGGCAGGATCACCCCGGCCGGGCCGTTCCTGCGGTAGGACCCGGGCCGTACACTGGCAGGTACGGTTTTGGCACTCGCGTGTGCAGAGTGCCAAGGTCGGGGCCGTCCGAGGAGCGGCTCACAGCATCACAGACGGACAACGTGCGAAGACGGAGGTGCGTGCCCCATGGCCGGTGAGGTCCGCCAGCTGGACGACCGCAAGCTCGCCGTGCTGCGCGCGATCGTCCAGGACTACGTGGGCACCGAGGAGCCGGTGGGCTCCAAGGCCCTGGTGGAGCGGCACAACCTGGGAGTGTCCCCGGCCACGGTCCGCAACGACATGGCGGCGCTGGAGGAGGAGGGGTACATCCACCAGCCGCACACCAGCGCCGGGCGCATCCCCACCGACAAGGGCTACCGGCTGTTCGTCGACAGGCTCGCCGAGATCAAGCCGATGAGCTCTCCGGAGCGCCGGGCGATCCGGCACTTCCTGGACGGCGCCGTCGACCTGGACGACGTGGTCAGACGGACGGTGCGGCTGCTCGCCCAGCTGACCCGGCAGGTCGCCGTGGTGCAGTACCCCTCGCTCACCCGCTCCACCGTCCGGCACATCGAGCTGGTGGCGCTGGCCCCGGCGAAGGTGATGCTGGTGCTGATCACCAACACCGGCCGGGTCGAGCAGCGGATGATCGACTGCCCGGGCACGGTCGGCGAGACGGTGCTGGCGGACCTGCGGTCGCGGATCAACGCGCGGGCGGCCGGCCAGCGGCTGCCGGACGTCCCGGGCCTGCTGGAGGACCTGCCGGCGGCCTTCGAGCAGGCCGACCGGCCTACCGTCAGTACGGTCCTGGCGACGCTGTTCGAGGCGCTCGCCGAACAGAACGAGGAGCGGATCATGCTGGCCGGCACGGCCAACCTGACCCGCTTCGGGCACGACTTCCCGCTCACCATCCAGCCGGTGCTGGAGGCACTGGAGGAGCAGGTCGTCCTGCTCCGCCTCCTGGGTGAGACCACGGACGCCGCGATGACGGTCCGGATCGGGCGGGAGAACGCGTACGAAGGGCTGAATTCCACCTCGGTCGTTTCGGTCGGCTACGGTTCGGGCGACGAGAGCGTGGCCAAACTGGGTGTGATCGGTCCGACCCGGATGGACTACCCGGGCACAATGGGGGCGGTGCGAGCGGTGGCACGGTACGTGGGCCAGATCCTGGCCGAGTCGTAGCAAACAGCCGTCGCCGGATGTCCGGCGGCGGTGTCCAGTCGCACTACTACAGGCGGAACAAGCGGAGCATTTGGTGGCCACGGACTACTACGCGGTACTCGGCGTCCGACGGGATGCGGGGCAGGACGAGATCAAGAAGGCGTTCCGGCGCCTGGCACGCGAACTGCACCCGGACGTCAACCCGGACCCGAAGACGCAGGAGCGGTTCAAGGAGATCAACGCCGCCTACGAGGTGCTCTCCGACCCGCAGAAGCGCCAGGTCTACGACCTCGGCGGCGACCCGCTGTCTCCCGGCGGCGGCGGTGGCGCGGGCGGCTTCGGCGCCGGCGCGGCGGGCTTCGGCTTCTCCGACATCATGGACGCCTTCTTCGGCGCCGCGGCCGGCCAGCGCGGCCCGCGCTCGCGCACCCGCCGCGGCCAGGACGCCATGATCCGGCTGGAGATCACCCTGGAGGAGGCCGCCTTCGGCACCACCAAGGAACTCCAGGTCGACACCGCCGTCACCTGCACCACCTGCAACGGCGAGGGCGCGGCCCCCGGCACCTCCGCCCAGACCTGCGACATGTGCCGCGGCAAGGGCGAGGTCTCCCAGGTCACCCGGTCCTTCCTGGGCCAGGTCATGACCTCCCGTCCGTGCCCGCAGTGCCAGGGCTTCGGCACCGTCGTGCCGACCCCGTGCCCCGAGTGCGCCGGCGACGGCCGGGTGCGGGCCCGCCGCACCCTGACGGTCAAGATCCCGGCCGGTGTGGACAACGGCACCCGGATCCAGCTGGCCGGCGAGGGCGAGGTCGGCCCCGGCGGCGGCCCGGCCGGCGACCTGTACGTCGAGATCGCCGAGACCTCCCACAGCGTCTTCCAGCGGCGCGGGGACGACCTGCACTGCACCGTCACCATCCCGATGACGGCGGCCGCGCTCGGCACCCAGGTGCCGCTGCAGACCCTGGACGGGCTGGAGGAGGTCGACATCCGGCCCGGCACCCAGTCCGGCCAGTCGATCCCGCTGCACGGCCGGGGCATCACCCACCTGCGCGGGGGCGGCCGCGGCGACCTGATAGTGCATGTCGAGGTGCAGACGCCCACCAAGCTCGACGCCGAGCAGGAGGAGCTGCTGCGCCGGCTCTCCATGCTGCGCGGCGAGGAGCGGCCGTCCGGCCAGTTCGCGCCGGGCCAGCAGGGCCTGTTCTCGCGCCTGAAGGACGCCTTCAACGGCCGGTAGTCGTCCCGGAAGGGGTGCCGGGGTCGGTTCCCTGGCACCCCTTCCGTGTTGTCCCCATTCGGCCGCAGGCCCCTTTCCGGAAAGGTCCCCCTCATGACCGCGCCCGTCTTCGTCGTCGAGACCGAGCGGATCGCCGCCGCCGCGCCCGGGGCCGTGGTGCGGCTCGACGGCGCGGAGGGGCGGCACGCGGCGGCGGTGAAGCGGCTCACGGCCGGCGAGGCGGTGACCCTGGCGGACGGGCTGGGCCTCGGCGTGGACGGCACCGTCGCCGAGGTGCTCGGCAAGGACGCCATCGACGTCACCGTGGACGCCGTGCGGCGGGAGCCGGAGCCGGTGCCGCGGATCGTGGTGGTCCAGGCGCTGCCCAAGGGCGACCGCGGCGAGCTGGCCGTGGAGACCATGACCGAGGTCGGCGTGGACGTGGTGGTCCCCTGGACCGCCTCCCGCTGCATCACCCAGTGGAAGGGCGAGCGCGGCGCCAAGGCGCTCGCCAAGTGGCGGGCCACCGCCCGGGAGGCGGGCAAGCAGTCCCGCCGGCTGCGCTTCCCCGAGGTGGGCGAGCCGGTGACCACCCGGCAGCTGGCGCCGCTGCTGGCCCAGGCCGCTCTGGCCGCCGTGCTGCACGAGGAGGGCGCCGAGCCGCTGGCGCAGGCCGCGCTGCCCGCCGGCGGGGACATCGTGCTGGTGGTCGGCCCGGAGGGCGGGGTCTCCCCGGAGGAGCTGGCCGCCTTCGCCGAGGCGGGCGCCGCGCCGTACCGGCTGGGTCCCTCGGTGCTGCGCACCTCGACCGCCGGGGTGGCCGCCGGGGCGCTGCTGCTGGGGCGCACCGGCCGCTGGGCGTAACTCCCGCGCGCCTGCCCGGAGTTCTCGGGAAATCGGGGCGGATCGTACCCGCACCTGCTTACGCTGACCGGGTGACGGACTCCGTGAGCACCTTCCCGGGCGCCTATCTGCGCCATCCCCATCTGCACGGTGACCTGGTCGCCTTCGTCGCCGAGGACGACCTGTGGCTCGCCCCGCTGGACGGCGGCCGGGCCTGGCGGCTGACCGCCGATCACCTGCCGGTGCACCATCCCAGGTTCTCCCCGGACGGGCGGCTGATCGCCTTCACCTCCACCCGGGACGGCGCCCCCGAGGTGCACGTGGTGCCGGTCGACGGCGGGCCGTCCCGGCGGCTGACGTACTGGGGCAACGGCGAGACCCGGGTGCAGGGCTGGACGGCGGACGGGCGCCCGATCGCCACCACCGGCGCGGGCGGCTCCGGCGTGCGGCGCACCTGGGCGCACGCCGTCCCGCTGGACGGCGGCGAGGCGGCGCGGCTGCCGTACGGGCCGGTCGGCGGGCTGGCCTTCGAGCCGGACGGCGAGCGCGTGCTGCTGGTGACGGTCAACAACCGCGAGCCGGCCTGGTGGAAGCGCTACCGGGGCGGCCGGGCGGGCAAGTTGTGGATCGGACGGGACCGGTTCGCCCGCGTCCACGAGGAGTTGGACGGGCAGCTCGACTCCCCGCTGTGGGTCGCCGGCGAGGGGGCGCCGGGCGGCCGGATCGCCTTCCTGTCCGACCACGAGGGCGTCGGGGAGCTGTGGTCCAGCCGCCCGGACGGCTCCGACCTGCGCCGCCACAGCAGCCACCCGGACGGCTTCTACGCCCGCAACGCCGCCACCGACGGCACCCGGGTGGTCTTCCACCGGGCCGGCGACCTCTGGCTGCTGGACGACCTGGACACCGCCGTGCCCCGCCGTCTGGACGTCCGGCTGGCCGGGCCGCGCACCGGCCGCCGCCCCCGCCCGGTGCCCGCCGCGCACTGGCTGGAGTCCGCCGCCCCCGACCGCACCGGGCGGGCCAGCGCCGTGGTGGTGCGCGGCAGCGTGCACTGGCTGACCCACCGGGAGGGCCCGGCCCGGGTGCTGGACGAGTCCCCGGGCGTGCGCGCCCGGCTGGTCCGGGTGGTGCCGGGGGAGGACGGCGGGCAGGGCGTGCTGTGGGTGTCCGACGCCGAGGGCGAGGACGCCCTGGAGTACGCCCCCGCCGTCCACGACCCCGAGCGGCGCCGGCTGGCCGCCGGGCGGCTGGGCCGGGTCAACTCGCTGGTGGTCTCCCCGGACGGCAAGCAGGCGGCGCTCGGCGTGCACGACGGCCGGGTGCTGCTGGTCGCCCTGGCCGACGGCGCCGTGCACGAGCTGGACCGCAGCACCGACGGCGAGGTCAGCGGGCTGGTGTTCAGCCCGGACTCGGCCTGGCTGGCCTGGTCCCGCCCGGTGCACCGGATGGGCCCGTACTCGCTGCGCCAGATCGTGCTGGCGAACCTGGCCACCCGCACCGTCAGCGAGGTCACTCAGCAGCGCTTCGTCGACACCTCGCCGGCCTTCACCGCGGACGGCCGCTACCTGGCCTTCCTGTCGGTGCGCAACTTCGACCCGGTCTACGACGCGCACGCCTTCGACCTGTCCTTCCCGAACGGCTGCCGCCCGTACCTGGTCACCCTCGCCGCGGACACGCCGTCGCCGTTCGGGCCGCAGCGGGCCGGCCGCCCGCCGGGCGGGGAGGAGGACGAGCCCAGGGCCCGCAAGGCGGACGGCGAGGAGGGGGCGGACGGGGCCGCGCCGGCCACCAGGGTGGACCTGGACGGCATCGCCGACCGGATCCTGCCGTTCCCGGTCGAGGGCGGCCGCTTCCATGCGCTGCGTGCCGCCAAGGACGGGGTGCTGTGGACCAGGGCGCCGCTGCTGGGCGAACTCGGCGACGAGGCGGCCTCGTTGGACGACGAGCGGCCCCGCCCGGTGCTGGAGCGCTTCGACCTCAGGAAGCGCCGGGCCGAGCAACTGGTGCACGGGGTCGACGGGTTCGCGGTCAGCGGGGACGGCACCCGGGTGGCGGTGCTGGACGAGGGTGAGCTGCGGATCGTCCCGGCCGACCACAAGGCGGGCGGTGAGGACGACGGGACCGCCGTCGACCTCACCCGGCTGCGGGTGACCGTCGACCCGGCCGCCGAGTGGCGGCAGATGTACGCGGAGAACGGCCGCCTGATGCGGGACAACTTCTGGCGCCCGGACCTCGGCGGCCTCGACTGGGCCGGGATCCTGGACCGCTACCGGCCGCTGGTCGAGCGGGTCGGCTCGCACGACGAACTGGTCGACCTGCTCTGGGAGGTGCACGGCGAACTCGGGACCTCGCACGCCTACGTCGTGCCCTACGGCCGCTACACCGAGCCCGCCCGGCGGCAGGGCCTGCTCGGCGCCGACCTGGTCAAGGACGGCGATCGGTGGCGGATCGCCCGGATCCTGCCCGGCGAGTCCTCCGACCCCCGGGCCCGCTCGCCGCTGGCCGCGCCCGGCGCCGCGATCCGCCCCGGCGACGCCGTACTGGCCGTCAACGGCCGCCCGGTGGACCCGGTCACCGGCCCGGCCCCGCTGCTGGCCGGCACCGCCGGACAGCCGGTCGAGCTGACCGTGGCCGGCAAGGACGGCACCGACCAGCGCCATCCCGTGGTCGTCCCGCTCGCCGACGAGGAGGCGCTGCGCTACCACGACTGGGTGGCCGGGCGGCGGGCCGCGGTGCGGGAGCTGTCCGGCGGCCGGCTGGGCTACCTGCACATCCCCGACATGCAGACGGCCGGCTGGGCCCAGCTGCACCGCGACCTGTCCACCGAGATGGCCCGGGAGGGCCTGATCGTGGACGTCCGGGAGAACCGCGGCGGCCACACCTCGCAGCTGGTGATCGAGAAGCTGGCCCGGCGGATCGTCGGCTGGTACGCCATCCGGGACACCGACCACCCGGTGCCCTACCCGATGGACGCCCCGCGCGGGCCGGTGGTCGCCCTCGCCGACGAGCTGTCCGGCTCGGACGGCGACGTGGTCAACGCCGCGATCCAGGCGCTCGGGATCGGCCCGGTGGTCGGCACCCGCACCTGGGGCGGGGTGATCGGCATCGACAGCAGGTACCAGCTGGTCGACGGCACCCTGGTCACCCAGCCCAAGTACGCGATGTGGCTGGAGAACTACGGCTGGGGCCTGGAGAACCACGGCGTCGACCCGGACGTGGAGGTGCCGTTCGCCCCGCACCACTGGGCGGCCGGCGAGGACCCGCAGCTGGCCGAGGGCGTGCGGATCGCCCTGGAGACCCTGGCCGGCACCCCGGCCCGCTCGGGGCCGCGGCTGCCCTGGGCGTAGTGGCGGTGTCCGGGGCGGGAGGTCGGGGCCGACCCCCCGCCCCGGGGCGTGGGTAGGATGCGGGGCTGTCCTTGATCGCGATCTTGATCTGATCGACAGCTCACGGGGGAGCACAGCATGGCTCAGGGCTATCCGCCGCCGCAGTACCCGCAGTACCCGCAGGATCCGCAAGGTCCGCCGAACGGCTACGGGGCGAACCCGTACGGCCGGGGGCCGTACGCGCAGCCTCCGCAGCCGTACCCGCAGGCCCAGCAGCCGTACGCCCAGCCCCAGCCGTACCCGCAACCCCAGCCGTACGGCCAGCCCCAGCCGTACCCGCAACCCCAGCCGTACGGGCAGGGCCCCCACCCGCAGGCGCAGCCCGCACTGCCGCCGTGCCCCCCGGAGGCGTACGCCGGACGGCGCTTCCTGGCGATCGTGCTCGACTTCGTCCTCGCCTTCGGCCTCGGCTTCGCCACCGCCATCGCCGACGACAACACCGCGAAGCATGCCAAGCCCGTCGTGCACGCGGCCGGCCACGCCGCCGTCCAGAGCCCGGTGGTGCCGTTCTGGGTGGCGTTCCTGGGAGCGGGCCTGCTCGCCTCCTTCCTCAACCAGGTGGTGCTGGCGCGGCTGACCGGCTTCAGCGTGGGCAAGGGGATCCTGGCGATGCGGGTGGTGCGCCGCAAGCGGGTCATGCGCCCCAACACCTGGCGGCTGACCCGGCGCTGGCTGCTCGGCTTCGTCTTCCTGGCGGTGGTCCTCATCTCCGAGGACTTCGACCTGTCCGAGGGGGACGTCGTCGGGATGCGCTCGGTGCGCTGGAAGCACCTGCAGGAGTACCAGCAGGCGGTCGGACGGCTCGGCTAGGCTGCCGCCAGTACGGCCCACGTCAACGAAGAACCCAGCGAACCGAGGAGAAACCGATGGCCGGCGAGCCGCAGCCCGACTGCCTGTTCTGCAAGATCGTGGCGGGCGAGATCCCGGCGACCGTGGTGCGCAAGACGGACCGCGTCCTCGCCTTCCGGGACATCGCGCCCAAGGCCCCGGTGCACGTCCTGGTCATCCCGCACGTCCACTACCCGAACGCCGCGGCGCTGGCCGCCGCCGAGCCGGAGATCGCCGGTGAGCTGCTCGCCGAGGCGGGTGCGGTGGCCAGGGACGAGGGCGTCGAGGACTACCGGCTGATCTTCAACACCGGTGCGGACGCCGGGCAGACCGTCTTCCACGCCCACGTGCACGTGCTCGGCGGCAAGCGCATGACCGAGAGCATGGTCTGATCCCAGGTGTCGCAGCGCGAACTGGTCGTCCTGGGCACCGCGAGCCAGGTGCCCACCCGGCACCGCAACCACAACGGCTACCTGCTCCGCTGGGACGGCGAGGGCCTGCTGTTCGACCCCGGCGAGGGCACCCAGCGGCAGATGCTGCGCGCCGGGGTCTCGGCCACCCAGATCACCCGGATCGCGGTGACCCACTTCCACGGCGACCACTGCCTGGGCCTCGCCGGGGTGATCCAGCGGATCAACCTTGACCGGGTCCCGCACCCGGTGGACGTCTACTTCCCGGCCTCCGGCGAGGTCTACTTCGAGCGGCTGCGGCACGCCACCGCCTACCACGAGACCGCCGTGCTGCGGCCCCGGCCGATCGACGAGCCGGGCCCGCTGCCCGCGCCCGGCGCCCGATTCGCGCTGGACGCCGTCCGGCTGGACCACCCGGTGGAGTCCTTCGGCTACCGGCTGTCCGAGCCGGACGGCCGCCGCCTGGTGCCCGAGCGGCTCGCCGCGGCCGGCGTGCACGGCCCGGCCGTCGGCCGGCTCCAGCACGAGGGCGCGATCGAGGTGGACGGCCGCACCGTCAGCCTGGACGAGGTCAGCGAGCCGCGGCCGGGCCAGAGGTTCGCCTTCGTGATGGACACCCGGCTGTGCGAGGGGGTGCACCAACTCGCCGAGGGCGCCGACCTGCTGGTGGTCGAGGCCACCTTCACCGACGCCGACGCCCGGCTCGCCGAGGACCACGGCCACCTCACCGCCGGCCAGGCCGCCAAGGCCGCCGCCGAGGCCGGGGTGCGCACCCTGGTGCTGACCCACTTCTCCCAGCGCTACCCGGACCTGGGCCAGCACCTGGCCGACGCCCGCAAGCACTTCGACGGGGAGTTGGTGCTCGCCGAGGACCTCGCCCGGGTCCCCGTCCCGGCCCGCCGCCACCCGTGAAAAAGGGTTCGCGCCGCCCCGCGATCTGCCGCAGCATCGTCGGGTGCGGCCCCGCCGCCCGCCGCAGCGATCACGCTCGCGGCGTACCCTGGTGCCCCGGAGACCGAGCGGCACACGAGACCACGGATGGGATGAGGCAGGCCCCAGCGCCGACCTATGAGTGACACATCGCAGACCCGTACCGACGGGCAGTCGCGCCCCGAACCGGCCGACGACGGCCGGGTGAGCGCCCGGATCGTGATCCCCGAGAAGCACCCGATGGTCACCCTGCTCGGCACGGCGGACTCGCTGCTGCGCGTGATCGAGCAGGGCTTCCCCGCCGCCGACATCCACGTCCGCGGCAACGAGGTGACCGCCACCGGGGAGCGGGCCGAGGTCGCCCTCGTTCAGAAGCTCTTCAACGAGATGATGCTGGTGCTGCGCACCGGCCAGCCCCTGACGGAGGACTCCGTGGAGCGCTCCATCGCCATGCTCCGTGAGGAGGACCCGGACAGCCCGGCGCCGTCCCAGGTGTTCACCGCGAACATCCTGTCCAACCGGGGCCGCACGATCCGCCCCAAGACGCTCAACCAGCAGCGCTACGTCGACGCGATCGACAAGCACACGATCGTCTTCGGCCTCGGCCCGGCCGGCACCGGCAAGACCTACCTGGCGATGGCCAAGGCCGTCCAGGCCCTCCAGGCCAAGGAGGTCAACCGGATCATCCTGACCCGCCCCGCGGTCGAGGCGGGCGAGCGGCTGGGCTTCCTGCCCGGCACCCTCTACGAGAAGATCGACCCGTACCTGCGCCCGCTGTACGACGCGCTGCACGACATGATGGACCCGGACTCCATCCCGCGCCTGATGGCGGCCGGCACCATCGAGGTCGCCCCGCTCGCGTACATGCGCGGCCGCACCCTCAACGACGCCTTCATCATCCTCGACGAGGCCCAGAACACCTCGCCCGAGCAGATGAAGATGTTCCTCACCCGCCTCGGGTTCAACTCCCGGGTGGTGGTCACCGGCGACACCAGCCAGATCGACCTCCCGGGCGGCACCCGCAGCGGCCTCAAGGTCGTCCAGGAGATCCTGGCCGACGTCCCGGACATCCACTTCTCCGTCCTCACCAGCACCGACGTGGTCCGCCACAAGCTGGTCGGCCGGATCGTGGACGCCTACGAGCGCTGGGACGCCCGGCAGGAGGCCGAGGAGAACGCCCCGGCCGCCCGCAAGCCCGCCCAGCGGCGCCCCGGCAAGACCGCCGCGGCGCGCGCACCCCGACAGTCCCACCGCACCGAAAGCTGAGCACACAGCCCGTCATGTCGATCGACATCGCCAACGAGTCCGGCTGGGACGCCGATGAGGAAGCCATCCTCGACGTCGCCCGCTTCGCGCTGGACAAGATGCGGATCCACCCGCAGTCCGAACTGTCCGTGATCCTGGTGGACGGTGCGGCGATGGAGGAGCTGCACATCCAGTGGATGGACCTGCCCGGCCCGACCGACGTGATGTCGTTCCCGATGGACGAGCTGCGTCCCGGCAAGGAGGGCGAGGAGCTGCCGCAGGGCCTGCTCGGCGACATCGTGCTCTGCCCCGAGGTCGCCGAGCAGCAGGGCAAGGCGGCCCCCTCCAAGCACTCGATGGACGAGGAGCTGCAGCTGCTCACCGTCCACGGCGTGCTGCACGTCCTCGGCTACGACCACGAGGAGCCGGAGGAGGAGGAGGAGATGTTCGCCCTCCAGAAGCGCATCCTGGACGACTGGCGGGCGGGCCGCGGCCTCGGCGGCATCTCGCCGGCCCCCACCACCCACTGAGCGCGGAGCCCGAACCCCTGTGAGTGGTGAGAGTACGAGCTACATCCTCGGTGCCGTCGCCCTGGTCGTGCTCGGCTGGCTGGCGGCGTGCGCCGAGGCGGGCATCTCCCGGGTCTCCCGGTTCCGGGCCGAGGAGGCCGTGCGCAACGGGCGGCGCGGCTCCGCCCGGCTGCTGGCCGTCGCCTCCGACCCGTTCCGCTACCTCAACCTGGCGACCCTGATCCGGGTCGCCAGCGAGATGGCGGCCGCGGTGCTGGTCACCGCGGTGTGCGTGCGCAACATCCACCCGACCTGGCAGGCCGTGCTGCTGGCCTTCGGCGTGATGGTGCTGGTGTCCTTCGTCGCGGTGGGCGTCTCGCCGCGCACGATCGGGCGCCAGCACCCGATCTCCACCGCGACCGCGGCCTCCTTCGTGCTGCTGCCGCTGGCCGCGGTGCTCGGCCCGATCCCGCGGCTGCTGATCCTGCTGGGCAACGCGCTGACCCCGGGCAAGGGCTACCGGGAGGGGCCGTTCGCCTCCGAGGCGGAGCTGCGGGCGCTGGTCGACCTCGCCGAGAAGGACGACCTGATCGAGGACGAGGAGCGCCGGATGGTGCACTCGGTCTTCGAGCTGGGCGACACCATCGTGCGCGAGGTGATGGTGCCGCGCACCGACCTGGTGATGATCGAGCGGCACAAGACCGTCCGGCAGGCGCTGACCCTGGCCCTGCGCTCGGGCTTCTCGCGGATCCCGGTGGTCGGCGACAACGAGGACGACGTGGTCGGCATCGTCTACCTCAAGGACCTGGTGCGCCGCACCCACATCAACCGCGGGGCGGAGGCCGAGGAGGTCGGCGCGGTGATGCGCCCGGCCGTGTTCGTCCCGGACTCCAAGCCGGCCGGCGACCTGCTGCGCGAGATGCAGCAGCGCCGCTCGCACGTCGCCATCGTGATCGACGAGTACGGCGGTACGGCGGGCCTGGTCACCATCGAGGACGTCCTGGAGGAGATCGTCGGCGAGATCACCGACGAGTACGACCGGGAGATCGCGCCGATCGAGGACCTCGGTGACGGCTCGTACCGGATCACCGCCCGCCTGCTGGTGGAGGACCTGGGCGAGCTGTTCGGCATCGAGCTGGAGGACGAGGACGTCGAGACCGTCGGCGGGCTGCTGGCCAAGCACCTGGGCCGGGTGCCGATCCCCGGCTCCTCCTGCGAGATCCCGCTGCCGGAGCCGGTCGCGGACGGCCTGACCGGCATCCTGCTGACCGCCGAGTCCTCGGCCGGGCGCCGCAACCGGATCGGCTCGATGGTCGCCTCGCCGGTGCGCGGGGCGGAGGCGGCGCAGGCCCCGGGCGAGTAGCGGGTGGGCGGCGGCCGCGCGACCATGGAGGGCATGACGCACAAACTGCGCGCGGAGTACGGCCCGCAGGGGCCGGCCGGCGGGGTCAGGTCCTGGCACGTGGTGCGGGACGAGGACCCGGCGACGGCCCTCTGCGGCCGGACCATGCCCGACGACGCCGAGACGCGGCCCGAGCAGGAGTGGGGCACCGGGCTGCGCTGCTGCCAGCAGTGCGGCTCGCTCTACATGCACGAGACGCCGCACCTGCAGGGGAGCCACCCGTACAGCTAGCCGTCCGTACGGCTGGCGAGTCGCTGAAGCCCTGAAGCTCTGGAGGTCTCCATGAAGCTGCAAGACGAACTGCCGACCGTCGATCGCCGGCTCGCCCTGGTGTGGCGGGTCGGGGCGGGGCTGGGGGGGATCTTCCTGATCGTGTTCGGCAGCCTGGGGCTGGCCGACCACCCCGGCTTCCTCTCCACCCACGGTGACCGGATCGCCGGGCTGTCCACCAACGGGACGCTGGCCGTCCTGTCCATCGTGGCGGGCGCGGTCCTGGTGCTCGGGGCGGTGGTCGGCGGGAACTTCGCGTCCAACCTCAACATGATCGTCGGTGTGCTGTTCGTCCTGTCCGGTTTCTACGGACTGACGGTGCTCGGCCGGCCGGACGCGAACATCCTGAACTTCCGGATGTCGAACGTGCTGTTCGCGTTCGTCTTCGGGATCGTCGTGACCACCTTCGGCATGTACGGCCGGGTGAGCAGCCACCTGCCGCACGACAACCCGTTCTGGCGCAAGCGGATCGCGGACGAGGAGCCGCTGCCGTCCGGGGCCGCGAAGACCTTCGTCAAGGTGATCCGTCCGAACCCGGGGCGCACCCACCCGGTCGGCCACTGAGTGGTGCCTCGCCGGCGCCGCCTATGCTCGGCGCATGAGTGACATCGTCGAACTCGACCCCGAAGACAAGAAGATCATCACCCTGGCCCGCTCGGCCCGCGCCCGCAACGGCGTGGCCGAGGGGGCCGCGGTGCGTGACGAGACCGGCCGCACCTACGTGGCCGGGACGGTCGCGCTGGATTCGCTGCGGCTGAGCGCGCTGCAGACGGCGGTGGCGATGGCGGTGGCCAGCGGCGCGAAGTCGCTGGAGGCGGCCGCCGTGGTGAGCGAGGCCGAGCAGCCGGCCGAGGCCGATCTGGCTGCCGTGCGGGACCTGGGCGGGGCCGGGACGCCGGTGCTGCTGGCCGGTCCGGACGGGACGCTGCGGGTGTCGGCCGAGGCCCGCTGAAGGGCCATGACGGCCCTTGCCCCCATGCATTCAGCCGATAATCTCACCGGGGGAGTGGACTCGGTGAGGGGCTGGGGCATGGGGGCGTTGGCGTTCGTCGCCGGGCTGGTGCTGTTCGTGATGGGAATGGGGAAGTGGCAGGAGACCGGCACGGTCTACTGGCTCTGGGGCTCGCTCGCCTTCCTGGCGCTGCTGGTGCTGTTCTCCCTGGTCGGCCGGGGCGGCGGCAAGGCGTGAGCGGAGCGTGACGACCGGCCCGGGACGGCGGGGCTCCGGTGATCAGGGAGAATGGAGCCCATGAATGCCCCTTCCTCCTCGTACCGCTCCGGGTTCGCGTGCTTCGTCGGCCGTCCCAACGCGGGCAAGTCGACCCTGACCAACGCCCTGGTGGGGACGAAGGTCGCGATCACCTCCGACCGCCCGCAGACCACCCGGCACACGGTGCGCGGCATCGTGCACCGCCCGGACGCCCAGCTCGTGCTGGTCGACACCCCCGGTCTGCACAAGCCCCGCACCCTGCTCGGCGAGCGCCTCAACGACCTGGTCCGCACCACCTGGGCCGAGGTCGACGTGATCGGCTTCTGCCTGCCCGCCGACCAGAAGATCGGCCCCGGCGACAAGTTCATCGCCAAGGAGATCGCCGGGATCAAGAAGACCCCCAAGGTCGCCATCGTCACCAAGACCGACCTGGTCGACTCCAAGCGGCTGGCCGAGCAGCTGATCGCCATCCAGCAGCTCGGCGCGGAGCTGGGCTTCGAGTGGGCCGAGATCATCCCGGTCTCCGCCGTCGGCGACAAGCAGGTCGAGCTGGTCGCCGACCTGCTCACCAAGCTGCTGCCCGAGGGCGACCAGCTCTACCCCGAGGGCGACCTCACCGACGAGCCCGAGCAGATCATGGTCGCCGAGCTGATCCGCGAGGCCGCCCTGGAGGGCGTGCGGGACGAACTGCCGCACTCGCTGGCCGTCGTGGTCGAGGAGATGCTGCCGCGCGAGGGCCGCCCCGCCGACCGCCCGCTGCTGGACATCCACGCCAACGTCTACATCGAGCGGCAGAGCCAGAAGGCGATCGTGATCGGCGCCAAGGGCGCGCGGCTCAAGCACGTCGGCACCACCGCCCGCAAGCACATCGAGGCGCTGCTCGGCACGCCGGTCTACCTGGACCTGCACGTCAAGGTGGCCAAGGACTGGCAGCGTGACCCCAAGCAGCTGCGCAAGCTCGGCTTCTGACGGGCTCCGCCTCCCGGCGGACGAGTCGGGAGGCCTCGGAGCCCGGTGGGGAGCGGCCGGTGCCGCGCGGGGGTCAGGCGCCCTCGCGCAGCACCAGCGACACCAGCTCCCGCTGGGAGTCGGTGAGCTTGGGATCGGCGCAGTGCACCGTCCGCCCGTCGACGGTGATCTCGTAGTGGAACCCGTCCGGCACCCCGTACGAGGGGGCGCGCAGCCCGCCCGCGACGGCTTCGCGGGCGAGTGCGTGGACGTGCGGGGCGTCGGTGCGGTCGACGGTGTCGAGCTCCGCGTGGCGGACGATTCCGGCGAGGCCGCCGGTCCGGGTCACCTGGATGCGCATGGTGTCCATGGTGCTACGCAGAGAAGGCTTTTGCGGCACTTTTTCCGGACCGTGACCTTGAGTGCGACTCGACCCGCTCTCAACCGGGACTGACGCCGACCTGGGCCCAGGAGGCCGTCACGGTGTCCGCGATCGAGGACTCGTCGGGGTAGCGGGCCTTGGCCGCGGCCACGGTGGCCCGGGCGAAGGCGGTGAAGTCGGCGGTGGTGGACAGCCCGCCGCCGGTCAGGGCGTCGTACCAGATCCGCCCGGCGCGGTCCCAGGCCTGGCCGCCGAGGGCGGTGGCCAGCAGGTAGAACGCGTGGTTGGGGATGCCGGAGTTGATGTGCACCCCGCCGTTGTCCTCGGTGGTGTCCACGTAGTCCCGCATGTGCGCGGGCTGCGGGTCCTTGCCGAGCCGGGGGTCGTCGTAGGCGGTGCCGGGGGCCCTCATCGAGCGCAGCGCCACGCCCTGGATGCCGGGGGCGAGCAGCCCGGCGCCGATCAGCCAGTCGGCGTCGGCGGCGCTCTGGTGCAGCGCGTACTGCTTGACCAGCGAGCCGAAGACGTCGGAGACGGACTCGTTCAGCGCGCCGGGCTGGTCCCGGTACTCCAGGTTGGCGGTGAACTGGGTGACGCCGTGGGTGAGTTCGTGGCCGATGACGTCGACGCAGGCGGTGAAGTCGCCGAAGATCTGGCCGTCGCCGTCCCCGAAGACCATCCGCCGGCCGTTCCAGAAGGCGTTGTCGTAGTTCCGGCCGTAGTGGACGCTGGCGTCCAGGCGCAGCCCGCGGCCGTCGATCGAGTCGCGGCCGAAGACCTGGGAGTACAGCGTGAAGGTGTCGCCGAGGCCGTCGTAGGCGTGGTTGACGGAGGCGTCGGTGACCGGGGCGTGGCCCTCGGTGCGGACGGTGCGCCCGGGCAGCCGCTGGCCGTGCCCGGCGTCGGAGATCACCCGGTTCAGCCCGGGGGCGCCGGCGGCCGGCGGGGGAGCGGCGAGACGGGCCGCGCGGTGCGCGGTGTCGAGGGCGAGGGAGCGGACGGCGGGCTCGTGACCGGCCTCGGCGAGGCGGTCCAGGACGTACGGCGGGACGATCGCGCAGATCGGTACTGCTGCAGTCATGTGGCCCAGAGTGAGGCTTCGATGACGCTTTGTCACCAGGTTTGCCGTGGCCGGTCGACGTCTCAAGGAGTGGAACGGAAGCCCGGATCACTTCGGGGGCGCGCGGCGCTGGGTTACGCTGGGTCCCATCATGCGCAACGGACTGCTTCTTCTTAGCTGCCGCGTCGAGGGCCTGTAGTCCACTGGGGCCGGCTCCCTCGCCGCGGGGAACGAGCTGTGCGCGGAATCGGCGATCCAACGGCGTATCGCGAGCGGCAGCAGAGGCCGGCCAGTCGGTGTTGACCCCTCCCGACCCGCCCGCACCACGCATCCACAGGAAGCCGAGAGTCACCTCCATGACCGAGCAGACCTCCGCCGCGTCCGTCCCCGCCGCTCGCGCCTTCGTCGACCGGCCGACCCCGATCACCGCCGCCTCCGTCCGCCAGCGGCCCTCGGGCATGCGGCACGGGCGCTACCTGCCGTTCGGCACCGTCGACCTGCCGGACCGCACCTGGCCGGACAAGGTGATCACCAAGGCGCCGCGCTGGCTCTCCACCGACCTGCGGGACGGCAACCAGGCGCTGATCGACCCCATGTCCCCGGCCCGCAAGCGGAAGATGTTCGACCTGCTGGTCGCCATGGGCTACAAGGAGATCGAGGTCGGCTTCCCGTCCTCCGGCGCCACCGACCACGCCTTCGTGCGGTCGCTGATCGAGGAGGGGGCGATCCCGGAGGACGTCACCATCTCGGTGCTGACCCAGGCCCGCGAGGAGCTGATCGAGAAGACCGTGGAGGCGCTGGTCGGCGCCCCGCGGGCGACCGTCCACCTGTACAACGCGACCGCGCCGCTGTTCCGCCGGGTGGTGTTCCGCAACGACAGGGCGGCCACCAAGGCGATCGCCGTGGACGGCACCCGGCTGGTGATGGAGTACGCGGAGAAGCTGCTGGGCGACGACACCGTCTTCGGCTACCAGTACTCGCCGGAGATCTTCGTGGACACCGAGCTGGACTTCGCGCTGGAGGTCTGCGAGGCGGTGATGGACGTCTGGCAGCCGGGCGAGGGCCGCGAGATCATCCTGAACCTGCCGGCCACCATCGAGCGGGCCACCCCGAACGTCCAGGCCGACCAGTTCGAGTGGATGTCGCGCAACCTGTCCCGCCGCGAGTTCGTCTGCCTGTCGGTGCACCCGCACAACGACCGCGGCACCGCCGTCGCCTCCGCCGAGCTGGCGTACATGGCGGGCGCCGACCGCATCGAGGGCTGTCTGTTCGGGCAGGGCGAGCGGACCGGCAACGTCGACCTGGTGACGCTGGGGATGAACCTGTTCTCGCAGGGCATCGACCCGCAGATCGACTTCTCCGACATCGACGAGGTGCGCCGCACCGCCGAGTACTGCAACCAGATGGAGGTGCACCCGCGCCACCCGTACGCCGGCGACCTGGTGTACACCTCCTTCTCCGGCTCGCACCAGGACGCCATCAAGAAGGGCTTCGAGGTCCTGGAGGCGGACGCGCGGGCGGCCGGGGTCCCGGTGGAGGAGCACACCTGGGGCGTGCCGTACCTGCCGATCGACCCGAAGGACGTCGGCCGCACCTACGAGGCGGTCATCCGGGTCAACAGCCAGTCCGGCAAGGGCGGGGTCGCGTACGTCCTGAAGAACGACCACAAGCTGGACCTCCCGCGCCGGATGCAGATCGAGTTCTCCCGGATCATCCAGGCCAAGACCGACGCCGAGGGCGGCGAGGTCACCCCGGCCGAGATCTGGCGGGTCTTCGAGGACGAGTACCTGCCGACCCCGGACAACCCGTGGGGCCGGCTGTCGCTGGCCGGCTCGCGCAGCCTGACCACCGAGGACGGCCGGGACGCGCTGACCGCCGAGGCCGTGGTGGACGGCGCCCCGGTGACCCTGTCCGGCGCGGGCAACGGCCCGGTCTCGGCCTTCGCGGACGCGTTGGCCCGGATCGGCGTGGACGTACGGGTGCTGGACTACGCCGAGCACGCGCTGAGCGAGGGCGGCGACGCCCAGGCCGCCGCGTACGTGGAGTGCGCCGTGGACGGCAAGGTGCTGTGGGGCGTGGGCATCGACGGCAACACCGTGCTGGCCTCGCTGAAGGCGATGATCAGTGCCGTCAACCGCTCGCAGCGCGGCTAACTCCTAAGGGTGGTACGCGAAGGGCCGTCCCCGCGGGCGGCCCTTCGCCGTGCGCGAGGCCGACTGTGGCCTGCGCCACACTTTTTCGATCGGAAGCCGTTCGAGGTACTGACACGTGCCGGTAACCATGGCAACATCGATCCACCGGAAAGCCGGGGCCGGTGGGACGGCCCGGTGTCCGGACGCGTGACCTGCCCATAGTTGTGCAGGCCGCCTGCCATGTCTGGGGAGTGGCGCCGTGACCAGGTTGTGGGGTGTTCGCCCGAGGTGGCGGACTGACGTTCTCGGTGACTTCTTCTGCCCCGGCTGCGGCGGGGACCGCAACTACCGGCGGCAGCACGGCCGGAGGTGGCTGCGGCTGCTGGGGACGCCCGTCCTCCCGCTCGGGCCGGTGATCGGCAGCGTGCAGTGCACCAGCTGCCACGGGCGCTACGGCGTCGAGGCGCTGGAGCAGCCCACCAGCGTGCGCCTCGGCGCGATGCTGCGGGACGCCCAGTACACGATCGCGCTGGCCCTGCTGGCGGCCGGCGGCACCGCCCACCGGGCGGCCCGCGAGGCGGCCTGCACGGCGGTGCGCGAGGCCGGGTTCGAGGACTGCGGCGAGGCCCAGGTGCTGGCCGCGCTCGCCGCGCTGTCCGGGCTCGGCGGAGAGCTCCACGACGCCCACGAACTGGGGGCGCCCGGCCAACGGCTGGGGGAGGCCGGCGGCCTGGCCGTGGAGCTGCACGCGGTGCTCGAACCGCTCGCCCCGCACCTGGCCCAGCAGGGCCGGGAGCGGCTGCTGCTGCAGGGCGCCGCGATCGCCCTGGCCGACGGGCGCTACCTGCCGCAGGAGCGCGAGGCGCTGGCCGCGGTCGGGAGCTGTCTGGGTCTGCCGAAGAGCCAGGTGCCCGCGCTGCTGGAGGCGGCGACCCGGGCGCCGTACGAGAACCTGTAGGACCCGGCGCCCGGGCGCCCGTAGACCTTCCGCATCCCCCACAAACGGGCCCGATCCCCCTCCGGGCCCGCCGTGACCCGCACCGCAGTGGTCCTCCCCCACGGCCCCGGTGCGGGCAACACGGCTGCCCGTCGCCGTCCGGCGGCGTCCGGGGCCGTCCCCGGCTGTCCGTGGCTGGGGGACAATGGTTCCCATGAGTCTTTTCCGGGACGACGGCGTCGTGCTGCGGGCGCAGAAGCTCGGCGAGGCCGATCGGATCATCACCCTGCTGACCCGCCAGCACGGCAAGGTGCGCGCGGTGGCGCGCGGGGTGCGGAAGACCAAGTCCAAGTTCGGCGCCCGTCTGGAGCCGTTCTCGCACGTCGACGTGCAGTTCTTCAGCCGGGGCAGCGAGCTGGTCGGCCGCGGGCTGCCGCTGTGCACCCAGGTGGAGACCATCGCCCCGTACGGGGGTTCGATCGTCACCGACTACGGCCGCTACACCGCCGGCACGGCGATGCTGGAGACGGCCGAGCGCTTCGCCGAGAACGAGGGCGAGCCGGCCGTCCAGCAGTACCTGCTGCTGGTGGGCGGGCTGCGCACGCTGGCGGCCGGGCTGCACGAGTCGCACCTGGTGCTGGACGCCTTCCTGCTGCGCTCGCTCGCGGTGAACGGGTACGGCGCGAGCTTCACCGACTGCGCCAAGTGCGGCCTGGACGGGCCGAACCGTTTCTTCTCCCTCCCCGCAGGGGGGGTGCTCTGCTCGGACTGCCGAGTGCCCGGATGTGCCGTACCCTCCCCTGAGACACTGGTACTGCTCGGGGCGCTGCTGTCAGGGGACTGGCGGACGGCCGACGCCTGCGAGCCGCGGTACTGGCGGGAGGGCAGCGGCCTGGTCGCGGCCTATCTGCAGTGGCACCTGGAGCGGGGCATCCGCTCGATGAGATACGTGGAGAAGTGAGCACATGGCAGCGCGACGGCTCTTCGGCGGCGGCAAGCAGCGGAACTACGTTCCCCCGACCCCGCACCCCAGCGGCGCACAGCCGCCGAAGATCCCCGGTGAGCTGGTCCCCGAGCACGTCGCCATCGTGATGGACGGCAACGGCCGCTGGGCCAAGGAGCGCGGACTGCCGCGCACCGAGGGCCACAAGGTGGGCGAGTCCGTCGTGCTGGACGTCCTCAAGGGCGCGATCGAGCTCGGCGTCAAGAACATCTCGCTGTACGCGTTCTCCACCGAGAACTGGAAGCGTTCCCCCGACGAGGTGAAGTTCCTGATGAACTTCAACCGGGACGTCATCGCCCGTCGCCGGGACGAGATGGACGCCATGGGCGTGCGGATCCGCTGGGCGGGCCGGATGCCCAAGCTGTGGAAGAGCGTCGTCCAGGAGCTGCAGGTCGCCGAGGAGCAGACCAAGGGCAACGACGCGGTGACGCTCTACATGTGCGTCAACTACGGCGGCCGGGCCGAACTCGCCGACGCCGCACAGGCGATCGCCCGTGACGTCGCCGCGGGGAAGCTCGACCCGAAGAAGGTCAACGAGAAGACCCTCGCCCGCTACATGTACCACCCGGACATGCCGGACGTGGACCTGTTCCTGCGTCCCAGCGGCGAGCAGCGCACCTCCAACTTCCTGCTCTGGCAGTCCGCGTACGCCGAGTTCGTGTTCCAGGACGTGCTCTGGCCGGACTTCGACCGTCGCGACCTGTGGCGCGCCTGCGAGCAGTTCGCGATGCGCGACCGCCGCTTCGGCGGGGCCATCCCCAACGAGCTCCCCGCGCCCGGCGCGCTGCCCGCCCAGCGCTGACGGCCGCCCGCGCTGACGGCCACCCAGGCACCGGGAGGGGCCCGCAGGAACGATTCCTGCGGGCCCCTCCCGTTCGTCCGCACCGGCTGCCCCGGTACGGTCTCAGTCCTTCTTCGCGCAGTCCGCGCAGGTGCCGAAGATCTCCAGGGTGTGGGCGATGTCGCTGAACCCGTGCTCGGCGGCGACCGTGTTGGCCCAGCGTTCGACCGCCGGGCCCTCGACCTCGACGGTGGCGCCGCAGTGCCGGCAGACCAGGTGGTGGTGGTGTCCGCTGCTGCACCGGCGGTAGACGGCCTCGCCGTCGGCGGTGCGCAGCACGTCCACCTCACCGGCGTCGGCGAGCGACTGCAGGGTGCGGTAGACCGTGGTCAGACCGACGGAGTCCCCGCGGTGCTTGAGCAGGTCGTGGAGCTCCTGCGCGCTGCGGAAGTCCGCGATCTCGTCCAGGGCCGCCGAGACGGCGGCACGCTGCCGGGTCGAGCGGGCGCGCGGCGACGGGCCTGCGGTGGTCACCGTGGGTCCTCCTGGGGTCGTGGGCGTCACGCACCTCATTGTGCCAGCCCGGCCCGCCGCTCCGGGGTGGTCGTGCCGGAGGAAGTCTTTTCCTCGGCTTGGCCGGGGATTTGGCTCCGGGCCCGATCGGGGAGCCGGACGTCGCAGACCTGCGGCCCCGGCTCGGTGCCGCCGCGGCGGTGGCGGCGGCGGGCGAGCGGGGCGGCGATCACGCCGAACACGGCGAAGACCGCGATGGCGAGCAGCACGATGGCCGGGCCGGAGGGCACGTCGAGCTGGTAGGAGCCGGTGACGCCGGCCAGCGAGACCACCACGCCGAGCGCGATCGAGGCGGCCTGGGTGGCGGCGAAGGAGCGGGTGAGCTGCTGGGCGGCGACCACCGGGACCACCATGAGGGCGCTGACCAGCAGCAGCCCGACCACCCGCATGGCGACGGTGACGGTGACCGCGGCCATCACGGCGAGCATCAGGTTGAGCGTGCGCACCGGCACGCCGGTGACCCGGGCGAAGTCCTCGTCCTGGCAGATCGCGAAGAGCTGGCGGCGCAGGCCGACGGCCACCGCGATGACCACGGCGCCGAGCACCGCGATGGTGACCAGGTCCTCGGGGGCGACGGTGAGGATCGAGCCCCACAGGTAGCTCTCCAGCGAGCCGGCCCCGGCCTGGGCGGACATCGAGACCAGCAGCTTGCCGCAGGCCATGCCGCCGTAGAAGAGCATCGCGAGGGCGATGTCGCCGCGCTGGTTGCCGCGCGAGCGGACGAGTTCCATGGTGACCGCGCCGAGCACGCAGACCAGCACGGCCATCCAGACCGGGCTGGTCCGGAAGATGAAGCCGAGGCCGACGCCGGTCATCGCGACGTGGCCCATGCCGTCGCCCATCAGGGCCTGGCGGCGCTGCACCAGGTAGATGCCGACGGCGGGGGCGGTGATCCCGACCAGTACGGCGGCGAGCAGGGCGCGCTGCATGAAGTCGTAGGAGAGCATCTCGGTCATGCGAGCAGCCTCGGCGGGGTGAGGTCGGCGTGCGGGTGGACGTGGTCGTGGCCGGGCAGCGCGTGCAGGCCGGTGTTGGGCACGGGCGGGCCGTCGTGGGCGACGCAGCCGTCCCGCAGCACCACGGCGCGGTCGATCAGCGGCTCCAGCGGCCCGAGTTCGTGCAGCACCAGGAGGACGGAGGCGCCGCGCCCGACCTCGGTGCGCAGGGTGTCGGCGAGCACCTGCTGGCTGGCTGCGTCCACGCCGGCCATCGGCTCGTCCATGATCAGCAGGTCGGGGGTGCCGACCAGGGCGCGGGCGATCAGCACCCGCTGCTGCTGGCCGCCGGACAGGTCGGCGACGCCGTCCCCGGCCCGGTCCAGCATGCCGACGGCGTCCAGGGCGCGGTCGACCGCGGCGCGGTCCCTGCGGCGGAAGGGCAGCAGCCGGTGCTGCGCCAGCCGCCCGGTGGAGACCACCTCGCGCACGGTGGCCGGGACGCCGGAGGCCGCGGTGGTGCGCTGCGGGACGTACCCGATCCGGTGCCAGGCGCGGAAGGAGCCGTACGGGGTGCCGAACAGCTCCAGGGTGCCCTGCTCCAGCGGCACGGAGCCGATCACGGCCTTGACGGTGGTCGACTTGCCGGAGCCGTTGGCGCCGAGCAGGGCGACGACCTCGCCCGGTCGGACGGTGAGGTCGACGCCGCGCAGCACCGGCCGGCCGCCGCGCGAGGCGACGGCGTCACGGAGGCGGACGGCCGGGGGTATCGGGTCGGTCATGGCGGTGTGTCCCGTCAGCTCGCGGGGGTGGCGGTGGTGCTCGGTGCGCCGAGGGCGGCGCGGAGGTTGGCCAGGTTCTGCTTCATGACGGTGAGGTAGTCGTCCTTGGAGGGGTCCGCGACGCCCTCCAGCGGGTCCAGGACGGCGGTCTTGAGGCCGAGGTCCTTGGCGACGGTGTCGGCGAGCTTGGGGCTGACCAGGGTCTCGAAGAAGACCGTGGTGACGCCGTTGTCCTTGGCGGCCTTCTGCACCTCGGCCAGGCGGGCCGGGGTGGGCTCGGACTCCGGGTCGACGCCGTTGATGGCGACCTGGGTGAGGCCGTAGTGGTCGGCGAGGTAGCCGAAGGCGGCGTGGCTGGTGACGAAGGTCCTGGTCCTGGCGTCCTTCAGCCCGGCCTGGAACTCCTGGTCCAGGGCGGTGAGCCTGGTGACCAGCTCGTCGGTGTTCTTCCGGTAGTCCTCGGCGTGGGCCGGGTCGGCCTTGGCGAAACCGTCGCCGACGCTCTTGGCGATCGCGGCGTAGCGGGCCGGGTCGAGCCAGATGTGCGGGTCGCCGGCCGGGCCCTTGTCCTGGTGGGCGTCCCCGCCCCCGGCGCCCTCGTCGAGGTGGTGGTCGACCAGCGGGCTGGCGGCGGTGGCGTCGATCCTGGCCTTGGCGGACGACTGGTCGACGGCCTGGTCGACGGTGGGCTGCAGGCCCTTGAGGTAGACGATCGCGTCGGCCTTCTGGACGGCGGCGACCTGCTTGGCGGTGAGCTCCAGGTCGTGCGGTTCGACGCGGGGCGCGGTGAGGTCGGTGACCGAGACGTGGTCCCTGCCGATCTGCTGGGCCAGGAACTCCATCGGGTAGAAGGAGGCGACGACGTTCAGCTTGCCGTCCGCGCCCTTGGCGCTGCTGCTCCCGCCGCAGGCCGTGAGGGCCAGCGAGGCCGCGAGGGCGGTGACGGTCAGGGCGGTGGTGGTACGGGCCCGGCGTCCGGTCAGTCCGATCATCATGACAATCATTCTCATCTGAAGTGGAAATGATTGTCAAATCACTCGGACGGGTGAACGGGAGGTGTCCATGGCCGGAGGGAGCCGGACGATACCGATTTGAACCCCGTACCCGTCTGGCCGGTAACCTGAGGTATTCGGGTACGCGCAACCAGCCGTGCCCTGACCGTGCCGTACGTACTGAAGAGAGCACTGTGGCCGCCGACAAGATCGACACGATCGTCAGCCTGAGCAAGCGCCGTGGCTTCGTCTACCCCTGCAGCGAGATCTACGGCGGCACGCGTGCCGCCTGGGACTACGGACCGCTGGGTGTCGAGCTCAAGGAGAACATCAAGCGCCAGTGGTGGCGCGCGATGGTCCAGGCCCGTGAGGACGTCGTCGGACTCGACTCGTCGGTGATCCTGGCCCGCGAGGTCTGGGAGGCCTCCGGTCACGTCGCCACCTTCAACGACCCGCTGACCGAGTGCATGTCCTGCCACAAGCGCCACCGGGCCGACCACCTGGAGGAGAAGTACGAGGCCAAGCACGGCTTCCCGCCGCCGAACGGCCTCAAGGACGTCAACTGCCCCGACTGCGGCACCAAGGGCCAGTTCACCGAGCCCAAGGACTTCTCGGGCATGCTGAAGACCCACCTCGGCGTCACCGAGGAGGCCGCCGGCCTGGCGTACCTGCGCCCGGAGACCGCCCAGGGCATCTTCACCAACTTCAAGGCCGTCCAGACCACTTCGCGCAAGAAGCCGCCGTTCGGCATCGCCCAGACCGGCAAGAGCTTCCGCAACGAGATCACCCCCGGCAACTTCATCTTCCGCACCCGCGAGTTCGAGCAGATGGAGATGGAGTTCTTCGTCAAGCCGGGCGAGGACGAGCAGTGGCACGAGTACTGGCTCCAGCAGCGCTGGGACTGGTACGTCGACCTCGGCCTGCGCACCGAGAACATGCGCTTCTTCGAGCACCCGAAGGAGAAGCTCTCCCACTACGCCAAGCGCACGGTGGACATCGAGTACCGCTTCAACTTCGGCGGCAGCGAGTTCTCCGAGCTGGAGGGCATCGCCAACCGCACCGACTACGACCTGACGGTGCACAGCAACGCCTCCGGCCAGGACCTCAAGTACTTCGACCAGGAGAGCGGCGAGCGGTACTTCCCGTACGTCATCGAGCCGGCGGCCGGCCTCAACCGCGCCATGCTGGCCTTCCTGATCGACGCCTACTTCGAGGACGAGGCGCCGAACGCCAAGGGCGTCATGGAGAAGCGCGTCGGCATGCGGCTCGACCCGCGCCTGGCCCCGGTCAAGGTCGCCGTCCTGCCGCTGTCGCGCAACGCCGACCTCTCCCCGAAGGCCCGCGGCCTGGCCGCCGACCTGCGCACCGCGTGGAACGTCGAGTTCGACGACGCGGGCGCGATCGGCAAGCGCTACCGCCGCCAGGACGAGATCGGCACGCCGTTCTGCGTCACGGTCGACTTCGACACCCTTGAGGACAACGCGGTGACCGTCCGCGACCGCGACACCATGTCGCAGGAGCGCGTGTCGCTGGACCAGGTGAAGGGCTACCTGGCGGCCCGTCTGATCGGCTGCTGAGTCCGGAGCTCCGGGAGCCCCCGGCCGTCCCCTCCGTGGGGACGGGCGGGGGCTCCCTGCTTTCGCGGGGACTCAGCGCCGGCCCCAGCGGGAGCGCTGGGCGCCCGGCGGGGCGGTCGGCAGTCCGGCGCTGCGCAGGGCGGCCAAGGTGGTGCGGTGGCGCGAGCCGTCGGCGAGCAGCGCGCCCAGCAGCTGCCCGTAGAGGTCCGGGCGGCCGTCCAGCGCGGTGGCCAGGCGCACCAGTTCGACCGGCGGGCGCAGGGGGGCCAGCTCGTGCAGCAGCTGGGCGGCGAGCCCGGGCGGCAGCTCCGTGGCGAGGTCGGCGAGGTCGGCGGTCGGGCGACCGGCGGCCTGGCGCAGCAGGGTCCGGACGTCGGCGGGGCGGCCGTGCTGCTGGAGGTGGGCGGTGAGGGAGGTCAGCTCCGGAGTCGGGGCCGAGCCCCACTTCCAGAGCAGGGTGGCGCAGTCGGCGTGCTGGCCGGCCCGCTCCAGGGCGGTGAGCAGGGCCGGGACGGCGGACGCCGGGTAGGCCCAGAAGGCGTGGAACAGCTCGGCGGCCTCCTCGGCCAGGCCGAGTTCGCGCAGCTCCGTCAGTACGGCTACCGCGTGGTCGGGGGTGCCCGCGGCGGCGGTTCGGGCCAGGTGGAGCGAGGCGCCGGTCGGGCCGCGCTGGGAGAGCATCCCGACCAGCAGCGCGGCGTCGGCGGGGGCGAGTCGGGCGGCGGCCTGGCTCAGCAGCTCCTCGGCCTCGGGGAAGGCGCCGCGCCGGTGGAGGCCGGTGATCCGCTGGGTGAGGGCGCCGAGGTCGGGCCGGACGGGCGGCGGTGGCGGTGGCGGTGGCGGCGGGGTGTGGTGGGGGTGCGGCTCCGGGGGGAGCGGCGGGTGCGGCGGCTGTGGCTCTTGCGGGTGCGGGTGCGGTTGCGGGTGCGGGTGCGGTGGGTCTTGCGGCTCCGGTGGGGGTTGCGGGTGCTGCCGCTGTCTGAGCTCGGCCTCCAACTCGTGCAGTTCGTCGCTGAGTCGGAGGCAGCGTGCGCCCAGACCCTCGCGGAGGGTGCGGGCCTGGGCGAGCTGCCGGAGCAGGTCGCCGTCCGGGCGCCGGCGACCGGGGGCCGCCCGTATCGCCTCGTTCAGTCGCCGTTCGCGTTGGCTCGCGTAGCGGCTCGCGCTGAGCAACTCGTCCAGTTCTGCCCGGAGTTCGGCGGCCCGCTGCTCGCCCTCCGGCAGCCGGCCTGCGGATTCCACCGTCGACCGCATGCGCATGATCGCCCCAACCTGTCCATCTCGACCCTGACTGCGGGCCATCCTGGCGTCGGAATGTGGCGAAGGAGTTACGGCAGCGCGACCAGTCGTGCCCGAGTGGTGTCAAGGAGCGTGCAGGGGGCGGCCGTTGAGCGAAGTGCGCCGGTCGCGCGCTCCGCGGTGGGGCGGCCCCGCGGTGCGGTCCGGTGGCGCGGCGAGTGGCCTCAGCCGGCCAGCCGCGCCCGCGCCTCCATCAGGGCGAAGCCGAGCAGGTTCGACCCGCGCCACTCCAGCGGGCGTTCGGCACGGATGTCGTCCGCGGCCAGCCCGATGCCCCAGATCCGGTCCACCGGGCTGGCCTCGACCAGGACGCGGCCGCCGGTGCTCAGCAGGTACTCCCGCAGGGCCTCGTCCTGGCCGAACTTGGCGACGTTCCCCTCGACCACCAGGTCGAACCGGCCCGCCACCCAGGTCTCGTCGTCGAAGCCCCTGACCAGTCGGCCCAGCTTCTTCGCCTCGGCGGGCGTGCGGGCCTCCAGCACCCGCTGCTCGACGTCCTCGTCGCCGAACATCCGGGCCTTCCCGGCCATCATCCAGTGCTCGGCGGAGGCGTACGTCACCCCGTCGACGGTGAACCGCCCGGGCCACCACTGGCTCAGGCACTCGTGCCGCACCGCGCTGCCCTTGCGGACGGTGTGCCCCCAGAACATCACCCACTTCGGCCGCGCCCCGGTGGCCATCAGGGCCGCCAGCTCCTCGCGGTCGCGGACGTCGGCGAAGTCCCCCACATGCTGCTTGCTCATAATCGTCATTCTGACACGAAGGGTCGGGCGCCCGCCAACCCTTTGTCAGCCACGGCCGCGGCCACGGCGGCGGTGGTGACGGGTGGGCGGTGACGGATCGGCGGGTGCCCGGCCGATCAGTCCCGCTCGGCGGCCGCGACCAACTCCAGGAAGCGCAGGCCGAGTTCGGTGACCTCCTCGGCCGTCCACTCCTGTGCCGAGTCGGACAGCCGCATCTCGGTCATCGCGAGGCCCGGAGCGGCGTCGGTCCACTCCTGGCAGAACCAGACCCGCTCCTGCTCGGCGAGGGTGAGGAGGGCCGCGTTCAGGGCCTTCGCGGAGTGCGGCAGCCAGAGCTGGAACTCGTGGGTGGGCGGCACGGCCGGGTGGACGCGGGTGCCGGGGAGGGCGGCCAGCGCGGGTACCAGGGTCGCGGCGTGGGCGGCGTAGCCGGGCAGCTCCGGAAGCACGGTGTCCAGCAGCTCTTCCTGGTGAGGGGACCGAGCAGGCTGCCGGGGGCCGCGGCGAGCGGCTTGCCGTTGTAGCCGTCGGCGGTCCACTCGGCGGCGGAGTCGCAGGAGCCGCTGTGACGGAGGTCACCGGAAAAGGGTGACACCGGGTTGTCGCGGACGGTCGCCAGGATGGACCCATGACGATCACCGACGAGGACTGCCTCACCGAGACCCTGGCCTTCAACGAGCGGTTCGAGGCCGCCGCCGCACTGCGCCCGACCCGCGCCCGGACGCTGGACGCCGCCACGCTCGAACGCCTGCGGACCAACCGCCTCGGCGGCGACGCACCCCCGGTGCGGCTGCCGCAGGGCCGCGACCGGGTCCTGCCGGACGGGGTCGGGCTCCGGACCTTCGTGCCCGAGCACGTCGACGGCGCGTACCTGCACATCCACGGCGGCGGCTGGACCTTCGGCTCGGCCGGCGGGCAGGACGAGAAGCTGTGGCGCCTCGCCGCCGGGGCCCGGCTGGCCGTGGTGAGCGTGGACTACCGGCTGGCGCCCGAGCACCCCTTCCCCGCCGGACCCGATGACTGCGAGACGGCCGCCCGCTGGCTGGTGGAGCACGCCGAGGCCGAGTTCGGCACCCGGCGGCTGCTGATCGGCGGCGAGTCGGCCGGCGCCCACCTCGCCGTCCTGACCCTGCTCCGCCTGCGCGACCGGCACGGCATCACCGGCGCCTTCCGGGCCGCCCACCTCGCCTTCGGCCCGTACGACCTGTCGATGACGCCCAGCCAGCGACTCTTCGGCTCCCGGCAGCTGCTGAGCAACACCGACTCGATCCGCGGGAGTTACGAGCTCTTCACGCCCGGAATGACCCCCGAGCAGCGCCGCGGGCCGGAGGTGTCCCCGCTGTACGCGGACCTGACCGGCCTGCCGCCCGCCCGGATGGTCGTCGGCACCGAGGACCCGCTGCTGGACGACTCGCGCTTCCTCGCCCAGCGGTGGCGGGCGACCGGCGCGCCCGTCCGGCTGGACGTCGTGGCCGGCGCGATGCACGGCTTCACCCTGTTCCCGCTGACCGTCACCGAGCGCGAGCACCAGCGGGAGCGGGACTTCCTGGCCGCCGCAGGGCGGTAGCGTCGGCCGCATGGACCGCACCCCTCGGCTCTACGCACTGGTGGAGGAACTGCGCGCGGTGGCGCCCCGGTCACTGACGGTCGGCGCGCTCGCCGCGCGCTTCGAGGTGAGCACCCGCACGGTGCAGCGCGACCTCCAGGCGCTGATGGAGGCGGGCGTCCCGGTGCGCGCCACCACCGGGCGCGGCGGCGGCTGGTCGATCGACCCGGCGATGACCCTCCCGCCGATCCGCTTCACCCCCGACGAGGCCTCGGCCCTGGTTGCCGCACTGGCCGCGGCCGACGCCTCCGCCCCGTACGCCGGGGCGGCCCGTACGGCCTCGCAGAAGATCGCGGCCTCGATGACCGGCCCCGCCGCCGCGGCGGCCCAGCAACTCGCCGCCCGGATCGTCGCCCTGCCGACCCGCACCGCCGAGTCCGTCCGGACGGCCGTCGAGCGGGCCCTCGCCGAGAGCACGGTGCTGCGGCTCTCCTACCTGGACGCGGCCGGACGGGAGAGCGACCGGATGGTCGAACCGGCCGGGCTGCTGACCGCGGAGGGCAAGTGGTACCTGATCGCCTGGTGCCGCACCCGGCAGGCCGGCCGGGGCTTCCGGCTGGACCGCATCGCGGCGGCGACCCCGACCGGCGAACCGGTGCCCCCGCACGACCTGGCCGCCCTGCTGCTCGGCTCGGCCGCCGCCGGCGCGGTCCGCCCGGCGGCGCTTTCGCCGCTCGCGCCGTGAAGCCCCCTCGCGCCGTGAAGCCCCTCCCGCCGTGAAGCCCCCTCGCGCCGTGAAGCCCGCTCAGCTCGGTGCCGCGGTGCGCGCCGCGGGCGAGCCGAAGCGGGCGAGGCAGTGCCACACCTTCTTGACGGCCTGCGGGTCGTGGCGGCCCGTCTCGGCGGCGGCGCCGACGATGCGCGGATCGAGCACGCCGTCCACGGCGATCGCGGCGCCCAGGTCGACGAACTCCCGCCCGCGGTAGTCGGGATGACGGCGGAGCTCCTGCACGGTCAGCCGGAAGCCGGGGTGCCACTCCACCGGGCAGGGGAGGCGGTGGGCGGCCTCCTCGACGGCGGTGCCCCGGTAGCAGGGGTCCAGCACCAGCGCCTCGATGTCGTGGGCGAGCCGGACCGGGCCGTGGACCTGGGCCTCGATGTAGTCGTCGAGGGCGTCCTGGCGGTCGGCCAGGGCGAGTTCGACCAGCCGCATGCGGCCGGAGGTGCCGAAGTCCGTGGGCTCCAGGAAGCTGTCCGGGTAGCAGAAGGTGGTGCGCTCCAGAGCAGGGGCGGCGAGCCGGAAGTGGGCGGAGCCGAAGCGGGGCGCGGCGCCGACCGGCTTGCGGCGGTAGTTCAGCGCCCCGTAGGCGGGCCGCTCGGCGGGCAGGGCGTCGTCGTAGGCGCCGTCGAAGATCCTGCTCTCCCACCGCCACCGGTCCCCGCCGGGGTGCGCGGTCAGACCGCCGTTGCTCGTGCCGGTGGCGAACTGGGAGAGGTAGACGCCGCCCTCGGCGAGGGCGTCCAGGATCGACCTGCCGCGGGAGGAGCGGTCCGGGTGGAAGTTGAGGGTCACCCGCAGGGTCGGATCGACGGGCGGGCCCGATGACAGCGCGGCCACGTGGGCGAGGGCCCGCTGCTGCGGCGTCCGGACGGCTTGGGAGGTCATGCGGGTAGTGTCGCGCGGCGCGACCGGCCGGCGCACCGGGTTTCCGTCCGTCCCCCGGTACGCCCTCAGTGATGGTACTCGTGCAGGTCGTCGGTGTACAGGCCGTGGCCGTTGTGGACGGCCACGCTGGTGTAAGTGCTGCGCATCCGGGCGGCCTGGGCGGTCCGGTGCTGCTCGACCGACAGGCCCTCGGTCTCGCCCGCCCAGCGCCGGCGGGCCCGCTCCCGCCGCACCAGGAACAGGGTGGCGCCGGCGATGGTGGCCACCAGTGCGACCAGGAACACCAGAACGACGCCCATGGAATCCCTTCCCCATCCTCCGGGCCTGATCATTGCACGAACCGGTGCGGTGCGGTACGGGCTGCGGCGCCTCGGCGGGATGAAGTAGCTTGAGGCGCATGGCAGATGAGAGATCGGAAGCCGGCCCCGGAGCCACTCCTCCGTCCTCCCGCGGCGCCGTGGCCGCCCTGATGTTCTCCCAGGGCGTCAGCGTGGCGGGCACCCAGGTCACGGCTCTGGCCCTGCCCACGCTGGCGATCCTCCTGCTGGACGCCGGGCCGCTGGCGGCCTCGCTGGTCTTCGCCCTGGAGTACGGGATCCAGGGGCTGACCGGGCCGTTCGCCGGGGTGCTGGTCGACCGGGTCGCCTCCCGCCGACGGCTGCTGATCGCGGTGGACGTCGTCCAGCTGCTGCTGATCGCCACCGTCCCGCTGGCCCACGCCGCCGGTGCGCTCACGCTGGTCCAGCTCTACGCGGTCGCGGCCGTTTCCGGCGCGCTGGGCGGGGTGTCCGCCATCGCGGTGCCGACCACGGTGGCGGACTTCGTGCCCGAGGGCGGCCTGGTGGCGGTCAACGCCAGGCTGGCCGGGGCCCGTTCGGTCGGCCAGATAGCCGGGCCGGGGCTGGCGGCCGCCCTGGTGCAGGCGGTGGGCGCGGCCGCCGCGATGCTGGCGGACGCGGTCAGCTACGGGCTGTCCGCGCTGGCCCTGAGCCTCCTCCGGCTCCGGCGGGACGAGGAACCGGAGCGGCCGGCCGCGCGCCCCGGGATCGCCGAGTCGCTGCGGGAGGGGATCGACGTCCTGCGCGACCAGCCGCTGCTGGCCCGGCTCGCCGTCGCCGCGGCCGCCCTCAACCTCGGCGGGGCCGGGCTCGGCGGCCTCTTCGCCTACTTCGCCTACCAGGTCGTGGACCTGGGACCCGGCGAACTCGGGCTGACCCAGGCGGTCTACAGCGTCGCCGCGGTGACGGCCGTGTTCACCGCCGAGCGGGTCATCCGGCGCGTCGGCCTGACCAGGGTGATCCCGGTCTTCGGCCCGCTCGCCGCCGGCGTCCTGTTCCTGATCCCGCTGGCCTCGCTCGGGGCCGCGCTCCCGGTGCTGATCGCCTACCAGCTGGTGTTCGGCTTCTGTGCGACGGTCTGGGGCGTCAGTTGGGTGACCCTGCAGCAACAGCTGTCGCCGCCTGAGCAGTTGGGGCGGGTGCTCGGGCTCTCCCGGTCGATCGGCCAACTGGTCGTGCCGGTGGGCGCGCTGCTGGGCGGCGCACTGGCCGGCGCGGTCGGCACCACCGGGGCGCTGGCGGTCTTCGCCTCGATCGCCCTGGCCGGCACCCTCGCGGTGGTCGCCGCCCGGCCCCGGCCGGCCCTGCCCGCGGCCGGTCGGACGTGAAGTGCCAAAAGGCGTGCCTGGCAGGAAGGTTCGGCGGGTAGCCTGCGCCCATGTCCGCTCCCGCCGCCCTCGGCCTTCCCGCCCGCCTGGACGGCGACCCGGACCGGGTCGCCCTGGTCATCCCCGGCGTCGGCTACTCGCCGGCCCGCCCGCTGCTGCACTTCGCCGGAGCCGTACTCCAACGGCACGGCTGGACGGTCCAGGAGCTGTGGTGGCAACTCCCCGACCAATTCGCCGAGTTCGCGATGGGGGAGCGGATCGCCTGGGTCGAGCGGCAGGTCGCCGAGGCCGTCGACGCCGAACACGGCGCCTGCCGGCTCCTGGTCGGCAAGTCGCTCGGCAGCTTCGCCGCCGGCCTCGCTGCCGACCGGGACCTCGCCGCCGCCTGGCTGACCCCCGTCCTGACCCTCGACCACGTGACCCGGGCCCTCCGCCGCGCCTCCGCCCCGACCCTCCTGATCGGCGGCGGCGCCGACGAGCTGTGGAACCGCGCCACCGCCGACTCGACCGGCCACCAGGTGCTCGAACTCCCCGCCGCCGACCACGGCCTGGAGCTGCCCCACGACCCGATCGGCTCCGTCGACACCCTGCGCGAGGCCGTCACCCGACTCGACGAGTTCATCGCCTCGCTGGCGCCCGGCACGAGCTGATGGCAGCTATGAGGGCTCGGTGCCCGGCACCGGGCCCGGCGAGCTGATCGGACAGTCGGAGGGAAGCGGCCCCGCGACCGGAGGAACCGGTCGCGGGGCCGTTCGCCGTCGCCCGGGGGCCCGGGGGCCCGGCGGGCTCAGCCGATGGAGCGGGGCAGGCGGGTGGTCAGGTACAGGACGGTGAAGGAGCCGAGCAACTGGATGCCCAGGCACAGGGCGAGCGCGCGGCCCATGCCGAGGCTGGGGGAGAGGGAGAGGTAGAGGGTGCCGAGGGTGGCGACGCCGAGGGCGAGGCTGGACTGCTGGCTGGTGGCGAGGACACCGCTGCCGACACCGGCCCGGGCGGCGGGCACCTTGGAGAGGACGACCCGGAACAGCGGGGTGCCGATCAGGCCCTGGCCGATGCCCGCGAGGGCGACGCCGGGCGCCATCCGCAGCGGGGAGAAGTGGTCCGCGTCGGCGAGGACGGTCAGCGCGATGGTGGTGAGGCCGACGGCCTGGACGACGGCGCCGGCGCTGAGCACCCGGCTGCCCCAGCGGCCGATCAGCCGCGGGCCGGAGAGCGAGGCGGTGAAGTAGCCGACGGCCATCGGGACGAGCGCCCAGCCGGCCGCGACCACGCCCAGCCGGAGGCCCTGCTGGAGGGCAACGGCGATGACGAACATGAAGCCGCCGAAGCCCGCGAAGTAGGGGACGGCGATGCCGAGGCCGCGCCGCATCTCGGGGATCCGCAGCAGGGTGGGCGGCACCAGCGGGACGGCTCCGCGCTGTTCGGCGCGCCGCTCGACCAGGGCGAAGGCGGCGGCGAACACCGGGAACAGCGCGAGCAGCACCCAGGACCAGAGCGGCCAGCCGGCCGCCCGGCCCTCCATCAGCGGGACGAGCAGGGAGAGCAGGGTGGCGGTGAGCAGGGCGGTGCCGGGCACGTCCACCGCGGCGGCCTGGGTGGCCCGGCTCTCCGGCACGTACCGGACGGCGAGGAGGACGGCGAGCAGCGCGAACGGCACGTTCAGCAGGAAGACCGAGCGCCAGCCGGTGCCGAACAGGTCGGCGGCGACCAGCATCCCGCCGAGCACCTGCCCGATCACCACGGAGATGCCGCCGACCGCGCCGTAGACGCTGAGCGCGCGGCCGCGCCGGGCGCCGTCGGTGGCGGCGGTGATGGTGCCGAGCACCTGCGGGATCAGCAGTGCGGCCGAGGCGCCCTGGGCGGCCCGGGCGGCGACCAGGGACCAGGCGTCGGGGGCGAGTCCGCAGGCCAGCGAGGTGAGGGCGAAGGCGGCGGCGCCGACGACGAAGAGCCGGCGGCGGCCGAAGATGTCGCCGAGCCGCCCGCCGAGGACCAGCAGGACGGCGAAGGCGATGCCGTAACCGGCGGCGACGAGTTCCAGGACGGCGGGTCCGGCGGCCAGGTCCTTGTCGATGGTGGGCAGGGCGACGTTGACGATGAAGAAGTCGAGCATCGGCAGGAACGCGCCGAGCAGGACGGTGACCAGTCCGGCGGTGCCGAGGGTGGGGGTGTGGGGAGCGGCTGCGGGGGCGGTCCGGGTCGGGGCCGGGGCGACGGCGAGTTGTTGAGTCACGGGTCATACGATCCGCCGCTTCGTACCCTGGTACCAGAGTGTGGTTATCCAGGTATAAGAAGTACCTGGCAACAGGCTGCGGCGTGCCGCATGCTGGGGAGCATGAGCCTGATGACCCCGGCCGCGCAAGCCCGTCCCGCTTTCGCCGGACCGCACCGCAACACCCCGGACGAGGCCCGCCGGCACGACCTGGCGGCGTTCCTGCGCAGCCGCCGCGAGCGCATCGCGCCCGAGCAGGTGGGCCTGCCGATGACCGGCCGCCGCCGCACCCCGGGGCTGCGCCGGGAGGAGGTGGCGCAGCTGGCCGCCGTCGGGGTGACCTGGTACACGTGGCTGGAGCAGGGGCGGGACATCCAGGTGTCCGCCCAGGTGCTGGACGCGGTGGCCCGGGCGCTGCTGCTGGATCCGAGCGAGCGCGCGCACCTGTTCACCCTGGCCGGCGCGGAGGACCCCGCGCCGGTGACGGAGTGCCCCTCGGTGACCCCGAGCGTGCGCCTGGTGCTGGAGCAGCTGGCGCCGTACCCGGCCGCGGTGGTCAACTCCCGCTACGACATCCTGGCGCACAACGTGCCGTACACCGCCGTGGTCGGCAACCTCCGTGAACTGCCGCCGGAGGAGCGGAACCTGATGTGGCTGGCGTTCACCGAGTCGCGCTTCCGCGAGGTGCTGATCGACTACCGGACGGAACGCCTCGGCATGGTGGCCCGGTTCCGCGCCGCGATGGCCGACCACTCCGCGGAACCGGCCTGGAAGGCGCTGCTGGCCCGGCTGCGCAAGGCCTCGCCGGACTTCGAGGAGGAGTGGCAGCGGCACGAGGTGATGCGGCCGGGCAACGGGATCAAGCGCTTCCAGGTGCCGGGCGTGGGCCTGCTGCGCTGCGAGTACACCAACTTCTGGCTCGGCCCCCGGCTCGGCACGCGCCTGATCAGCTACACCCCGCTGGACGAGGAGACCCGCGTCCTGATGGACAAGCTCCCGGCTCAGCGTTAGCCGTGCCGGGCGGTCGCGCCGTCAGCCGCGTATCGCCTCGCGCCCGAGCAGCACGCACACCGCCGCCAGCGGCAGTTCGACGCAGCAGGCCATCAGCAGCGCGGCGAGCACCGCGTGCCCCGGCCCGGCGCAGGCGATGTCGACCAGCGCGTCCCCGGCCAGCAGCAGTGCCGCCGCCCCGCCCAGCCAGGGGGCGGCGGCACTGCGCCGGCGCAGCAACGAGTCCAGCGACAGCAGGGCGGCGAACTCCGCGAGGTCCAGCACCACCCAGGGCGTCTCGTGGTTGACGGCCAGGACCATCAGCCAGGGCAGCAGTCCGAAGGCCGCCAGCCGGGGCAGCTGCCGGAACCGCTCCGGCAGCGCGAGCGCCGGAGCGCCGGAGACGACGGCCGTGGTCATGCCGCACCCCCGACCGCGGCCGCCCGCCGCGCCCGAACCCGCGGCACCCGCACCCGTCGCAGCGCCAGCCGCTCGGCGCCGCCGCCCGCCGGGTGCTCGACCAGCACCGTGTCGTACGGGCCCTCGGCCCAGGCCAGCCAGAACACCCCGGCCACCGTGACCACTTCGCCCGCCGCCGCCCGGACCTTGCGGAACGGCCACCACCCGCCGGTGAACAGCACCGAGGGCTCCGCGCCGTCGGCGGGCAGCCGCCCCCAGGCGAGCACGTGCGAGTCGCGCCCGGCGGACGGGCTGCGCCGAGCGCCGCGCAGCAGCTGCGGCGCGAGTCGGGCGGCGACCAGGACGTCGGCCAGTTCGCCGTGCTGGTACAGCTCCAGCGCGGCCCGCCCGTGACCGGAGCCGACGCTGCGGACCGACCAGGGCCCGGCCCCGGTGGGCAGCGTCCCCTCCGGCCCCGGCGCCGGGCGGAGCGCGCCCCCGGGAACACCCCCGTGGCTCCCGGGGACGGGCCGCCCGTGCGGCGGAGTGGCGGAGTGCGATGCGGTGCTCGTCATGCCCCCCAGCTTTCCGCCGGGAGGGGCCCGTTGTCGGTGGTGCTCCACACCGAATCGGGGGTGTATCCAGCTACACCCCCGCCGGGTACCCCCCTTCATGGTGGACGTTGATCACCGGGCCCTACGCTGTCCGGCATGCCCTCCACCACGTTGCGCCGAGCGCTCGTCAGGAGCCTCCGGCGGCCACCGTGGTCGGCCGCGGCCTGGCGGGACACCCGGTTCACGGCCGCCGGAATACCCATGGCCGTGCCGGTCTGGCTGGCCGTCACCGAATCCAAGCTGCTGTTCCCGGTCCTCGCGGCGGTGCTGGTCTGCACCCGCCCGCTGACCGCCGCCCAGCGCGGCCGGCTGCACTCCCTGTACGGGGTGGAGGTGCCGCCGCCGCGACCCGGGGAGTCCCCGGGCCGGCTGCTGGACCGGCTGCGGCTGGTCCTGACCTGGCGGCAGGCCGTCTACCACCTGGCGGTCGGCCCGCTGCTGGCGCTCGGCGCGCTGGTGACGGTGTACGCCTGGGGCGCGGCCCTGGTGCTGACCACGGTGTTCGGCTGGACCTGGCTGATGCCGCCCGCCGACGGGCTGCGCGGGGAGTGGCCCGTGCTGCTCGGTCTCACCGTCGCCGGCCTGGGGCTGGCGGTCGCGGCCCCCTGGCTGGCGGGGCTGTCGGCCTGGCTGGAGGTGTGGGCGGCGCGGCGGTTGCTCGGCCCCAACCGGGCGGAGCAGCTGGAGCAGCGGGTCGAGGAGATCGCGGAGAGCCGGGCCGGCCTGGTCGACGCGGTGGACGCCGAGCGCCGCCGGATCGAGCGCGACCTGCACGACGGCGCCCAGCAGCGCCTGACCTCCCTCGCGATGAACCTGGGCCTGGCCCGGCGCACCCTCAAGGACGTCCCGCCGGAGGTGATGCAGGTGATCGTGGAGGCGCACGAGGAGGCCCAGGCGGCCATCGACGAGCTGCGCGACCTGGTCCGCGGCCTGCACCCGGCCGTCCTGGAGGACCGCGGCCTGGACGCGGCGCTGTCCGGGATCGCCGCCCGTGCCCCGCTGCCGGTGCGCCTGGACGTCGAGCTGTCCGGGCAGATCGCCCCGACGGTCGAGGCGGTCGCCTACTTCACCGTCTCCGAGGCGCTCACCAACGTGGCCAAGCACGCCCGGGCCAAGCAGGTCGACGTGTCGGTGCGCACCACCGGCGACCGGCTGCGCCTGATCATCAGCGACGACGGCGTGGGCGGCGCGGACCCCTCGCGCGGCACCGGGCTCACCGGTCTGCGCAAGCGCGCGGCCTCGGTCGACGGCACGCTGTCCGTTCTCAGCCCCCTCGGGGGTCCCACCACCATCACCGTGGAGTTGCCGTGCGTGCTGTGATCGCCGAGGACTCGGTCCTGCTGAGGGTCGGCCTGGTCAAGGTCCTGGAGGCGGTGGGGTACGAGGTGGTGGCCGCCGTCGGGGACGCCGAGGAACTGCTGACCGCCGTCGAGGAGCACCGCCCGGGGGTGGTGGTCGCGGACGTCCGGATGCCTCCGGGCTTCTCGGACGAGGGCGTCAAGGCGGCGATGGTGATCCGCCGGCAGTGGCCGGAGGTCGCGGTGCTGCTGCTCTCCCAGTTCGTGGAGGAGCGCTACGCCGCGGACCTGCTGGCGACCAACACCAGCGGCGTCGGCTACCTGCTCAAGCAGCGGGTGGCCAACGTGGACGACTTCGTGGACGCGCTGCAGCGGGTCGCCGAGGGCGGCACCGCGCTGGACCCGGAGGTGGTGGCCCAGCTGCTGGTGCGCCGCCACCGGGATCCGCTGGAGAAGCTGACCCCGCGCGAGCGGGACGTGCTGGCGCTGATGGCGGAGGGCCGTTCCAACGCGGCCATCGCGGCGGCGCTGGTGGTCAGCGACAGCGCGGTGGCCAAGCACATCAACTCGATCTTCACCAAGCTGGACCTCCCGCCGGCCGACGACAGCCACCGCCGGGTGATGGCCGTGCTGCGGTTCCTGGAGGTCGGGTAGCCGTGGACGGCGCGAAGGCCTGGCGGGTCACCGGGACGCTCGCGGTCGTCCTGGTGATGCTCGCCGCGGGGCTGCAGACCTGGTCGCTGGTGGTGCACCAGCAGACCACCTCGACCAAGCCCTACGACGTGGTGATCCACCAGCTCAGGCTGGAGACCGGCAGCGCCGCGGTGCGGGTGCACGCGGGCCGGGAGGGCCACGTGGTGGTCACGCAGCGGCTGGACTGGACGGTCCGCAAGCCGGTGGTGTCGAGCACCGTCGTCGGCGACGTGCTCACCGTCGGGATGCGCTGCCGGCAGGTGCTGCCGTTCTCCGACTTCGGCTGCGGCGCCGAGATCGAGCTGGAGGTGCCCGCCGCGACCGAGGTGACCGGGTCGGTGGGCTCGGGCGCGGTGTCGGTGGAGGGCCTGAGCGGGAGCGTGCGGATGGAGCTGACCTCCGGGCAACTGTCGCTGGTGGACACCTCGGGCGAGGTGTGGGCGCGGAGCACCTCCGGTGAGCTGCTGGGCACCGCCCTGCGGGCCCAGCGGGTGACCGCGGCGACCGGCTCGGGCTCGGTGGAGCTGCACTTCGCCAAGGCCCCGCACGCGGTGGACGCCCGGGCGACCTCCGGCTCGGTGACCGTGAGCGTGCCGAGGAACAGCCGCTACGCCTTCTCCAGCGAGGTCGGCAGCGGCAGCGGCCAGATCGACCCGGCGCTGGCGGACGCGACGAGCCCGGACACCATCCACGCCGAGGTCACCTCGGGCTCGCTCGCGGTCAATCCGGCTCCGTAGCGGGCCGCCCCGCGGCCGGGGCGGCGGCCGCTCACCCGGGTGGGGGACAATGGGGAGTCCCGTCCCCCTACCCGAGGTCAGCCGCGCATGACAGCCACGCCCGCACCCACCGCGCCCGAGACCGAGTTCGCGCCGCTGGACATCGGCCCGATCCGGGTCTGGCCGCCCGTCGTGCTGGCGCCGATGGCCGGCATCACCAACGCCCCGTTCCGCACCCTGTGCCGGGAGCAGAGCGGCGGCAAGGGGCTGTACGTCTCGGAGATGATCACCACCCGGGCGCTGGTCGAGCGCAACGCCAAGACCATGCAGCTGATCAAGTTCGACCCGAGCGAGAAGCCGCGTTCGATCCAGCTGTACGGGGTGGACCCGGCGACCGTCGGCAAGGCGGCCCGGATGATCGCGGACGAGGGCCTGGCCGACCACATCGACCTCAACTTCGGCTGCCCCGTCCCCAAGGTGACCCGCAAGGGTGGCGGCTCGGCGCTGCCGTACAAGCGCAACCTGCTGCGCGAGATCCTGCGCGAGGCCGTCGCCAACGCCGGAGGTCTGCCGGTGACCATGAAGATGCGCAAGGGCATCGACGACGACCACCTCACCTATCTGGACGCCGGCCGGATCGGCGCCGAGGAGGGCGTGGCGGCGATCGCCCTGCACGGCCGCACCGCCGCCCAGCACTACGGGGGGACGGCCGACTGGTCGGCGATCGCCCGGCTGCGCGAGGCCGTCCCGGCGCACGTGCCGGTACTGGGCAACGGGGACATCTGGTCGGCCGACGACGCGCTGCGGATGATGCGCGGGACCGGCTGCGACGGCGTCGTGGTGGGCCGCGGCTGCCTGGGCCGGCCCTGGCTGTTCAAGGACCTGGTGTCGATCTTCGAGGGCGACGTCGACTACGCCCGTCCCGACTTCGGCTACGTGGCCCGGGCGATGGTGCGCCACGCCCAGCTGCTCGGCGAGTGGCTGGGGGACGAGACGCGCGGCGTCATCGACTTCCGCAAGCACGTCGCCTGGTACACCAAGGGCTTCTCGGTCGGCTCCGAGCTGCGGGTGAAGCTCGCGAACTCCTCCTCGCTGGCCGAACTGGCCGAAACCCTCGACCAGGTGGAGCAGACCCAGACCTGGCCGGTCGGCGCGGACGGCCCGCGCGGCCGCACCAGCGGCAACGGCAGGGTCGTCCTGCCCGAGGGCTGGCTGGACGATCCGTACGACTGCGCCCGCCCGGGCGAGGACGCCGAATCGGACACCTCTGGCGGATGATCTAGCCGAAGCGGCAAAATCGGCCCTTCGGGGCCACTGGCCATCCGGTCGCAGCCCTCTTGTCCATCCTGGACAAGAGGGCTCCTTTTCGTCCCATCGGCGTCACTCGGTGAGCACGGTTCTGGACACAGTGCGACGATTGGCGCAGGCGTCCTACGTCCGGGCCGCGAGGCGGACTGGTGACGCTTGCCACACGCGGACTGGGCTGACGTCGGGTCAGTGGACGAAATGGACAGGTCGACGGTGGATCGCTTCCCGAAGCCGGTTCGACGCGGATCGGCCGATCCGGTTGCAGGAAATCAAGCCGGGGCAACGCGAGCGACCCACGGCCGCTACCCAGCGTCCGGATCGGGCGATCTTCCCGTTTCCTTGTCTTCAAGTCTTGAACGCCGCCTCGCGTCAGGGGGACGATTTCACCAACAGAGGTGAACGCCTTTATGCGCATTCGATCTAGCGGGTTACCCCTCGGTACCGGCCTCGTGTGGCCTATTCAGGGCAGAGAAGTGCCTTCGAAATGGGTATGTTCTCCGGCGTCAGGGCAACCGCGTACGAGGAGACCGACCCGTGCCGTCCCAGCAGAAGTTTGTTTACTCCTTCACCGAAGGAAACAAGGACCTCAAGGATCTTCTTGGCGGCAAGGGCGCGAACCTGGCCGAGATGACCAACCTGGGGCTCCCCGTCCCTCCCGGGTTCACCATCACCACCGAGGCCTGCAAGGTCTTCCTGGAGACCGGTAGCGAGCCCACCTCGCTGCACGAGGAGATCAGCGCCCACCTGGACGCCCTCGAACAGGAGATGGGCAAGAAGCTCGGCCAGGCCGACAACCCGCTCCTGGTCTCCGTCCGTTCCGGTGCGAAGTTCTCCATGCCCGGCATGATGGACACCGTCCTCAACATCGGCCTCTCCGACGCCTCGGTGGTCGGCCTCGCCGCCCAGTCCGGCAACGAGCGCTTCGCCTGGGACTCCTACCGCCGCCTGGTCCAGATGTTCGGCAAGACCGTGCTGGGCGTCGACGGCGAGCTGTTCGAGGAGGCCCTGGACGAGGCCAAGCACGCCAAGGGCACCGCCAACGACCTGGACCTGGACGCTTCCGACCTCCGGGAACTGGTCGAGGTGTTCAAGGGCATCGTCGAGCGCGAGACCGGCCGGGCCTTCCCGCAGGACCCGCGCGAGCAGATGGACCTCGCCATCCACGCCGTCTTCCACTCCTGGAACGGCGACCGCGCCCGGCTGTACCGCCGCCAGGAGCGCATCCCGAACGACCTGGGCACCGCGGTCAACGTCTGCACCATGGTCTTCGGCAACCTCGGCGAGGACTCCGGCACCGGCGTCGCCTTCACCCGCGACCCCTCCACCGGCACCCAGGGCGTCTACGGCGACTACCTGTCCAACGCCCAGGGCGAGGACGTCGTCGCCGGCATTCGCAACACGCTGCAGCTGTCCGAGCTGGAGAAGCTCGACAAGAAGTCGTACGACGAGCTGATGGCGATCATGCAGACGCTGGAGAACCACTACCGCGACCTCTGCGACATCGAGTTCACCATCGAGCGCGGCAAGCTCTGGATGCTGCAGACCCGCGTCGGCAAGCGCACCGCCGCGGCCGCCTTCCGGATCGCCGTCCAGCTGGTCGACCAGGGCCTGATCGACCTGGACGAGGCCCTGATGCGCGTCACCGGCGGCCAGCTGGCCCAGCTGATGTTCCCGCGCTTCGCCCCGACCGCCGAGTCCAAGCAGATCGGCTGGGGCCTGGCCGCCTCGCCCGGCGCCGCGATCGGCAAGGTCGTCTTCGACTCCTACACCGCCGTCAAGTGGTCCCGCTCCGGTGAGAAGGTCATCCTGGTCCGCCGCGAGACCAACCCGGACGACCTGGACGGCATGATCGCCGCCGAGGGCATCCTCACCTCGCGCGGCGGCAAGACCTCGCACGCCGCCGTCGTCGCCCGCGGCATGGGCAAGACCTGTGTCTGCGGCGCCGAGGAGCTGGAGGTCGACACCAAGGGCCGCAAGTTCACCACCGCCGACGGCCTGGTGGTCCACGAGGGCGACGTCGTCTCGATCGACGGCGCCACCGGCAAGGTCTACCTCGGCGAGGTACCCGTGCTGCCGTCCCCCGTGGTCGAGTACTTCGAGGGCACCCTGCACGCCGGCGCCGACGTCCAGGGCGGACTGGTCCAGGCCGTCCACCGGCTGATGTCGCACGCCGACGGCCGCCGCCGCCTCGCGGTGCGCGCCAACGCCGACAACGCCGAGGACGGCTCGCGCGCCCGCCGCTACGGCGCCCAGGGCATCGGCCTGTGCCGCACCGAGCACATGTTCCTCGGTGAGGAGCGCCGCAAGGAGGTCGAGCACCTGATCCTGGCGGACAACGACAAGGACCGCGAGCTCGCCCTCTCCACCCTGCTGCCGCTGCAGAAGGGCGACTTCCTGGAGCTCTTCCAGGCGATGGACGGCCTGCCCGTCACGGTCCGCCTGCTCGACCCGCCGCTGCACGAGTTCCTGCCCGACATCACCGAGCTGTCGGTGCGCGTCGCCCTCGCCGAGGCCCGCAAGGACCCGAACGAGAACGACCTGCGCCTGCTCCAGGCGGTGCACAAGCTGCACGAGCAGAACCCGATGCTGGGCCTGCGCGGCGTGCGCCTCGGCCTGGTCATCCCCGGCCTGTTCGGCATGCAGGTCCGGGCCATCGCCGAGGCCGCCGCCGAGCGCAAGCTGGCCGGCGGGGACCCGCGCCCCGAGGTGATGATCCCGCTGGTCGGCACCGTCCAGGAGCTGGAGCTGGTCCGCGACGAGTGCGAGCGGGTGCTCGCCGAGGTCGCCCAGTCCACCGGCGTCAAGCTGGACATCAAGCTCGGCACCATGATCGAGCTGCCGCGCGCCGCGGTGACCGCCGGTCAGATCGCCGAGGCCGCCGAGTTCTTCTCCTTCGGCACCAACGACCTGACCCAGACGGTCTGGGGCTTCTCCCGGGACGACGTGGAGGCCTCGTTCTTCACCGCCTACCTGGAGAAGGGCATCTTCGGGGTCTCCCCGTTCGAGACCATCGACCGCGACGGCGTCGGCTCGCTCGTCAGGCACGCCGTCGAGGCCGGCCGGGCCACCCGTCCGGACCTCAAGCTCGGCGTCTGCGGCGAGCACGGCGGCGACCCGGACTCGGTCCACTTCTTCCACGAGGTGGGGCTGGACTACGTCTCCTGCTCCCCCTTCCGCATCCCGGTGGCGCGCCTGGAGGCAGGCCGCGCCGCCATCGAGTCGGCGGGCAGCGACTCGCGCTGAGAGGGTAGGCATCCCCTACTCACGCGCGGGTACGACTGACCGCTTCCCCTCCCGTCGGGAGGGCGTACACCGGAGCTCGGCGCAGGAGAACCGGCGTACGTGACACGGCCGGGGGGGGGCGGGGCCCGGCGCGCCGTCCGCCCCCGCCGGACCGCGGGGGGGGGGCCGGGCAGGGGGGTGCCGGGGCGCCGGCGGGCCGGGGGGGGCGGAGCTGCGCCCCCCGCC
>NZ_JBIWPL010000004.1:276674-387198 GCF_044768255.1 Kitasatospora sp. NPDC101157 | reverse complement strand
GTGGCCGGCGCCCGCGGGGGGGGGGGTGTGGGGGGGGGCCGGGGGCGGGGGGGGGGGGGGCCGGGGCCGGGGGGGGGGGGGGGCCCCCCCCCCGCCCCCCCCCCCCCCCCGGCCGTACGTCGTTGTGGCGTCCGTCATGTGTGTGCCACGGCCGTCAGGGCCCGGGTGCCTGCCAAGCTGGACCGCATGACCAGAAGCAAGAGCCCGCTCGTCGTCGTGGCCGTCCTGATCCTGGCCGTGCTCGCCGGGGTCGGGTACCTGCTCGCCGGCAAGGGCGGCAGCAGCCACCCCAAGGCCGCCGCGAGCTCCACCGCCGCCGCGGGCTCCTCGGCCCCCAAGCCCTCGGCCCCCAAGCCGTCCGCGCCGGCCGGGGGCCCCTCCGCCCCGAACACCCCGGGCGGCACGTGGACGCCCGCCGACCCGGCGCTGGCCGACGTCTGCCGCACCAAACTGCCCAGCCAGGCCCAGGACACCCTCGCCCTGATCGCCAGGAACGGCCCCTACCCGTACAACCGGGACGGCATCGTCTTCGAGAACCGCGAGAGCCGCCTGCCGAAGAAGGGCAACGGCTACTACCACGAGTTCACCGTGGTCACCCCGGGCTCCAACGACCGCGGCACCCGCCGGGTCGTCACCGGCGGCGCCGGCGAGCAGTACTGGTCCCCGGACCACTACGCGACCTTCCAGGAGATCGACCCGCGCTGCTGAACCGGCGGCCCCGCCGCCCGCTCACCGCCCGCCTGCCCGGTCCTCGGGCCCCGGCGCCGCCCCCGACCCGTCGGCGCCTGGCTTCCCGGCCCCCGCCTCCCCCACGCGGAGCGGGGGCCGCGCCGTGTGCCCGGCGGTGCACCGGCCTTCTGCCTGCTCGCCGGAAAATACTTTCCAACTCGGAAAGTCAGTGGCACAGTGGAGCCACCGTCACCTTCCGAGGGGGAAGCCATGAGTGACTCTGTTCCCACGCCGTCGTCCGCCGCCGAGGCGCTGCGCCTGGCCGACCGGGCCGGCGCGGCCGCCCGGCGACCGCGCCCCACACCCCGCTGGTACGGGCCCACCCTGGCGGCCGGCTTCGTCGTCTTCGGGATCGCGACCGGACAGGCCGTCGCGGCCGAACAGGTCTGGCTGATCGGGGTCCTCGGTGGCGCCTGGGGCGCGCTGAGCGGCCTGATCGGGTGGGCCGGGACGCGCGGCGGCGGCGTCGTCCGGCGCCAGGCGCCGTCCGGCCTGGGCGGCCCGGTGGTGCTGACCGTCCTCTCCGTGCTGGCGGCGATGCTGGGCGCCGCGGCGCTCGCCTGGTGGGCGGGTGGCGGTCCCGGGTGGATCGGGGCGGCGGGAGGGTCCGCCGGGGGAGCGGTCTTCTGGATGGCGAACAACGCGCTCAACCGCCGCGTCGAGCGGCTGTGGAAGGCCGGCAGCTGATGCCCGCCGCCCTCGACCCGCTGCTCCAGCACGCCACCCGCCTCACCGTGCTCGCCTTCCTCGGCGCCTGCCGGGAGGCCGAGTTCGCCGCCGTCCGGGACCACTGCGAAGTCTCCGACTCCGTCCTCAGCAAGGCGGCCACCGCCCTGGAGGAGGCCGGGTACCTGGCGGTGAAGAAGGGATACGTCGGCAAGCGCCCGCGCACCTGGCTCGCCGCCACCCGGGAGGGCCGCGCCGCGCTCGCCGCGCATCTCGCCGAACTCCAGCGGCTGGTGGCCGCAGCCGAGGCGGCAGGCTCCCAACTCGCCTGACCGGCAGCAGGGTTCACCGCGCCCGACGCCAGCTGATCCGGCCGTGCGGGCCGTGCGGGCCGGTGGTGACCAGGGCGGTCAGCTCGTGCAGCACCGGTGCCGGGTCGCGCCGTAGCTGGACCGGGGTGGTGCGCACCACCGGCAGGCCGGCGGCGGTGAGGCGGTTGGCGCGGGCCAGGCCGCGTTCGTGGTCGGCCGGGTGCAGGTGGTAGGCGCGGGAGTCGATCTCCAGGGCCACGCAGGCGTGCGGCCAGTAGGCGTCCGGTACGGTGAGGAACCGGCCGTCCAGGAAGAGCACCGGGTTCCACAGCGGCTCCGGCAAGCCCGCGTGGGCGAGCACCTCGCGGGCCTCGCCCTCCACCACCGAGCGCACCCCGGCGGTCAGGTCCTCCACCACCCGGGCCACCAGCGGCAGCGCCAGCGCCCCCGGTCGGGCGAGCAACTGGTCCAGCAGCTCGCCGAGTTCGCAGTGCCGCCGCTGCACCGCCTCGGCGCACAGCGCCCGGAACCGGCGCGGCCCGGTCTCCTGCGGCGCCACGTCCGCCAGTGCCCGGGCGACCGTGGTGCTCCACAGCCCGTCGTCCCGCTCGAAGCCGCCCGGCATCGCCCCGGACGCCCGGTGCACCCGGACGAACTCCCGGTCGCCGACCCGGCGTTGGGTCGGGATCAGCACATCGACCTCGGCCAGGTCGGCCGGGTGCCCGGCGCTCGGCAGCCCGGCCTCCGCCAGCACCGTGAACCCGGTCAGCAGCACCTCGCCGGGCTGCGGCTGCCGCCCCTTCGGGCTCGCGTACGCCAGGGCGGCCCGCAGTTTCTGATGTGGCGTCAATCTCCCGCTCTGCAGGCAGATGACCCGCGGCAGCACCTGCTGCCAGGGCCCGCCCGGCCGCAGCCGGTGGGCGATCGTGCCGGAGGGCACGCCGAGCCGACGCAGCTGCGCCCGGGTGGCGATGTGCTGCTGGTCGGCGCCGAGCAGGGCGACGGGGTCGAGCGGGTTCGCGCGGGTCATACCCGGGGTGCTGCCCGCCCGGATCGGCGGTATGCGAAACGTCCCTCGTCAGGGGCTTCCCCGCACCGAGGTTGACGCTGCGGAGGTTGACGGAACCGCCGCCGACCGGCTGAACTCGGTCCCACATGATGACCGAACCCAACGGCCCGGCGCTCGACGCGCTCAACGGCCTCTCCGTCGGTGACGCCCTCGGCGCCCAGTTCTTCGTCCCGGCGACCGCCCGGGCCCACTTCACCACCCGCACCGACCCGCCCGGCCCCTGGCCGTGGACCGACGACACCGAGATGGCCTGCTCGGTGTACGCCGCCCAGCGCGAGCGCGGCACCGTCGACACCTTCGACCTCACCCACGCCTTCGCCCTCCGCCACGACTTCGACCGCGGCTACGGCCCGGCCGCCACCCGGATGCTCCGGCTGATCCGCGAGGGCGGCGACGCCAGGGCCCTGGCCGCCGAACTCTTCGACGGCCAGGGCTCGTACGGCAACGGCGCCGCGATGCGGGTCGCCCCGCTGGGGGCGGCGTACGCGGACGACCTGGACGAGGTCGTCCGGCTGGCCGCCCGGACGGCGATGATCACCCACACCCATCCGCAGGCCGTGGACGGCGCGATCGCCGTCGCCGTGGCGGCGGCACTGGCCGTCCGGACGCGGACCGAGGCCAGGACACCGGAGACGTTCCTGGGCGAGGTCGCCTTCCACACCCCGATCGGCGCGCTGCAGAAGGGCCTGCACGAGGCGATCACCCTGCTCGCCGAACCGGACCCGCTGGTCGCCGCGCAGGTGCTCGGCAACGGCAGCCGGACCTCCGCCGTCGACACCGTCCCGTACGCCCTCCGGTGCGCGGCCCGCCACCTGACCGACTACCGGGCGGCCGTCCGGGAGGCGATCGCGCCCGGTGGCGACATGGACACCGTGGCCGCGATCACCGGCGGAGTCGTCGCCTCGTGCACCGGTACGCGCGGCATCCCGGCCGAGTGGACGGCCGCCCGCGAGCCGCTGCCGGCCTGGGCGTTCCCGGAGCCGGGCGGCGTGACCGGCGGCCGGGGCCGCCCGGACATGCTGGTTCCGCGCCCGCACCCCGTCCCCGACGTGGAGTGGACCGACGAACAGTGGCAGCGCATCCGGACCGGGAGGCACACGGACACGCTGGACCACCGCTGGGCGGTGCACACCCGCGAGGGTTCGGTCAGGATCTGCCGCCCCGCGGACGGCCACCCGGTCTGGGAGGTGGCGGTCACCAGGATCCGGGGTGGCTGGCGTCCCGTTTCGGTGGCCGTCGAAACGAGCCACCCCCGGTGGTCCGTGCTGCCCACGGACCCTCACGGTCTGACCACACTGAGCTGGATCCTGAGGACCGCCGCCACCGGCGAACGGTCCCCTCTCAGGCCGTGATCATCAGCTGCCCGGCGCTGCCGCCGCCCTGTCTAAGACACTCCTGGTTGATCGCCGGATCCGGGGCGCTCGGCGAGGTGGCGGCGGCGATCCGCAGCTCGATGATGTCCCGGACGGCGGGCCACTCGGAGTCGAGGATCGAGTAGAACGCGGTCGAGCGCACCACGCCGTCCAGCCCGCGCGAGTGCGCCCGGCGGACCCCCTCGGAGGTCGCGCCGAGCCGCTCGATCGCGGCCCGGGAGCGCAGGTTGCGGGCGTCGGCGCGCAGCGAGATCCGCTGCACGCCCCAGGTCTCGAAGGCGTGCCGGAGCATCAGCAGCTTGGCTTCGGTGTTGATGCCGGTGCCCTGGGCGCGCGGCGAGAGCCAGGTGTTGCCGATCTCGGCGGCGTCCGGGACGGCCGTCGCCGGATCGCCGAACGGCACGCCCGGCGCGGGCGGCCACACCAGCGGGCCCTGCCAGTAGTCCAGTTCCAGGAACCGGGTGGAGCCGACCACCCGGCCGTCGGCGACGTTCACCGTCGCGAACGGCAGCGACCGGCCCGCGGCCTGGTCGGCGAGGGCCCGCGCGACGTAGTCGCGAGCCGCTTCCAGGCCGTGCGGGACGGGGGTGAAGGCGTAGGTCGTACGGTCCTCGGCGCCGGCCGCGGCGATGGCCTCGGCATGGTGTGCGGCGAGGGGCTCCAGCCGCACGGTGCGGCCGGTGAGGGTGACAGGTGCTGGCACGGAACCTTCTGTCCTTCATCGGTCGTAGGGCGCAGTCCGCGCCGGGGTGCGGCACTGGCTGCGGTGGACTGGTTCGCCCCGGTCCGGTTTCCGCCTCCGGGTACCCGTGCGCGCCGGAGGATTCCGGTCGGGCGGGGCGGGGGGCGGCGGCCCGGAACGGGCGGCGCGTGGTGCCGGAACGGACACGGGTCCTCGGACCGGTCCGGCGGGAAGAGCGAGGGGACAGTGTGCGTCCGCGAAATGGCCGAGGAGGAAACGAGAGCGCGAAGGGAAGCAGGCGGCCAGGTGAAGGCAAGATGCGTCGTGGGTGGCTGTCCGAGCAGCGATCCGGGTCGTGGTCGACGGCGTTACGGACGACGTGACGACGACGCGACGATGCGAGGCAGCGAGAGGACGATACCCGCCAGAACGCGGTGCGTCACTTCGCGGCACGCGAATGGCGGCGCGGGCCGCCACCGCGCGCTTCGAAGCGGGCTGTTGAACGCCCGTGACCAGGGGCTTTTCCTTCGGGTGCGATCATGGTCCGGAGGGGACGGCGAGGGCCTCCGGCCGCTTCGCCGGGCGGGTCGCGCGCCGAGCGGTCGGCCGGAACGGGAATTCCGGCGCGCCCCGGCACGCTGGACAGGACGAGAAGCCGGTCGGATCGGGACGAGCAGAGAACGGGGTTGGGTACGCGGTGCGAGACTTCCAGGCGCTGTACGAGCTGGATGAGCGGGGCGTGGCCGCCGTGGCCGAGGCGAACGCGGAGCTGCGTGACACCGGCGCCGGCCTGGTGCTGCTCCACCACTTCGAGGGGTTCATGGACGCCGGCGAGGCCGGCGGCCAGGTCGTGGCCCACCTGCTGGAGACGGGCTCGCCGCAGGTGGTGGCCCGTTTCGACCACGACCGGCTGGTCGACTACCGGGCCCGCCGCCCCGCGATGGTCTTCGACCACGACCACTGGACGGCCTACGACCCGCCGGAGATCCTGCTCCAGCTGGTCCGCGACGCCGCCGGGGCCCCGTTCCTGCTGCTCACCGGCCCCGAGCCGGACGTCGAGTGGGAGCGCTTCGCGCGCGCCGTCCGCGCGCTGGTCGAGCGCTTCGAGGTCCGGCTCAGCCTGGACTTCCACGGCATCCCGATGGGCGTGCCGCACACCCGCCCGGTCGGCCTGACGCCGCACGGCAACCGGCTCGACCTCGCACCGGGCTACCCGCAGTGGTTCGAGCAGGCGCAGGTCCCGGGCAGTGCCCAGGCACTGCTGGAGTACCGGCTCGCCGAGGCCGGGCACGACGTGCTGGGCTTCGCCGTGCACGTCCCGCACTACGTGGCCCGTTCGGCCTACCCGGCCGCCGCCGTACTGATCCTGGAGGCGGTGCAGTCCGCGACCGGCCTCGTCCTGCCCGGTACCCGGCTGCGCGAGCGGGTCGGCGAGGTGTACGCCGACATCGAGGAGCAGTTGGCCCAGGGGGACGGCGAGTTGCGCTCGGCGATCCGCGGCATGGAGGGCCAGTACGACGCGGTGGCGGGCTCCGAGGGCCGGGAGAGCCTGCTGGCCGAGCCGGCGGACCTGCCCTCGGCCGACGAGCTGGGGCGCCGCTTCGAGGAGTTCCTGGCCGAGCACGAGCGCGGCGCGGAGTAGCGGGCGCCGGTTCCTCCGGAGAGCAGGGCGCCGGCGGGAGTCATCGGCGCCGCCCGTACGTTGGACTCGGCGGTGCCCGGGGGACGGGTCGCCGTAGGGAGCTGCCCGTGACTCGCACCCCCGGGGGGATGCCATGCCGAGGACCACACGCCCGACCGTCGTCGTGACGGCCGGGCTCGCCGCCCTGATGCTGGCCGGACTGGCCGGGTGCAGCGGCGGGGGCGGTTCGGACGGTTCGGACGGTTCGGACGGTTCGGACCGGGGTTTCGCGGGCGCCCTGCCCGGCCGGGTCCCGGCCGCCGCCACCCCGACACCCACCCCCACCCCGCCCAGCGGCCCGTACGTGGCCCTCGGCGACTCCTACACCGCCGGGCCGAAGATCGATCCGCAGGTCGGCGACCCGGGCGGCTGCGGCCGCTCCGGGATCAACTACCCCGCCCTGGTGGCGAAGGCGCTCGCCCTGGCGCCCGGGCAGTTCCGGGACGTCAGCTGCAGCGGCGCCCGCACCGGGGACCTGAAGGCCGCGCAGCGGACCGCCGACGGCTCCAACCCGGCCCAGCTGGACGCGCTGACCCCGGCCACCCGGCTGGTCACCCTGGGCATCGGCGGCAACGACGCGGGCTTCATGCAGGTCGTCACCGACTGTGCCAAGGACACCCTGGTGGGCGCGGTGAGGGACCTGGTCGGCGAGGAGACCTCGGTCGCGCCCTGCCGGGAACGCTACGCCTCGGGCGGCTCCGACCAGCTGCGGGCCCGGGTCGACGAGGCCGGCGGCCAGGTCGCCGACGTCCTCCGGGAGATCAAGCGCCGTTCCCCGCAGGCCCGGGTGTACGTCGTCGGCTACCCGGCGCTGCTCCCGGCCGACCCGGTGAGCTGCCGACCGGTGCTGGGCACCACGATCGCGGCGGCGGACCTCGGCTTCCTCGCCGAGAAGGAGCAGCAGCTCAACGGGATGCTCAAGCAGCGCGCGGAGGCCGCCGGGGCGGTGTTCGTGGACACCGCCGGGCCCTCGGCCGGGCACGACATGTGCGCGGGGGAGGACTCCCGCTGGATCGAGCCGCCCTTCCCGGCCCACGGGCTCACCCCGATCCACCCCAACGCCAAGGGCGAGGAGGCGGTGGCCGGCGTCGTGCTGAAGGCCGTCCGGAGCTGACGGGCGGCCCGGGCGGGGCCGTCCGGGTACGAGCGGTTCGCGGCGGCGGACACCGGCGCGCCTCCCACGGTTCACGCCCCGGTCCGCGCTCCTTCGCGCGCGGCACCCCCCGCGTGTCGGGGGTGCGGCGTACCGTGAGCCCCATATGGATGACACCACGCACCGCCTCGCCGCCCCGATCCCGTACGACCACGCCGCCGAGGCCCGCTGGGTCCCCGAACCGGACAAGCGCCCCGGCCGCACCGCCTTCCAGCGCGACCGTGCCCGGGTGCTGCACTCCGCCGCGCTGCGCCGACTGGCCGGCACCACCCAGGTGGTCGCCCCGATGCGCAGCGACTTCCCGCGCACCCGGCTGACCCACTCGCTCGAATGCGCCCAGGTCGGGCGGGAACTGGGCGCCGCGCTGGGCTGCGACCCGGACCTGGTGGAGACCGGCTGCCTGGCCCACGACATCGGCCACCCGCCCTTCGGCCACACCGGCGAGGAGGCCCTCGACCAGGCCGCCGAGGCCTGCGGCGGTTTCGAGGGCAACGCCCAGTCGCTGCGCATCCTCACCCGGCTCGAACCCAAGCGCTTCGCGCCCCAGGAGGACCGCCCCGCCGCCCGGCTCGCCCCCTGGCCGGGCCGCAGCGTCGGCCTCAACCTGACCAGGGCCGCCCTGGACGCCGCCACCAAGTACCCGTGGACCAAGGGCGCCCACCCCGCCGACCCGGCCTCGCCCAAGTACGGCGTCTACGCCGACGACCTGCCGGTCTTCCGCTGGCTGCGGGCCGGTTCCCCGACCGGTCGCAAGTGCTTCGAGGCCACCGTCATGGACTGGTCCGACGACGTGGCCTACTCCACCCACGACGTCGAGGACGGCCTCCAGGCCGGCCACATCGACCCGGCCGCGCTGCGCGCCCCCAGCGAGCGCGCCGAACTGTTCAAGGTCGCCGAGCGCTACGCCCCCGACGCCGAGCCGGAGGAACTGGCCGCCGCGCTGGACCGGCTGCTCGCCCAGGACTGGTGGCCGCAGGCCTACGACGGCACGGCGCGCGCCCGGGCCGGGCTCAAGGACCTCACCAGCCAGCTGATCGGCCGCTTCTGCCTGGCCGCCGAGCAGGCCACCCGGGCCCGCTACGGCCCCGGCCGGCTGACCCGCTACGCCGCCGAGCTGGTGGTGCCGAGGGGCGTCCGGCTGGAGTGCGCGGTCCTCAAGGCGGTCGCCGTCCGCTTCGTGATGATGCGCGACGAGCAGGCCCAGCTCCGGGCCCGCCAACGGATCGTGATCGCCGAGCTGGCGTACGTCCTGACCCAGCGCGCGCCCGAGGGGCTGGACCCGGTGTTCGCCGCGATGTACCACGAGGCCGAGGACGACCGCGCCGCCCTGCGCACGGTCGTCGACCAGATCGCCACCCTCACGGACGCCTCGGCCCTCGCCCTGCACGCCAGACTGGTCGGCGCCGCCTGGGCGTAGCGCCGGGGGCGGACCCCGGTCCGGACCCCGGCTCGAAACCCCGGCCGCCCCAGTAGACTTCCGGGGTGGCCGGGCGGATCAGGGACGAAGACGTACAGGCGGTGCGCAGCGCACTGCCGATCGACGCGGTGGTCGGCGACTACGTACAGCTGACCAACGGTGGCGGCGGCGAGTACAAGGGCGTCTGCCCCTTCCACGACGAGAAGTCCGCCTCCTTCTACGTCAACCCCGCCAAGGGCGTCTTCCACTGCTTCGGCTGCCAGGAGAACGGCGACACCATCGCCTTCCTGATGAAGATCGAGCACTTCACCTTCGCCGAGGCCGTCGAGCGGATGGCCGCCCAGGCCGGCATCACCCTGCGCTACGAGGAGGGCGGCTACAGCCCCCGCCACCAGCAGGGCGAGCGCACCCGCCTGGTCGAGGCGCACAAGGTGGCGGCGGCCTGGTACCAGGAGCAGCTGGCCTCGCCGGAGGCGGAGATCGGCCGGCGCTTCCTGGCGGAGCGCGGGTTCGACGAGGAAGCCGCCAAGGCCTTCGGCGTCGGCTACGCCCCGGCGGGGTGGGAGCACCTGGTCCGCTTCCTGCGCGGCAAGGGCTTCACCGACAAGGAGATCCTCCAGGGCGGCCTGGCCTCGCAGGGCCAGCGCGGCGGTCTGATCGACCGCTTCCGGGGCCGGCTGGTCTGGCCGATCCGGGACATCGCGGGCGAGGTGGTCGGCTTCGGTGCCCGCCGGCTGCGCGAGGACGACAACGGTCCGAAGTACCTGAACACCCCCGAGACGCCGATCTACAAGAAGTCCCACGTGCTGTACGGGATCGACCTGGCGAAGAAGGAGATCGCCAAGTCGGGCCGCGCGGTGGTGGTCGAGGGCTACACCGACGTGATGGCCTGCCACCTGGCCGGGGTCACCTCGGCGGTGGCCACCTGCGGCACCGCCTTCGCCGAGGACCACATCAAGATCATCCGTCGCCTGCTGATGGACACCTCGCAGTACCGGGGCGAGACGGTCTTCACCTTCGACGGCGACGCGGCCGGTCAGAAGGCCGCCCTGCGCGCCTTCGAGGACGACCAGAAGTTCGCCGCCAGGACCTCCATCGCGGTCAGTCCGGGCGGCATGGACCCCTGCGAGCTGCGGCTGGCCCAGGGCGACGAGGCGGTCCGGCAGCTGATCGACAACCCGGTCCCGCTGTTCGAGTTCGCGCTGAACACGGCGGTGTCCAAGCACCGGGTGGAGACGCCCGAGGGGCAGGCCGCCGCGATGGAGGAGGCGGCCCTGATCGTCGCCAAGATCAAGGACCCGTCGATCCGCCACGGCTACGCGATCAGGCTGGCCGGCATGCTCGGCGTGAACCCCGGTGACGAGCAGTTCGTGGTCCGCCGGATCTCCCAGCTGGCCCGCTGGGAGCGCGAGAAGCAGCAGAACCCCCGAGGCAACGGTCAGCAGCGGCGCCCCGAGCAGCCCGCCGCGGTGGCGCGCCCGGCCCGGCCCGCGTTCCGGCTCAACCCGCGCGACCCGGCCCAGTTCGTCGAGCGCGAGCTGCTCAAGCTGGCACTCCAGCACCCGGACCTGGTCAGCCCGGCCTTCGACCACTACGGCGAGGACGAGTTCCCGACCCCGCCGTACACCGCCGTCCGGCAGGCCATCGCCAAGGCCGGCGGCGCCGCGTACGGGGCGACCCTGCCCGACTTCGTCAGCGCGGTGCGCGAGGCGGCCCCGGACGACCAGGTGCGCTCCCTGGTGACCGAGCTGACCGTCGAGCCGGTGCGCTCACTGCGCAAGGCGGACGCGGTCTACGCGGGCGAGTTCCTGGTCAAGCTGCGCCTGTTGGCCGTCGACCGCCGGATCACCGAGGTCCGCGGCTACCTCCAGCGGCTCGGCCCCCGGGCCGACGCCGAGCAGCTGCACGCGGTGCAGACCGAGCTGTGGCAGCTCCAGCAGTACGGGCAGCAGCTCCGCAGCCGGGGCGCGGCGGCGCTCTAGGCCCGACGGGCCCGGTGGTGCCGGGGAGCCACGAAAGTCCTGCGCAGAAAGTCGGCGCACGAGTCTCGGCCACGGAGCGTGGCGTACCGCACACTGGAGGGCGTCCCACCTCCGTACAGCGCGGGTCCGCCAGAGTCGCGCCCGCCCCGAGGGGATGCCCGTGGACCGAGGCCCTGCCGCAGCGACCACCGCCCGACCGACCGATCCCGCCGGACCGCCGGCCCGGGAGCAGGAGAGCGACCACGGCCGGGCCGGGGCCGCACCCCCGGACGGCGCGCGGATCCCCGCCCAGGGGCTGCCGGAGGGCCACCCCGACAGCCCGGACCCGGAGGCCGACGAAGGCGGCGACGATCCGCCCGTACCGGCCGAGGGCGGCGGTCCGGCCGCCGACCTGCTGCGCCAGTACCTGCGCGAGATCGGCCGGATCAGGCTCCTCACCGCCGCCGAGGAGGTCGAACTGGCCCGCCGGATCGAGGCCGGCCTGTTCGCCGAGGAACGCCTGAACGGCGATCCGCCCCCGCCCGACCCGCTGGCCCGCGAGCTGGACACCCTGGTGGTCCTCGGCCGGATCGCCAAACGCCGCCTGATCGAGGCGAACCTGCGGCTGGTGGTGTCCGTCGCCAAGCGCTACGTCGGCCGCGGGCTGACCATGCTGGACCTGGTCCAGGAGGGCAACCTCGGCCTGATCCGGGCGGTGGAGAAGTTCGACTACGCCCGCGGCTACAAGTTCTCGACGTACGCGACCTGGTGGATCCGGCAGGCGATGACCCGGGCGCTGGCCGACCAGGCCCGGACGATCCGGGTGCCGGTGCACGTGGTCGAGCTGATCAACCGGGTGGTCCGGGTGCAGCGCGCTCTGCTGCAGGAACGCGGCCTGGAACCGACCCCGGCCGACATCGCCACCGCCCTGGAGCTCACCGAGGCGCGGGTGCGCGAACTGCTCCGGCTGGCCCAGGAGCCGATCTCGCTGCACACCCCGGTGGGGGAGGAGGACGACGTCGCGCTCGGCGACCTGATCGAGGACGCCGACGCCGCCTCGCCCGCCGAGTCCGCGACCTTCCTGCTGCTGCGCCAGCACCTGGAGGCGGTGCTGGCCACCCTGGGCGAGCGGGAGCGCCAGGTCGTCCAGCTCCGCTACGGCCTGGACGACGGCCGTCCGCGCACCCTGGAGGAGATCGGGGCGGTGTTCGGCGTGACACGGGAGCGGATCCGCCAGATCGAGTCCAAGACGCTGGTCAAGCTTCGCGACCACGCCTGCTCCGCGCAGCTGCGCGGCTATCTGGACTAGGGCTGGACCAGCGCCTGTGCGGCGTCGCGCGCCCGGCATGATCCGCCGGACGGGCCCTCGGGCAACGCTAGGGAGCGGACGGGGCGGGCGACGGCTGGTCGGTGGGCGGGGCCTGCGTGGGCGTGGCCGGGTCGCTGGGCGTCGCCGCCGCGGCCCCGGCGCCCGGGGGCGGGGAGGCCGGGCCGATCGGGATCGGGGTGGAGGCCACCACCGAGGCCAGGTCGGTCACGGTCGCGGTGCAGTCGTGCCCGGCGGGCTGGAAGCCGCAGACCCGGAAGCCGATCGACGGGTCGGCCGCGTTCAGCATCGCCGAGTAGTTGTCGTAGCCCCAGTGGATCATCGCGGTCTCGCTGTCCCCGGTGCTGTCGGTGATCACCGCGTAGTCCTTGGGCTCGCCCTCGGTGATCGCCGCCCAGGCGGCCTGACAGGTCCGGCTGTACCGCAGGTAGACGACGACCTTGCCGATGACCTGGGTCTGCAGGGTCCGGGCGTCCTTGCCGCAGCCGGTGCTCTTGGGGTCCTTGTGGGCGCAGCCGACGGCCCGGCACGGCGGGTCGGAGGGGGCGGGCCTGGCCACGGCCGGGGCGGTCGGGGTGGGTGCGTCGGCCGCCGAGGCCTCGTCGTCGTGCCGGCTGACCCGCAGGCCGACCAGCACCACCAGCAGGGCCAGCACCACGGCGCCGGAGACCAGCGCCACCGGGCGCCGCCACCACACGGGCGCGGGCTCGGCCCGGGCGGGCCCGGAGGCCTCCTCGGCCGTCGGCGCCGGCTCCCCGGACACCGCCCCGTCGGCGGGCTCGGCGGCCGGCTCCTCGGCGGTGGCCGCCTCCTCAGGGGTCCCAGCGGCGGCGGGCGCCCCGGTGACGGCCGGCTCGGCGGTGGTCGCCCCCACGGCGGTCGCCTCGGCGGCGCGCTCCGTCGCCTGCCGCCACAGCCGCCGCAGCGCCGTCGCGTCGCAGTCCACCGCACCGATCAGCGCTTCCAGCGCCTGCTCGGTGACCACCCGCTTGCCGTTCAGCCAGCGCTCCCAGGAGGCCCGGCTGTAGTGGGTGCGGCCGGCCAGTTCGGACAGCGAGAGTCCGGCGGCGTCCTTGATCGTCCGGAGCTCCTGCGCCAGCAGCCGGGCGGGCTCTGACAGCTCCTCGGGCAGGTCCTTCCAGGCGGAAGCCAATGCGACCCTCCATGACTCGCGGGACGGGACGACGGTGGACGGGGGCGGGAGGGTGCGCGCGCCCGGTCCGGCCGTTCGGTGTCTCCCCTTCTCCAACCTCACTGGCCCGGTGTCCCAAACTCCAGGTCATGGCGTTGAGACGGACGGAAGTGTCTCACAACCCCCGGGATCGTCGAAGAGTCACCTGTTCGTCGTGCAGAGTTCTCCTCGCCGGTGCGTTTCCGCAGCCCCGGCCGCTTCGTTCGGGCACCGGCCGGTCGGCCGGATCGACCCGACACGGGTCCCGGACACCCCCACCGGTCGGGGGGGGCCGCCGGGGGGGGGGGGGGCCCCCCCCCCCCCGCCCCCCCCGGGGGGGGGGGGGGGCCGCCCCCCCCCCCCCCCGGGGGGGGGGGGGGGGCCCCCCGCCCCCCCCCCCCCCCCCGCCGGGCCCCCCCCCCCCCCCCCCCCGGCCCCCCCCCCCCCCCCCCGGGGGGGGGGGCGGGGGGGGGGGGCGCCCCCCCCCCCCGACCGGGACACCCGGCGGGAGGGCGCTTCCCCTGCGCCCTCCCGCCGTGGCGTTTCCGGGCCGTCCTCCCGGCCCCGCAGCTCAGTGGTGGAAGCCCTCGCTGGCCGGCACACCCAGCTCCTTGAGCGGGACGGGCTGGCGCCGCAGCTCCGGCAGCAGCCGGTGGAGGTCGGCCAGCAGCAGGTCGGCGAGGTCCCGGGTGAAGGCGTTGCGGCAGACGATCCGGAGCACCGACAGGTCCTGCCGGTCCGGCGGGAAGGTGTACGCGGGCACCTGCCAGCCGCGTTCGCGCAGCCGCCGCGAGACGTCGAACACGTCGAAGGACACGTCCTCGGTGGTGGTGAAGGCGAACACCGGGAGCTGGTCGCCGCGGGTCAGCAGCCGGAAGCAGTCCAGCTTCCCGATCTCCCCGGCCAGGTAGGTGGCGACCTCCCGGCAGGCGCCCTGGACCGCCTCGAAGCCCGCCCGGCCGAGCCGCAGGAAGACGTAGTACTGCGCCGCGACCTGTGCGCCGGGCCGGGAGAAGTTGAGCGCGAAGGTCGGCATGTCGCCGCCCAGGTAGTTGACCTTGAACACCAGCTCCTCGGGCAGCGCCTCGTGGTCCCGCCACAGCGCCCAGCCGACGCCGGGGTAGACCAGCCCGTACTTGTGGCCGGAGGTGTTGATCGACTGCACCCGGGGGAGCCGGAAGTCCCAGACCAGGTCCGGGTCGAGGAAGGGCGCCACCATGCCGCCGGAGGCGCCGTCCACGTGCACCGGGACGTCCAGGCCGGTGCGCTCCTGGAGCTCGTCCAGGGCCGCGCAGATCTCCGCGATCGGCTCGTACGACCCGTCGAAGGTCGAGCCGAGGATGGCGACCACGCCGATGGTGTCCTCGTCGCACAGCGCGGCCGCCTGCTCGGCGCCGAGGTGGAAGCGTTCGCCCTCCATCGGCGCGGTGCGGGCCTCGACCTCCCAGAAGTTGCAGAACTTCTCCCAGCACACCTGCACGTTGACGCCCATCACCAGGTTGGGCCGGGCCCCGGCCGCGTACCGCTCGGCGTTGCGGCGCATCCAGCGGCGCTTGAGGGCCATGCCGGCGAGCATGCAGGCCTCGCTGGAGCCGGTGGTGGAGCAGCCGACCGCGGTGTCCGGGTCGGGGGCGTGCCACAGGTCGGCGAGGATGGCCACGCAGCGCCGCTCCAGCTCGGCGGTCTGCGGGTACTCGTCCTTGTCGATCATGTTCTTGTCCAGGCACTCGGTCATCAGCCGGCTGGCCTGCACCTCCATCGACGTGGTGACGAAGGTCGCCAGGTTGAGCTTGGCGCTGCCGTCCAGCATCAGCTCGTCGCGGATCAGCTGGTACGCGGTGTCGGCGGCGACCGGGCCCTCGCCGAGCCGGTGCACCGGCGGGGCGAGTTCCATCGCGCCCAGCGGGTCGGTGATGCCGAGCAACGGATTGACGCTCAGCCGTCGGTTGCTGCCGGTCCCCTTGTGCAGGGCCATGGGATCCTGCCGCCCTTCGCCTCGGTGGCCGTGTCCCGACCCACGCTGCCACCGGGCGCGGGATGACGCATCTTCAGCGTCCCGCCGCGGCCGGCCCCCGGACAGCAGGGCCCTACGCGGAGGCGGCTTCCGGGTGGACCTGGTCCCGGGCGGCGCGGTACTGCTGGCGCACCGCCGAACCGATCGCCAGGTCCTGCTCGCCCTCGGGCTCCACCGTCTCGGCGTCCGGCAGCTCCCACTCCGGCGGCTCAGCGGTGCCGGCCAGCGCCCAGGCGGCCTGCCGGGCGGCGCCGCGGGCGGCGTGGGCGCCCGGCGGGGGCACCACGACCGGGACGCCGAACAGCATCGGGGCGACGTGCCGCACGGCCGGCAGCCGGCCCGCCGCGCCGAGCAGGAACACCCGCTTGATCTCGACGCCCTGGGCGCGCAGCACGTCCAGCGCGTCGGCGATGTTGCACAGCATGCCCTCGACGGCGGCCCGGGCCAGGTGCTGAGGCGTCATCGCCTCGGCCCGCAGGCCGGTCAGGGTGCCGGCGGCGTGCGGCAGCGCGGGGGTGCGCTCGCCGTCCAGGTACGGAAGCAGCACCAGGCCGTAGGCGCCGGGGGAGGAGTGCAGGGCGAGGTCGCTCAGCCCGTCCAGGTCCGCGCCGAGCATGGCGGCGGTGGAGCGCAGCACCTGGGCGGCGTTGAGGGTGGCGACCATCGGCAGGTGGCGGCCGCTGGCGTCGGCGAAGGAGGAGACCAGGCCGGTGGCGTCCACCACGGCCTTCTCGTGCACCGCGAAGATCGTCCCGGCGCTGCCGAGCGAGACCACCGCGTCACCCGGGCCGAGGCCGAGGCCCAGGGCGGCGGCCATGTTGTCGCCGGTGCCGGCCGAGATCAGCAGGCCCTCGGGGGTGTGCCCGGCGGGTTCGGCCGGGCCGAGCACGTCCGGCAGCCTGAGCTCGTGGCCGAGAGCCAGCTCGACCAGGTCCTGCCGGTACTCGCCGGTGATCGGGGACCAGTAGCCGGTGCCGGAGGCGTCGCCGCGGTCGGTGGTGCGGCGCTTGGGGTGGCCGAGCAGCTGCCAGACCAGCCAGTCGTGCGGCAGCAGCACCTCGGCGACCCGGCGGGCGTTGACCGGCTCGAACTCGGCCAGCCAGCGCAGCTTGGCGATGGTGTACGTCGGGGCGGGCACCGCGCCGATCGCGGTGGTCCAGGCGGCCGGTCCACCGAGGGCGTCCAGCAGCTTGGCGGCGGCGCCGCTGGAGCGCGGGTCGTTCCACAGGATCGCGGGCCGGACCAGCACGCCGCCCGCGTCCAGGCCGATCATGCCGTGCTGCTGCGCGCTGACGCCGATCGCCCGGACGCCCTCCAGCAGGCCGCCGGCCGCGGCGTCGCCGAGCGAGTGCAGCCAGACCTGCGGGTCGGTCTCGCCGGGGCGCAGGTCCTGGTCCTCGGGGACGGGGTGCGGCGCCTTGCCGGAGCGAAGGACGGCGCCGCTGTCGGTGTCGCACGCGACGATCCTGGTGCGGCTGGTCGAGCTGTCTATCCCCGCGACGATGGCCATGTCGAGATCATGCCTCAGCCCGGCCCGGTACGCGTCCGGGCCGGGTGAGCCGTTGCCGGTTCGGGACCCCTGGTTGGGGACTCCTTTGCCCGGGGCCTGTCAGCAGGCCGCGGGTCACCACCCCGTCACGGGCGGAAGGTACCCCAGCCGTCGTCCTCCGTCCGGGACCGGCTGAAGTACGGCACCCGGTCGGTGACCGCGCTCGGCAGCCGGTCCCCGACCCGGTCCGCGACGGCACCGGCCGCCTTCCCGGCCACCGCGCCGGCCTGCTGCCGCGCCCGGTCGGCCGCCCCCTGCACCGCAGGGGTCTGGGCGATCTGCCGGGTGACCTTGGCGATCTGCTCGTAGCGCTGGCGCCCGGCCCGCGAGCCGAGGACGTAGCCGGCCGCGAAACCCACGGCCAACGACAGCTTCCACATGATCGGACCCACCCTCTCCTGGCGGCCTTCTGCCGCATTGCCCTACCCGTTGCTCGGGACGGCGAACCGTCCGCGCCCCCAGCATCCCCGGCTGCCGCCGCGGGCGCGCGCGGGGCACGCCGGACCGGCGGGCCGGCGGGCCGGGGTGGCCGGGGAAAGCGATTGGCGGACCACCCCCCCGAGTGCGCTAATGTATGTCCCGCAGCGAGCGCCGAGGAGCCCGGGTCACGGGAGCCGAGGCGGAAGCCGATCCCCCATAGCTCAATTGGCAGAGCAGCCGACTGTTAATCGGCAGGTTATTGGTTCGAGTCCAATTGGGGGAGCTCAGGAGAAGTGCTCTTCGGGAGCCCGTTTCCTGTGCGTGGTACGGAAGTTGAGTACTGCGATCCCGCATAGCTCAATTGGCAGAGCAGCCGGCTGTTAACCGGCAGGTTATTGGTTCGAGTCCAATTGCGGGAGCTGCACCGGGCCCGCCCGGTGACTGCTCAGAGCGAAGGCCCCCCGGACGACCGGGGGGCCTTCGTGTTGCCCGGGCCGGTGTCGTGTGCGTCACCCCGGGAGGTCGCCCCGGGGAGCGCCACCTGGGGCGCGTCATCCCTGGGCGCCCCGGCGTCATCAGGTGGTCGCCCTCCGGTAGAGGTCGGAGATCCGCTGGTCGAAGGCGACGCTGTACGAGGTGCCCGGGGTCTCCCCGCCCTCCTGGTAGCCGCCGATCACGCCGACCACCGCGCCGTCGCCGGCCACCCACGGGCTGCCGCTGGTGCCGTCGGTGTAGCCGCCGCAGTCGAAGCGCGCCTGGGTGGCGCTCTGCGAGCTGGTGCGGACCGAGCAGGTGATCGGCTCGTCGCTCTCGTTGGGGTAGCCGGTCACCGAGACCGCCAGCCCGACGCCCCGGCCGGTGCCGAGCGGGTTTCCGCCGACCGCGTCCTCGACCTGCCGGCCGTCGGCCGGGCTGACCGTGACGAAGGCCACGTCGTAGTCCGGGTCGTCGTCCGAGGCCCAGCGCGGATCGACGGTGATCGACTCTACCTGCCAACTCCCGTACGGGGAGTACCCGTTGCGGTAGCCGGGGGTGAACACCAGGCCGTCCAGCAGGCCGACCCGCTGGTTCTGCACGCAGTGCGCGGCGGTGACCAGCAGGTTGTGCCCGGGGCTGTGCACCACGCTCGCGGTGCAGGCCCGGGAGCCCTGCGGGCCGTGGACGGACAGGGTGCCGATCCGGTCACGGGCCGGGCTCTGCTGGGCGATCTCGGCGTTCGGCGGGGCGTCCGACCCGCCGCACGCGGTGCCGGAGGCCAGCAGCAGGGCGGCCAGCGCGGTCGCTCCGGCCGCGCGCGGGGCCGGCACCGGGCGGGGGGCCATCGACGCTCCGTCTCGTTCCTCGGGCGGGCATCCGGGCCGTGCGTTCCGCCGTTCGAGAGGAAGATCTACCAGGCCGTGCCCGGCGGCGCCACTGCCGACCGCCCGGCCGGGCCCATCGCGCCCCCTCAGCCGGTGGCCCGGTCGTACAGGGCCTGGACCCGGTCGCCGAAGTAGCTGCTGTACGAGGTGTCCGGGCTGTTGCCGCCCTCCTGGTAGCCGCCGATGACGCCGACCACGGTGCCGGTCCTGGTGGCCGGGTCGAAGTCGGTGACCCACGGGCTGCCGCTGGTGCCGCCGGTGTAGTCGGGGCAGTCGATCCGCAGCTGGGTGGCGCTCTGCTCGGTCGTGGTGTTGGAGCAGGCGATCGGGACGTCGCTGCTGCCGGGGTAGCCGGTGATCCGCACCGGCAGCTGGTAACCGCGGTTGACGCCCAGCTTGTTGGCGCCCAGCACCTGCTGCACCTGCTGCCCGTTCTGGGCCTGGACGACCGCGAAGGCGACGTCCACGTCCGGGTCGGCGTGGTCCTTCCAGCCGTCGTCCACGGTGACGGCCACCAGCGGCCACACGCCGCTCGGGGTGTCGCCGTTGCGGTAGCCGGGGACGAAGACCAGGTCGCTGCGCGGGCCGATCTTCGGGTCCCAGACGCAGTGGGCGGCGGTGACGATGAGGTTGAGCCCGGCGCTGTCCACCACGCTGGCGGTGCAGAAGTGGTCGCCGTCCGCGTTGCGGGTGAACACCGCGCCGACCAGGCCGTTGAGCACGGTGGGCTTGGCGGTGCGGGTGACCCCGGTGTGCCGGCCGGCCGCCCCCCGGAAGCGCTGCTTGGTCCAGCCGTGGCCGTTCAGGGTGCCGGTCGGCGGTGCCGAGGTGACGGTCGGGGCGATGCTGCCGGGCTGCGTCGCGGTGGTGCAGCCCGCCGCCGCGAGCGCCAGCACCAAGGCCCCGGCCGCCACTGCCGTTCCACGCATCGTCATCAGCCCAGGCTGCCCTGCCGGGCCCCGGGGCCGCCACCCGGGTTCCGCCGCCCGGAGCGGCCCGCGCACTCGGCACCCAGGTGCGCCCCCGGCGCGCACCACGGGTGATCGACCGGCTATGCTGCCCGGGACGGCCTCGCGGGGCCGTCTGCTGCTGCCGTGGCCGGGAACCGGCGCGCGCGGCGAACCGGGGCGGTAGCTCAGCCGGTTAGAGCAGGGGACTCATAATCCCTTGGTCGTGGGTTCGAGTCCCACCCGCCCCACCTATGCGACGCGTGACGAGTGTCGTAAGACCGTCCGCGGACGGCTCCTGAGCTGGAGCTTCGCCGTCCGTGACGACGGAAGTCTAGAGCCCGGCCGCCTTCTCCCGGCCCGTGGCGCGCCGGAATTCACCCGCCCGTGGGCATCGGCCCCGGAGCCGCCCGATGGCCGCCTCCCGTCGACCGCGCACCCCCTGTCGTACCGATCATCTGACAACCCCTGGCGCTCTGCGTGAAAAAAGTGATATCACTTTGACAGCTCAAGCGGACACTCGCACTGGGGGACGGTCACATGACCACACCGCGTTTCGCCGTCGAGGACGGCCCTGCCATCGACCTTCCGGCTCCGAAGATCACCGAACGGGTCATCACCGGCGCCCCCGGGTTGCCCGTGCTCGGCGGGGCGCTGCTCGGCCTGCTCGCCGGGTTCGGGTCGCTGATCGCCGGAGGGGTGCAGATCAGTGGGGGCAGCAAGGGGGTGGGGATTCCGCTGGTGGTCGTCGGGCCGCTGATGGCGCTCGGCTCGCTGCTGCTGCTGTGCGGGCTGACGGTCGTCTCGCCCGGGCAGGCCCGGGTGGTCCAGCTGCTCGGCCGCTACCGCGGCACCATCCGCGCCGCCGGGCTGACCTGGGTGAACCCGTTCACCAGCCGCCGGCGGATCTCCACCCGGATCCGCAACCACGAGACCGAGACCACCAAGGTCAACGACGCGGACGGCAACCCGATCGAGATGGCCGCCGTGGTGGTCTGGCAGGTCGAGGACACCGCGATGGCGGTGTTCGAGGTGGACGACTACGTCGACTTCGTCGCCATCCAGACCGAGACGGCCGTACGGCACATCGCCACCAGCTATCCGTACGACGCCCACCACGAGGGGCAGTTGTCGCTGCGCGACGGCGCGGACGAGGTCGCCCGCAAGCTCTCCGCGGAGATCGCCGCCCGGGTCGCCTCGGCCGGTGTGCGGGTCATCGAGTCGCGGATCACCCGGCTCGCCTACGCGCCCGAGGTCGCCCAGGTGATGCTCCAGCGGCAGCAGGCCGGGGCCGTGGTGGCCGCCCGGCGGCTGATCGTCGAGGGCGCCGTCGGTATGGTCGAGGAGGCGCTGGACCGGCTCGCCGAGCGGGACGTGGTGGAGTTGGACGAGGAGCGCAAGGCCGCCATGGTGAGCAACCTCCTGGTGGTGCTCTGCGGCGACCGGGGCACCCAGCCCGTAGTGAACACGGGCTCCCTCTACCAGTAAGGGCGTGGCGTTGGCGACGGAACGGAAGAAGCTCCTGCTGCGACTGGACCCTTCAGTTCACGACGCGCTGGCCAGGTGGGCCTCGGACGAACTGCGCAGCACCAACGCGCAGATCGAGTTCGTGCTCCGACGCGCCCTCACCGACGCCGGCCGGATGCCCAGTGGCGCGGCCGGCCTTCCCCGCCGCGGCCGACCGCCCAAGGAGGGCCCGGGGAGCGACGGTCCCGGAGGGGACTGACCGCACCGGCCGGGCCGCCCAACAGATCTGTTGGATCGTCGAGATCTTTCGGAGAACGAGATGGACCTGCCCGTCAACCTGCCCGAGAAGCTCTACCTGCTCGCCCTCGACCCGCGCCGCGGGCGGACCACCCGGCACTCCTCGCTCAACCTGCTGCTCCAGGCGGCGGCGCTGACCGAACTGCTGCGCCGGGGCCTGCTGTACGAGGAGGGCCGCAAGGCGGTCGCCAGGGTCCGCGGCGGGGCCGCCGAGGAGGGCCTCGACCCTTACAGCGCCCGGCTGTTGGACCAGATCAGGGCCAGCCGGCCGCACAGCTGGAGCACCTGGGTCGGCCGCGCCAGGAGTGCCGGGCGCGACCAGCCCGTCCGCTGGGTCCGGGACGGCCTGGCGGACGCCGGCCGGATCACCCTGCGGCAGCACCGGGTGGCCGGGCTGTTCCCAGTGACCCTGGTCACCCTGGACCCTCCCGGGACGCGCGAGGCCGTGGCGGCCGTCGTCGCCGGGGCCCTGAAGGGCCCGCTCAGCCGGGTCGACCCCGCCGACGCGGCGCTGACCGCCCTGGTCGCGGCCGGGCGGCTGTGCTCCGTCCTGAGCGCCCGGCAGCGCCGCGAGCACCGCGCCCGGATCGCGAAGCTGGCCCCCGCGGCCGGCCCGGTCCCGCGCGCCCTCGGCAAGGCGCTGGCCTGGCAGATGGCGGGCCACGCGGCGCAGAGCGCGGCCGCGGGGTGACGGGCCGTCCACGGGGGTGACGGCCCGTCCCGGGGCAGCGGAGCCCGGTCGCCGGACAGGCGGCCGGGCTCCCGTCCGTCCGGGGCCCGGTGGAGTCCGCGGAGGACGCCCTAAGCTGGCCGGGTGCTCGAACCCGCCCTGCTGCCGACCCCGCTGGTGGACTGCACCGACGAGGCCTTCGTCCGGGCCGGGGTGGAGCTGCGGCTCAAGCGGGACGACCTGCTGCACCCGAGCGTCCCCGGCAACAAGTGGCGCAAGCTCGCTCCCAACCTGGCCGCCGCCGTCGAGCAGGGCCACACCCGGCTGCTGACCTTCGGCGGGGCCTACTCCACCCACCTGCGGGCGGTCGCGGCCGCCGCCGGGGCGCTCGGGCTGGAGAGCGTCGGGCTGGTGCGCGGCGAGGAGCTGGCCGACCGGCCGCGCAACTGGTCGCTGCGGGCCGCCGAGGAGTCCGGCATGCGCCTGGAGTTCCTGACCCGGGCCGCCTACCGGGAGGCGACCGGCCGGGCCGGCGCCGGGGACGGCGCGGAGCTGCGGCGCCGCTGGGGCCCCTGCCTGGTGCTCCCCGAGGGCGGCTCCAACGCCCTGGCCGCGATCGGCGCGGCCGCCATCCCGGCCGAACTCCCCGACCTGGACGGGCGCGACGTGGTCTGCTGCCCGGTCGGCACCGGTGGCACCCTGGCCGGCATCGCGGCGGGCCTGCCGCCGGGCGCGCGGGCGCTCGGGGTGGCCGTGCTGCGCGGGGGCGAGGGCTACCTGGAGGCGGAGGTCGCCCGGCTGCACCGGGCCGGGTTCGGGCGCGAGTTCGCCAACTGGCGGATCGACCACGCCCACCACGGCGGCGGCTACGGCAAGGTCACGGCCGAACTGTCTTCCTTCGCGCGGGAGTTCGAGCTCCGCCACGGCATCCCGGTGGAACGCCGGTACGTCGCCAAGCTGCTCGCCGCACTGGCCGACCTGGCCGGGGCGGGTGCCTTCCCGCGCGGCACCCGCCTGACGGCCGTGGTCACGGGCCTGCCGGACCCGGAGTAGGACGCCCCTACGACCCGAAGGTCAGGTCGGCGCACGGGTCGGTGTCGGCGTTCCGGGTGTTCTCCGCTATGCCGGTCGGAACCCCGCTCGGCGCGGTGCTCGGCGTGCCGCCCGGGGTCGCCGAGGGCGAGGAGACGGAGTTCAGCTGGGTGCCGGCGGCCTGGTAGTCGGCGCCGAGGGTGACGGTGACGGCGCCCGAGCCGGCGGCCTCGACCGTGCGGGCGCCGGGGAAGAGCGCCGCGACCTGGTCGGCGGTGGCCTTCAGGGCCGGGTCGTAGGAGACCTCGGTGTGCTGCTTGCCGGGCTGGTTGGCGCCCAGCACGACGTTCTGGAAGCCGCGTCCCCTGAGGGTCTCGGCGCCGGAGCCGGCCAGCCCGGCGGTGCCGACGCCGTTGACCACGGTGATCGGGGCCGCGGCCTGGTCGGGGCTGAGCGGCACGTTCGCGCTGGGCGAGGCGGTCGCGGAGGCGGACGCGGCGGTGGCCGCGCCGGTGCCCGAGGTGCTCCGCCCGTCCAGGGTGCGGTCCTCGCGCAGCAGCTTCCACAGGTCGTCGGCATCCGGCTGGACCAGCCGCACCCGGTCCCCGGCGAAGCGCCAGGGGGCGGTCACGAAGGTGACGTCGGAGAGCTTGATGTCCTCCAGGGAACGGGCGAAGTCGACCAGCTTCATCGCGGTGCCGAGCCCTTCGTCCACGGTGAGCGACTTGGTGGCGGCGTCGGCCAGCGGCAGCAGGGTGGGCAGTGAGAAGCCCTGGTCCTGGACCTTCTTGATCATGGAGGAGAGGAAGGCCTGCTGGCGCTTCATCCGGCCTATGTCGGAGTTGTCGCCGATGCCGTGGCGCGCCCGCAGGTAGTCCACCGCGGACTTCCCGGAGAGGTTCTGCATCCCCTTCTTGAGCTGGATGCCGTACTCGTTGACGTCGTTGGGCACGCAGGCCTCCACGCCGCCGATGGCTTCGGTCATCGCGGCGGCGCCCTTGAAGTCGACCACGATCGTGTGGTCGACGCGCAGCCCGGTGAGCTTCTCCACGGTGTTCTGGGTGCAAGCCGGGTTGCCCTTGGCGAGCTCGCCGAGGCTGAACGCCGAGTTGAACATCTGGTCGTTGCGCGGCTTGCTCCAGGTGCCGTCCGCCAGCTTGCAGGACGGGATGGTGACCAGGGTGTCGCGGGGGATGGAGACGCCGACGGCGTGCTTGTGGTCGGCGTAGACGTGCACCAGGATCGCGGTGTCCGAGTTGCCGACGCCCTCGTCGCCGCCCCCCAGCGAGTTGTTGCCGTCGTCCCGGGTGTCGGAACCCAGCAGCAGCACGTTGACCGGCACCTGGGCGCCGGGGCTGGCCGGTACGGGCGCCGGAGGGCGCTCGGTGGCGACGCCGGCCGCGGAGAAGGTGGTGATGTTGTTGTCCAGCCGGTGGTAGAACCAGGCTCCGGCGCCCACGACCGACAGCACCAGAACGGCGGCCAGGCCGATGGCGGTCCGCAGGTAGCGGCGCCGACGCGTGCTGCTGCTCATCCTCCGTGCCCCCCGTCTTCAGTTTCCAGCGTTCGAGTTTCGAACGTTAGACGTTCCGGAAGGCTGTTCGGTTACCTCTGAAGGGGAGGGGAATCGGGCTACGGGCCTGTGATGCTGGTCACGCCCCCGGGCCGGAGGCGCCGGTGAGCATCCGGCGGAGGAGGTCCCGCAGCACCGTGCGCTCCTCCGGGCCGAGCGCGGCGAGCGGCTCGCGGGCGAAGTTGAGCGACTCGCGCAGCTCCTCGGAGGCGGCCGAGCCGGTCTCGGTGGCGGCGACCAGCTTGACCCGGCGGTCCTGCCGGTCGGCCTCCCGGGTGACGAAGCCCCGGGCCTCCAGCCGGTCGACGATGCCGGTGATGTTGGAGGGCTCGCAGCTGAGCGTCTGGGCGATGTGTCGCATCGGCAGCGGGCCGCGCCGCAGCAGGGCGAGCACCTTTGCCTGGGCGCCGGTGAGCGAGCGGGCGGCGGCGGCCTCCTCGTACTCGCGGTGGAAGAGCGCGACCAGGTTGGCCATCAGGTCGACGACCTCTCGGGTGATCTCGTCGGACTGCGGCGTGGCGACCTCGGTCGACTGAGTGTCCATGTCCCAGAGTCTACCTGAAAAGTTGACAACCTGAACCTTTCATGCCCATCGTTACTTCAGTTCCTCAACCTTTTACCTGCCGAAACCCCCTCCAAGGAGCACCGCCATGGCAGAGCAGGCCGCCCCCGCCACCGCCCGTGAATGGCACCTCGCCGCCCGCCCCCAGGGCTGGCCGGTTCCCGCCGACTTCGCCCTGGTCGAGGCCCCGGTCCGGACCCCGGGCCCGGGCCCGGGCGAGATCCTGGTCCGCAACACCCACCTCTCGGTGGACCCGTACATGCGCGGCCGGATGTAGGGCAGTTGACAAAAAGCCTGCCCGCAGGTCAGGGCTAGTGTGCTGCCAAGATGTCGTCGCTGCTGGCTGTCGCCCCTGGGCGCCTCGTCAGGTTGTAGGCGGCTGCGTCGGCCCTTGCTGGACTGCTGGCGGTGCCACCTGTGCCCGGATGGCCTCGCGTACCACCTCGGCCGTCTCGTGCATCTCCGCCCGCCGTGTCTCCTCCCTCTCGTGCGTTTCGGCCCGCTGTGTCTCCGCTGCGATCCGCTGCCGCTCGGTCTTGGCTTCGATCTTGGCCTTCGCGATGACGCTGGCTGCGGTTGCCAGGGGTACTACTGCCCCGCCGATTTGAAGTAGGCCGGAGACGTCGCCATGGGTCAGCGATTCGCCGGAGTCGCTGTCCAGCGATTCCCGGAGTGCGCGGTACATGCGCTCCTGCTCTGCGATCGCGGCGAGAGCGGAGTCTTCGGGTGTTTCAGGCATGGGGCGAGCCTAGAGCGGTTGGCCGCTTCAACGGATCGAGATCAGGACTCTTGGTACGTTGAGCTTCTACTGAATCAGGCCGCGCGACGTCAGATCGGCCTTGAACTTCTCCAGCGCAGGCCAGACCTGCGTTTGCATCGTCTCTGGAGCCACCGGCCTGAAGTCCCGGCCCAGTATGTCCGAGAGCTGGTCGGACTCTGTGATCAACGGTTGATAGTACGGGTCACCCAGGTACTCGGCTTTCAGGCTGAAGTTGATCTGTCCGACCATGCGCCCAAGGCTCAACGCCTGACCGCCGCACGTGGCCGGGTCCGTACAGCCCTGCGGCTTGTACGTGTCGACCGCACTGGCGAATCCCTTGGCGCCCGCCGACGAGTTCACCATCCTGGCTGCCGGCACCTCTGGTGCCAGTGCCTTGGGCGTGAAGCTCTCTGTAGGCGCTAGCCCGGCGCCCGGCCTTTCGCTACTGCTGCATGCAGCAGTCGTCACCAACGCCAGCCCGACGGCCACGAGGCCGACGGCGCGTATGGACCTGTGCGTCAACATGATCGGCACCGTACCGCCACCCTCACCACCGTTTCTATACGTTGGTTTGCCGTCATCCTGCGACGGGCTTGATCAGGAGTGGAACAGCCTGGCAGCCGGACCAAATGACAAACTCATGACAAGCATTCGCACCAGTTGCAGGCGGCCGGATGTTGGCCACTTGACAAAGATTCCAAGCCGCCTGACCTGCGCAGATGCTTCGCCCTCGCCCGCCGTGCGAGGGCTTTCGTGTACCTGAGGACCCTCGGAGGGCTTGACCGAGGCCCGGAAGATCGTGGTACGGTCCCCCCACTTCAACCAGCCAAGTGACCCCGGCAGCGCGCCAACGCTCCGGGGTCCGACACCGAAGAGGTCAAGTCTTCAGTGCGAATCCAGCGTACCCGTCACGAACGGGCGTTCACCGTCCTGCCCAACGCGATACTCCAGGCCCGCGGCCTCTCTCTGGCAGCCCGCGGACTCCTGTGCCTTCTGCTCTCGCAGCCTGACCACACGGCCGAGACGGTCAAGTCGCTCACAGAGGATGCCCCTGAGGGCCAGCAGCGTGTCACGGGGGCCATGCGGGAACTCCAGGCTGCTGGCTACGTCATCTGCACGAAGGCGCAGAACACCAAGGGCCACTGGTCTACGCACGTGACCGTCTCCGATGTCCCGATGACCGAGGGGCCGAAGATCGAGTCGCCGAGGCCCGGGGGACAGAAGTGCCGGTCCTTCGGGCCTAACCCTTCGGGAAAGGACCAGGGAAAGAACCCCTCCCCTACCCCTGCCAAGGAGGTCGAGGCCGCACCGGCGGCTGAGGTTGAGGGCGGGCAGGGAGATGGCCAGCAGGACCAGGACCAGGCCACGGCTGACGCCGTGGCTGCCCTGGCCAGTGTCGGCCGCGTCGAGCGCCGCCTTCGCCTGGGCGTCCCGGAGATGCTTCGCCTGGCCCCGCTCGCCGTCGAGTGGCTGTCCCGTGGCGCCACCGAGGCTGAGATTCGCGACGCCCTGATTTCCGGCCTGCCTGCCAAAATCCGCTCCGCTGCCCACGTGATCGAGTGGCGTCTCACGAACAAGGTCCCCCCGGTTCCTGCCCTCTCCGCACCGGTTGTCCCGCTGGCCGAATGCGGCCAGTGCCGGGGCCCACTTCCCCGTGGCCAGGAGGCCGGAATTTGCGGCCCGTGCGCCGGGGTGGCCCCGCGCGCCACCGCGCCGGCCGACAGCCTTGATTGGCGCGACACCCGGAACCGTCCCGGGCTTGTGTCTCCTGCCGCTGGCGTCGCGCGCGCCCGCGCTGCCCTCGGTTTCTAACCCTTCCGATCCTGGCCTGAGAGGGGACACCTATGTCCACTGTGTCTGTTGACCTGCCGTGGTTCGCGAGGGCGACCCGAAAGTTCGGTGCGCCGGCCGCCTTCGCCGCCGCCCTGATCATGTCTGTCCCGGGTGAGATCCACCTCGCCGAGGTGGCGGGGTGGAGTGGTGACTTCGCCAAGCTCATGCCGGTTTGTGTCTCGGTCTACGCCGCCAGTGCCGCCGTCATGGCCGACGTTGCTCGGCGGTTCGACTTGCCGGGACGAAAGAGCGCCCAGGTCGGTGCTGTCCTTGCACTGATCCTGGCCATCCTGGCGCAGGACATATCCCACCTGATCCAGCTCAATTACATGAACAGCTCTGCTGTCCTGGTCGCGGCTGTCTCGGCTATTCCGGGACTGGTTGTGGCTCACCTGCTTCACATGGGGCGTGGCCCACGCGAGACGGCCATCGAGGTGGAGGCCCCCGATGTCCCCGAGTCCGACGAGGACCAGGAGGACGGGCAGCTGTCCCTGATCGACATGAAGACAGGAGAGGCGAAGCCGAGGCGAGGGAAGAGGGGGCGGCCGGCCGTGGCTCCCGAGGTGATCGAGGCCGCTGCCAAGGAGTTGCAGGCCCGGGGCGAGAAGGTCACAGGGGCGGCCCTGGGGGAGGCGCTTGGGCTGTCCCGCCGGACAGGAGCGAGGTACCTGCGCAAGGTGGCCACCACCGCAGCTGAGACCGGCTGACATGCCGGAAATACGGAAAGACCCCCGCACTCACGATGCGGGGGTCTCTCCAGTGTGCGTCTCTCCTGAGCCGTACCAGGCAATGGGCAGGCTTGGTGTTGACCAGGCCAGGCTACCGGATTGATTCATTCGTTCAGACCTCGATGGCCTGAAAAGTCACTGGCCCCGGACACCAGTTCCGGGGCCGGCTTACCTGATCTACAAGAGGATGACGGTCTCCCGTAGACGGGGTGCACAGGGCCACCCTACTCGGCTCACAGATGTCCGTCTGCCGGGGCATATATGACCCCCGGCAATAAAGATGTATGTGTCACACACGCAGGTCGCCGGACATGATGCCTGAAAGAGTGAGGTAGCTCACAAGGTCACTCACGTGGCTGACGCGGGAACCCTTAGAGCCTTCGTAGGGCGGCCTCGCACAGCCGGCACCGCTTGTCTTCCAGCTCAGGGGGATACCAGGGCTCCCCAGGCCTCCCAGGCCGGTAATGCGAGTGTTCCATGGCGGACGCATCCAGGCCGCAGAGCGTCTGCGCTTGGGGGTCCTCAGGTACTTCGGGGCCCTGGCCGGCGGCATGCACCAGTACGACCGGCTCTGCGGCCTCCTGGCCCTCCCAGGTCTGGTCTAGCTCGAACAGAACGATGATCCCAGCCACGTCCTGAGCATGCGGCCTGTCTGCTGGGGCCGCATGTCGGCGCTTACTGCCGGCAGCCGGAGCGATCTACGGCCTCCGAGGCCTCTGATTCATTCATTCAGGACTCGTTGAGCGCCGAGGACGGTCCTTCGGGGCCCGAAACCGGCTTCAGAGAGTCACTACGGCCACTCCAGAGGACCCAAAGAGGGCCTAGGAGGGCCCCAGGAGGCTCCGAAGAGCTTCCAAGGCGGCTTGACAAGCCCAGTCGGACCGTAGTCCGGCACAGTTGGTCTCCAGCCCCGAAAACTTTCATACCCGTACACGGTCGAAGGAAGGCACCCCCGGTGGGTCCTGTGTGCGTGTATGCGTGTATTACCCCCGGGTACACGGCACAGACGATCACGAATGAATCAATACTCTGACCAGGCGATTCATTCATGGGCACTCACATGTGACGGGATATCGGGTGAGCACCGGCCGGGCAGGCCTACCGCTCCGGTCTAGACCAGTGGGATTCACTGACGGGGCATCAGGTACACACATGACCGAGCATCAGGTAAGCGCTTGCATGCCCGATTCGACACGTAATGTCTGAGTCATGCTTGCTCGTGTCATGCTCATGAATGTGTTCATTATGTGTGACTCATGAAGCGATTGAGTGCATGCGAGTTGACTATCTCGTGTAAATGGTAACGGGTAGGTCTCATAATGAGTGCGCTCATGTAACAGATCATGGCTACTCTACGTAGTGTTTCATGTGATGAAATAAATAGCCGGCTCTGAAAGTGTCCGTTTTGGGGTATTGACATTCCTGGAATCCGTGCTAGTGCGTGCGCGTTCTCTCCCCTATATCCATTAGCGGATTCCGGGTGTAACTGTCCGCGCTTGGGCGATTACGTTGAAGTGGGGGGATGGTGGCGTTCCGCAATCGGCGTCTCTGCGGGGCCGGTTGCGTTGAAGTGGGGGGATCCCTAGCGTTCTCGGTGTCGGAAACAGCGCAACGCAGAAAGCCCCTCCGGGAAGTACCGCCACCGCAACAGCGGGGGACAAGGGAAGCGGAGGTGAGGCAGCGAGGCTGACCGGCGGGGTGTGAATGCGCCGCCCCCAAACCCACTAAGTGAATGACCGGGCTCTCCGCCAAGAGGGCCGCAGAACGGCGTACAGCGGCTCTCAGAGCCACAACAAGCACGCGCATAGGTCCCCTTCCTGGATTGGCAATCGAGGGGCGAAACCGGCGCCGAACACACATAGGCCGCACCCCTTGAAGCGAATAGACAGGGGTATGCCACATTTCCTAGCGGGCCCGAGAGCCTGCCGTGAGGGTTGGAGCGCGAAAGCGTCGGGTGGCGGCTGTATAACCGGACTTGATCACCCGGCATGAATAGATCACTGCAAACACAAGCCAACACCATTGCGTCCGGCAGTGCGAAGGATAGGCGACTGATACTCGCCTTCCGGGCCAACTGACCCTAAGCGTGTGAGGCAGGCTCGATTGATCGGGTCAAGTCGTGGACGGCCCCGCAAGGGCCCGTGCTCGGCTTAATCCGGCCTATCTGGCCGGACACCCCTATCCACCTAGGAGAGAGAGTGTCTGACACCCTTATCAAGACCCCGTGCGGGTGCACGGTGCGCGGTAATCGCCACACGTGGGACTACCGGCAGTACACCGTTGAGATTCGGGATATCTACGGGCTCGCCGTTCGCACGGTGGAAGTACCGGCGAATGACGACGTGCATGCCGAATCGCTGGTTGCTCAGCGCGGCTATGCGGGCAACGTGCGCGTTTACCCGGCTAGCTGGACCTATCACAGCATTGGGTACGCCACCATGCGCGGTGAATGCTGCACGGATTCCCGAATCTGCACCGGATGTATGAACCGGATCATTGACGGCTTGTAGTAGCCGCTAGGGCCCCTCTTTTAGACCAAAAGTTGAAGTGGGGGAATGTTGGCCTGTCCGCCCCGGGCACTCACGATGCCCGGGGTGGTCGGCCGTACCCCCTTAACCACCGTGAAAGAGAGATCACTATGACCACCGCAGCCCCCGAGATCATCCTCTCGGAAGCGATCCACGAATACACGCGACAGAACTACGCCTATGGTCCGTGGAACTTCGAGCACACCGCCGAACAGAACGGGTGGACGTCCATCGGGATGATCTGTGACCCGATGGGTTCGCCGGTCAGCAGTAGCACCAACAGTCGCGATTATCAGTACGTCACCCACACGTACGCCCTTCACGCCAGTAACGCTGAGGAGATCGAACGAATTCTTGGGGAAGTGGCAGACGGCCAGGAATGGGCCCACGGCCCCGGGGACTGCTACGTCTACAACGCGGACCACCCGGGCATGGTTAAGGCCGTCGCGGAAATCGAGGGTGCTCTAGGTGACGGCCCTCTCAATTCTGATCGCATGTCTGAGCTGGAGTGGGAGGAGAACCACCCCTCCGAGCACGAGTGCTACTCGACCGACCCGGATTGCGGCTGCGAGAAGAACACACACGCCTGCCGTGAGGAACTGTGGTCGGCCGTGAGTGGGGGAGAGATCGGCCTCACTGCCGAAACCTACTGGTGCCGGTACTGCAACGGCTGGATAGACCTTACGGACGCCGACCGTACCGAGATGAACCGTCGGCTTTACGGGCCCCGGAAGTGGTGGCAGTACACCCGGGCCGACTTTTCGCCCCGGGCTGCAAAGCAGTACGCGGCGGCGCAGAAACGCCACCGTGAGGAAATTCAAGCGTGGAAGGAGCTCGGGCAGCTCGACCTATTCTCGGGCGATCCCGCGCCGACCGTGGACGACCTGATCAGCATGATGGGACTGGAGAGCTGATGCGTAACTTCATTGTCCGCATGGCCCTTGTGAGCGCCATGGTCGGCTCTTTCTACGTCGGTTATCTGGCAGATCACCCACCCACTCCCAGCCCATCGGTGGGGGCGTTCAACGACGGCTTCGAGGATGCGAAATGGGATGACTGCCAGCAGGGATATGCGGCCGCCTGTGACTGGCTGCACGACCGTCGATGAGTGACGCGCTTTGGTCGGGACCGGATTACCGGCCCCGGTCATGGCCTGTCAGTCGGCAGACACCAACCAGTCTCACCGAAAGGGATAGTTCATGCGAAAGATGATCCGCTCCGTCGCAACCCGCCTGTTCCGTAGGAATCAGCAGCTTCGGAAGTCGACGGCACCGAGCAACTCCTACGGAGTGCGTACGGCCCTTGAAATGCTCGGTCGGGAAATCGAGAGCTTTGATTACATCCTGACTTGTGGAGAAGTGGAAGCATTGGCGGACCTGCTTCGTTCCTACGGCCTTTCGGATGAAGCCGAGAGGGTGATCCACGGCCACGCCGAATACGACGAATGCGGGGACTCGCATCATGACTGCGGCCCCGATTGCGACGAAGCCGGATTCGACCTCGCCGCCTGACGATCTAGGGAGATTGCTAATGGACATTCACCAGATAGTGGAAAACATCCTTGCGGGTCACGATGCGGCCCAAGCCGAGTGGGAGAGTGATATTCGAAGGAATATCAAGACTTACGACCCTGAATGCGAGGACCAGCCCTGCGAGGACTCCGAGATTGAGTTCCATACCGAGCTGCGTGAGGACTGGAACGCCGATAAGGCGGCCGATCTCGACGTCTACATAAGCGAGTTGCGGTGCTGGCTCGCTGCCGAAAAGCGTAAGGCTGCAAGGAACGCCTGACCTGCTTTGCTCTGGGCCGCCCCTCGGGGCGGCCTTTTGCATGGCCTGTCAGCCGACAGCCAACACCTAGCCAAAGGCGAGATGATGGGTAACTGGACGGATAGCCGGGACGGCTTTGCCCGACTCGGGACCGAGTACACCCCCGACTACCGGGGATACGTGATCAACGTCCGCGATGAAGGCGAAGACTGGTACGTCTACGCGTGGGATGAGCGGAATGGGGTCACTGCCTACCTGGCCCGCGCCGCTACCGAGAATGCGGCACGGGAAATCCTGGAGATACACGCCGGTATCCGGCGCTCCGGCTTCCTGTGTGAGGCGTGGGTCAGTGAGGAGGTCGGGCACTGCCCAGAGGACGCCACAGGTGTCCGGTGGCTCGATTCCGAGCGGACCGGCAAGCGGGTTCGGTTGCTGTTCTGCCCCGCGCACAGTCACATCTTCTCCGCATTGACGTGGGACCCCATCTCGACCTACCGGGATGAGTGGGGCATTGAGCCGGAGGCCAGCCGGATCATCGGCGGTCGGCGCGGGCCCGTTCGTGAGGGTGAGCCGACCTGGGTAGTGATGGTGGATCACGCCTGCCAAGCCCCTTACGTGAGGAGCACGCTCCGTCGAGCGCTGGCCAAGACTGAGCCCACCTGGTCCGACACGGATTACGTGAATGCGGCCCGCTCGCTGGTCTTCAAACTCCCGGACCACGGCCCTTGGTACCTGACGCGGGTTGAGCTCCACACCATCCGGATCGCGCTGGAGCGTCGCCGGGCAAGGTACGGACGGTTCACCGGGCCGGGCAACTACGAAGCACACGAGGTCATCGCCCAGCGGATCACCTGGGCAAGCGAGTACGCGATTCGCCGCCGTCAGCAGGACCTCAGCTAGTCGCTTGCGTGACCACCAGGACCCCGCCCTCGTGGCCGGCCTCTTCCCAGGGAGAGGACTGCCCCGCGGCCGGCTTCGGGGTTCTGGCGGTCGCGCTGGCCACTAGACAGAAAGGGCGGTCGGGTGAATCCAACGGATGAAGAAGTGCGGGCATTCATGGTTGAGATCGGAATGCGCGACCCCGACAACACATCGGAAGTGCTTCCGCCGGAGGTCCGATACTTCCAGAACTACAAGCCGTCTTATGACGCTCGGAAGGCCCAAGAAAGGGCCGCGCGGGAACGCATGGACGCATCTTGGGCAAGGGCAGAAGAGTCCCGGAAGCGTGCCCAGTTCCACAGTCACCACATGAAGAAGTGCCGCGAGTGGGGACGTGAGAACGGGTTCACCGTGGGAACGCGCGGAGCCATCCCTAAGGCCGTTCGTAAGGCATACAAGGAAGCGACAGGAGTAGAGCTGTGAGCATGATCAAGCGGTATTCGCAGGATGCGGAAGCGGTGGAGACTCGGGCCGTCGAGATCGCTCGAATGAGGGACGACCGGTCCAGCCTCGTGGCACTGCGGGAGCTGTTCCGGGAATGCGGAACGCTCGCTACGGAGTACGCCGACCCGGAGCGGGTAGCCCGAATGCTGGTCGAGGACGTGACGGAAACGTGGCAGGCGGAGCGGTGGAACATCCGTAACGGGGTGGAGCTGGTGGCCGCGTGAACCTTCGCGAGCCACACCCGATATTCGGCCGGGTGGTGGTAGACCCGGGCTCGAAGACAACGGCACCGCAAATGTGGCAGGAATTCCTACTGGGATTCCTGCCACTGTGTATTGCGGACCTGCGAGCCAAGGCGCCGAGCGAGTTAGAGGCGGTGCGACAAAGGGCGCTCGAACAGATCGCCTCACACGGAGACGTCGCCCAGTTCGGCGGGAAGGGAAAGGCGGAAGCGCGGGTGGGCATAGCCCAGGGTCTCGCAATACTCGCCTTCACCGAAGGCGGTGTCACGGCACTGGGAATTCATGCTTGCGTTAAGGCTCACGAGGGCTGCCCTGGAAGCATCGAGAAGGAGAACTAGAGATGACCGGACACTATGCCAGCCTTGAAATTGCTCTTGCGCTCGACAATGCCAGGGCGCTTATAGAGGAGGAACTTACTTCTAGTGAGAATTACATGGACCTGATGGACCTCTTCACAGCTGCCTTTGAGAAGGCGCTGAGGAATCCCGAAGTCGATTTCGGGGAACTCGTGGAAATTGAGTACGGGGGCACTCACACAGTGGCCGAGGTCAAGAGCTGGTGGGACAACTGGAGCTAGCTTCGAACGCTTTTGGTGATGGCCGGGCCCTGGCGGTCCGGCCTTCGCCATGAACGCTCGCACATTAGGAGGAACAAGCATGGCCAGGACGGTAATCGAAAAGGTGGACTGCGACGCGTGCCTGAAGAAGGGGGAAGAGGTTGACGCCGTAATGAAGTTGATCATCGGTCCCGACGAATACGACTTGTGCGAGAGGCACGGAGAGAAGTTCCGTGCCCTTCTCGCCGAAGCACTCGGTACCACCACCGCCATCACGCAGAGCGCGTGAGAAAGGAACAGGACATGAGTACCACCTTTGAGGCAATGCGGTTCGGACCCCTCGGGGACGCCGTTGCGGCGGCGATGCCGAACAGCGAGGCCGACCCGGTAGGGGTGTGGGCGGCTGCCCTCTCGATGTACTCGGCTGCCATCAGCCGGAACGTCCGGCTCGACAACAACCGGCCGGTGGTCGTGTGGACGGTCCTGGCCGGCCGGTCCGGAGTCGGCCGGAAGGGGTATGCCCTGTTCACGGCCAAGACGATCCTGAACCAGGTCATCGGCGGATTCCTGGACACCAGGACCCGGGACGGCATCTCGTCCGGTCCCTCGCTGGTCGACATGCTCAACAAGTTCGAGCTGGAGACCAGCGGTCAGCCGACCGGGATAGACGGTCGGGCAATGCTGGTGGAAGAGGAGTGGGCGAGCGTCCTGAAAAGGCAGAAGCGCTGCCCGAACTTCAGCACCTTGTTCCGGACCGCGTGGGACGGCAAGACCATCAGCAATCGGACGAAGAAGGAACTACAGGCGGTCTCACGGCCGTTGCTGGGGTTCCACGCCCACATCACGCCCGGCGAGTGGGCCAAGTACGTGAGTTCCAGTGAGGCTCTGGGAGGCTCCTACAACCGCTTGTTGCCGGTCCTGGTCGAGCGCTCCAAGATGCTGAGCTACACCAACAAGCCCGCCGTCGTGGACGTAAAGGCGCTCAAGGCGGCTTACGCCTGGGCCACCGCCGAAACCCGCGTCATCGCGTTCGACAAGGCGGCCGGGCAGAGGTACGACGAGATCCGGGCCGAGGTCGAAGACCGAATGGCCGAGCTTCCCGAGCTGCTGTCCAGCTACATGGAGCGGGCCGCCGAGCAGGTTCACCGGATTGCGGCCGTCCTCACCGCCACCACGCGGAAGACGAAGATCACGCGGAAGGCGGTCGATGCCGCCTGGGCCTTCGTGAGCTACAGCATGGCGTCTGTCGAGAAGTTGGTGCGTGAGGCCGCCGACCAGACCGTGAAGCCGGTGAAGAGCACAGCAGAGATGATCCGGGAAGTCCTTCAGCGGTACGAGGGCGAGGCATCTAGCACGATCCTCCTCCGGGCCCTGGGAACCCGAGTCACGGCGGCCTCGGTGAGGGCGGCGGTTGAGCAGATGCCCGACGCCACGATGGAGACGGTCAGGTCGGGGGGCCGCGGGGCACCTCGCATCATGTACCGCCTGATCGAACCCGAGGCGCCAGCCGTGGTCCAGGAGCCCGAGACGCCGACCGCTCTGGGGGTGACGGAGGCAGAGCCGATTTCCCGGCCGGCGAGGCGGCCGAGGAAGGCGGTCGGGGCGGCCGAACGGCCGACAGGTAAGCCCGCGCTTCGGGTAGTCGGGTCGACCGGCCCGGCCCCGAAGAAGGTCAAGGTCAAGGCGAAGGCGAAGAAGTCGGCCGCCCCCGTGGTGGCTGAGCCCAGCTCGAACCCCTTCCTCGCGCTGCTGTGAAGCACAGCCTTCGAGGACGCCCACAGGGCCACTTGCAGTGCACCGAATGCCGGGCCGTATTCCTGAGTAAGGAGTCGGCCCGGCTTTCTGTTGCCCCGTGCTTGGAAATCAAGCTCCCGCACGGTCACCGATATGACCGTGAGCACGTCCTTTTACCCACGTACTACGACCGAGGAACCGGCCACGGCCCCGACCGGCTGTGTGACGACTCCGGTTGCTTCTGCATGCGTCACCAGTGTGACTGCGACATGTGTCAAGAAAAGCTCATCGTTCCGGCTCTAAAGATCCTGATGGACAGCCAGGAATCCGACCCTAAGGAGAACACAAAAATGATCGGCGGCATTGAAATGCACCTCCCTGCCACCCTGCGCAAGCATGTCATTCGTTACCTCGTGCCGGAGACGGACGGGCAGCACGACCTGATCACCGCGTGCAAGGAACTCCAGCTCGGCAACACCGCGCACTCGGTCACGGTGCGGGTCAGCAACGAGGCCCTGGGCGCCGCCCTCGACGTCTGCCGAGAGTGGTTGGACAGCGACAACGGGAACAAGCTGATGACGGCGAAGACCGTCCTTAAGCGGCATGAGCTGGACTATCTGCCTGAGGACCCGCGCGAGCGGCGGCACGAGGTCAAGATCCCCAAGAGCCTGGGCAGCTATGTCTCGTCGCAGGTCACGCAGGGATTCTTGGAGGACCGCCCGGAGCTGCTGGCCGAACTGAAGGCATGCATGAACGGGGACGGCAGTCTTAGCGGGCGAGTCACCTACGGGACGCTCGGTTGGCTGCTGGAGGTCGCTCGGTCCAACGCGGTGCACGGTGCAGGCGCCCCCCAGAGGGCGGGCAAGAAGTTCCTGGACACCTACACCGAGGTCTACGAGAAGACTGGGCGTCTGATCAACGGGTACCTCGGCACGGACGATGAGGGCCAGGCGCCGGCCGAGGTGGAGGCCGCCGAGGACCAGGGCCAGGCCGTTGAGGTGGTCGAGGACGACGATCAGGAGCCCGAGGAGGAGACCGCCGAGCAGGCCGAGGACTCGGGCCCGGCGGTGCCGGTCGGCCCGGTCCCGGAAAACTTCGTGTGGATGGCCGAGAACGCCGACACCGAGACGGCGAAGGCCTGGTGGCGCCGGAAGGTTGAGTCGTGGGGCATGTGACCCCGATGGACATGCCGTCGAAGCGCCCCCGCTTCGTGCGGGGGCGCTTCGCGCCACTGGTCGCTCGTTGGCGGGACGGGGTGTGGCACGAAGAGGAGCCAGCGCCCGCGGAAGCCGGTACGGAAGTGGCAGACGCCGAGTAGGACGACGGAGGCCCCCACCCGGCGGGGTGGGGGCCTCCTTGACGTCATCAGATCTCGCCGAACTCCCCAGTGCGAACGGCGGTGATGAACGAGTCCCACGCGTCCGTGGGGAAGACCAAGACCGGTCCCTGGGTGTCCTTGGAGTCTCGGACGGGCATGACACCGGGGACACCAGGGGCAACCTCGACGCAGTTGCCCCCGTTCTGGCTGTAAGAGGACTTGATCCAGGTCAGGCGGTCAGTGCGGGCGTTCATGGTCGGAGGTCCTTCCGGGCTGCGCGAATCATGTCGAGGGAAACCACATCGGAGCTGGCACCCACTTGGAGACGATCGTAGTCACGGGCCCACAGGGTGACAGTTCCGGTTTCCCTGGTTAGGAAGCCCCGCTCCTGCGACTCGGTGTATCCCAGCAGAGTTCGATCAGGCAGGGTGAGCAGTACGACCGGTAGCGCCAGCGAGCGGCGCTCGCCCATGGAAAAGGGCGCGACTTGAATGATAGTCCTCGGGCGTTCCGCCAGGTCGACCAGACGAGTCAGCTGTTCGTGCATGACTGCCGGCCCGCCCACCAGCCTTCGGATGCAGCTCTCGTCCAGGACCGCATGAAGTAGGGGCGCGTCGGCGCCGTCGAGGCGTTGTTGACGGGTCAGCAGGTACGCAACCCGCGCCTCGGCCTCTTCAGCCGTAATCGCCCCACGTCGAACGTCTGCGGCTGCTAGGGCTTCTGCGTAGGCCTTCGTCTGGAAGAGTCCCGGGATTACCCCCAGTTCGAACTGTCGCAGCTCAACGGCTTTGGACTCCTCGGCCGCGTACTCCGGAAAGCCCTCCAGGAGCGAACCGCCGCCGCTGAGGCTCCAGTACGTCAGTTCTAGTACCCCACCAGCACCTAGGACGACGTCCGCGGCTTTGACCCAGTCAAGTGTGGGAATGCGAGTACCCCGTTCGAGGTTAGAGATCTGACTGTCGCTCAGGTTAGTGAGCTTGCCGAGCTCTATCTGCGTGAGCCCCGCCGCCTTGCGCAACCTGCGGACTTGCGCGCCAAAGGCCTTCAGTGGAGACGCCGAAGGGTCGAGCTCTGTCTCACGCATCGTCAAGCCTCCGTTGTCTTCCGAATCCCACGGGGGATCTGTCAAGAGGGGAAGTCTTCCGATGGTAGGGGCCAGCGCGTCACCATGGCTACACCCGGTGAGGCGCCGAGAGCGCCGTGCTACCTACGGAGACCCCCATGCCTGAAGACGAGAGACCCCCGTTTCAGCCCCAACTCCACGAAGTTGTACGCGACTTCGGCCACAAGGAGCTTGGGGAGCCGCGCGAGGGTGTGTACGTGGGACCGGGCTGGTCCGTCAAGACGGTGGAGTTGCGACCGCTCGGTGAAAACGGCGGCGTGTGGATGACGCGGCGGGACCTGATCGAACCGCTCAGCCCGAGGGAGATTGCACCCGGGACCGCCGGCAACCCCAGGCGCCGGCCGTTTGATGGGCCCGCGCTGTGAGCCCCGCCGGAGTGTTGCTGGCCGGCCTGGAATTCAGCACGGTCGTGGCCGGCGGATTCGCGGCCATGGAACGGGCGACCCGGAACCGTTGGGCTGCTGACTGGCCGCCCCGGTGCTGCGGCACAGTGGAGTGGACTGGTGCTCGACCCTTCGGCCAGCGGGCCGCCGACGACTCGTGGTGGTCCTGCCTCGGCTGCGGTGACTTCGGGTACGTCGAAGACGGCAAGAAACTTGTGGTCGGGCGGTTCGACTCCGGCACCCAGGCCGGGAAAGTACTGGCGAGGCTGCGGTGATCGGCATCCAGACGGCATTCAACCATCCGGGCACAGTCCCGGAGGTGCCTGTTTCCCACCTGTGGAAGCTTGGCCGGTGTGTGCCGTGTGACCGCCCCACCTTGGTGGGGCCTGGCTTCTACTTCCAGCGGCAAGACGGGGAGTTGGTGGCGGTACCGGTCTGCGTTGACCACCTCGCTGCCCTTGAGCGTTACGTCCACAGGGTGGCCATGCGCGCGGAGCTGCCACCCCGACGGGAGGACTGGTCGTGAGTCTTTCGGGCCCCAAGAATGTCCTGAATGCTCCGCCTGAGGAGCTTCGTTGCACGCCTGAGGAGTTGGCCGCGCTTCGGCGCCGTATGGGCCTGCGAGCCCAGTTGGACCGTCGTCGCCTGCGTCAGTCGTGCCGGGGACGTCCCTGGGAAGTACACGGCCCGGGTGGTTGGTGGGAGGGCGCCGAGCCGGACCCGCCGACCTGACAAGCTTCCACCGCCGCAGTGCCGGTGTTCATCACCTGCGGCGGTGGGTTTCAACTCCTGCCACCTGTCCCACTCCCCGGGTGAGCAGGGGCCGGCGAGCAGCCCCGCCGGATCGCTTCGGAGCGTCGTTGCAGGACCCCGGAGCACACGCGCCACCTCCCGCCGGGCTCATCCTCCCTCTGTGGGGGGTGGCGCGATCAGACCACCAGTTAGAGGGACCTGACCTCTCTTGCTGGGATCCCCGCCCCGGTGACGCGTCTTGTGGTCCGCGGACGACCGGGGCGGGCATGAAACTCCCGGCCTCTGGGGAGGCCGGGCGCGTGCCGTCGACTGTGGAATTGGGTCGTGCCTCCCTGCGGTCGACGGCACGCATCAGACCACCCTTTCCTCACGGGAAGGGGCGAACCCCGATCCGCCTGTGAAGATCGGGGAGGGGAGCACAACCCCCGTCCCAGTGGCGTGAATTGTGGACCACGGACGACTGGGACGGGGCCCCAAGCCTCAACCTCTTGGGTCACTGACCCTCACAAGTTCCTCCCCGTCGGGGAGGTTGCACCACCACGTCAAACCGAAGGGAGATCGCAATGCCCGCGATCATCACCACCGAGGAGCCCGAGGTGACCGAGGACGCCACGTCGTCCCTCGACGTCGCCGCCGTCGACACCATCCAGGGCAACGTCCGGGCGTTCTTCGGCCAGGACAACACCTCGATGATGGGTGGCTGGACCAGCTGACGGCCGGTCTGAGCGCCTGAAGTAGGCCAGGTGCCCGGCCCCACTGGGATTGGGGCCGGGCACCTGGTGTTCCCAGCATCTCAGCCAAGGAGCGTCCATGCGATTCCTCAACATCCACCACGCCCGTGAGACGATCGGGCGACTCGTGAGCGCGGTCAACAAGCAGCCGCCGCCGACCGCTGCGGACCTCCCGGTCGCGTACCGGAAGGTCGTCTCCGCCTTCCGCCCCCTGCCCGTCGAGGGGGAGGGCATCGCGGTCCACTTCAAGGACAGCGAGTGGGGTACGTACCTGATCGAGAACCGAGTCTTCGAGAACGTTTTCGAGGGCCTGGAGGACACTCCCACCGACCTGCGGGACAAGTGGACCCGGGACTTCTCCATCGCGCAGCTGCACACGCGAGACACCGCCCCGGACCTGGGCGCTCTGGTGGACCTGGTGGTGACCGACGTCGTCTTCTTCAGTTCGACCAACAAGGGCGGCGGGACGGGCAGCATCCTGCCCGGCCTTGTCAGCATGAGCCCCGGTGACGACTGGCGGCCCCACGACTTCGCCGAGTCCCTGGTCCACGAGACGGTGCACCTGAACGTGTTCCTGGAGCACATGGTGTACGGCATGTACACCCTGCCGGCCAAGGAGCTGGAGGCCGACGAGCACCGGGTCGTCTCGGCCGTGAAGTTCGGCCAGCTGAGGCCGCTGGACAAGGCCTTCCACTCCGCGGTCGTCGCCCCGCCCCTCATGTGGATGCAACACCTGAGGGGCGAGACGGAGTTGGTGGACAAGTTCCGCCACTCGATCCGCGAGTGCACGGACGGCCTGCTCGGCAAGCTCGACCTGTTCACCCCGTACGGTCAGGGGATGGTCCGGGAGCTGGCCGCCTTCGCGGAGACTCTGGACTTCGACCTCGTCGAACGGTCCATCTCGGGCCAGGAGTTCGCACACTACGAGCTGCCTGCCGCCGCCTAGCTGGCCAAGGGCCTCGCCCAACACCCCGGGCGAGGCCCACTGCTTGCACCTCACGGAGTACGTGTGTCTGATGTACCGGTGCCACGCGAAGTACGCGTGGAAGTCGTTCGCGCCGAAGGCTACGAGCTGGAGATCGAGGGCGCTCTCTCCTTCCCGTTCGTAACCGAGGAGGACATGAGCCGGCACCCTGAGGAGGTCATCGCAGAGGAGGTTCGTCGGGAGCTGTTCATTCCCGACTACGTACCACTCGTAGTGCTCGTGACGGAAGACGATGGAGAGCTGCGGCGGATTGAATTTCCGGCAACCCCGCGGCCTTAACTCAGGCCTCGAATACGATGCCAGCCTCCCTGGCGAGGCTCAGAGCCAGCTCCATCCCTCCTGGGCCTCGTACAGTGGCGCCCTTGAGGTGGGAGGCCCCGCCAAGATCGATCAGCGTGCAGCCGTCGAAGCTGACACCGGGCTGGATGACGACGTTGGCGAACTGGGCCCCGGTGAGATCGCACTTCTCGAATCGGACATTGCGAAGCTCAGCAAACTGGAAGTCCGCCTGACTGAGGTTGCAATCCGTGAACACCACCGTGTTCAGCTTGGCGTAGCGGAAGAGGGTGCTATCTGCTCGGGTGCCCTCGAAGAGGACGTCACGGAAGCTTCCGTTGCTCCACGAGGACCCGGTGAGCCGGCACCCGGTGACCGTGCTTCGGAGGATCGACACGTCTTGCGTTCGAACTGTGGCGAAGTCGCACGTGTCGAAGGTGACGTGAGCGAGAACCGACCGAACCAGGTGTGTCCCAGTAAATCGGACATTCTCGAAAGAAGACTGTTCCACCTCGATGGCCTCGCCCTGGCGGCCGACGAGGCTCAAGCCCTCGTAGCGACGGCCCTTGATCGTGGCGTCGTCCTCGAAGTCGTCATCAGGCAGCTGCGCGGGCCGTAGGCCGATCTGGAAGCGCGGGGCCTGGGGGTTCTTTTGCCGAGGCATCGCCTGAGTCATAGAGGCACCTCACAGCATGTTGTAGGGGTGGAGAGGACGAACGCTAGCAGCCAAATCCCGTAACCAGAAACGCAGTTGAAACTACAGGCATGCCGGAGGCCTGTAGTTCTTCAGAGTGCCGGAAAGCAGAAAATGCCCCCTCCCCGAAACGGGGAGGGGGCGCATCTTTGCGTTTGTGGATCAGTGAGTCTGGTCGGCCTCCAGCTTGGTCAGCTCGACCTGAAGCCGGGCAGCCTCGTCCAGTGGAGAGGTCTCGTGCAGGGCCGCCGTGGTCTTGCTGTCCTCGTGCCGCTGGGCCAGTTCACCGGCGCCGAGCAGGGCCGCGGCGGCAGCAACCAGGGCCTCCCACGGGATCGCCGGGTACCAGGCGGTGAGGAGCGGGATCAGGGCCGCGACGGCGGCCACGATCCGAACAGCGTGAGTCGAGACGAATGAATTCATGTGTCCCCCTTGGGTTAATTACTTCATCAGGAGAGCCCACGTGAGTGGGCCCGGGTAGCCATCGGCAGCAGTTCCACGCCACCCCTGAGCGCGCTGGAAGGCCTGCACCGCGCGCCTGTCGGCCTCGCTCCAGTGAGGGCCAGGGCCTACGGCGTAGAACCGGCCGTAGCCGTGCTTGACCAGCTGCTTCCCCAGCAGGGTCACGGACTCGTTCACCGCACCCGCGTGGAACTTGGAGGCACCTGGGAAGGCGGGAGTTGGGGCGGTGGGCTTCGTCGAGCTGGCGGCCGGAATGTCACGGCCCTGGTGGTTGACCAGTAGAGCCCACGTCTGTGGGCCAGGGACGCCGTCCGCGGAGATGCCTCGCCACCCCTGTGCCTCCTGGAAGGCCTGGACCGCCTGACGGTCGGCCTCGGTCCAGCGAGGGCCTGGACCCTGCCGGTAGAAGCGGCCCGCGCCGCGCTGGACCAGGAGTTCGCCGAGCTTCGTCACGCTGGCGTTGTTCGCACCTGGACCGAACTGGTCTGCGCCAGGGAAAGCGCCGGAGTTCGAGGCCGGCGGGGAAACCGGCGGCGGGGTCGGACCGGTTTCCGGGTCCTGGCCGCCGTCCGGGGTGGCTGGCAGGGTGATCGTGTCCCCGGGTTGAATCTGGTCCGGGTGGTCCTGGACGCTCGGGTTGAGCGACAGCAGAGCAGCCACGCTGATGCCGGCCGCCGCAGCGATGGCGGTGATGGTCTGACCCGCTCGCACGGTCAGGGTGCGGGTGGTCGAGGTCGAGCCCGAGTTTCCGGCCGGGCCGGACGCGGTGGCCGCGAAGACGAAACCGGCTCGACCCTTAAGGTCGGGGTCCGCGGTGACGATGCCAGCCTCGAAGGCCGGCAGGCCGTAGCCGTAGACGTAGGCGTCCCGGCGGCGCCGTTCCCGCTTCATGACCTTGTTGCCGTTGGCGTCGTTGGTCATCGAGGTGTTGCCCTCGTACGTGTAGATGTTGCTCTCGTCGTAGGCATAGACGATGCCGGTGTGAGTGCCACCCCCTGGGCCGTACAGAACCTGGGCGCCCACTGCGGGATAGGCGCTCCAGCGGCCCCGGGACTGCCACCAGTCGACGGCGTTCGAGCAGGACGCGGTACGGGGGTAGAGGCTGGCGACACCGGCCTTCATGGCAACCCAGCTGACCCAAGTTGCGCACCACGGCTGGTAGTTACTCCACTCCAGACCGGGCACCTGCCCGCTGTACTTCTGGTGGCCGCTGGGCCTCTCGCCGGGCGCTCGTTCGGCCTGATAGCCGACCTCGGCAGATGCGACTCGGAAAACGTCGGATACCTGACTCAAACTGCCTCCAGGGCATGTAAAAGGGGCCAGCCGTACGGCCAGCCCCTCGGGGGTGAATGAATTAGAGCCCGGAGCGTATCCGGGAGGGATCGAGAGTGGTGATCAGCTCGACCAGGCGGCGGTTCTCCGCCTCGATGCGCGTTAGCCGGTCCTTGATTTCATTCATGTCATCTTGGAGACGGTCCGCCCTGGTCTTCTGAGCCTCGGCCTCGCCTCGCCAGACCTCAGCGGTTTTTATCTGCCAGGCGGCCCGGACAATAACGAAGGCGGCAACAACCGAGGCCGCGGTTCCCGCAAACCCGAAAATTTCAGTGGGGTCCATTGGCCTCCTTTAGCCAGAAACCTTTTCAGCGGTCAGATTCCAGGCGTTTCGCTCGTCACTGGGCCCGCCGTCAGATCGGAATCCTTGCCACCAGGAGACCATGTAGGCCGTGAATGCGTCGCCGGTGTTGAGGGTCGCCGCAAAGGTGAAGGAGGTGGACTGAGCATCCCCGTTGGTGGGCGGGTAAATAAATGCGCCGGTAGTCGCGCCTGGACTGGTGGCGATCCACGCATGGGCCTTGCATGTGGAGCCGCCAGTGCTCCACCCGCCGTAGCTCATGGTGAAGCGATATGTACCGGCTTCCGGGACCTTGATGGTTCCGCCGTCAGTCGTTGCCCAGGTGCCAACGCGCGCAAGCGGCTGGGAGGTGTTCCAATAAATGACGGTCGAACCGTTTGCTCCGAGGACCACCGAATTCTGAAGGGCGACGGAAAGAACCGGATTCGCCTTCAGCTTGTTGATCGATGCCTCGTGGTCATTAGCCACTGAGTAGAGAGCGTTATGGACGTCGTAAATCTGGCCGTTCATGTCGGCCGGGGCAACAACCTGGCGACTGGTCCAAGACTTCAGCGTGGGAAGAGTAATCAATCAGAGCTCCAGGATAGTAGTAGTGCCGAGTTCGGAACCGACAGGGTCGCCGAGAATCCAGGTGGGCTTTCCGTCCGACTTTCCTGGAACCGAGATGAGAACAACTGCTGCGGAAGGGACGGTGGTGTCGAGCTGCACGCTGCCGGGCGAACCGCCGGCACCCGGGGTGTCAGCAACCATGAGACTGACCTGATTCGCCCCGAAGGTGCCGAGTTGCTGGTCCCGACCAGCGACGCCGGAAGGCCAAGAGAGGCCTGTGAGAGTGCTGGAAACGGTCACGGCTGCGTACACGTTTCGGTAGCTCGTGGAGGGCATCAGGGGCAGCGAGTTGGTGTTGGAGTACTCGCGGATGCCGACCACGGGGGTAAGTCCGATGTTGGAGACGTCCCCGTTTCGGTACACCAGGTTCATTACGGCAGCGTTGTGGGCGGGGCCTACGTCCCAGATCACCGAGCTACCCCGGGACGGCTCCCAGGGCCATACGGCCACGGCCACCAAAAGCCCGCTGGTGAGCGTGTATTGGGTCGGGATGGCCCCCGCAGGGGTGAGTAAACGGGGCGCTGGCGCAGGGCCAGAGCTGACGCAGATCGAGACCACGAAATCATTCGTACGTACGACTGGGAGGGCCACCTCGGCGAGGGCCTGGTCCACGAACATGGCCCGAGTGCTGGCCGCGTAGGCCGGAAACTCCCGGGGCACCGGGGCCGCGCTCATCCATGCGGCTCCGTCCCAGTAGAGGGGAGGCCGCGGGCTCCACTTGGTCCCGTCCCAGACCTGTGGCGTCTTGTCGACCCAGGTCGACCCGTTCCAGACGCGGAGTTGGTTAGCCATACTGCACCCACACATCCCCGGCCTTCGGGCTCGAAGGGGCGTTGGGTCCGCTGAAGAGGCGGGCAGACCCGACGTTCGCCGCCGTGATTGATCCGGCAGAGATCACCGAGCCGTCACCCTGAACTCGGAACAGACTCGCGGTAGTTGCTGTGGTGGCCTTCGAGTTGGTCACGTTGATGACAGGCTGGGACGAGCTGTAGGCCGGTGCCCCGATGCAGAGTGCGGCGCGCACACCGATCGTGTCGAGGAGCAAGGTGCCCGAGTTCTGCACGCGGGTGTAGTCCGTGCCGTCCGCCGTCTTGAGCTTCCAGGCGGAGCCCGTGGTGTCAGCAGTGGCCGGCACAATCCAACGCGCCCAGTCCGTACCGGCAGGCACGTTCAGATCCGACCCAGCCAGCGGCAGGAAGTTGGCAAGCCGCTCGTTGGTGTAAGCCCTGTCTTGGTGGGGGTCGGGGGCCGCCTGGTGCTGGACCAGGCGCTCGCCGGCAGTCACCGACACAAGGCCGATCCGCCCGGCCCCGAAGTCCACCCAAAGGCGTTCGGCTGCATTCGCCGGGCCGTAGAAGCTCGGGATCATGCCTCGAACGTCGGCTACGAGCTGGATGATCGGGGCGCCGTTGGTGTCGGTCAGGTCCGTCACCTGCCGGGCGCCCTCGCTCGGGCCGTCCCAGACGGTTCCGACAGCACCCGGGATGCGGGCGCCGGAAACGCTCTCCGCTACGTCAGCGGCCGTACCACCGAAGAGATTTCGTGCCAAGAGGGTTCCTCCTTACTGAGTGAAAACGTCTGATTCGACGGTGCCGGACAGATGCAGGGTCGAGTGCGCTGGAATCCCCTGAAGCACCACGAGGGAGTCACCCGCTGGTGTGACCAGGTTTACGGTGCTGGTCCCGTTGCCTTCCCAGGTGATGCCCTTGACGGACGACAGCCATGGCTTACCGCCGTTTCCCCCGGGGTTATCGAGGTAGCCCTCAAATATTTGGGCCGTACGTCCATTGGCCGGGTTTGGCAGAGATGCCTGCATGTACCAGCCGGTAGTCACGATATCGGCGGAAGTTGGATTCCTGAGCCGCATGTTGAAGCGGTAGACATTGGGCGCGATCCAGCGCCACCAGCACACGCGGTCTACCTCCGCGGGCTGAGTGTTCACGCCCCAAAGGCTCGGAGTGTACGGCCTGGCCTTACCGAGATGGCGAGTCACCATGTAGCCGTCACGGCCAGCAAAAGCCTCGTAAGGGGAGTCCCCGCCGTCCTGGTCGAGGTCATAGATGAAAGTGCCCTGAGGTACGAAATCGGCCGTGGAACGGGTATTCCATGGCGTCGCTACCGGCCTGGGCATGTCGAAGGAAGCACGGGAGTAGACCGAGAGAGCACCGTTCGCGGCCGGCACGTCGACTTCGAGGAGCACCATTTCCCAGACACCGCCCGGCGACCGCTGAGGCCGCGGAGCGATGGGGGAAATGCTGGGTTGGCCCTTTACCGCCACGATGTTGACCGAGCCCTTCACGACGTCCGCCCGGATCACCACCGTGTCCTTGCGGGCCCGATCGGTGGGGTTGGGGTCGATGTCGACATTCAGGGGCGCGGTGTTCTGGTAGTAAAAGCCCCCGACCCATGCGTTACCGGCCTCGATAGAGATCGTGCGGCCGTTGATCACACGCCAAGCAAAGGGGAGCGCTCCCGGGTCCAGGGTCGAGTTGGTGAGCTGGTAATCGACTCGATCTCCGCCCCACAGGTGGGCCATCTGTTGCCACTGGACCTGAGAAACCATCTCCGTTCCGCCGGAGGCGTTAGCCTGAGAAAAGGGATAGCTGATTTCTGCCATTACATCCTCGCTTCGAGCTTCCTCAGCTTCTCTCGAAGCTCAGAAACGGTCTTGTAGAGATTCAACGGATCGCCTGTTCCCTGTTCGCCGATCTTGGGACGGATGGTCAACGACTTCCCGGCGTCCTCAACGGTGATGTTGACCTCGCGAACGATGTCCGTGTATTCGACCCCATCGATTGCGACGGTCACCAGGTCACCAACGAAGTAATCCCGACCGAACCGAATCTGTTCCGTGTCGATCGGATAGAGCTGGAAGTTTCCGTTGCGTTCGCCCTGCTGGAGGGCTGACGCTGCGGCATCCAGAACGGCCTTCTTGGCGTTCTCAAACTCGGCATCCGTGGTATCGGGCTTCGACTTCACCGGCCGCCCTGTTGCCGGGTCAGTCCTCAGGGGAAGGTCTCGCCTGTCGACAAAAGCTTCGATCTGAAGGCCCCATTCGGCCTCAGCATCCGTATCGATCTGCTGGTACAGATACCGCTCGTCGCCCTCGCCCTGACAGCCCACGATGACGCGGGTAACGCGCGGTGCGGTGAGAGTCCAAACGTATTCGCGCAGGTTCCCCAACTCGGGGCTGAAGCGGACGTCTCGGGAACGATCGCGGGGCTTGAAGATGCGAAGCTCGATCTTCTTCAGGTCCGGGTTGTAGATGAACCGGTAGCCAAAGTCCTTGCCCTCAGTCCACCTCTCGAAGGTGGCCCCAAGGACATCGAATCGGAAGCTGTCGTTGACCTGTGACCCAAGGTCAGCCGGTGCCGAGAGAGCCAGGCCGGGAACTCGACGGTCGGGAAGAGCTGAGGTGCCTAGGGAGTGCTCCAGCTCCCACCAGAGGGCCTGACTGGCGGAGCCGGAGGCCTGGCGGGTCGGACGGGCGGTGTACTGCTGGGATACGGGCACCGCGGGCTCAGGGAAGGCCAAGCGGCTGTAAGCCAGCTTGTTGTCACACTTCCCGCCCACGTAGAGACTGCCGGGCCCTGTGTGTTGCTCAACAGTCCAGTACTCCTGAAAGAACTCGATCTGGCCCGTCAACACCGGCTCTGTGACGCCGTCTTGGTAGATGGCCACCCCGCCGCCCTTCTCCAGAAGGGCGGCCTGGTCGGTACCCGACTTCACGAGGAGCTGCCAAGAACCCTGCTGGCAGAACCTCACGATGAAGTCGAGCTTGATCCAAGTGTCAATGACACCAACGCGGTTGAGTGATCTGTCTCGCACCTCGATGCGGTAACCCATAGGCGTCAGTAGCTTTCGTAACGAGGGCGGAAGGACAAGCGGAGAGAGGCGGCGGAGCTGCCTGCCGTGAGGTCGACGGAGACGGCCGACTTTCCGGCCGGTATTGGCCAGAGCGACGGTGACGCATCCACCCGAGTCCAGTAGTTGGCGCCCTGGTCGTCCCTGAGCGTCTTCACCCCGGGCCGGGTATCCACGATGAGAGTGCGGCCCGCCGGCACGGCGTCAGGACTGCCAGTGATGCCCGCTGCGATCCCGAAGGCCCTGCCGTCCGGTGCGGTCATCTTGAATCCGCGGACGGGCCCCTTGAGTTCCCAGATGGGCCAGGCCTCGACGTCGCCCGGATTGATGATCGGGATGTCCTTGCTGGACAGAATCCCCTTGCTCAGGCTGAGAGGGAACAGTGCCTTCCCCGTCTTGAGAAAGGGCTTCCCTCCGCCAAACTGCCACTCGGCGACCTGGAGGTCATTACCGTAGAACCAAGGGTCGAAGGCCGTGAACTGGAGGCCGTACTTCATAAACCGGAATCCAGCGTTGTCCACGCCTTCATCCCCCTCCATGCCGCCCTTGTAATAGGCATATAGAGTGCGGGTGAGAGAATCAGCCTCGGTGAACTTGAGGACACAGAACCCGTTCTTCGGATTGAGCGCCGAGATCAGCCGCCGCTTGAGATCCTTCAGGGTGCGGCGGTCAACCCCGTGCAGGTACACCGGAATCATGACCTGCCGGGCTGCCACTCGCGACCCTCGGTAGATCGAGCCGTCCAAGTTGGGGCTATCATCGGAATGCAGCTCGACCGGCGGCATATCCAGTCCGGTCGCACCGGCCTGAATCAGGATGACGGGCCATTCTCGGGTGGCAAAGGCGGTCAGGGGGATTTCCTCCCCCTGACCGTTCGAGCCCGTGATCGTCACGTGAGTGTGGCCCCATGCCACCGGCTGAGGCGGCAGTGGCAGCGGTGCCGGCTGCTGGTCGAGGACCAGCGGCTTAATCGCCGGAATTGGCATGGGGCCTCCAAATGACTACATGGCTGACATAACCTCCGCATACTGGAGGGCGCGAAGGACAGCCTGTGTGGTGTCCTCGCTCTTGGCCTCGTGAATGTGAATCTCGTAGGCCTTGCCCTGGAGCATTCGCCGGGTATCCCCGGAATCGTGCACCCGCTCACCCCCACGGAAATTCACCAGCTCCGGCCCGTGCTCGCCGACGAGGCGAAGACCCGGAGACGCGCTGAACGTCCCGGACCAGTACCCCTGATTGCCGGAGAGAGCGTTCGGCCAGTTCGCCCCGTATCGGTGCATGGCGTAGTTCAGACCCGCGTAGATGCTGGCTAGACCATTGAGACGACCGAGATACTTGTACGGGCCGGCGTAGGCATCAAACGTGGCCTGGATCGTCTGCATGAGGCCCGCGCTCGGGCCGATATTCGGATTGAGCGCGTTGCTATCCCAGAGGTTCACGGCGTTTGGGTCTCCGCCGGATTCGACCTGGATTCGGTGCAGCACCAGATCCGTGTAGTCCTGGGAAAGGCCCAGCTCAGACAGAACCCGCTGCACCGTTGGACGCCAGCGGGTGACCTGGTCCCCGGTCGGATCGAGTTTGCCACCCATCATGTCGTGGAAATCCAGATCAGTGATGGAGAGGGTCGCATCGACCTTCGAGCCGGAGTCGAAGTCGAGAAGTCCGTCCAGGTTGGGTAGGGCTTCCGTGGCGGTACTCAGGACATCCTCTAGAACTGACCAGGCATAATCGCCCGGTGCGTCGTAGATATCCTTAACTGCCTGAACCATATCCGTAAGCTGGTCGACCTCTGCCGAGGCCATGTCCCAGATCCCGTTGATACCCTCCTTCACCGTCCCTATTGGGTCAGTGACGAGATCCTTGGCCGTTCCGGCGATTGACTTCAGGGACTCCCAGAGGCCACCGCCCAGATTGGAAATCACCTGCTTCAGGGTGTTCGTCGAGAAGGTATCGCCAAGGAATTTCTTCCCGCGCTGCAGGATGTTTCCGTCGCCCTTCCAGACGTCATCCCAAAAATACTCGCCAAGCACTGGAGAGATAGAGCCGCCGAGAATACCGGCGACCTGACCGAGGCCGGTCGGAACTCGCCGAAGCATGCTCCACGAGTCCGTGGTCACGAAGTTGAACATGTTCCGGAAGCGCTCCGCGACACCGGACCCGACCCACTTAGCGGCGTTCGACCCGGCCCGCAGCATTCCGCCCTGAGTTTCGCCGCCGACATCGTCACTGGCCTTGGCGTAGGTCATGACGTTGGCCGCAGTACTCGCGTAGGGGAAGATGTTGCTGAGCTGAATTGCCTCTCGGATCTGGTCGAAGCCCAGCCGCCCAGCGATACCGCCACCCGCGTAGCGGGACAGCTGGCCCTTTCGGGCAGCCGCGTTCCACTGGTGAATCAGTGCCGGCCCGAGAGCCGCGGTGACCTCTGGGCGAAGAATCGCCTCACCGGGAGACAGCATTGCCGGAATTGAATCCACGCCGGGCGCATAGCCCGGCAGGACACCACCAGTCGCATACTTCTTCTTCGGGGGCTCCGGCTTCGATGGATTGGCCGATCCTGCGTGCCCGCCGGGCGCCTTCTTGGTGATGTTGTCGATCGAGGTGTCAAGGTTGTTGGCATGCGTGTGAGCCGTGCTCAGAGCACCACTCAGTTTCTCAACCTGCTCCTTGATGCTGCTTAGAGACCGGTTGTTCAGCAGCCCTATTCGTCCCGCGAGAGAACTCTCACCAGTACCCTGGCCAACCTTGCTGTAGGCACTCTCAGCGGCGTTGTGGACCTGATCGAATTCGTTCTTCAACCCCGACAGGGATCGCTGATTCAGGAGCCCGATCCGGCCAGCCAGGTTGAGCGACCCCGTGCCCTGGCCCACCTTGTCGTGGACCAGGTCAACCGAGCCATGCAACTGGGTGAACTCGGCCCGGAGGCTGGACAGCGAACGCTGATCGAGCAGGCCGATGCGGCCAGCAACCGAGAGGGCACCAGTACCCTGGCCGACCTTCTCGAAGACAGTGTTCGCCGCGGTATGGACCTGGACGAACTCGCCCCTCAGCTGGTTGAGGTTCTTCCCATCAAGCTGACTGACAGCCAGCGATGTACCCTCGACCTTCAACTTCAGGTCTGTGACGGCACCATGCGCGGAGTCGATGGTCACCTTGAGGGCGGTCAGCTTCTTGCCGTCGAGCTGGGTCACCTCCCGCTGGCCGTCCTTGACGGCGGCCACCAGGCGCTCCGTGTCCTGGCGAGTGTTGGTGAACTCCGCCCGCAACCCGGCCAGCGAAGCCCGGTCAAGGGGCTCGATTCCCTGGGTGCGTACCTGAGTTACCTCAGTGTGGGCGGCCTGAGCGGCGCCTTCGACGCTTCGGGCACCACCAGACAGCTCCTGGATGATGGACCGGAGGTTGGTGGAATTGACCTCCTGGAGGTCCCGGCGGAGCTCCGCCGTCCGGGCGTCCGCCTGGCGGATCTGAGCCTCAAGGGCCTGGATCTCACTGCGGACCCGGCGTTCGTCACCACTGTTGCCCCCGGACAGCTCCACTCGGCGGTTCCGGTAGCCCTGGAGGAACCCGTCACCCTCGCTTCGACTTTGCAGGCCGGCCCGGGTCTGTCGAACGACTCGGGAGGCTCCGCGGACGCCACGACCAGCGGCCATCACGGGTGTGGTCACCAGGCTGGTGGCCGTGCCGGCGAGCTTGCCAATCTTGCCCACGGTCTTGGCGAGGACGCCCAGGCCCAGAAGGATGGGGGCCAGGACCGTAGCGAATTCGGCAGCCTTGAGCATCATGTCCCGCAAACCGGGGTGCTCTTCGAGGAACGCAGCTGCCTTCTTAATCCATGCCGTGAATCGGGTCAGGGAGCCGATGAATTTCTCGACAACGGCCTTGAGAGTCGGAAAGACATCCTTTCCGATGTCCTGGACGTCATTGAGAAGGCCACCCTCAAACCGGGTCCCCTTCTCGTCCGTGACCTTGTGACCCATGATCTTCTGGCCAAGCCCGGTGTAGTTGTACGAGCCGTCTTCGCCCTCGCTGTAGAAAAGCTGGCCGAGCTTGAATTGGGCCGCTTCCTTCATGTTCTCGATGCGCCCGCTGACCGTTGCGCCACCCATGCGCTTGGCGGCGCCCTGGATGTTCGGATCGCCCTTCCAATGCTCCAGCAGCTTTTCAATGAGCTGTTCGCCCGAAAGACCGCCAGTGTCCTTGGCGTTCGCCATGAAATCCATGAGCTGGGCGGAAGCTTCATACGTGGTCGGCGGGTCCAGGACCGCCCCAGCGTCCTTGGCCTGCTTCTTCTTACCCTCAAGCTCGGCCGGGGTGAACGCGCGGTCGTGAAAGCCCACGAGCTTGGCGATCTGCTGGGCAGGAATGCCGGTGGCCCGCTCCAACTGCTTGAGATTTCGCAGAGGAGTACGGCCCATGTCCTGGATAACCTCCAGGGCATACATGCCCTGGCTCACCATATTCGGGTCGAGAACACCGCCGTAGGCCGCGCTGTCACCAATCATTTTGACCATGTCGACGGACTTCTGGGTGACTTCGCGAGACCCCTCCGCCTTTACCAGCGGATCGGAAGACTCGAACTTCTTGTTGTGAGCCGCATTGGCTCGTGCGTAACGAGTGCCGTAGGTCAGCATGTCGTTCACGCTGTACGGCGTCTCAATGCCGTATTGAGTCATCTGCTTGAGAAGCGAGTTGACGTCCCGCAGCTCAATGCCCATGCCCCTAAGGCCGGTCTGGGCAGAAATCATGGCGTCGGCCGACTTAAGACCGAAGGTCGTAGCAGCGCCGGCCGCCAGGCCGAGCGGGGCGATCAGGTTGTTCGTGATCAGGTGGCCGGTCTCAGTGAGGCTCGTCCCGATCTTCTCCGTACGCTCGAACGTCTTCGTCCAGGCGTTGCGGACACGGGTCATGACGGAGGTGTGGGAGGTCTCCATCTCGGACAACGTGGTCCGGGTCTCGGCAAGCCGCTGGCGGAGTCCGTCCCGCACGACGGCGTTCTGTGCGATCTCGTCTCGAATGGCCTGCTGTTGGGCCTGCTGACGGATCCGAGCGGTCTCAAGGATGGCGGCCTGGGCTGCACGCTCCCGCTGCTGCGTCAGTCGGCTCCGAGCCGTCGCAGCCTCGGTCTCCTGTGCGACAGCGGCTCGAAGAGCCCGCTGAGTAACCGTGCTGGTCTCCTCGGCCAAGGCCTGCTTCTGCGCTTCGAGCTGTCGGGCCTCCCGGAAGCGGCGAGCGGCCTCGGCCCCGAACTGCTTGGTGAGGTCCCGCTCGATCGCGGCCAGCGTCTCTGCGCTGTCCTTGCCCTCTGCCTCGACTGCGGCCTTTGCCTTCCGGGCCGCTGTGGCAGCGGCCTTGGGCAGGGCTTCGAACCCCTGGGTGGCGGCGGTGGACATCGCCTTGCCGGCCTCAGTGCCGGCCTTCTCCATCTGCTTGGCCAGCTCGGCCCTGAACTTCGCCAGCGACTCGTTGCTGAGGCTGGTGTTGATCTCGATGTAGCCACTGCCCACCTTGATGGGGCCGCGATTACTCGGTGCCATGCGGCCTCCTACAGGTTGCTCATGCGGGTGAAGAAGTCGGCCACCTCCGTCCCGGTAGCGAAGTCGGGCTCTGGTGCTGGGAGTTCAAGCGATTCCACGCCAGGCCGGGGGATCGGCTGGGGGATCGGCAGGTCAGCCGAGGAATCTGAATTGGCCTTCATGAAGAGGAAGTTGCTCAGCTCAAGGGCGTCGGAGACACGGGCGAGAAGATGGTCCGCGGTGCCCCACTGAGTGGTCTCGTCCATGGCCGCCAGGAGAGTTGATCGGCCCGGCTTGGACATCAGCGAGGAGATCAACACGTGCACACGGCGGAGCGACAGCCGCCCGCGCCAGAGGTCCAGGAGGTCAACGCCGAAGTGTTCCAAGAGATCGGCTTCAAGCTCGTCGGGGAACTCCTGGATGACCCCGACGACTTGGATCAGTTTCCCGAGCCGGCCTGAGCCTGGTTGACGCGGTCAGCGAGGGCCTGAAAGTCACGGATGGTGGGGCGGGTAGCGCGGTACGCGGCCCAGGTCTCCTCACCGACGATCAGACGAACTGCCTCAACCTCGGACTCGGCCTCCAGAATCTCAAGCGGCATGTCCAGAGGGGCAGGAACCGAGAAGGTGATACCGGCGTGCTCAAAGGTCGTCGGCTCGTCGGTGGCCTCCGCCTTCGCGGCAGCAGTCTTTGGGGCAGCGGTCTTCTTGGCAACGGCCATAGGGAACTCCAGCATCTAAAGGGAAGAAGGGGGCCGGGGACTATTGCCCTCCCCGGCAGGGGCCATCGGCTGGTTAGCCGGTAACGACGGTGCAGGCCTTCGAGGAGCCAACCTGGGTCTTGTCGGTCACGGTGTAGCAGTAATCCACACCCGCATGAGTGATCTTGAGCTCGGCAGTTGCCTGGCCCTTCGGAATGGTCACGTCGTAGTTGCCGTCAGCATTCAGCGTGGTCTGAAGCTGGAAGGCGGTGCCGGCAGCGTTGAGCAACTTCACGGTAGCCGGGCTGGTAACGCCGGTAACGGTCACACGGGCGGTCCACGAGGCATTTGCCGAGTCGTTGGACGCGTAACCCGGGACTGCAACCGTGGAAGCGAATGGAGCCGGTGGAGTGACACCACCGCCAGTGCCCTTCACGTTGTCATTAGTGAGGACGTAGCCCAGGGAGCCATTGGCGTCCAGGGCGCTAATCGTCAGCTCGTACTTCTGTGCCTCGGTCCGCTGAAGGGTGATCGCGCCACGGTCGGAAATCATGGCCCGCGGAATCACACAGCGGTACAGGGTGCCGGCCTGGGACCAGTCCACAGCCAGGGAGATTTCCTGGAGGTCCGGGGTCGAGGATAGGTCCAAGCGATAGGTGCCAGTCGCCTGGCCCTTGTCGTCCTTCACAGCCACCCATGGGGCGCCCCAGAAAAGCTCAGACGTGAGCTGGTTGGTCTCCAGAAGGGTCGCCTTGATCTGCATCGACGCAGACTTGACGTTGTAGAGAACCGGGGTGGCAGACTGCCACGCGTTAACCGGATCGGTCTCGATGCTCGGCGTAATCGTGACGCCGCCCTGGTCGACATAGCCGAAGGCCTTGTAACCGGCCGGGACGGCCTTACCGTCACCTACATCTACCGGAAGCTGAGTGCCGCCGGGAAGGCCGTTCGGGGCAGGGGCAACAAAAACGCCCCCGTTGGGGGCAAAGCGGATCTTCTGGGCGTCGTTAGCCATAGGCACTCCAAAGCAGGGGGAGGGGAACAACAAAGGCCGCGCTAGGCGAGGCTTGATGAAGAAGAAAGGGACTGCCATCCGCCTCAGGTGGCGGCCCGTTGGAATAAGAGAGAGACTGAGGGCAGAGAAGCGACCAAGGCAGGTCCGCTATGAAAGTCTTCATCTCGTGGTCGGGAAGGCGCAGTAAGGCTGCGGCAAAGGCTCTTCAGGAATTTCTGGGCGCTCTAGTGCAGCAGGTGGAGTTTTGGATGTCCGACCAGGACATTCGATCGGGCGTCAGGTGGTTCGAGCAGATTGGCACGCAGCTCGATAAGTCTGACTTCGGAGTCTTGTGCGTTACCGCCAGCAATCTGGAATCGAAATGGATGCTGTTCGAGGCTGGAGCCTTGGCGAAAAGCGTTAAAAAGGGAAGAGTGGTGCCACTCTGCATTGACCTGGAGCCTCATGAATTGACGGACCCCCTGTCTTCCTTTCAAGCGCGCAAACTTGAGCGGGAAGAATTGCATAGATTGGTGCGAGACATCTACGATCAGGCTGCCATAAAGATTAACGAAGGCAGGGTTGAGACACTCTTCAATGCGCTCTGGGATGATTTCTTCGAAGCGATTTCTAAGGCAAAAGCAATCGATGAGGCGGCAGCCGTGCATCCGCCTCGGAAGGTTGACGATATGGTCGGAGAAGTGCTAGACCGTGTCCGCGACCTCCAAAGGCTGGCCGAGTTGAGGAGGGGAACTATTGAGCCAGACGCGACCGCCTTCGAGGGAGCCCTCAAGACGTTGGATCCGAAACGTGAAATGCCGGATAGATGGAAACGCATGGCTGTCTCGGCATGGTTGGTATCCGCCCTCAGGATGTATGATGAGGATAGGCCGCTGTTTAATTACGATTGGTATAAGTCAAGAACAGAGTGACCTCGCCGCCATACATGTGCTCTCGACTCACGCTGTCCGGGTAGTACCGGGGACGGGAGATCTCGGCGACGTCGAGCACCAGGGCGCCGCCAGCCTCCCGGCCTGGCAGCTCCTCCAAGAGGGCCTGGCGGACCAGGAGCGCGAGGCGCTTAGCCTCTGCGCGGTCTTCGGCGTACACGTCGTACTCGACGTCCACTCGGTCCATGCGATCCCGGACCAGACGGAACCCGCCGGATTCATTCAGGTACACGGTCGCCTGGCCGGCCTCCCGGCCCACCAGGTCCCCGGTGACACAGCCACTCGGCAGACCAGGCAGTGAACTCAGGTACTCCCAGACAACCTTGACGGGATCTGTCACTCGATCCTCGCCTTCTCCAAGGCTGCCTTGAGGAAGAACCGCCCGGGGTGTCGGCGGCCCTTGCGGTCGCGCCAACCGAGTTCCTGAAGCATGGTGTGTCGAACATCCTTGTCGAACTCAATAACCACCTGGCCGTACCAACCGCTCTGGTAGAGGGTGACCATGGCCTCGATGTTCTTCTTGATCGAGTTCCAGTTACCTCGGGTCGCGCTCGCCCGCGGGGCCTCCTTGATGGCCAGGGCAGCAACGTCTGCCGTGTGGAGCTCGACAATCTCTCGGGCCTGGGGGAGAGACAGAACCTCGCGCTCCCATCCCTTATCCATGCGAAGGGTGAACCGGCTCATCGTCTGACTCTCACCGCCTTGATTACGACGTGGGACAGGACGCCGGCCCGCCAGTGGGCGGGCTCGTCCTCGATCTGGTAGGTGATCCCTCGGACCGTGATGCGGTCCGCGGAGTCAACATCAGCGGTCGGCGGGAGGTAGACGAGGAGCCGATCAACCGTGGTCTCTCGCTCCGGACTTCGGACCGTGTACGGCTTGCCCGGTTGGACCGAGGCGAGCCCCGACCACACCCGCTCTGCGTGCTCCCAGTCCCGCCGGTTGGTGTACGCGTCCGCCACCAGGGCGGCACGCGAGATTTCTACGGGCTCGGTGTACCGGGGCATGGTGGTACCTCCCGCGTGAGGTGGATAGAGGAGAGGCCTCGCCGGTAGCGGCGAAGGCCTCCCTTGGCAGCCTCGGACAGTCCGGACGTTGCGGCGGAGGCCGCGAACTGGACCTCCAGCTCGCCGGTGCGCTCGCTCACCACACCGGGTGTCACAGCAAGCCACCGGATTACCTCGGCGCAGGCCACAACCTTGAACGACGCCGGAGGGGCCGCATGGTCCCAACTGCCGTTACAGTAGTCGGAGATGAGTGCCGAGACGTCCTCAAGGAAAGCCTGAACTCGGGGCCTCTCGTCGTCGGAGACGGGCCGCCCAAGACGGGCGGCCACGTCATCAACGGATGCGTAGAGCACCAATACCCTCCCTTCCGTGAGGGAGGTCGATCACGGAGCGGTCGGCGCCTTGATCGCGCTGTTGTGGGCTCGGATCTCCGCCTCAACACCCTGAGCAATGAGAAGCTGCTCGGGCCGGCACACCTTCGCGTCGTAGATGACGCGGGACTTAACCGCACCAGTGAACTTCTTCTCAGGGTTGTAGGCGGCCATCTCGGCGAACGGCATCACAACCGAGACCGCGGAAGTTGAACCCATGAAGAGATCGACGGAACCGAACTTCTCATTCCCCTTCTTGATGACCGGGGAGTTCGGGCGGGTGTGGTTACCCAGCGCGTTAGCCACGATGACCGGCAGGCCCAGGATGGTGCCGATCTGACCCGAGGCGACGACGGAGCCGCCGCCACCGTGCTTCGAGGCGTCGATGAACTTCTCGTCCCGCAGCAGCAGCGAGCGCATGCGCGGGGAGACGTACAGCCAACGGTCCTGTGGGGCCGAGCGGGTGTCGAGGACTTCGAGCATCGAGACCACGTAGTCGTAGACCGACAGAACGTCAGTCGCGGCCTGATTCACGTCGGCCGCCTGGACCTTCGAGATGGGACCCAGCTCCAGAGCCGGCAGGCCGGAAACAGTCGCGTTCCGGTCCTCGGCGCCGTTCAGGTCCTTGCCGGAGAGGCCGGCCAGAAGGGTCAGGGCAACCAGCTCGTCAATGGAGCGAGCGGTAGCGCGGGCGCGCTGAGCGACCAGGTTGGACATCAGGTCGATGCCGCTCTGAGTCTGGAGCTGGTGAAGAGCGTCGATCTCCAGGTGGAAACTGGAGCCCTTGGCAACGGTCATCTTCATGTACTCAAGCTCAGCGTGGTCCGCGGCGCCGATCTCGCCGTACGCCTTGACGATGCCCTTGTCAGTGACAGTGCCGTCAACGAAGTGCGGGATGCGGACAACATCGCCGGACCGGCGGAATTCGCCCTCATAGTCCCGGTTCGTGAACGGGGACGCGGAGAGAATCAGATTCTCCTCGATGTCCTGGAGAAGCTGAGAAGTCCAGACCTCGGGAATGAACTGACCCGGAGTAGTCTGGAGCTGGCCGGCACCAGTGTTATTGCCGGTCTGAGAGTAAAGTGCCATGCGGTTACCTCACGGTCGAATCAGATTTCGCCTCGCATCAGGGCATCGAGCTGGCCTGCCTTACGGGCCGCATTGATTTCCTTGGGAGACATGCGGGAAAGGTCGTCACGGGTGAACTGGACAGGGCCAGAGCCGCCCTGACGACCGAGGCCAAGACCCTGTGCGAACTCGGGCTCAGAGACCGGCTTGGGAAGGGACGAGACGAAGTTCGAGACCAGCCCGGCGTTCACCGAACCGTCCTCACCGAGGAACTTGGAGAGGTTCAGGAACTCGGCGGCCGGAAGCTCAACACCAGCCTTTGCGGCCTGGGCGCGAAGCTCCGCGTCAGCAAGGCGAGTACCGACCTCGGCGAAGGCCGCGTTACGGGCCTCCGTACGGGCAGACTCAAGGGCCTTGTCCGCGTCGCTCATCTGCGACTGCCGAAGGGTCTCCAGCTCGCTGGAGGCGTCGTTCCAACGCTTCTCGTTGGTTCGGGAAAGGGCCTTCCACTTCTCGACCTGAGCCTGAAGCGACTCGATAGTCGGAACCTCCGGACCAGCGGCCGGCGGAGTTGTGCCCTCGGGGGTGTTCGTCTCAGTCATACGATCCATCCATTTCGGCGGCATCAAAAAAAGCCCCCATTGCGGGAGCCAGCGTGTTGAAAGGGATTGAAGGGATCAGCCCTTCACCGGGTTCACAGCCTTGCGGGCTGCGTTCCCTGAGTTGCCCTGTGGCGGCTTGTTGGCGGCCCTCTGGGCATCGAGTGCGGCACCGTCCTGCTGTGGAGGCTGAGGTGCCGGGTACTTCTTCGCCAGTTCCATTGCGGTCTTGGCATCGTCTTCCCGCATCGACTTGAAGCGGGCGATCTGCTGCGGGGTGTAACCCGCATCGGAAAGAAGCTGGTCGGTCGGAACACCGATCATCTTCAGCTTGAGAAGAGCGTCCATGTGCTGAGCCTCGGTGCGGTTCTCGGGGTCACGCCAGATGACTTCAGCGCTCCACGCTTCCGCCCTCTTGTCTTTGAGTACCTTGAAGCACAGACGCATTACGCGTTCCCATGCCTCGCCGAAGTGCAGCATTCGCTCTCGTGTCTTGGCAATCAGGCCCGCTTCGGCGGCGGTAATCGACTCGCCGGAAGGGACGACACCACCATTCAAAAAGTAGTGGAACGGGATGCGGCTCGTACTCGCCATGTGCTGTACGAGCATGTCCGCGAGCTTCACGTAATTCCCGAGGTCGGCAGCCTCGAACTGGCCGAACGTCACGTTCGGGTCCTCCGCCTGGAGGAGCTTGTCCACTGCCACCTTGAACGGCTCGACGGGGTTACCGTCCTGGTCCTCTACGATCTCCAGGCCCGTGACGTAGCGCTGTGGCCAGGCCGCAAACTCGGACGCCAGCAAGGCGTCAGACACGATCTTGTTCACCGCATCCTGAAGCGGGATGACCGTTGCAAGGTCGGAGACCGGAGATGTGGTGAGGCGGCTCCGGTTGTTCAGCGGAATGACCGGGACCTCGCCAAGCGGGTTGCGCTCGCTGCGAGTTGCAGTCGCATCGTTCCAACCGAAGGTGCCGGCCGCGAAGGTGTAGACCCGGTTCGCAAACCAGAGCGTTGCCCAGTCACGACCCCAGTCGTCTATGTAGAACTTGGCCGCGGCCTCGATCTCCCTGCGGGAGCCGGGCTTGTACTGCACGACGATGTGTTCGGCAGACTCCATCGTGATGGTGGGCTGGCCGTCCTGGTCGGCCCAGACGACCGCGTACGCAGAGCCCTGCACCATGGCATCGAGGTGGCCGGCGTTCGACTCGGCGTCCATGAAGTTGCGTTGCCAGATGTCGCGGGCGTCCTTGTCCGCGTCGGGCTCGTCCGTCATCCGGAAGCCGTCCACGGCAATGCGCTCGTTGACCGAATCCACGATCAGGCCGCAGAAGTTGTCACGCCACTTCTCGAAGACGTGACCGAATTCGCTCACGTGACGTGCCTGAGCAAAGGCTAGCTTCTGGTGATCTCCGTCGTAGTAGCGCGAATAGACCCTCACCTGTGCCCGCTGCTTCAGCAGCTTGGCATGAAGGTAGTCGAGCCACATCCGAGGATTCGTCGGCACGGGGCCGACAACAAGTCCATCCATTTACCAGCCCACCACTCTAGAGCGTCGTCGTGTAAGCCGCCCATCTGCAATCGCATCCGCCCTCGCCTCGAAAGCGAGGATGGCACACACGGCCAGGTCGATTTTCTTCTTGGAACGCGGGCTGTCCTTGGTAATCAGGAATCCCTGTGGAACCTCGCGTGTAACCGCGTTGAGGACGTGCCGGGAGAGGTCTTCGTTCCCGTCGTGGCGGAGATCCTTGACCATGGAGGCCGTACGGAACCGCTCAATGGCCTGGACCATCCGCGTGGGCTTATTGGTCCAGTATTCGAAGACGTAGTCAGTACCTCGGCCGTCGTTGTGTTCCAAGGCCCACCGGCCGATGTTCTCCTGCCAGTACGGCGGGTCCGCGTACATCCACTCAACCCGATAGGTGGAGAAGGCACGAGCAACAGCGGCTTCTACCGCCAGGACATCAACTTCCCAGTCAGGCTGACGGGGGTCGCGCGGGTTCTCCCACAAGCCAAGGACGAAGAGCTTGCCGTCTCGAAGCCGACAGCCGACAAGGCCTGTCGCATCGCCGCGGATCGAACCGTCGAAGCCCACTGCGATCTGATCGCCAGGCTTGATCGGATCGTCGTCGTCCTGGCAGGCCTCCCACTCCGCCTTGCTCATCCACCCGTCGGAGGACTCCGCAATGGTGTTGAAGAAGAAGCGGAGGTAGGTACTGTCCGGCGTCGTACGGTCGTGGAGGATCGTTCGAGTCAGGCCGGGAATGTCGGCCCAGGTGGCGTCACCGTACGCCTGGACCAGGGCGGCCTTGACCTTCTCCTCGTCCCGAAGCTCACCGGCCTCAATGTCGCCCTCGATGCAGTCGTAGAGCCAGTAGCCCTGACGGACCATGTCTGACTCGTGAATCTGCTGGGCGACGCTATCTTCGTTCGGATTGTACGCATTTGTGGTGGAGACCCACCGAGAACCCGCGGATGTCGTCTTCTCGATGTTTCGCTTAAGAGTCTGGAAGAAATCCGGACCCCCGTTTGACCCCACCCAGTGATGGCATTCGTCCATCAGGCAGAAGGTCGGCCGGTTACCTTCATTCGTTCGGCCGGCAGTCGCCTTCGGTCGGATCGTCCCCGGCTTGCCAGACTTGAACTGGATGACTGCCTTGCCGATGTCGAGATTGAATTCCTTCTCGGCAGGAGACTCCGAGAGCATTCCACGGATCATCTCCATGGTCTGATCGGTCTGGTCAAGCGCAGTGGCGCCGATCTGCACCGTTGGCAGCGGCACCCGCTTGGCTACCGGAAGCCCGAAGGCATCCCAGTGGGAGAATCGACAAGGGCCGATGAATTCCACGATGGCAAGGGCCGCCAGGAGCGGGGTCTTACCCCAGCCCTTGGCTCGCCTCAGGGTTCCGGCGCTGTAGCGCCAAGTTCCATCCGGGTTGATGGCATAGAACCAGAGGACAAAGCGAAGCTGTTCCGGGGTGAACTGCCAAGGCTCACCAGCTCGTTCACCATCAGGCTGGACGATGTACCTCTGGCACCAGCGGATGACCTGGTAACCAAGCGTTTCACTCGGGGAGGGAACCCCTGCGGGCAGGTTGCCTGTCTGCAAGGGCAGTCACCTCGTCACGAATTCAGCAGTCGGTACAGCTCCTCATCGAGGTCTGTGGGGGTGTCGGCCGGCGCCTGGTCGGCGCCCTGGTCCTGGTTCTCGTCCTTGATGGACATGCGAAGGCGGGCCCTGTCCTCCGTGGTCGCGCCCCACTTGGCGACGCGCTGGCGGATCTCGCCTGCAAGCCTCAAGTCGCCCTGGTAGAGGCCGTCCACGAGCTTCGTTGTGATCTCCAGCTCGGCCCAGTCGGTCTCAGTCCATGCGGAGGTCTGGGGGGCTGTGGACCAGGTCTTCCAGAAGCGCTTTGCCCCGGCAGTCGTAATGCCGAGCCCGCGGGGGAGTTCCCGGCCCGGCTGAGCCTCGGCGCTGAGCTCCTGGGCGTGTTCATGCTTGTTGCGCCTGACAGCGTTCTCCTTGGGCCGAGGTCCGCGAGTCATCGGATCCTCACCCGGCTCAGGTCGACGTCGTAGAGGTCACCCAGATCGTCAAGCTCCCCCTGGGCGTCCTGGCGCCAGTCCCGCCGGCTGGAGGCCTTCGAGGGACGCACAGGCACCGGGTTGCACCAGGTATACGGGCAGTCCTCGCAACGGCCGATGCAGTCGGCAGGCATGGGCGGTCCTTCCAAGGCAGTAAGGGAGGTGGGCGTGTCGGACCCCCATGGCACGCTGAAGCAGCTGCAGCAGAGAGGGGGTGGGGTGTGCTGGACCGGATTCGAACCGGTGTCGCCTCCGGGCAGGAGGGGTCCTAGGCCGCTGGACGACCAGCACCGCCCATCCGTCCCCTGATCAGGGGGAGGTTCAGGGCACTGCGGGAGCTACCCGCATGGCAGGGGCGGGAGGGCTCGAACCTCCGGCATGCGGTGTTGGAGACCGCTGCTCTACCAGCTGAGCTACACCCCTGGATCCCGTGTTACGCGGCACGGGCACCTCGTCTGATCGGCAGGGCATGATCCTGCGGCCTCTCGGTCCCAAACCGAGCGCTCTTCCAACTGAGCTACGACCAGAAGTCCGGTTGATTCAAGTGACACCGGAACACACGTACTGGGCAGCTTTAGACGAAGGGTCGAACCTGCAATTCGTCGCTCTCTGCCGCAAGGCAACTGTTAAGGACTAAACCTCACCCTCGGTCACCGTGAGTCTTGCTTCGATGACAGGACCGACAAAGGACCCAGAGGTTTTCCAGCTTCCACGAGCCCCCCCGACTGACAGGGATGAGGTGATCCACCTCAAGTGCTTCCCGAGCCCCGCAGCGTTGGCAGCGGAATCGGTCCCGAGCAAGCGTCCGTGCTCGTCGGCTGGACCAGTCGCTAGGACGGTCTAGGTTTCGGGCCGAGGGCCGGTCCCAGCTCCGCCGCAGCTGGTGGTCTAGACACCGACCGTCCCGTGTAGTCCGGGAAGTACAGCCAGTCACAAGGCAGATGCTCGCAGCTCTGGGCATGATGCTCCTCTCGGACTGGTGGTGTGTGCGGCCCCGGCCGGATACTGGTCTGGCAGCCGGGGCCGGCCTCACTGGACTCAACTCGGAGGTAGAAGCCTTCAACAAGAAGTCAACAGTGAGAAACTTTAGAAAGATTTATCTTTCAATGGGTAGAGATGTTCAAGTTCGAACGTGGGCCGTTCGTTCGCTCGTTTCACTCGCTCTCTCACTAATGATGTATGTGTCAACCGGAGGCAAGTTCGGGCCGATGCGGCAAAACTGTGGCGAGCGTCACAATCGAACACAGTTACGAGTGTTGTTCTGGTTGATGTGGGGGGTATCAACAGGTAAGCTCCACCGGACCGAGCCCCATATCTTTCAATCGTTGCAGAGTCAAGGGACCAAACACATGGCGAAGCTGCCGCCCGACGCCACTCTGTCTAAGCTCTACGCGCTAGGGCGAACAGACCGGCAGATCGCGGAGGAATACGGGGTTACGGTGCAAGCCGTCAACAAGAGGTTGACGGGCATGGGGCTGGCTCGCCGCCCCGTCGTGAACGAGGTCAGTGCCCTGCTGAAGCAGGTTTGGACTATCCAATCCCACGCCGGCCCTGGCAGTCATCACGACAGGAGCCCCGCGCAGTCTTTGAAGCTGTGGCTAAGGCTGAAGTTGCGGGATCAGGACATGAGCGAGAGGCAGCGGAGCACGGCTCTGGCCTTCGAACGCCGCCTGAAGCGTGAAGGTGCGGTCCTTTCCTACGCCCCGGACGAGGGTTGGTCGTTCGTCCCCAGAGTCGCTGCAGACGAGAACCTGGCCATTCGGTGGCCGAGTGACCGGCCGAGGCCCGAGGGGTCGACCCTGGACGTCTGGAGGCTCAACGAAGACACCGCGAACACTCCCCAGTAGGTCTGGGTTGAGCAAAGCGTGCACTAAGAGCAGGTCCCACGGTGAAGTGGGGCCTGTTTTGTTATCTAACCTCATGTCATCTGATATCTGACTCCCAGTCAGTTCACAACCTCGCAGGTAGAGGCGGGTTTTCTCCCAGGCATGTGACGAGCGTCACAGTTGAAGTGGGGGGAATGTCGGCGCCCTGTGAGATAAGTTGAACCTCGCCACAAATCCTCAAGTGGCTGAACTAGGAGGCGGGTACATGAACCTCACGCTTCGCCCATCCCAGCCGGCAGTTTTGCCGCGCCGGGAGCTGGTAGCGGCGGAGATTGAGGCGAGTAGGACCGTTTCTACGCGGGTAGTGCGGTCTGACTCACTTCTGATTATCCATCACGAAGCGTGCCCGGTGGGTGAGTACTGGGACATCTGCTACGGGAACAACCTGACCGACGCCGAGATCATTGAGTTCCTTGACCTTGAGGATGAGGTTCTTAGGCGCATCAGCGCTCGACTTCAGGACATCGAGGTTGAGCGACAGGAAAATGACTGGCCGCACCCCTTCTTCCCCGACAGCCCTCGACACACGTACGTCCGACTTTGCCCCAAGGTGGTGGAGGCTTGACTAACATCGAAAGCATGCCCCGGAGCGTCAGCCAGACTGAGCAGTATGAGAAGTGTGGCTGGCGGTTTTGGCTTCAGCGCATCGAGCGCGTAACCCCCCTGCCGGCGGCCTGGTCGCACCACGGAACGGCCTTCCACAGTGCCGCTGAGGCGGTTGAACGCTCCAACCGGAAGATGGGTGTGGAGGAGGCTGTACAACTCTTCTCGGACGAATACAGCGTACTGGTGAACAGGGCGCTGGACCGGGAGCCTGACACCAACAGGTGGCTCTCCGCCTCCGGCTCCGGCGGGGACGACATCGAGCGCCGGTACGTCCTGGGCCAGGAGCAGACAGCCCGGTACGTCGAGTGGGCCCAGGAGCACCAGCCGGCCATCTGGCAGGCCGGCGAGGACAAGCCGGCCTTGGAGCTGTACTTCAAGGTCGAGTTGGGTGGCGTCAAGGTTCGCGGGTACATAGACCAGCTCGTGACCGAGGCCGACGACTCGGTGAGGGTCCGCGACCTCAAGACCGGTACGACCAAGTCGAAGTTCCAGCTGGAGACGTACGCGGTCGCTGTTCGCCTGGCGTTTGGCGTCGAGGTCTACCGCGGAGACTGGTACCTCGCGAAGAACGGAGGGCTGTCCCGGGCGGTCGACCTCAGGGAGGTCACCGCCGAGCAGGTGGGAGAGCGGTACGCGGCGATGGACGCCGGGGTCAGAGCTGGACGCTTCGAGCCGAAGCCGGGCTTCGCGTGTCGGTTCTGCGACATGCAGCACGCGTGTTCTTTTTCTTCTCAAAGAAGTTGAAGTGGGGGAACTGGTGATGTAGGTTGAAGCCAGAGGAAGGGCCCGCTCTCGGCGGGCTATATTTTGGCCCTAGAAGTTGAAGTGGGGGAGTCTAGAAAGGCTCCCCCAGGGAAGGAGGTGTCTTGTACTCTCTCGCACAGTCGATCACGGTAAAGGGTGCGGCCGGCGAACCTCTGCCAAATCCGTTCCGGGGCCTGTCCAAGCATGAGGTCGAGTTCAGGCGGGGAGAGCTCAGTCTCGTAGTAGCCGGCCCGGGTACTGGTAAGTCGCTTCTCGCAGTGAACTTGGCTATGTACGGAAATCTGCCGTGCCTGTACTTCTCGGCAGATTCCGGTGCGGCCACTCAGCTTTCTCGGGCTACGGCCATTATTACTGGGGATGATGTCAAGGAGATCAAGAAGAAGCTGGTTGACGGCGACTTCGAGGAGTACACCCCGGTCCTGGGGAAGCGTTGGTGGGTCCGCTTCAACTACGAGGCCAGGCCCACGCTTTCGGACATGGAACTCGACCTTGACTGCTACTTCGAGATATTCGGCTGCCATCCCCACTTGATCGTGGTCGATAACGTGACCAATGTTGATGCCGGCGCGGTCGGCGACGCTGAGAGTTTCACCTTTTCCCTGGAGGGGCTGTGTGAATACCTCAGCGAGATGGCTCGGGTTACCCGGGCCCACGTTCTTGGCCTCCACCACGTGGTTGGGGAGCACTCCGACGGCTTGAAGCCGATTCCCCTTTCCGGCGTCAAGGGGAAAATCGGGCGAGTGCCCGCACTGATCCTTACGATCTTCAAGGAAATTGACGGGATGGATGGACGAGTTCTCCACATCTCGCCGGTCAAGAACCGTGAGGGGTTTGAGGATTCATCGGGGGAGACCTACTCCTCGTACGACTTCAATCGCACCAATATGCGCCTCACTGACGTGATGGCCACCTTCTAGTTGACCTCGCCCAGGCGCCACAAATGCGGTTGAGTGGGGGCCTCTGGCGACTAGTATCGAATCGGAAGGAAGACGCAATGGGAAAGTTCTCCGGAAGCGGCTACGTCATTCAGCCGGAGATCGTTTCGGCTCTCCTGGCCAATAACCCTTCGATCTCCGAAAAGGAGATAGAAGAAAATGGCGGCGGTCTCGTGGTTGTCGTTCTCAAGATCCACGACAGGCGCCGCATCAACCTCCGACAGCTGGCCCGTGACCTCATAAGGATGGCCGGGACTGGCATCGAGCTGGCCGTAATCTCCGCACCGCTCTCCGGCGGGCCGACCTGGAGCATTGTCAAGTTGGATCAACTTCGCGAGCTGGCCCAGGGCCTCTACGACATGAAGCAGCAGCTGCGACTTGAGCAGACGTTGAGGGCCCGTGCCTGACCCGCGCGCCGGCTATCGGACCTGCAAGAAGTGCACCAAGAACCGGGCGCTCAAATTCTTTACTCCGCGGGGAAAGACCTGCTCCACGTGTCGCAAGACGTCTCGAAGTAGGGCCGCGCGAAACGCCCGCATTCAGGCAACCTACGGGCTCTCAGCCGAGGACTACAAGGCGCTCTTCGAGGCTCAGGGCGGCGCGTGTGCCATCTGCCGCGAGACCCGCCGCAACAATCTCGCAGTCGATCACTGCCACAAGACCGAGGCTATTCGAGGTCTCCTCTGCCAGAGGTGCAATGGGCAACTGCTGGCCCGTGGAGCCCGCGACCGGCCAGAGGTGCTGCGGCGAGCGGCTGACTACCTCGAAAGTTACCCGGCCTGGAAGGTGCTCGGGCCCCGGTACACCTACGACAAGGACTAAGCCATGTGCGGTATTGCATTTGACTTCCGGAAGTGGCGCGGCGAGCACGAGACCATGAACGGTACCTACCGCCAGTACAACTTCCCCGTGACAGTTCGGAAGGTCGGAGATGACGCCCAGCCCGAAACCGCCGATCGCTGAAGTTCTGCGGCACTTTTACGGGGTCCAGCTCCAAAGCCGTGGGGGGTGGCAGAAGATTCTCTGTCCGCTCCACTCCGAGGAGAATCCGAGCGCATCGGCAAATACCGACAAGCAGCGGTGGTCATGCTTCGTCTGTGGTGTGACGGAGGACAGTTACGACGTGATTCAGAGAGAGAGGGGCTGTGGCTTCCGAGAAGCACAAGAGTTCGCACATGAGTGGTTCGGTGGAGGCGGCGAAGGCGTACTTCCAGCAGTACAGCAACAGCCCCGCCGAGTCGTACATGAGCGCCCGCGGTTTGGGAGCGGCGGCGCTCAAGTTCGGAGTGGGATACGTCGGTTCGGCACTCACCGGTCATGAGCGGTACACCGGCATGCTTGCGGTTCCGTACGCACGGCCGGCCGGCGGCGAACACGGAGTCGCAACCGTGCGCTTCCGTTGCATCGCCGACGAGTGTGTGAAGGACGAGGCCGGGAACTACCTCGCCCCAACGCAGAAGGAGCGCCACGAGGGCCACGGCAAGTACCGGTCTGTTCCCGGTGACCACCCCCGCCTATACAACACCGCCGCTCTGATCCGACCGACGCCGTTCATCGCCTTGTCCGAGGGCGAGTTCGACACTCAGGCCTCGGAGGAGGCCGGCGTCCCCTGTGTGGGCACCCAAGGCGTATCAGCTTGGCGCCCCCACTTCGACCCGGCATTCAAGGGATTCGAAACGGTCTACATCATCGCCGACGACGACAAGCCCGGGCTTGATGCCGCAGACGCGCGGGCCGCCGAGATGCCAAATGCCAAGGTCATCGTCCTTGGCGGAGGGCACGACATCAATTCGTTCATCTACACCCACGGCAACGAGGCATACCGAAGGAAGCTGGGTCTCTGATGATTTTGAAGAGCAAGTGGCAGCCGGGTGCGCGGGTTCGAGTGAAGGCAGGCCTCGACAGCCTTTCCGGCGAGACCGGCACCGTTGAAGACGTGTGCTACGCAAAGGTCAGCGAGGAAACCTCCGTTATTCTCGACATGGATCCGGACGGGCCCGGGGCCTGGTTCTACGATCACGAGCTGGAGGCAGAGTGACTGCCATCCTTCAGTTCAAAGTCGGTGATCGAGTTGTCATCGCAAGTCCGCCCGACAGGGAGTTGAGTCCGGCTGCGAAGCTCTACGCTGACAACCTTGGCGTCATCGTAGGAGTGAACCCGGAGTACGTCCCATACCCCTACCAGGTGCGCTTCGTAGGTGTCGGAGTGATCTCCTTCGCGCCTGATGAGCTTGTTCACGAAAGCGAGGCCCTGTTGGCTGCAGCCGACCTTTTTTCTGACACAAACGTTGAAGTGGGGGGAAGTGATGCGGTGAACCACCCGGATCACTACACGTGGCTCCCTGGTGGGCTCGAAGTCATCGACATAACCCGGAACTTCTCCTTCGTGCGGGGAAACGCAATGAAGTACCTGTTTCGGGCCGACTTCAAGGGCAACCCCCTCGAAGACCTCAAGAAGGCCCGTTGGTACATCGATTACGAAATCAGCCAGTTGGAGGCTCAGCAGTGAAGCGCATTCAGTTTGGTGATGTACCTCTCGCCGAATGCAGCTACTTCACGGTCCAGACGTTCGGCAGCGCGTTCATCGGAATTGACCTTGTCGAGGACAGTCCGTATGGGCTGAATCGCGTTCCTGCCAACATCTCGATTGAGGAGGCGCGAAAGCTTCGCCGGGCTCTCAAAAACGCTATCAAGGTCCTGGAAGGGCGTGCATGAAGCGAATCGTCGTCATCAGTGACACCCAGATTCCCTATGAGGATAAGCGGGCGCTGAAAAACGTCATCGAGTTCATTGGGGAGTACCAGCCAGACGAAGTGATTCAGATTGGCGACCTGGTGGACTACCCGGCTCCGTCCCGGTGGTCCGTCGGCAGCAAGGCTGAGTTCGAGGGCAACGTCATTAAGGACTCCGAGTACGCGAAGCGTGCGTTCCTCGCACCGCTTCGCGAGGCCTACCAGGGACCCATCAAGGTCCTGGAGGGCAACCACGACGAGAGGCCGCGGAAGTACCTCGCGTCCAGGGCGCCAGCGCTCGCAGCGGAGGACCAGTTCTACCGGTTCGAGAGCCTGTTGGACTTTCAGGCCTACGAGGTAGAGAAGGTGGAGCCCTATTACGGTTTCGCACCTGGCTGGGTGGCCATCCACGGGCACGAGTCCCCAGGGCTCAACCAGGTGCCTGGTGCGACCGCCCGCATGAAGGCGGTCAAGGCAGGCGTGAGTGTGGTCATGGGGCACACTCACCGGCTCGCCATCTCGCCCCATACGACTGGCCACAACGGCAAGCTCAAGACGATCTACGGGTTCGAGGTCGGACACCTGATGGACGTGCGTCAGGCCGGCTACCTCAAGAACGGGCCGGCCAACTGGCAGAGAGGCTTTGGCCTTTTCTACGTCGGAAAGTACGGCGCAACACCCCAGGCAATCCCGGTCGAGGATGACGGCTCTTTCGTCGTCGAGGGGAAGCGGTTCGGAGAGATCAAGCGTGTAGGCGGAAGGTTCGCCAAGAAGAAGGAGTCCGCGTAGTGCCAGAGCTGAATTGGAAGCGGGTCGATGAGATCGCCCGCAAGGTGGCCAAGGAGATGGCACTTAAGTGGGCCATCGTTGAGGCTGACGACGTGCGGCAGGAAATTATGCTGCACGTGGTCGAGCAAGCCTCTCTTGTAGCCCAGAAGGCGGACGACGATGAATTCATTCGGCGCCTCGCATGGCGAGTAGCAAAAGCCTATGCGTCCAAGGAGCAAAACTACCGTGACCTGGTTGATGACCAGTACTACTACACCCCTGATGAGGTGCGAAACACCCTCCGCTCCTTCATCTACACGGATGAAGAGGTCTCCAGCATCCTGGGGAAGAAGGACGACCTTTCGAAGTGTCGAATCTCCGACAACATCACGTCTGCCCGACTTGATGCAACTGCAGGCCTGAAGAAGCTAACCGATCAGTACCGCGAGGTGCTGGTACGGCTCTACATCTACGGGCTGCCGGCCCGAAGCGATGGTGAGCTTCGAACCGGATACCGGGCGGTCGACGCCCTAGCAATCGCGATGAACTCTCACCTGCGGACGGGGCGGTGACGTGATCGAGACCCGGAAGAGCTACCGGCGCCGGCTCAGCGAGGGCCGAGCCGTGGAGATCGAGGTCGTCTACGACGACTCGGTATCCAGTAAGACGCTTATCACCATCACCACCGAGGCTGGAACAGCCGAACTGCTACTCGAACTCCCGGACCTTCGGGCCCTGGGCGAGCTGGTCAACGCCGCCCAGGCGGACTTCCCACCCTTCTGACAGAAAGGCACTGCATGGCCTTCAAGACCGAGACCGCACAGACCGTGTACGAGCGCACTTACCGCCGCGAGAAGCCGAACGGTGAGCTAGAGACCTGGCCGGAGACCGTCCGCCGCGTGGTGGACGGCAACCTCAAGCTGGTCGATCCCCGGTACATCGAGCCGGGCGAGCGTGAGGCCCTGCTCGACCTGATTGAGTCCTTCAAGGTGCTGCCCGCTGGCCGACACCTCAAGAGTTCCGGCGTGAACGACTTCGCCTTGAATAACTGCTGGGCCGCAGGCTGGAATCCGGAGAAGCCGGAGGAGCATTTCACCTTCACCCTTCTCCGTCTGGCCGAGGGCGGCGGCGTTGGGGCTAACTACTCGAACCGCTACCTTCGCGACTTCCCGGCCGTCGAGAACGTCCTCAAGGTGCACATCGTTTGTGACCCGGACCACCCGGATTACCTGGACATGGTTGAGGCCGGTCTCATCTCTACCGAGTACGCCCACACCTGGGCCGGCGCCTACAGCGTTGAGGACTCCCGCGAGGGCTGGGCGGAGGCTCTGGGTGACCTGATCCGCACCGCACACCGTGATGACGTGGTGCACCAGGACCGCGTGTACGACGTGACCCGAGTCCGACACAAGGGCGCCGCCCTCCGCAGCTTCGGCGGCACAGCTTCCGGGCCGGCGCCGTTCGCAGAGATGCTGATCGAGGTCGGCCGGATCGTCTCGGACGTGGCTGGCTGGCCGCTCTCCGGCATGGACGCGATGCTCATTGATCACGAGATCGCTCGGTGCATCGTCTCGGGCGGTGTGCGTCGCTCCGCCCGCATGTCGATCATGCATTGGGACGACGGGCAGATAGGTCTGTTCCTCTCCTCCAAGGAGGACATGACGAAGCACTGGACCACCAACATCAGCGTCGAGATTGATGAGCGCTTCATCGAGCAGGCGGAGGCCGGAAACTCCAAGGCCTCCTTCGTCCTGGACCAGCTAGCCGCAGGCGCCACGAAGAACGGTGAGCCGGGCTTCTGGAACTCCGACCTGACGGCCGTTGGTGAGGTGGACGGCACCTACACGACCAACCCCTGTGGAGAGGCGACCCTCACGCCCTGGGAGCCCTGCAATCTCGGCTCCATCAACCTCGGTGCGTTCGTGGACCGGTACGGATTCATCGACTTCGACGGGCTCCACCAGGCGCACAGGCTGTTGACTCGCTACCTGATCCGGGCAACGTGTGCCCCGGTGGCTGATGCGAGGTCGGCCGCGGCCATCGCGCGGTACCGCCGTATCGGTGTGGGGCACCTTGGCTTCGCCGATTTCCTGGCGATGCAGGGCATCCTGTACACCGAGGCCGAGAAGGACACGACTGTCCGGGGTGCCCTGGCCCTGATGGCTGACTGGGTAGACGACGCTGCTGCCGAATACAGCAACCAACTCCGTATTCCGATCCCGATCAAGAAGCGTGTGATCGCCCCGACCGGTTCCATCTCCAAGGTTGCTGGCGCGAGTGGCGAGGGCATCCACCTGCCCTTCGCGCTGTACTTCAACCGGCGCATCCGCTTCTCGCTCCTGGAGCCGGAGGAGGCGAGGAAGGTTGAGGAGTATCGCGCCGCCGGCTACCACGTCGAACCGTGCATCTACGCGGCGAACACCGCCGTGGTCACGATCCCGACCCGGGACGCCCTGATCAGCGAGGTACTGGACCCGGAGTCGGTCCAGCATGCTGGGCAGGTGAGCCTTGAGGAGATGCTGAGCGTCCAGCGGCTCTATCAGGACCTCTGGGCCGACCAGGCGGTGAGCTACACGGCCTCCGTCGATCCCGAGAAGTACACCGTCGAGGACGTCAAGCGCGTCCTGCTCGACTTCATGCCGGACCTGAAGGGCAGCACCATCTTCCCGGAGCTGTCTCGGGCTCAGGCCCCGTACGAGCGCATCACCCGCGAGGAATACGAGGCCGAGGCAACTCGTCTGGGAATTACCAGTTCTGACACGTCGTATGACGAATCCTGCGCCAATGGGTCCTGCCCGGTGTGATGACAGACAAGAAATAAGTTGAAGTGGGGGCAATTCTGTCCCATACTGAAGACATAGGAAGGGTTCTGAAATGAGCTACCCCGACCCGTTCGACAACACCTCGCCGTGGGGAGAGTCGAACTCTGCCCCTGCGGATCACTCCACCCCCAATGCCTCGGAGGCGCCTGTGACCACTCCCGCCAGCACTACCCCGACTTCCGCCCCCTTCAAGATTGGTTTTACCCTCAAGGCGGCTGCCGGCTACGACGCCGAATGGCTCACGCCTACGGTCTGGGGCTACTCGGCCGAGGAGACCGCGAAGCGCGGTGCCGAGCTGCTGACCGCGATGAAGAACGAGGGGCTGATCGACCTTACGGCGAAGGCTGCGGACTACACCCGAGGGCTTTACAAGGGTGGTGGCGGTGCAGGCAGCGCGGCCCCGAAGCGGTTTGAAAACGGGCGCGTGACCTCGAAGTCGGCGCCGGCCGCCGGTCCGGGTGACGACGACTGCCCGCACGGCCGAAAGCTGGTCGACAAGGGATCCTGGTCCGCGATGTTCTGCCAGGCTCAGAATAAGGGTGACCAGTGCGAGCCGCTATGGAAGCAGAAGGACGGCAGTTTCAAGGCCAAGTAGGGCTTGTTTTTGTGCCCTAAAAGTTGAAGTGGGGGTCGCGTGACTGCGGCCCCCACTTCCCTCCTCTGGAGAAGCATGAAACTAATTTCATTCGTTACGCTCGTCGCAGTCCTCGGCATTCTGGTGGCCTCCCTGTGGGTGTGGGCGGAAGCCCCCTGTTCCCTTTGGTCCTGGTCCCGGGCGGGTGACATGCCGGCCCGCTGCATTACGGAGCTTGGATGAGTCGGCTGATGCACTTCTACGTTGAAGGCTGGGAAAACGGGGGTGTTGAGCTGACTCACGGTCCTTGTAAGGAACCGGTGGCCTCCGGCGGGTGTACCTGCTGCGAAGGGCAGACGGTCACCCTGTTTGACCTCGTGCAGGCCTCCCGGGATCACCTTTGTGAGGACGTCATCTAGTGGTCGAAGCCGTTGTCACCTGGGGTTCGCTCGGATTTGCCGTGGCCTACCTCGCCGTTTACATATTTCTCGAACTCCGCAAGTAAGGGGGCTCCATGCAGGTCATCACCTACAACATTCGACGCCAGACCGTACGAATCAACGTCGTTGAAACCGTGATGGATCTGTGGGGCTTCATCGACTTCGTGGAGGCCAATCCGGTCATGGGTTTCGACACGGAAACCACGGGGCTCGACTACTGGAACTCGGACCGCGGGTTCCGAATTCGACTTGCACAGTTCGGAAACGCCGTTGAGAGCTGGGTACTGCCGGCCGAGCTGGGTCCGGAGTTCCGAGAAGCCGCCGCATGGGCCCTGCGGAAGGCCCATCGGATCATTGCCCACAACGGGACCTTTGATCAGAACGTTGCCGAATGGTGCCTTGGCGTCCCGCTCGAAGAGACCGGCCCCAAGATGCTGTGCACGAAGATTACGGCCCATCTCGTAGACCCTCGACAGGTCAAGGAGCGCGGTCCTGGGCTCAAGCTGGAAGAACTGACGAAGTTCTACATCTCCCAGGAGCTGGCCGAAGAGGTCAAGGGCTCCATGGCCCGAATAGCCAAGCGCTACAAGGTCAAGAAAGACGACATCTGGCCGGTGGTCAGGCTTTTCGATAGGGAATACTTGCTCTACGCAGGTATGGACCCCATTCTCGCCTACCGGCTCTTCCACATCCTCTACCCACTCATTCCGCTCCGCTCCAAGCGCAAGGGCCTGTTTAGCTGGGAGCATCGGACCGCCTACATCACGGCCAAGATGGTAAGGCCAGGCTACCTTCTCGATGCGGAGTACACCGCGGCCAGAATTGCGGAACTGAAGGCCGAGCAACAGCACTGGGAAGCCGAGGCAGTCAAGTACGGAGTTGAGAATGTGAACTCCGACAAGCAGTTGATCGAGGCATTCACCGGATTCGGCGTCAAGCTGACAAAGAAGACGGCCAAGGGCAACCTGTCCATGGATGCCGAAGTCTTGGACTCTATCGACCACCCGCTAGCTGAAGCCGTGAAGAAGGCGACGAAGGCGGGGAAGTGGCGGAAGACGTGGTTCGAGGCCGCTTTTAACGGCCAGGACTCACAAGGGCGCGTCAGGGCTTCAATCAATTCGCTCCAGGCCAGAACGGCACGGATGTCCATTACCGGAAGCATCCCGGCGCAGACATTCCCCGCAGGGGACGGCTACGTTCGGCACTGCTTCTTGGCTGATGAAGGTCATGTCTCCGTAAGCATCGACTTCGGAAACATGGAGCTGCGGGTAATGGCCGCGGCCTCCGGTGACCCGATCATGCTAGAGGCCTTCCGCCGCAACGAGGACCTGCATAACCTGACTGCCATTGCAGCCTTCGGGCCGATGCCGGAGGGTGCCGAGAAGCACCCAATGCGTAAGGCTGGCAAGGGAACCAACTTCACCGTCTGTTTCGGTGGAGGCGCCGGCGCGGTCTCTTCTCAGTGGGGGATTGCCGAGGACGACGCCAAGACGGCCGTAAAGGCCTTCTGGGACACATACAAGGGTGTTAAGGCGTTTTCCGAGAAGCTACAGAAGGAGGCCCGCCGGTACGGCGGGATCTACACGGCTACTGGCCGGTGGCTTCCGGTGGACCGCGAGCGGGCTTACGCCGCCCTCAACTACTACATTCAGTCTTCAGCCCGGGACATCACTGTTCGAGCCCTCATTGAGCTCGACAAGGCAGGGTTCACCCCCTGGATGCGGCTCGTAATCCACGACGAGATCATTTTCAGCTTCCCGAAGGAACGATCCGCGGAGCTGACCGAGCAGGCGGCCCGAATCATGGAATTCGTTTTCAAGGGGCTGTTGATTCCTGCGGACGGAGAGATTGGGATGCAGTCCTGGGGGTCTGTCCTGGAGCTGGAGGAGAGTAAGCACTGACCGATACCGAAGACTGCGAATACTGCCAGAACGCTGACGCTGTAGGGCTGTTCTGGCTTGATGACGTCGACACCGGCCTGTGTGCCGAGTGCGCTGAAGATAACGACGCTCAGGAGTGCTTTTATGAGTGAGACCCCGCAGGACCCCTTTGCCGAGATCATGAACGGGATTGAAGAGCAGTTCGGTCAGGCGCTCTTTGAGCGGCGCGTGGTTGCTGCCGCACTGGCCGCCGAGGCCACAGGCCTCGTGTACCGTCGCGCGGTTTCCTCGGGCGTCCCTCACGATCTGGCTCAGGCCATGGCCGCGGAGTTCTGGGATGCCGAGACCGCCCAGGCCCCCGGCGTTGAGGAGCCGGAGGGCGGTGACGAGTGATCGTCATCCGGTATGACGGGTCTGCGGTGATCTGTATTCACGACGGGGCGCCGTGCCCCCGCTGCCAGACCCCAGAGAAGGACTGGCCGGCGATCTGGAGGACCGGGTGGACCCTGGTCCAGGAGCCTGCCCAGCTTGCCGAGGAGGGCCAGTGAGCTGCCATCACCGGGGTTTTGGGAAGAGCTGGGCCCGTCCGTGCTGGGACTGCTACTTCCTGGGCCTGGCGGGCGCTGTAGCGGCCCGTGGAGACTGCATCAGGAAGCGCGTGGGGGCCGTGCTCGTCAGCCCGGACCACAGGGTCCTCAGCACGGGCTACAACGGCTCCGCACCGGGTCAGCCGTCCTGCAAGGCCGGCGGGTGCGATCGGTGCCTCTCAGCAGTCCCTCCGGGGTCCGGGTACCACGACTGCATTGAGTACCACGCCGAGTGGAACGCGATCCTGTGGTCCCGGCCGGAGGACCGCCAGGGCGCCGTGCTGTACGTGACGTTCGAACCTTGTGATGACTGCCTAAAGCTGATCACAGGCGTAGGAATCGTACGAGTGGTTTGGGTCGATCCGGCTGGCTCGCAGCGGGAGCTCATACCTGGTACCAAGTAACACGACGGACCCCCCGCATTACGACTGCGGGGGGTCCGTTTGGCGTGCCGTCAGGCCGTGGTGGGGTCCAGCTCATCCTTCTTCGGGAGAGGGACCTTATCGAGCCACGCAGTCTTCTTGCCGATCAGCATCCGGAACCCGGAGTCGATGAGCTGCTTCCGCTGGCCTTCGCGATCAAGGCCCCGCCACCGCTCTAGGTAGGTCACACCCTGGCCCTGCTCGACCCATCCCGAAGGGATGCGAGGCATAGCTTCAAGAGCGGCCTTGCGCGCCTTGTAGCCGTCCATCCGGCTCCGGTACCCCGCTGGGTCGTGGTCCCAGTCACCTTCTTCGTCCTGGCGGCGAAGCCGGTCCATGCGCTTCAGAACCTCGGCAAGCTCTTGGCTGGAGTCACTGCCCGGAACCCAGACGCGCTTCGTCACCTCAGTGTGGCCGTACTCCTGAAGGAAGTGAATCTCAACCAGCTCCTCCACGACCTCAGCCCGACAGCTGATGCCAGTGCATCGAGCTTCCTTTGGCCAGGCTCCGCACTGGTAGTACCGGTATACGACTTCGATGCCGTCGCTGTTTACGCTCCGCGAGACCTTGTGGATGGCCTTAGAGAGGCAGTTCCCGCAGTGGGCCACCCCGTACATGGGCGAGGTGTCGTTGATCCGCCGTTCGCCCGTCTGGCGGCGACGGCCAACCGCGGCCTGCAATGTTGCCCACTCCTCCGAGGTGAACACCGGAGGCGCAAGCACGATGGGCTGGCCGTTTTCATCATGTATGACTTCCTTGCGGTGCTTCTTGTGGCCTAGGCATGCTTCGTCCGTAAGCACAAGCCTCACCGAGGACTCGGACCACCGCTCTGGAGTGCCGGCCTCGCCGCCGCGGGCCTTTACCGGCTTGCCCTTTGCCACCCGCGCCCGGTCCCGGGCGGTCAGGACGCCCTGCGCATTCAAGCGTTGGGCGATCTTGGTGAACGTCACGTCGCGATCGTTGATCATCTCATGGCGCATGCGATGCAGCTCGGCCACCGCCTCCTCATCAAGCTCAAGGTAGGCAGCCGTCTTTCCGCTCTCATAGCGGTGAACGATCTTGTAGCCGAAGGGCGCGATCCCACCAGGCCATCGGTTCGAGTACCGGCGCCGATCGTGGGAGTCCTGGACCCGTTGCTTAATCCGCTCAAGCTCCTTGTGGGGCCCAAGGCTCTTGACGTGCAGAATCGCCCGGCCCTCGGGAGTCTGCATCTGTCGGGTGAACTCGGGGTCATCTAGGACGACTATGAGCTTGCCCCACTTCAGCACCTCAAAGATGAGTGCCATCACGTGGGGCTCGCTGCGACTGAGCCGATCTTGGGTGGTCACCCACAGTTCGTCCCACCGATCCCGGTTGTGCTCCTGCAGCCAGGGGCCCAGCTTGGGGCGACGAAAGGGGTCAATGTCTCCGGAGATGCTGAGGTCTTCCGTGTCCCCCACCACAATCACGCCCTCTTCGTGGGCGCGGGCGCGAAGTTTCTTGTCCTGAGCCTCAATCGACTCGGACACCTCGCCCTTGTCGTCAGAGATGCGCTTACTCAGCAGCACTCGACGTAGCTGATTGTCCATCCCGGCATCATGCTGACTGGTGCACTCTCTGTCAACAGGCAGTTATAGAGCGTGGTATGTACGGGGCAAAACCTATACTTGACTGTCTGAACCTTTCATGTGCAGCATTGGTTCATTCGTTCAACCTTTCACGTAGGAGCAGCGCAGTGACCGACAACGTGATTCCTGTCACTAGCCGAGAGTGGCACCTTGCCGCCCGCCCTGAGGGCTGGCCGGTGCCCTCCGACTTCGCCCTGGTCGAGGCCCCGGTCCGAACGCCGGGTCCGGGCGAGATCCTGGTTCGCAACATCCACCTCTCGGTCGACCCGTACATGAGGGGCAGGATGTCGGCGCGCAAGTCGTACGTGGAGCCGTACGAACTGGGCAAGCCGATGCTGGGTGGGGCGGTCGGTCAGGTGGTCGCCTCCCAGGCGGAGGGTTTCGCCGAGGGTGATTACGTCCTGCACTTCTTCGGCTGGCGTGAGTACGCAACCTTCGACGCCAAGACGTCCGTCAAGGTCTCCCCGGACGCGGCGCCTCTCTCGACCTATCTGGGCGTGCTGGGCATGCCGGGTCTGACCGCCTACGCGGGTCTGACGCGGATTGCAGAGATCAAGGCCGGCGACGTGGTCTTCGTGTCCGGCGCGGCCGGTGCTGTGGGTGGCATCGTCGGCCAGATCGCCAAGCTGAAGGGTGCGGCGCGGGTGATCGGCTCCGCCGGCTCGGACGAGAAGGTTCAGCTTCTCGTGGAGGAGTACGGCTTCGATGCCGCGTTCAACTACAAGAACGGCCCGGTTGCCGAGCAGCTTCAGGCGGCGGCCCCCGACGGCATCGACGTGTACTTCGACAACGTGGGCGGCGAGCACCTGGAAGCTGCCATCGAGGCAATGAACCTGCATGGCCGGATCGTGGTCTGCGGCATGATCTCGCAGTACAACGCCACCGAGCCCACGCCGGCCCCGCGCAACCTCGCGCAGATCATCGCCAAGCGCTTCCGCATGGAGGGGCTGCTCGTCGGCGACCACTACGACCTCCAGCCGAAGTTCGTCGAGGAGGTCTCGGCGTGGGTGCGCTCGGGTGAGCTCAAGTACCGCGAGACGGCGACCCATGGCATCGACAGTGCTGTGGACGCCTTCCTCGGCCTGCTCAGCGGTGACAACGTCGGCAAGATGCTGATCACGCTTCCGGAGTAGTCGCGCCCAGGCCTGCCCGCCTCTTTAGCGGGTACGGGCAGGCCTCCCAATTTTGGTGAAGAGCCCGGTATCCGAGGCCGGATGAACGACGTGAAGTCGTACGTGCCCCCGTTCCAGCTCGGCCAGGCCATGGACGGCGGCGCCGTCGGCTACGTGGTCGCCTCGGAGGCGGAGGGCTTCGCCCCGGGCGACGCCGTGCTGCACGGGCTCGGCTGGCGCGAGTACGCCACCCTCGACGCCAAGCACGCGGTCAAGGTCGACCCGGAGGCCGCCCCGCTCTCCGCCTACCTCGGCGTGCTCGGCATGCCCGGCCTGACCGCCTACGCCGGACTGCTCGCCGTCGGCGGCCTCAAGGAGGGCGACAAGGTCTTCGTCTCCGGCGCGGCCGGCGCGGTCGGTTCGCTGGTCGGCCAGATCGCGAAGCTCAAGGGCGCGTCGCTGGTGGTCGGCTCGGCCGGCTCGGCGGAGAAGGTCGCCAAGCTGGTGGACGAGTACGGCTTCGACGCCGCGTTCAACTACAAGGACGCCCCGGTCGCCGAGCAGCTCGCCAAGGCCGCCCCGGAGGGCATCGACCTCTACTTCGACAACGTCGGCGGCGACCACCTGGAGGCCGCGATCGGCGCCCTCGGTGTGCACGGCCGGGCGGTGCTCTGCGGCGCGATCGCCCAGTACAACGAGACCACCGCACCCGCCGCCCCGCGCAACCTGGCGCTGGCCATCGGCAAGCGGCTGCGCCTGGAGGGCATGCTGGTGCGCGACCACGCCGACCTCCAGCCGCAGTTCGTCACCGAGGTGGCCGGCTGGCTGAAGTCCGGCGAACTGCGCACCGAGGAGACCGTGGTGGACGGCTTCGAGAACGCCGCCCAGGCCTTCATCGACCTGCTGCGCGGCGTCAACACCGGCAAGATGGTCGTCCGCCTGGAAGGCTGACGCTCCGTCAGAAGCCGTGACCGCCCCGCCGCCGCCCCCCGACCGGGCGCGCGGGGCGGTTCGCGTGCACGGCGCGGAGGATCCGGCCGCACTACCGCATTCCGGCCGGATCCGAAAGAGCGTCATCCATCCCGCGGCGCCGCGCGGTACGGTGGTCCCGCCCGGCGATGGGGCCGTTCGGGGGAGAGATCCGGCCGAGGGGTAGACCTCGTTGAGGATTCGACTAGCATTGAGCGAAAGCCTGTCCGTTTTGCTCAATTTAGTAGCTTAATGTCGGCTAACGTGGGTAACTGTGGATCAACTGCAGGCACGAGGCAGCTGGGGAAGGCGACCCTCGTCCACAGCCTGGAGGTCCCGGTGACGACACGTGGAGTTCTGTACATCCACTCCGCGCCCCGCGCGCTGTGCCCGCACGTCGAGTGGGCCGTCGCGGGGGTGCTCGGTGTACGGGTGAGCCTGGACTGGATCCGCCAGCCGGCCGCACCCGGGCACTGGCGCGCCGAGCTCTCCTGGCAGGGGGAGCCCGGCACCGCCTCGAAGCTCGCCTCCGCACTGCGCGGCTGGCAGCTCATGCGGTACGAGGTGACCAGCGAGCCCTGCGCCACGGCGGAGGGGGAGCGGTACAGCAGCACGCCCTCGCTCGGCATCTTCCACGCCGTCACGGGCATCCACGGCGACATCCTGATCCCCGAGGACCGGCTGCGGGCCGTCCTGCTGCGCGCCCGCAGCGAGGGGGCCGACCTGGAGGCCGAGATCTCCCGGCTGCTCGGCAAGCCCTGGGACGACGAGCTGGAGCCGTTCCGGTACGCGGGCGAGGGCGCCCCGGTGCGCTGGCTGCACCAGGTGGTCTGAACGCCGGGCGGCCCCCAGGGCCGGCGGGTACGACGGGTACGACGAAGGGGCCGGCGCTCACGGAGAGCGCCGGCCCCTTCGGTCCGGGCGTCAGCGGGTGCGGAAGGCCAGCACCACGTTGTGGCCGCCGAAGCCGAACGAGTTGTTCAGCGCGGCGATCCGGCCCTGGGGCAGCGGGGTCGCCTCGGTGACGATCTTCGCGTCCACCTCGTCGTCGAGCTCCTCGACGTTGATGGTCGGCGGGGCGACCCGGTGGTACAGCGCCTGCACGGTGGCGACGGTCTCGATGCCGCCGGCGCCGCCCAGCAGGTGGCCGGTCATCGACTTGGTGGCCGAGACCAGGATGTGGTCGAGGTCCTCGCCCAGTTCCTTGCGCAGCGCCTTCAGCTCGGCGGTGTCGCCCTGGGGGGTCGAGGTGGCGTGCGCGTTGACGTGCACGATCTCGGACTTGTCCAGCTCGTTGCGCTCGAACAGGTCGGCCAGCGCGCGGGCCACGCCGGCGCCGGTCGGCTCGGGCTGGGCGATGTGGTGGGCGTCCGAGGACAGACCCTGGCCGACCGCCTCGCAGTAGATCCGGGCGCCCCGGGCCTCGGCGTGCTCAAGCGACTCCAGCACGACCACACCGGCGCCCTCGCCCAGCACGAAGCCGTCGCGGGCCTTGTCGTACGGGCGCGAGGCGCGCTCGGGGTCGTCGTTGTTCTTGGACATCGCCATCATGTTGGCGAACGCCGCGATCGGCAGCGGGTGGATCGCCGCCTCGGTGCCACCGGCCACCACGACGTCGGCGCGGCCGCTGCGGATCATCTCGATCGCGTAGCCGATCGCCTCGGCGCCGGAGGCGCAGGCGGAGACGGGGGTGTGCACGCCCGCGCGGGCGCCGACCTCCAGGCCGACGTTGGCCGCCGGGGAGTTGGGCATCAGCATCGGGACGGTGTGCGGGGAGACCTTGCGGGCGCCCTTCTCCTTCAGCACGTCGTACTGGTCGAGGAGGGTGGTGACGCCGCCGATGCCGGAGGCGATCACGGCGCCCAGGCGCTCGGGGGCGAGCTTGGAGGACTCGTCGGTGGCCGGGGTCTCGAAGCCCGCGTCGGACCAGGCCTCGCGGGCGGCGATCAGCGCGAACTGCGCGGAGCGGTCCAGCTTGCGGGCCAGCGGGCGGGGCAGGATCTCGCCCGGTTCGACGGCGGTGCGCGCGGCGATCCGGACCGGCAGGTCCTGGGCCCACTCCTCGGTCAGGGCCGCCACGCCGGAGCGCCCGGCGACCAGGTTCTCCCAGGTCGTGGCGGCGTCGCCGCCCAGCGGCGTGAAGGCGCCGATACCCGTGACGACCACGGCTCGGTTCTCAGCGGTCACTGGTTTCTCTTCTTTCACGTTCGTGCGAGGTCGGCGGCGAGCCGAAGAAGGGCCCGGCCGGGCGCCCGGTGGGGCGTCCCGGCCGGCGGGTCGGCCTGGCTCGGGGGAGCTGGACCGACGGGTCAGCCGTCCGAGGCGTGGTTCACGCCGGACGGACTGGGCGACTCGAACGAGTCGATCGCTCAGGCGGCGGCGTTGGTGAGGATGTAGTTCACCGCGTCGCCGACGGTCTTGAGGTTCTTGACCTCGTCGTCCGGGATCTTGACGTCGAAGCGCTCCTCGGCGGCCACGACGACCTCGACCATGGACAGCGAGTCGACGTCCAGGTCGTCGGTGAAGGACTTGTCCAGCTGGACGTCCTCGACCGGGATGCCGGCGATCTCGTTGACGATCTCGGCGAGACCTTCCTGGACCTCGTTCTGCGTAGCCATACTGGCTGCTCCTCTTCGGTGTTGAACGTGTCCGACCGTCGGCCGAACACGGGCTTGTGGATGGATGGGGCGAAACGCGCCTAGGGGAGCGTAACGACTGCCGCGGCGTAGACGAGACCCGCCCCGAACCCGATGATCAGCGCGAGGTCGCCGCTGTGGGCCTCGCCGGACTCCAGCATGCGTTCCATCGCCAGCGGGATGGAGGCGGCGGAGGTGTTGCCGGTCTCGGCGATGTCACGGGCGACCGGCACCGACGCCGGCAGCTTGAGCGCCTTGATCATGGCGTCGGTGATCCGCATGTTGGCCTGGTGCGGGATGAAGGCGCCGAGCTGGTCGGCGGTGACCCCGGCGGCGTCCAGCGCCTGCTGGGCCACCTTGGCCATCTCCCACACCGCCCAGCGGAAGACCGGCTGGCCGTCCATCCGCAGGGCCGGCCACTTCTGCTCCTCACCCTGGCCGTTGATGGCGTCGGGCTTGGCGAAGGCGGTGTCCCAGGCCTCGGTCTGGCTGATGACGTCGGCCTGCGAGCCGTCCGACCCCCAGATCAGCTTGCCGATGCCGGGCGTGTCCGACGGGCCGACGATCGCGGCGCCGGCGCCGTCGCCGAAGATGAAGGCGGTCGAACGGTCCGACTTGTCGGTCAGGTCGCTGAGCCGCTCGACCCCGATCACCAGCACGTACTCGGCGCTGCCGCCGCGGACCATGCCGTCGGCCAGGCCCAGGCCGTAGCCGAAGCCGGCGCAGGCGGCCGAGATGTCGAAGGCCGGGGCGGTGCCGCAGCCGAGCCGCTGGGCGATCTCGGTGGCGATCGCGGGGGTCTGCTTGAGGTGCGAGACGGTCGAGACGATCACGCCGCCGATCTGCTCGGGAGCGATGCCCGCCTGGGCGATGGCCTTGCCGGCGGCCTGCACCGACATCTCGGCGACGCTCTCCTCCGGGCCCGCCCAGCGGCGCTCGGCGATCCCGCTGCGGGTGCGGATCCACTCGTCCGAGGAGTCGATCCACTCCAGGACCTCGGAGTTGGGGATGACCCGGACCGGACGGTAGCCGCCGACGCCGTGGATGCGGGAGTACTGCGCGCCGGTGGCGGGGCGGATCTGCGGCTTGGTCATGCCTGCTCCTCCTGGTCCTGACCGCCGTGCTCGGCGACGAGCTCGCGGGCCTTGTCCAGATCGGCCGGGGTCTTCAGGGCGAGCGTGGCCACACCCTTGAGGTTGCGCTTGAGCAGCCCGGTGAGCGTGCCCGCGGGGGACAGCTCGATCACGGCGGTCGCGCCCAGCCGGCCGAGGGTCTCCATGCAGAGGTCCCAGCGGACCGGGTTGGAGACCTGCGACACCAGGCGCGCCAGCACCTCGGCGCCGGAGTCGACGACCCCGCCGTCCTTGTTGGACACGTAGCGGACCTGCGGGTCGGCGACGGTCAGGCTGGGGGCCAGCGTGGCCAGCCGCTCGACGCCGGGGGCCATGTGCTCGGTGTGGAAGGCACCGGCGACCTTGAGGGCGATCAGCTTGGCGCCGGCCGGCGGGTCCGCCTTCAGCGCCTCCAGCTGGGCCAGCGTGCCGGCCGCGACGATCTGGCCGCCGCCGTTGTTGTTGGCCGCGGTCAGGCCGTGCTCGGCCAGCTTGGCCGCGACGGCCTCCGGGTCGCCGCCGAGCACGGCGGTCATGCCGGTCTCGGTGACGGTGGCGGCCTCGGCCATGGCCCGGCCGCGCTCACGGACGAAGGCGAGCGCGTCGTGGGCGCTGAGCACCCCGGCACCGGCCGCGGCGGTGATCTCGCCGACGCTGTGGCCGGCGACGGCGCCGACCAGCTTGCGGGCGTCCGCCTCGTCCGGGAACAGCTCACGGGCGGTCACCAGACCGGCCGCGACCAGCAGCGGCTGGGCGACGGCGGTGTCCTTGATCTCCTCGGCGGACGCCTCGGTGCCGGCGTGCACCAGGTCGAGCCCGGCGACCTCCGACCAGCCGCGCAGGCGGTCGGCGACACCGTCGAGCTCCAGCCAGGAGCTGAGGAAACCGGGGGACTGGGCACCCTGTCCAGGGGCGACGATTACGAGCACGGTTCAACCCTCTCTCGCCAGGCGCCCAGGGGCGGGTAGGCGACGGTAACGAAGAAAACCATCCGGGATTGTATGGTCCCTACACCCCGGCCCGACCGGGCTCGGCGGCGGAGGTCAGCCGGCCGAGGGCAAGTGCGATCCGCAGGGTGAATGCCGAACGTACGTCGGAGGGGGCGTACCCCGTGACGTCGGTCACACGTCGTAGCCGGTAGCGCACCGTGTTGGGGTGCACGAAGAGCATCCGGGCCGCACCCTCCAGCGAGGACGCCTGCTCCAGGTAGACGCTCAGCGTCTCCAGCAGGGCGGAGCCGGCTTCGTCCAGTGGTGTGTAGATCTCCTCCACCAACTGGCGGCGGGCGGCCTGATCCCCGGCCAGCGCCCGTTCGGGCAGCAGGTCGTCGGCGAGCACGGGGCGCGGGGCGTCCGGCCAGGCGGCGCAGGCGCGCAGGCCGGCTGCGGCGGCGTGCGCCGAGCGGGTCGCCGAGAGCAGGTCCGGCACGGTCGGGCCGATCACCACCGGGCCCGGCGCGAACTGGCCGATCAGCGCCCGGGCGGCGTGCACCGGCTCCTTGTCGCCGCCGACCACGACCACCAGGCGCTTGCCCAGCACCCCGGTCAGCACGTTCAGCTTGGCGTACCGGGCGGCTCGGCGGATCGCCTCGACCACCAGCTCGCTGTCGCCGTCCGGGGCGCTGCCCATCACCACCCGCACCTGGCTGGGCTGCCCCCAGCCGAGCGCGGCGGCGCGGGACAGCACGCCCTCGTCGGCGTCGCCGGACAGCAGGGAGTTGACCACCAGTGCTTCCAGTCGGGCGTCCCAGGCGCCGCGCGCCTCGGCCGCCTGGGCGTACACCTGGGCGGTGGCGAAGGCGATCTCCCGGGCGTACACCAGCACGGACTCGCGCATGTCCGCCTCGTCGCCGGGGGCGGCCACCTCCTCGATGGCCTCCTCCATCACCTCGATCGTGGTGCGGATCAGCTCGACGGTCTGGCGCAGCGTGATCGCCCTGGTCAGCTCGCGCGGGGCGGTGCCGAAGACGTCGGTGGAGATCGCCCGGGCGGCCTCGGGGTGGCGGTACCACTCGGTGAAGGCGGCGATGCCGGCCTGGGCGACCAGGCCGATCCAGGAGCGGTGCTCCGGCGGCATCCGCCGGTACCAGCCGAGTTGGTCGTCCATCCGCGCGATCGCGGCGGTGGCCAGCTTCCCCGAGGACTTCTCCAGCCGCTTGAGGGTCGCCGCCCGGCGCTCGGCCCGCTCGGCGGCGTTTCTGCGCTCCTGCGCCGTCAGGCGGGGCGCCGGGCGGCCGGGGCGGTCGCGGCCGGCCCGGGGAGCGGGGCTCTTCCCGGTGGGTTCGGCTGCGGGACTGGGTTCGCTCTTGGGGTTCGAGGAAGCGGCTGGCACAAGGACAAGACTGCCTCACGCGAGTGACTGCTCGTGCACACCCCCCGGCGCCGGGGCGCGGTGGTCCCGGTCGCAGCGGTTACGGTGAGGGGCGTGACCGACGCCCCTGAACGCCCCCGCGCCGACCTGCGCCGCGCCGGCGAGCGCTACCGCTCCACCCCCGCCGAGGGCATCGAGACCCGACACGCGTTCTCCTTCTCCGGCCACTACGACCCGAAGAACACCCACTTCGGCGCGCTGCTCGCGTGCAACGAGGAACTCCTCGCCCCCGGTGCCGGGTTCGAGGAGCACAAGCACCGGGACACCGAGATCCTCACCTGGGTGCTGGAGGGCGCGCTGGCCCACCGGGACTCGCACGGCCACAGCGGCGTGGTGCGCCCGGGGATGATCCAGCACCTCAGCGCGGGCTCCGGGGTCACCCACACCGAGCGCAACGTCGGCGGCGCCACCGGGCCGGTGCGCTTCGTCCAGATGTGGCTGCAGCCGGACGAGTTCGACGTCGCCCCCGGGTACGGGCTGCGCGGGGTGGAACCGGCGGACGGCGGGTTGACGCTGTTGGCCTCCGGGCTGGAGCGGGACGCCGGGACGGACGCCCTGCGGCTGCGACGCCGCGACGCCGCGCTCTGGCTGGCCGCCGCCGGCCCGTGGCAGCCGCTGCCGCAGCTGCCCGGGGCGCCGTGGCGGTACGCGCACCTGACGGCCGGCTCACTGGGGTACCGGACGGTCCCCGGGCCCAAGGGCGGCGGCCGTTCGATGGTGCCCGGCGACAGCGTGCGGATCACCGGGGACGCCTTCGCCGACCCGACGGCGGGCGACACCGGCGCCGAACTCCTGCTGTGGGAGATGCACTCGCCGGTCTCGTACGGCTAGGGCCCGTCCGGCGTCGCGCGCCCGGCACGATCCGCTGGACAGGCCCTCGGGCCGTCAGCTGCCGAGCTCGGCCAGGACGGCGTCGGACAGCGGCGGCCAGGCGTCGACCGACCAGGGGCCGAAGTCCCGGTCGGTGAGCGTGAGGCAGGCCACGCCGGCCTCGGGGTCGACCCAGAGGAAGGTGCCGGACTGGCCGAAGTGGCCGAAGGTCCCGGGGGAGTTGGCGGTGCCGGTCCAGTGCGGGCTCTTGCCGTCGCGGATCTCGAAGCCGAGGCCCCAGTCGTTCGGGCGCTGGTGGCCGTAGCCGGGCAGCACGCCGCCGGTGCCCGGGAAGGCGACCTCGCGGGTGGCCCGCCGGACGGTCGACGGGTCCAGCAGCTTCGGGGACTGGAGTTCGGCGGCGAACCGGGTGAGGTCGGCCGCCGTGGACAGGCCGCCGGCGCCGGCCGGGGACTTGCTCGCCGTGTTGATCAGGGTGTCGTGCATGCCCAGCGGCTCGAACACCGCCTCGGCCACGTACTGGTGGAAGGCGATCCCGGCGGCTTCGGCCAGGGTCAGGGCGAGCACGTCGAAACCGGCGTTGGAGTAGAGCCGGCGCTTGCCGGGCTCGGCGAACGGCCGGTGCTCGTCGAAGCCGAGGCCCGAGGTGTGGGCGAGCAGGTGGCGGACGGTCGAGCCGGGCGGGCCGGCCGGGTCGTCCAGCTCGAACACGCCCTCCTCCAGGGCGACCAGTGCCGCATAGGAGGTGAGCAGCTTGGTCACCGAGGCCAGCGGGAAGAGGTGCTGCTGGGGCCCGTGGGCGCCCAGCACCGCGCCGTCCGACCCCCGGACGACCGCCGCGGCGGCGTGGGGCACGGGCCAGTTCTCGATCATCCGCAAGCTCTCCATGCGGTCGATGCTAGCCGGGGCCGGAGAGGGGTGGTGGGGCCACCCGGCTGCGCGGCTTGCCTGGAGTGCACTCCAACTCGGTAGCGTCGTGCTCGTCACAGGACAGGGGGAATCGATCATGGCCACACCCGCGCGTGCCCGGGCCGGTCTGCGCAGCTGCGCCGAGGTGTTCAACCACCCGGTCGGCGATCCGGACCGGACCGCCCGGCACACCATCAGCGAGGTCGCGGCGGCCAGCGGGCTTACCGCCCACACCCTGCGCTGGTACGAGCGGATCGGCCTGCTCGACCCGGTCGACCGCGCGGTCGGCGGCCAGCGCCGCTACAGCGACGGGGACCTGCACCGGCTGGCCTTCCTGGGCCGGCTGCGGCTGACCGGGATGTCGGTGGCGGACATGCTCAAGTACGTCGACATGGTCCGCCGCGGCGAGCAGACCTACGTCGAGCGCCGACAGCTGCTGGAGGCGCAGCGCGAGGAGGTCCGGCAGAGGATCGTCGACCTCCAGGCCACCCTGTCCGTCCTCGACCACAAGATCGATCTCTACGCCGGGAGGATCGTCGACGCCACCGGCGCCCCGGTCCAATGCCAGTACTACCGAGCAGAGGAAGAGCAGAGCGCATGACCCACCCCCTCCTTCCCACCGCCCCCCTCGGCACCGACGGCCCGCTGGTGGGCATCCAGGGCCTCGGCTGCATGGGCATGAGCGAGTTCTACGGCCCGACCGACTCCGACGAGGCGCTCGCCACACTGGACGCCGCGCTGGAGGCCGGTGTCACGCTGTTCGACACCGCGGACATGTACGGTGCCGGCCGCAACGAGGAGTTCATCGGCCCGTTCGTCCGGGCCAACCGGGACAAGGTGGTGCTCGCCACCAAGTTCGCCATCGAGCGCGACCCGGCCGACCCGACCAAGCGCGCCATCCGCAACGACCCGGAGTACATCCGCACCGCCGTCGAGGGGTCGCTGCGCCGCCTCGGCGTGGACGTGATCGACCTCTACTACATGCACCGCCGCAACCCGGACGTGCCGCTGGCCGAATCGGTCGGGGCCATGGCCGAGTTGGTCCGGGCCGGCAAGGTGCGCCACCTGGGCCTGTCCGAGGTGACCGGGGCCGAGCTGCGCGAGGCGCACGCCGTCCACCCGATCGCCGCGGTGCAGTCCGAGTGGTCGGTGTTCGCCCGTGACGTCGAGCGCTCGGCGGTGCCGGCCGCGGCCGAGCTGGGTGTCGCCTTCGTGCCGTACTCGCCGCTCGGGCGCGGCTTCCTGACCGGCGCGTTCCAGGACGCCGCGACGCTGGCGCCGGACGACTTCCGCCGCACCCACCCGCGGTACACCGGTGAGAACGCCGTCGCCAACGGCGAACTCCTCACCCCGATGCGGAAGATCGCCGAGGCCCACGAGGCGACGCTCGCCCAGGTCGCGCTGGCCTGGGTGCACCAGCGGGCCGAGGTGCACGGGCTGACCGTGGTGCCGATCCCGGGCACCCGCAAGCGCAGCCGGCTGGCCGAGAACACCGCCGCGGCGACCCTGCGGCTGAGCGCCGAGGAGCTGGCGCTGCTGGAGACGCTGGCCGGTCAGGTGGCGGGCGACCGCTACGCGGACATGCGCAACACCTCGGTCGGGCGGGAGTAATGCCGCGGGGGCCGGGGGGGGGGGGCCCCCCCCCCCCCCCCCCCCGGGGGGGGGGGGCCGGGGGGCCCCCCCCCCCCCCCCCCCCGGGGGGGGGGGGGGGTTGGGGGGGGGGGGGGGGGGGGGGCGCCCCCCCCCCGCCCCCGGGCCCCGGGTCGTTCAGACCTTGCGGCCCGTCCAGGCGGCCAGCCGGGTGTGGACGTCGGCGTCCTCGGCGACCGGCCGCACCGGGCCGAACGGGACGCCCTCGACCCGGCTCTCCGGCGGCAGGACCAGCTCGGCGACGGCCAGCGCGGTGCGGGCCACCCCGTCGTCCAGCACGAAGCCCTTGTCGAGGGCGGTGGCGATGTCCCAGCAGTGGGTGGCGAGTTCCATCACGTAGCCGCCGACCGCGACCGCTCCGGGCACCTCGCCCCAGGGGGCGAAGGTCGGGCGGCCCAGCTTGCTGTCGTCGGCCCAGGCGGCGGTCACCCGGGCGCGGGCCCGGTCCAGCACGGCGGTCCAGCCGTCGTCCGACGGGTCGTCGATGGCGGCCACGACGTCCTCGGCGTGACCTCCCTCGCCCATGTACGCGAAGCGGTGGATGCCGCCGATCACGTGGTTCATCAGCTGACGCAGCGTGTACTCCTCGCAGGGAGTGGGCCGGTCGAGGTCGGCGGGCGTGACGGTGGCGAACAGCCGGTCCAGCTGGGCGAGGGCGGTCTGGTACTGCGGGCGGGCGTCCTGGACGGCGCTCATGTGTGGTCAGCTCCCTTGTGCGGTGCGGTGGTTCGGGTCGCCCTTGCGGGCCCGGAACGCAATCTCCCAGTAAAACCTGACAACGGCCGTCAGGATTTCTGGGAACCTGGTGTCATGAAGGCCGACCGCCTGCTCTCGATCCTGCTCCTGCTCCAGACCCGCGGCCGGGTGCCCGCCACCGAACTGGCCGAACGGCTGGAGGTGTCCGTCCGCACCATCTACCGGGACGTCGAGTCGCTGTCCGCCGCCGGGGTGCCGGTGTTCACCGAACGCGGCCGGCACGGCGGCATCAACCTGCTGCCCGGCTACCGCACCGACGTCACCGGGCTGACCGCCGACGAGGCCCGGGCGCTGTTCGTGCTCTCCGCCCAGGGCGCGCACAGCGACCTCGGGCTGGACGGCGCGCTCGGCTCGGCGCTGCGCAAGGTGATGGCGGCGCTGCCCGCCCCGCACCGCCCGGCCGCCGAGCGGGTCAGCGAGCGCATCCTGGTCGACCCGGCCCGCTGGATGCAGAACTCCCAGGCGGGCGCCGCCGCCGGGCCGGACCTGGGTGAGCTGCAGTACGCCGTTTTCGCCGACCGGCGGCTGCGGCTGCGCTACCGGCACAGCGGCACGCCCGCGCCGGTGGAGTACACCGTCGACCCGTACGGCCTGGTGAACAAGGCCGCGGTCTGGTACCTGGTGGCCGATCTGCACGGTGAGCCGCGGCTGTTCCGGGTCGACCGGGTGCTGACCGCCGAGACCACGGAGGAGACGGTGCGCCGCCGGGCCGGGGTGGCGCTCGGCGAGGTGTGGGCGGCGCTGCGCGAGCAGGTCGAGCGGCTGCCGAAGGAGGTACCGGTGCGGGTGCGGGTCCGGCGCGGGCGGCTGGACATGTTCCTGCGCATCCACGGCGGCCGGGTCACGGCGCAGCCGCCGGACCCGGGGGCCGGCCCGGCCGAGGAGTGGGTCGAGCTGGCGCTGGCCTTCCCGGCCGCGGCGGCCGTCCGCTCACTGCTGGCCTTCGGCGCGGACGCCGAGGTGCTGGCCCCGCAGGCCGCCCGGCGCGAGCTGGCCCGGGCGGCGGCGGAGGCCCTGCGGCTCTACCAGGACGAGGTGCCTCAGGAGTTGGGCTGAGCCCGGACCACGTCGCCGTAGTCCCCGAGGGAGATGGCCGCGAAGTTGTGCAGGCTGTCGGTGCCGTCGGTGAAGTACCCGTTGTGGCCGGAGGCCCGGGCGGAGGAGATCTGCTCGGCGCCGAAGCCGCTGCCGGTCGGGTCGGCGCCGTGGCCGAGCTTGCCGACCTCCAGGAACGGGACGTTGCCGATCCAGTCGCTGGGGTTGCGGGTGGCCCACACGTGCACGCCGCCGCCGAGATCGCCGGCGGACTGGACGCCCATGCCGGGGCTGCCGAACACCATCATGTCGGTGATGCCCGAGGTGTCGGACGGCGAGGCGGCCGCGCGCGGGATCTTCGGGCCGGCGGTGCCGCAGACCACCGAGCCGTAGGAGTGGCAGAGCAGCGCCGGGGGCGCGTCCGGCCGGGTGGTCTCCTTGAGGCCGGCCAGCAGGCGCTGCAGCCGGGGTGCGGCCACGTCGGCGAGCCGGGAGGTGGCCGCGTCCGGGCCGAGGCCGGAGGGGGTGACGTACCCGGTCCAGGCGATCACGGCGGTGCGGGTGCCCGGGGCCTGGCGCTGCTCCTCGGCGTACAGGGCGCGGGCCATGCCGGCGGCTCCGCGCAACGGCTCGGCCGTCTGGTCGAAGTGGCCGAGGTCGGCGTCCGAGCCGGGGACGATCACGGAGATCCGCTCGGCATCGGCGAGGTCGCCCCAGACCTCGGTGACCAGGCCGCGGCCGCGGGGGTCGAAGGCGAGGATCTGCCGGCCGGGGGCGAGCAGGTGGTCGACGTCGTTGGCGCGGGAGACGGCCAGCGCGCGGGTGTCGGCGTCCAGCTTCCGGTCGGCCGCGCGGACCCGGGCGGCGTCGCGTTCGTCGGCCAGGGCGATGCGGTTGGCCCGGTAGCGCAGGTCCAGCGGGGCGCCGTCGTAGTTGCCGACGACCAGGGGGTACTGCTTGATCAGCCGGTCCAGCTCGGTGGGGGCGAGCGAGGCGAAGAAGGCGGCGGCGTCGGCCGGGCTGGTGGTGGCCGGGTCGGGCAGGGAGCGGCCGAAGGAGTGGTCCTGCACCCAGGCGGCGCTGCCGGCCGGGGGCGTGGAGATCGCCAACTGCTCGGAGGAGACCGCTGCCGCGGCCGCCGAGGCGCCGGCGTCGGCGAGCACGGCACAACCCGCGAACGCCCCGATCAGTACCCGCTTCCAGCGTCGACGCTTGCGCACCGCACCAACTCCCTCGGGCCCGTCACCGTTTCTCGGGCGGTGCCCGGAGGGTGCGATTGGACTGCTGAACTTCCCTGCGCAAGCGTAGAGGTCACGAGAGGGTGACGGACCCGCCTAAACTGTGGGATGGATCACATGAACCACGCGTGTCCTGGCGGCGTCCTCGTGTGGCCCTTCGGAGGGTGCTAAGTGGAGGACCGGGCGTCGAATTCGCGGACCGATCGCCGCGGGGCCGTCCTCCGCCAGGCCTCGGTGAGCAGGTCGTGCAGCTCCTCCGGGTCGACCAGGTCCAGCCGGACGCTCACCCAGCCGTGCCGCCCGACGTACCGGGCGAAGGAGAACACCTCGGGCTCGGCGGCGATCAGCTCGGCCTGGTCCTCGTGCGAGGCCTTGACGGTGACGCTGTCGCCGTCGGGCGCGCCCATCGCGAAGACCTTGCCGCGGACCCGCAGGGTCTCGATGCCCCAGGTCGGCTCCTGGGCGGCCTCCGGCAGGGCCAGGGCCATCGCGCGGAACTCGTCGAACGTCACCATGACGGCAGGTTAGAGCAGAGTGCCGACAGCGCGTCCTCGGTGCGGGCGGTGGCGCACCGGGGGCGCGGACCGGCTGGTCCGCGCCCCTCTCGTGCCGTGGTCGACGGCGTGCGTCACACCATCCCCAGCGCGTACGCCGCGAAGAGCGCCGCCGCGCCACCGGCCAGTGCCTTGCCGGCCCGGGAGATGCCCGTCCAGGGGCCGTCGAAGCGCCGGGTGACCCAGCCGATCGCCACCAGGGCGGCGCCGAACAGCGGCAGCAGGGCCAGTCGGGCGGCGACCCAGCCGAGCGAGTCCGGCGCGGTGGTCAGCCCGGGCAGGGCGCCGAGGCCGGCCGCACCGGGCACCGCCACCGCGAGCATCGCGCTCTGGTGCCAGCAGAAGATCGTCATCGCCGACAGGTTGACCACCACCACCGGCAGCCAGAGCAGCGGACGGCGGCTCAGCAGCCGGCCCAGCCGCTCCCGCAGCAGCACCGCGGCGCCGCACTGCACCGCCGCCAGGGCGAGCACCAGCAGGGACGGCGGGTGCGAGTTGGTCCGCTCGGCGCCCGGCACGCCCACCATGCTGGCCGGGTAGTGGAACACGACCAGCAGCACCGCGAACAGCGCGCCGCCGCCGAGCAGCAGGGCCCGGGCCGCAGGACGGCCGAGGCTGCCCCGCGCCCACAGCACGCCCAGCTGGTAGCCGAACATCCAGCCCGGCAGCAGGTTCAGCAGCCCGACCCAGGACGGCACCGCCTCGGCCCACGGCCCGTACCGCAGCAGGTCGACCGCCGCGACCGAGGCCACCAGCAGGCCCGCCGACCACAGGCCGAGCCGGCGCCCGAAGGCCACGCAGAGCGGGGTGAGCGCGGTCAGCGCCAGGTACACCCCGATGTACCAGAGCGGCTGCACCACCAGCGTCGCGCCGGTGCGCAGGGTGTCGGCGGGCACGCCGAGCCGGGGCAGCAGCGGGATCATCAGCGCCCACACCGCCGTCACCCCGAGCACCGGCCGCAGCAGCCGGACGGTCCGGGCCCGCAGCCAACTGCCGTAGGTCAGGCCCTTCTCCCGGGCCCGTTCCAGCGAACGGACCGAGGAGTGGCCGCCGACCAGGAAGAACACCCCGAGCATCTGGAGCACCCAGCTGACCGGGGCGAAGAAGCCGAGCGAGGAGAGCGGGCTGGCGTTGTGCAGGGCGCCGTCGGAGGAGAGGGTCAGGCCGCCGAGCATCCAGTGGCCGATGGGGACGGAGAGCAGGGCGAGGGCGCGCAGCCCGTCCAGGGCGCGGTCGCGGGTCACGGGGGTCCTGGCGTCGACCTTCTCGGCGGCGCGGCGCAGGGTGGCGAGCGGGTGGGCCATGGCGGTGCTCCTTCCGGTGCGGGTGTCGGGGCGGAGAGCGGTTCGGGTGCCGGAGGGCGCTCAGCGCCCGAGGGCGATGGCGGCGTAGGCGGCGAGCGAGGCAGTGCCGGGGGTGAAGTAGCCGGTGTGGCCGTGGGATCCGGTGGAGGGCAGCGGGCGGGCGCCGAAGCCCGGGTCGGTCGGGTCGGTGCCGTGGCCGAGGCCGAACAGCCGGACGTTGGGCACGTTGCCGATCCAGTCGGAGCCGTTGCGGGTGGTGGCCCAGAGCGGGACGCCCGGGTCGAGGTCGGCGGCCGAGCCGACGCCCATGCCGGGCGAGCCGAGCACCACCAGGGCGGAGGCGAGGGCCGGGGTGGGGCGGGCCAGGCCGCAGACCACCGAGCCGTAGCTGTGGCAGAACACCGTGGGCGGCGCCTGCGGACGGGTGCTGACGGCGAGTCCGTCGAGCAGCCGGGTGAGGCGGGCGGCGCCGGCCCGGGCGAGGTCCTCGGTGGCGGCGTCGACGCCGACGCCGACCGGGGTGGTGTAGCCGGCCCAGGCGATCACCGCCGTCCCCCCGTCGGTGGCCTGCCGCAGGGCGCGGGCCATGCCGGCCGGGGTGCCGTACGGGTCGGTGGCGCGGTCGAAGGTCAGCAGGTCGATGTCCGAGCCGGGGACGATCACGGCGGTGCGGGCGGCGGTGGCGAGGTCGCCGAACACCTCGGCGACCTGGCCGCGGCCGCGCGGGTCGAAGGCGAGGATCTGCCGGTCGCCGTCCAGCAGGGTGCGGTAGCGCTCGGCGCGGGTGCGGGCGGCCTGCTGGTCCTGCGGGGTGAGGGCCGGGTCGGTGGCCCGGGCGAGTTCCCGGGTGCGTTCGGCGGTGAGCGCCAGGGTGTTGGCGCGGTACCGGAGCCGGACCGGGGCGCCGTCCAGGTTGCCGACCACCAGGGGGTGCCGGGCAGCCAGGGTGTCCTGTTGCGCGGGCGTCAACCCGGCGAAGAAGGAGGCGACTTGGGCCGGTGTGCCGACGGCCGGGTCGGGCGGGTGGAGGCCGAGCGCGGTGTCGGCGGTCCAGGCGGCGCTGCCGGGCGGCGGACCGGTGACGGCGGTCTGGGTGTCGGCGGCCCAGCCGCCCGCGCCGAGTACGGCCGCCAGTGCCACCGCGGTGGCGGCGATCGCCCGCCTGGTCCGGAACCTGCGCATGTCCCTGCTCTCCCTTGCCCGTTGGGCCGGCGACCGGATTCGGTTGCCGACGGGGAGGAAGGTAGGAACGCGACGGCCCCGCGGACGTCACACCGCGGGGCCAACTCCCGGGTGCTACCCGGGTATGAGGGGGATATCCCCCCTTATTCGCCGGGGGTCACCAGCCCCGACTCGTACGCCAGCACCACGGCCTGCGCCCGGTCGCGCAGGTCGAGCTTGCCGAGGATGCGCCCGATGTGGGTCTTGACGGTCTGTTCGGCCAGCACCAGCTGGGCGGCGATCTCCTGGTTGGACAGGCCCCGGGCGATCAGTTCCAGCACCTCGGTCTCGCGCGGGGTCAGGCCGTTGAGCCGCAGCTTGGGGTCGCGGCGCTTGGCGGGCCGGTTGCGGGCGAAGTCCGCGATCAGCCGGCGGGTGACGGAGGGGGCGAGCAGCGCCTCGCCGGCCGCGACCACCCGGACCGCGGCGATCAGGTCGGCGGGCGGGGCGTCCTTGAGCAGGAAGCCGCTGGCCCCGGCGCGCAGGGCTTCGTACACGTAGTCGTCCACGTCGAAGGTGGTCAGCATCAGCACCTTGGGGCGGTGCGCACCCGGGACGGCGGGGTCGAGCAGCTTCCGGGCGGCCTCCAGGCCGTCCATGACGGGCATCCGGACGTCCATCAGCACCACGTCCGGGTGGGTGCGCCCGGTGACCTCCAGGGCCTGGGCGCCGTCCGCCGCGTCCCCCACCACGTCGATGTCGCTCTGGGCGTTGAGCAGGGCGGCGAAGCCGGCCCGCACCATGGCCTGGTCGTCGACGATGATCACGCGGATGGTCATGCGGGTTTCTCCAGAGGCAGGTCGAGGGGCAGGACGGCGGCCACCTTGAAGCCGCCGTCCGGCAGCGGGCCGGTGTCCAGCCTGCCATCGACCAGCCGGACGCGTTCCCGCATTCCGACCAGACCGTGACCGGTGCCCTCGACCGAGGCCTCCAGCGACTCGGTGCGCTGCGGCGGGGCCGCGTTGACCACGGTGAGCCGCAGTTCCGGGCCGTCCGCCGACAGTGACACCCAGGTCCGCGCGCCCGGGGCGTGCCGGACCACGTTGGCCAGCGCCTCCTGGACGATCCGGTACGCGGAGAGGCCGACGGCCTGCGGCACCCGTTCGGCCAGCCCTTCGTCCACGGTCAGCTCGGCGGGCACCCCGGCCCGCCCCACCGTCTCGACCAGCTGGGCGAGTTGGCCGACCCCCGGCTGCGGGGCCGTCTCCCCCGCGGACTCCTCGCTGCGCAGCACGCCGAGCAGTCGGCGCATCTCGGCCAGCGACTCGCGCGCGGTGCCGGCGATCGCCGTGAACTCCTCGGCGGCGTCGGCCGGAACGCCCTCGATCCGGTACGGCGCGCTGGCGGCCTGCACCGCGATCACCGACATGTGGTGGGCCACCACGTCGTGCAACTCCCGGGCGATCCGGGCGCGTTCCTCCAGCAGGGTGCGCCGCTCGCGCTCCACCTCGCTGATCTGCTCCTGCTCGGTGAGCAGCCGGCGGGCGACCGTGCGATCCCGGACGGCCCAGCCGAGCAGCAGGACGGCGCCGCTGAGCGCGATCAGCAGCACGGTGGTGCCGTCACCGGCCCGGGGCAGGCCGAGGGTGGTGGTGAGCACGGTGAGCAGGAAGGTGGCCACCCAGACCGCGATCACGGTGGCCCGTCGCTCGCGCAGCCCGAGGGCGAGCAGCAGGAAGAGATAGGAGAGGATCATCGGCGCCGTCCACGGCCAGCTGCCCTCGACCTGGTGGTGCCGGGCGGTGATGGCGGCGGTGGTGACCAGCGTGGCGGCGCTGATCCACCAGGCGGCCAGCGGCCGGGTGATGGCCAGGAACAGCGGGGTGGTCTGGCTGACGGTGAGTGCGGCGGCGACCGGCAGGACGAGGCCGTAGAAGTTGACCAGGTTGGCGATTCCGGTGGGGATCAGGACGGCCTGGAGGATGACCGCGACGATGTAGGGGAGTCGGCGGACCCAGGGCCTGCGGGAGTCCCCGAGCAGCGGGGTGTGGTCGTCGCTCGGAGTGGTCAGGTGGTGCCGCAGGACGCGCAGTTGGCGCATGGCGAACCCGCGGGCGTCGGCGGTGGTGAGCGTCTTCATCGCGGGCCAGCCTAGGAGGGTGGGCCGGTGCGGGGCGTCGGACTGGAGCCCGAACTTCCGGGGGCTCGCGGGGTGCTGGGTGATACTCCGGTATGACAGCGGGGACTACGGCCGCCAGTGCCCGGCCAGGGCGGGGCCGAGCTGGTCGAAGTAGCGCTCGATGACCACGACCATGCCCTCGGGCCCGGCCGGTTCCTGTTCGGCGGTCCAGGACAGGTGGGCGGCGCGCAGCAGGCTGCCGAAGACGGCGGCGAGCACGACCGGGCGAAGGTCCCGGGCCGGGTCCAGCCCTTCGCGCTCGGCGAGCACCTGGACGACCAGCCGCTCCTGTTCGGTGACCCGGCGCAGGTGGGCGGCGAGCAGCGCCGGCGTCTCCTCGATGATCCGCAGCAGTTCGAGGGCGCTGCTGATCGAGCCGGGGCCGGAGGTCCGGGCGTTCCCGAGGTCGCGCCAGGCCTTGACGATCGAGGCGCGCAGGGCCTGGAGCGGGGTCTCCTCGGCCGGGCGGTGGCGCAGGCAGTGGATGAAGTAGTCCTCGGCGTCGGCCATCACGGCGAGGGCGACCTCGTCCTTGTTGGCGAAGTACCGGAAGAAGGTGCGCTGCGAGACGTCGACGGCGGAGGCGATCTCGTCGACGGTCGTCCGGGCGAAGCCCTGCCCGAGGAAGAGCGCGTGGGCGGCCTGCACCAGGGCGTCCCGGGTCTGCTGCTTCTTGCGCTCCCGCAGGCCGGGGGCCCGGCCGAGGTCCTCCGCGGTACCGACGGGGTGGGGGGTGCGAGCGGCCATGGCGGGGGCCTTCCGGGGGCGCTGGGGCGAGGGGTGGGAGGACAACCTTAGCCGCCTGACAAATGTCAGTGCAGGTCAGAAGTCACTGTTTGCCGAATGTCAGTAGCTGACATAATCTGCCCGGAGTGGCGCTCGTCGGCCGGGCACTCGTGGGGACGGGTGGGTCGTCGCAGCGCCACCGTCATGTCCGGTCTCTGTCACGGCCACCGGAGGGCCCAGATGAGTCAGTCCGTCGTCAAGAACTCCGAGGCGGACGCACCGCCGCCGAATCCGTCGTCCGGGGGAGGGCTCAAGGGGCACCCCTGGCTCACCCTGCTGACCGTTGCGGTCGGCGTCATGATGGTCGCCCTGGACGGCACCATCGTCGCCATCGCCAACCCGGTGATCCAGGAGAAGCTGGGGGCCGCGCCCTCGGAGATCCAGTGGGTCACCAGCGGCTACCTGCTGGCGCTCGCCGTCTTCCTGATCACCGCGGGCAAGATCGGCGACCGCTTCGGCCACAAGACCACCTTCCTGGTCGGCGCGGTCGGCTTCGCCGCCACCTCGGCCGCGATCGGCTTCGCGGGCAACATCCAGACCGTGATCGCCTTCCGGGTACTCCAGGGCCTGTTCGGTGCGCTGCTCCAGCCGGCCGCACTCGGTTTGCTGCGCGGGGCCTTCCCGGCCGAGCGGCTCAACATGGCGATCGGCATCTGGGGCGGGGTGATCGGTGCCTCCACCGCGGCCGGTCCGATCGTCGGCGGCCTGCTGGTCGAGCACGTCAGCTGGGAGTCGGTGTTCTTCATCAACATCCCGGTCGGTCTGATCGCGCTCGCCCTCGGCCTGTGGATCCTGCGCGACGTGCGGGCCGAGAACGCCGCCAGGTCCTTCGACCTGCCGGGCATCGGACTGCTCTCGGCCGGGATGTTCGCCCTGGTCTTCGGCATCATCAAGGCGCCCGAGTGGGGCTGGGGCGACGGGCGGACGCTGCTGTTCCTGGGCGGCGCCGTGGTGCTGATGGTGCTCTTCGCGCTCTGGCAGGGCCGGGCGAAGGAGCCGCTGGTCCCGCTCAGCCTGTTCCGCTCGGTGCCGCTGTCGGCGGGCGTGCTGCTGATGGTGCTGATGGCCTTCGCGTTCTTCGGCGCGATCTTCTTCGTGACCTTCTACCTGCAGAACGTGCACGGGATGAAGCCGGTCGACGCCGGCGTCCACCTGCTGCCGATGACCGGCATGATGATCGTCGGTTCGCCGCTGGCCGGCATCGCGATCGGCAAGCTCGGCCCGCGCATCCCGATCATGGCCGGGATGCTGATCACCACCGCCGCGATGTTCGGGATGTCCACCCTGGACACCGGCTCCGGCACCGGGGTGATGTCGCTCTGGTTCGTCCTGATGGGCCTCGGCATCAGCCCGGTCATGGTCGGCGCCACCGAGGTGATCGTCGGCAACGCCCCGCTGGAGCTGTCCGGCGTGGCCGGCGGCCTCCAGCAGGCCGCGATGCAGGTCGGCGGCAGCCTCGGCACCGCCGTGCTGGGCGCCCTGATGGCCGCCGAGGTCGGCGACGTGCTGCCCGGCAACTGGGCCAAGGCCGGCCTGCCGCCGGTCGAGGGCCCGCAGGCCGACCTCCTCAAGCAGGGCGCCCAGCTGGGCATCGCCCCGCCCGCCCAGCCCGGCATGCCCCAGCAGGCGGTGGACGCGATGGCGGGCGCCGTGCACCAGTCCTTCGTCAGCGGGATGTCGCTGGCCTTCGCGGTCGCCGCCGTGGTGGCCTTCGCCGCCGCCCTGCTCGCCCTGCTGACCCGCCGCGGCGAGACCGACGCGGGGCCGGCCGTGCACATCTGATCCGCCCGGGCGGAGCAAGCCGAAAGGGCCGGACCCCGGGGGTCCGGCCCTTTCAGGCGTCAGCGGGTGGTCAGGCGTCGCCGCCGGCGGCACCCGGGTCGGCCGCGGCCACGTCCAGCAGCTGGTAGCGGTCGATCGCGTCCTTCAGCACCGAGCGCTCCACCTTGCCCTGCTTGGCGAGCTCGGTGAGCACCCCCAGCACGATCGACTGGGCGTCGATGTGGAAGAAGCGACGGGCCGCGCCACGGGTGTCGGCGAAGCCGAAGCCGTCGGCGCCCAGCGACTGGTACTGGCCCGGCACCCAGCGGGCGATCTGGTCCGGAACGGCGCGCATCCAGTCGGACACCGCGACGACCGGTCCCTCGGCGCCCTGGAGCTTCTGGGTGACGTACGGCACGCGCTGCTGCTCCTCGGGGTGCAGCAGGTTGAACTCCTCGGCCTCCACCGCGTCGCGGCGCAGCTCGTTCCAGGAGGTCGCGGACCAGACGTCGGCCTTGACGTTCCACTCCTCGGCGAGGATGCGCTGGGCCTCCAGGGCCCACGGCACGGCCACGCCGGAGGCGAGGATCTGGGCCGGGATCTGGCCGGCGGTGCCCGGCGCGTACCTGTGCAGACCCTTGAGGATGCCCTCGACGTCCACGTTCTCGGGCTCGGCCGGCATCTTGATCGGCTCGTTGTAGACGGTGAGGTAGTAGAACACGTCCTCGCCGTGCGGGTGCTCGGCCGTGGAGCCGTACATCCGGCGCAGACCGTCCTGGACGATGTGCGCGATCTCGAAGCCGTACGCCGGGTCGTACGCGACGACGCCGGGGTTGGTGGAGGCCAGCAGGTGCGAGTGGCCGTCGGCGTGCTGCAGGCCCTCACCGGTCAGGGTGGTGCGACCGGCGGTGGCGCCGAGCACGAAGCCGCGGGCCAGCTGGTCGGCCATCTGCCAGAACTGGTCACCGGTGCGCTGGAACCCGAACATCGAGTAGAAGACGTACACCGGGATCAGCGGCTCGCCGTGGGTCGCGTAGGACGAACCGGCGGCGATCAGCGAAGCGGTGCAGCCGGCCTCGGAGATGCCGTCGTGCAGCATCTGGCCGGTCGGCGACTCCTTGTAGGCCAGCAGCAGGTCGCGGTCGACCGACTCGTAGGTCTGGCCCATCGGGTTGTAGATCTTCGCCGACGGGAACAGCGAGTCCATGCCGAAGGTGCGGTACTCGTCCGGGGCGATCGGCACGAAGCGGTTGCCGATGCCCTTGTCCCGCATGAGGTCCTTGAGCAGCCGGACGAACGCCATGGTGGTGGCGATGGTCTGGTTGCCGGAACCCTTCTTGACCGCCTTGTACGCGTCGTCGCCGGGCAGCGTCAGCTGGCGCGGACGCACCTTGCGGGTCGGCACGAAGCCGCCGAGGCCCTGGCGGCGGTCGTGCATGTACTGGATCTCTTCCGAGTTCCGGCCCGGGTGGTAGTAGGGCGGGTAGCCCTCGTCCAGCTGCTTGTCGGTGATCGGCAGGTGCAGCCGGTCGCGGAAGCGCTTCAGGTCGTCGACCGTCAGCTTCTTCATCTGGTGGGTGGCGTTGCGGCCCTCGAAGTTGGGGCCCAGCGTCCAGCCCTTGACCGTCTGGGCCAGGATCACCGTCGGCTGGCCCTTGTGCTCACGGGCCGCCTTGAACGCCGCGTAGATCTTCTTGTGGTCGTGGCCGCCGCGACCAAGGTGCTGGATCTGCTGGTCGGTCATGTTCTCGACCATGGCGCGCAGGCGCAGGTCGCCGCCGAAGAAGTGCTCGCGGATGTAGTCGCCGGTCTCGGTGGCGTAGGTCTGGAACTGGCCGTCCGGCGTGGTGTTCATCTTGTTCACCAGGACGCCGTCGCGGTCCTGCGCGAGCAGCGGGTCCCAGCTGCGGTCCCAGATGAGCTTGATCACGTTCCAGCCGGCGCCCCGGAACTGGGACTCCAGCTCCTGGATGATCTTGCCGTTGCCGCGGACCGGGCCGTCGAGGCGCTGGAGGTTGCAGTTGACCACGAAGGTCAGGTTGTCCAGGCCCTCGCGGGCGGCCAGCGAGAGCTGCCCCAGCGACTCGGGCTCGTCCATCTCGCCGTCGCCGAGGAAGGCGTAGACGTGCGAGTCGGAGGTGTCCTTGATGCCCCGGTGCTCCAGGTAGCGGTTCATCCGGGCCTGGTAGATCGCGCCGAGCGGGCCGAGGCCCATCGAGACGGTCGGGAACTCCCAGAAGTCCGGCATCAGCCGCGGGTGCGGGTAGCTGGACAGGCCGTACGGGGCCTTCGACTTCTCCTGGCGGAACGCGTCGAGCTGCTGCTCGGTGAGTCGGTCCAGCAGGAAGGCGCGGGCGTAGATGCCGGGGGAGGCGTGGCCCTGGAAGAAGACCTGGTCGCCGGACTCGCCCTCGGCGTCCTTGCCGCGGAAGAAGTAGTTGAAGCCCACGTCGTACAGCGACGCGGAGGAGGCGAAGGTGGCGATGTGGCCACCGACGCCGATGCCCGGGCGCTGCGCCCGGGAGACCATCACGGCCGCGTTCCAGCGGGTCGCGTTGAGGATCTTGCGCTCGATCTCCTCGTTGCCGGGGAAGAAGGGCTCGTCCTTGGTCGCGATGGTGTTGACGTAGTCCGTGCTGCGCATCTCGGGCACGGCGACACGCTTCTCGCGGGCGCGCTCGATCAGCCGCAGCATCAGGTAACGGGCACGCTCACGCCCCCGCTCGTCGATGGCCGCATCGAGCGACTCCAGCCATTCCGCGGTCTCCTCGGGATCGAAGTCCGGGACCTGACTCGGAAGGCCGCCAATGATGATCGGGTTGCGATCGGATCCGGAAGCCACGCTGTTCCTTCACTGTCGGTCGAAACTGAGGTGTGTCGCGCCGCCTCCATCGTGCTACCGCGCTCGGAGATCCGTCATCTCTACCGATCGGTAACCGTTCCGCCTGGTGGGCGGAGCGGCTTGGTGGCGCGCGTCGCGGGCGTCTTCGTCCGCTCCGAACACCCCCGGGTGTTACGAAAAGAGGTGGTCCGACCTGGTGTCCCGTCCACCCGATGGCGGGTGGCCGGGGTGAGGGCCAACAGGAGACTCTACGCCCGCGCATGCGCGGACCCCGAATGCCGTTCGCATCTCGGGCACACGTACGGCCTGTGGGCCGGGACCACCTGAAGCATCCTTGTCCCACGCAGAGAAGGGCAAATCGGTGTGATTCCCGACACCTCGACCGGCGTGTCCCGCTGTGACACGTCAACCTTTGGAGGGGATCGGCGGTCGGGTACTTGCGCGAACCGCCGCGCCCGTGTGGACTACGGCCACAGCCTCGGCATGGACGCCGAGCCGAATACTGGAGGTTATTCCCGTGAGCGCGACCGCGGACCCCGCGGACAAGTCCAACCCGGCGACCCGTCTCGGCTTCGAAGAGGGCCAGATCGTCCAGGAGCTGGGGTACGACGACGACACTGACCAGGATCTCCGCGAGGGCATCGAGGAGATCACCGGGACGGATCTCGTCGACGAGGACTACGACGACGTCGCGGACGCCGTCCTGCTGTGGCACCGCGACGACGACGGGGACCTCACCGACGCCCTCGTCGACGCCCTGGAGTACCTGGCCGAGGGCGGCCTGATCTGGCTGCTGACGCCCAAGACCGGGCGGGACGGCCACATCGAGGCCTCCGACATCGCGGACGCGGCGAAGACCGCGGGCCTCTCGCAGACCAGCTCGATCGCGATCGCCAAGGACTGGGCGGCGACCCGCCTGGCGACCAAGTCGGCGACGAAGCAGTCCAAGCAGCGCTGAGCGGGTCCCCGAGCCCCGTGCCGGGCCCCGCCGGAGGTCTCCTCCGGCGGGGCCCGGCGCATTTCCCGGGCGTTCCGCGGCGCACCTCCCCGGGGCGGCGCGGTGCGGGTCCGGGTGTCTCCCGGGTCCGCTCGTGCGTTCGCTCAGGGCGGAAGGAACGGGCCCGCCCGGCGGAGCGGGTCATCCGTTCGGCCCAACGCGGGTGAACGGATGCGAGGATGGCGGCTGCCGTGCCCGCCGCGCGGCCCGGTCGCGTCAGAAAGGTCCCGCTCATGGCCATCGAGGTCGGCACCCCGGCTCCGGACTTCGAACTCCGCACCCAGCACGGTGAGACGGTCCGGCTGGCCGACTTCCGCGGCCGCAAGCACGTCGTGCTGGTCTTCTACCCGTTCGCCTTCACCGGCGTGTGCACCGGCGAGCTGGGCGCGATCCAGCGCGAGCTGGCCGGGCTGCAGAACGACGACGTCCAGGTGCTCGGCGTCTCCTGCGACTCGCAGTTCGGCCAGCGGGTGTTCGCCGACCGGGAGGGCCTGGAGTTCCCGCTGCTGGCCGACTTCTGGCCGCACGGTGCGGTCGCCCGGGCGTACGGCGTCCTGGACGAGGAGAAGGGCTGCCCGCTGCGCGGCACCTTCGTGATCGACAGGGCCGGCACGGTGCGCTGGAGCGTCGTGAACGGGCTCCCGGAGGCCCGGGACGAGCAGGAGTACCTGAAGGTCCTGGCCGGCCTCTGAGGCCCGCGCGGACCGCCCCGCGGGGCCGGTGCGACGCGTCCGCGTCACCCGTTCGGGCGTGCGTGCGGGAACCCGGTACTACGCTCGGGCCGTTGGCGGAGTGGGGCGTACATCCGTTCTCGGCGGACGGCGCCCCCGAACCGCACCACCGGGGGCACCGGCCGGTGCCTCCCGATTCTTGGAGGACACGTGGGAGTCAGCCTCAGCAAGGGCGGAAACGTCTCGCTCACCAAGGAGGCCCCCGGGCTCCAGGCCGTCGTGGTCGGCCTGGGCTGGGACGTCCGGACCACCACCGGGACGGACTTCGACCTGGACGCCAGCGCGCTGCTCTGCAACGAGCAGGGCAAGGTCGGTTCGGACGGCAACTTCGTCTTCTTCAACAACCTGAAGAGCCCGGACGGCTCCGTGGAGCACACCGGTGACAACCGGACGGGTGAGGGTGAGGGCGACGACGAGGCGATCAAGGTCAACCTGGCCGGCGTCCCGGCGGACGTGCAGAAGATCGTCTTCCCGGTGTCGATCTACGACGCCGAGAACCGGGGCCAGAACTTCGGCCAGGTGCGCAACGCGTTCATCCGGGTGGTGAACCAGGAGAACAACGCGGAGCTCGCGCGCTACGACCTGTCCGAGGACGCCTCCACCGAGACCGCGATGGTCTTCGGCGAGCTGTACCGCAACGGCGCCGAGTGGAAGTTCCGCGCCATCGGCCAGGGTTACGCCTCCGGCCTGCGCGGCATCGCCCAGGACTTCGGCGTCAACGTCTGAGTCCTCCTGCGGCGCAAGGGTTCTGCGCCGGATCACCCGGGGCGGCCCCGGACCTCTCGCGGTCCGGGGCCGCCCCGGCTTCGTCGGAGGTCCGGGGCCGCCCCGTCGGGGGTCCGGGGCCGCCCCGTCGGGGGTCCGGGGCCGGCCTGGCTTCGTCAGGGTCCGCCGCGCTGCGAGGATGTGAGTTCAGGAAGTTCAGCCGGCCGAAGCGGGCCGGCCGGGGCTGCGGGGGACTACACCTGTAAGGCGCCCCGGGAGAAGCAAGGGAGGAAGAACACCATGGTGGTCACGCTCGCCAAGGGCGGGAACGTCTCGCTCACCAAGGCCGCGCCGAACCTGACGCAGGTCCAGATCGGCCTCGGCTGGTCCGCCCGTTCGACCACGGGCGCACCGTTCGACCTCGACGCGAGCGCCCTGATCTGTGGTGGCGGACGGGTGCTCGGCGACGAGTACTTCGTCTTCTACAACAACCTCAAGAGCCCCGAGGGCTCGGTGGAGCACCAGGGCGACAACCTCGTGGGCGGCGACGACACGGGTGACGACGAGCTGGTCCTGGTCAACCTGGAGCTGGTCCCGGCCCAGGCGGACAAGGTGGTCTTCGCGGTCTCGATCTACGAGGCCGAGGCCCGGCTGCAGAACTTCGGACAGGTCCGCAACGCCTACATCCGGGTCGTCAACTCCGTCGACGGCCAGGAGATCGCGCGCTACGACCTGTCCGAGGACGCGTCCAGCGAGACCGCGATGATCTTCGGGGAGCTGTACCGCTACGCGGGTGAGTGGAAGTTCCGCGCGGTGGGCCAGGGCTATGCCTCCGGCCTGCGCGGAATCGCTCTCGACTTCGGCGTCAACGTACAGTGAGGGCGTAAATCGGACTTATCGCACCCGATCAACGGTCAACGATCAACGATCACGATCATGAGAACAGAGGGCAGTGCGGGGGTGACCTGACCGGGCCCGGCCCGGTCGGGCGCCTCGGGACCAGGCCGCCCCCGGCACGGCCAGAACCCGAAAGGTAGCCAACTCCCGTGTTCCTCCGCACATTCGGCTGGTCATTCGCGATCACCGCAGTAGGCCTGATCGCGGCCGGACTGCTCTGGGGAGCCCAAGGCTTCGGCATCGTGCTGATCCTCTCCATCCTGGAGATCTCCCTGTCCTTCGACAACGCCGTGGTCAACGCCACGGTGTTGAAGCGGATGAACCCGTACTGGCAGAAGATCTTCCTGACGGTCGGTGTGCTGATCGCCGTCTTCGGGATGCGGCTGGTCTTCCCGCTGCTGGTCGTGGGCCTCACCGCGAAGCTCAACCCGGCGACGGTCATCGACCTCGCCCTGCACTCGGACAAGACCCACAACGGCCTGACCTACGGCCAGTACCTGGAGGCGGCCAACCCGGCCATCGCGGCCTTCGGTGGCGTCTTCCTGCTCATGATCTTCCTGGACTTCGTGTTCGAGGAGAAGGAGCACAACTGGCTGGGCTGGCTGGAGCGCCCGCTGGAGAAGGTCGGCAAGCTGGACGCCCTCTCCGTCGTCGTCGCCCTGATCGCGCTGGTGCTCGCCTCGCGCTTCTTCGCGGCGGAGCACGCTGAAACCGTTCTGCTGGCAGGTGTGCTCGGCATGATCACCTACCTCGTGGTCGGCGGCCTCTCCTCGATCTTCGAATCGGGTCTGGAGGAGGAGGCCGAGCGCGAGGAGGAGGCGGAGAAGTCCGGCAAGTCGGTCGTCCAGGTGGCCGGCAAGGCCGCCTTCTTCCTGTTCCTCTACCTGGAAGTGCTGGACGCCTCGTTCTCCTTCGACGGCGTCGTCGGCGCCTTCGCGATCTCCAGCGACATCTTCCAGATCACCCTGGGCCTCGGCATCGGCGCGATGTACATCCGCTCGCTGACCGTCTTCCTGGTCCGCAAGGGCACCCTGGACGACTACGTCTACCTGGAGCACGGCGCCCACTACGCGATCGGCGCGCTGGCGGTGATCCTGCTGGTCGGGATCAAGTACCACATCCCGGAGATCGTCACCGGGCTGATCGGCGTCGCCTTCATCGGGCTGGCCCTGGCCTCCTCGATGGTGCGCAACCGGCGCGAGGCCGTGACGGACGAGAAGGAACTGGTCGGCAGCGGGCAGTAGTTCGCGAGAGGTTTCGGCAGAGCGCGACGGGCGCCCCCCGGGGTGCCGGGGGGGGGCGGCGCGCGGCGGTTCAACGGCGAGGGGGGGGCCCCCCCCTGGAGCGCGAACGCGCGCCCCGTGCGCCCCCCCGTGGACCGGGTAGGCA